>CABQSB010000009.1:0-102401 GCA_902466735.1 uncultured Collinsella sp.
CGAGCAAGGTGCCTTGAAACGAGGCGGCATTGACCTTCTGGTCATGCCGCCGAAGTTGAAAGGCAGATTGCCGCTCTGGCGGGTTTGCAGCGTCAACCGGTTACGCGGTTTGGTAAAACCGCGTAACTAAACCAACTTAAAGCCCTTGCGCTTGCCCACGGAGAGGGTGTCGCCCAGCTTGAGGGCGCTCGGATCGATGTTGTAGCTCTTGGGAGCCACAGCCTTGCCGTTGATCTTGACACCGCCGCCGTCGATGTCGCGGCGGGCCTGACCGGCGCTGGCCGAAAGGCCCAGGTCCTTGAGCAGGCCAGCGAGGTAAATCTGGCCCTCGTCGTTGACGGTCAGCTCAACGTGCTTCTCGGGGAAGTCGGCAAGCTGGCCCTCCTTGAACACACGGTCGAACTCGGCCTGAGCCTCGTCGCCGGCGCCAGCACCGTGGTAGGTGTCGCACAGGTCGCGGCCCAGAGCGCGCTTGAGCTCGTAGGGGTCGGCGGAGCCATCGGCCAGGGCGGCATCGATCTTGTCGACCTCGGCCGGGGCGAGCGAGCTGGCCAGACGATAGTACTTGCCGATCATCTCGTCGGGGATGGACATGGTCTTGCCGAACATATCCTTGGGAGCGTCGGTCAGGCCGATGTAGTTGCCATAGGACTTGGACATCTTGCGCACGCCGTCGGTGCCCTCGAGCAGCGGCATGGTAAGCGCGATCTGCGGCTCCATGCCCATCTTCTCCATGAGCTCGCGGCCGGCGAGCAGGTTGAAGAGCTGGTCGGTGCCGCCCATCTCGACGTCGGCCTTGATCTGAACGGAGTCGAAGGCCTGCATCACGGGGTACAGAAACTCGTGCAGGGCAATCGGCGTCTGGGACTGGTAGCGCTTGGTAAAGTCGTCGCGCTCAAGGATGCGGGCGACGGTGAACTTGGAGCACACCTGCAGCAGGCCGGCCAGGTCCATCGAAAGGATCCAGTCGCCGTTGTGCACGATGGTGGTCTTCTCGGGGTCCAGGATCTTCATGGCCTGGCTCACGTAGGTCTCGGCGTTGGCCTCGATCTGCTCCTGCGAAAGCTGCGGGCGGGTGGAGTTCTTGCCCGAGGGGTCGCCGATCAGCGCAGTGCCGTTGCCGATGATAAGGGTGACGTTGTGGCCCAGGTCCTGGAACTGACGCATCTTGCGCAGGGGCACGGCATGGCCCAGGTGCAGGTCGGGGCTGGTGGGATCGACGCCGAGCTTGATGTTGAGGGGCTCGCCCTTCTCAAGCTTCTTGCGAAGGTCGGCCTCGGGGACGATCTGCGCTGCACCCGAGGTGATGATACGCATTTGCTCGTCAACAGACAGCATTGGGTATCCTCCTTTTGCTATAGCACCCTCACCGGATACGGCGGTGCTGGAAGTTCATAAACCCACTAATAATAACCAAAACAGCGCGACGCGGCACCTACGACAGGAAAATCCTCGTCCTGCCGCACGCGTCGATAACGACCGGCAAACGCGTGCCGTCACGTTCGACCAAAAAGCGCGCCTGCTGACGGCGCGAGCAGTCACGGCAACGGACCTGCCCCGTTGCATCCGTGGCGCAGGCGCCCTCGGCAGTCAGCAAGCAGTGCTCGCACACCATGAGCTCGGGACGGTCGGCATCGACAGGCCCCAAGACACCGGGACAAGCGGCAAGCTCGGCAACACGCTCCGCATCATTGCCGAGCAACTCGGCCGACAAGTACACCCGCCCCGCCCCGAGTCCGCGCAGCCAGGTAAGCGTGACCCGATTCGCGCAGAACACCGGCGCCGCCACGTCAAACGTCATGCCCAGCTCGCGAGCCATCGCCACCTGTCCCAGGTTGCGGCAGACGACGCGCCCGGCACGCTGCATAAGTGAGCGGGTCCGATCAACGTCACCCGTGCGGCACACCTCGTCCAGCACCACAACGGCGTCGGATAAATCGCGTTCTCCGCGCGGATCGGCATCCATCAGCTGCCAAGCAAAAACCATGTGAGCGGGAACCGCGCGCTCCGCCAACTCCGTCGACGCACCGCCATCCACCGCAGCGTCCTCAAAGGGCAGCACCTCAACGGCACGCGCAACGGGCGCAATCGCATCCGCCTCGGCCCGCATGCGCTCCAACACCGCCGCCGTCTGATCCAACACGCCGGCGCTGCGAATCAGATAGACCTCGCAGCCCGCGTCCACCTTACGTTTGCAATGCACGACGACGCGCTTCCCCGCTGCGGCATCCACCGGGCAGGGCACCTGCGGCCAGCGCTTGGGCACATCGGGGCGCGCGTCGACGCCCGGATAGAACCGAATCTCGAGCGTGTCACCCGCCGCCACGGCGGCATCGAGCTCAACGGTCACCTCTTCGTGGCCCACAGCGACCAAGCGCCCCACGCGCACGCCCTGGTTAATTGCACGCTCAAAGCTCATCAGCTCGGCACCCGAACGCCCTCGCAGGTACGCATCGGTAAACCCACGGTTAAACGACCTTCCCAGCTCGCGCTCAAGCTCTTCCACGGCACCGGGGTCCCACGCGCCGTCGCGCAGCATATCGAGCGCCCGGCGCCAAACCCGCACCACGTTGAATACGTAATCGGGGTTCTTCATGCGCCCCTCGATCTTGAGCGACGCCACGCCGGCATCTACAAGCTCGGGCAGATGCGCAATACCCAGATAGTCATGCGGACACAGTAGACGATCCCCCTCGACGGCGACAACGCTCTGCCCCGCCTCGTCCACTAGGTCGTACGCCAGACGGCACGGCTGCGTGCAGTCGCCGCGCATCGCCGAGCGCCCACGCCGCAGGGCCGAAAACTCGCACGCCCCCGAATAGCCGATGCATATCGCACCGTGGCAGAATACCTCGATGGGCACGCCCGTGGCACAGAGCGCCGCAATCTCGTCGACCGCCAGCTCGCGTGCCGTCGTCACGCGCTCAACTCCCAACTCCTTGGCAGCCAACTGCACGGCACCCTCGCCATGAGCGCCCGCCTGCGTGGACAGGTGAATCTCGACCCCGGGAATCGCCGCGCGCAGCGCGCAGGCCAACCCGGCATCGGCGACAATCAAAGCATCGGCGCCCAGCTCCAGTGCATGAGCTCCCAACGCCACCGCGTCGGACAACTCATCGTCAAACACGAACACGTTGAGCGTTACGTACACACGCACGCCATGGGCATGCGCCACGGCACAACCGCGCGCAAACTCGTCGTCGGTAAAACCGCGCGCACTCACACGGGCGTTAAAGCCGCCCAACCCCGCATAGATGGCATCGGCACCCGCGGCGATGGCCGCAAGCATCTGGTCGAGTCCGCCCGCCGGCGCCAGCAGCTCGGGCAGCGCCGCACCGGCAGCATCCAATCCAGTCTTGTGTTGTCCGCTCGGCCCCATCGCCCGAATCGCCATCGGCAAACTCCTTACCAAGGTATGCATTCACTCTGAAAAATGCCGTCTTCCAGCATACACGAGGCCTCGCGCGCCCCGTTTGGTTTATCGTGTAATAACTTATGTCCATCCTGCCCCGACGGCATATCAACCGTCCGGCACGACATACCTGGAGGTCAATATATGGGTCCTCGCCAACGACAGGGACGCAGCCGTTCAAAGACGCATGCTCTGCCCATAATCCTGCTCTCGTTTTTGGGCTTTTTGCTTATCGCGGGCGTGGCATTTGGCATCGGCATGGTCGGCAACGTCAACCGCTGGCTGTCCGATCTGCCCGACTACACCGACGCCAACGCGTATCTGGTGAGCGAGCCCACCGAGATCGTCGACTGCAACGGCAACAAGATCGCAAGCTTCTACACGCAAAACCGCAAGTCCATCACCAAGGACAAGGTCTCCCCCTACGTGCTGCAGGGCACCGTTGACGTCGAGGACGAGCGCTTCTACGAGCACGGCGGTATCGACCTGTGGGGTATCGCGCGCGCTGCGGTGGCAACCCTCGGCGGCGGGCACGAAGGCGCCTCGACTATCACCCAGCAGCTGGTGCGCAACACCATCCTGCAGGAGGAGCAGTTCGACTCGACCATCGAGCGTAAGGTGCGCGAGGCCTACATCGCCGTCAAGATGGAGGATATGTACTCCAAAGACGAGATCCTCATGATGTACCTCAACACCATCTATTACGGCCACGGCGCCTACGGCATCGAGGCCGCAGCCGAAACCTATCTGTCCAAGAGCGCCGCCGACCTCACCCTGAGCGAGGCCGCACTGCTCATCGGCCTTCCCAACTCGCCCTCGCAGTACGACCCCACGGTCAACCCCGACCTGGCGCTGTCCCGCCGCAACAAGGTTCTCGACAACATGCTGCGCCTGGGCCACATCACCCAGGAGGAGCACGATGCCGCACAGGCCGAGCCCATCACCCTCAACGTGACCGAAATCTCGGGCAGCGGCGTCGACGTATACTCGCAGCCCTACTTTGTCTCCTACGTCAAGCAGCTGCTGGAGCAGGAGTTCTCGACCGACGTGCTCTTTAAGGGCGGCCTGACCGTCAAGACCACCATCGACCCCACGATGCAGCAGGTGGCAGAGAATGCCGTCCGCGAGCAGCTCGACACGCTCTCGCTTGACGGCCTGGACATGGGCATGGTCGTCGTCGACCCCAAGACCGGCTACATCAAGTGCATGGTGGGCGGCTACGACTACAACGCCGACGAGAACCACGTAAACCATGCCACGGCCAAGCGTCCCGTCGGCTCCACCTTTAAGGCCTTTACGCTGGCAACTGCCATCCAAAACGGCATGAACCCCAACGTCACCCTCAACTGCAACTCGCCGCTCAAGGCCAAGGGCACCACAACCGAGGTACAAAACTACGCCAATCAAAGCTACGGCACCATCACGCTTAAGCAGGCGACGGCATACTCCTCCAACACCGGCTACATCCAGGTGGCGGAAGCCGTCGGCAACAGCAAGATCATCTCGCTCGTCAAAAAGCTCGGCATCGACCCCGCCAAGGACAACATCGAGGACGTTCCCGTCATGACCCTCGGCACCGGCTCGATCTCGCCGCTCGAGATGGCCGCCGCCTACGCGACGTTTGCCAACGGCGGCTACTATCGCCAGCCGATCGCCATCACCGAGATTGACTCTCGTACCGGTTCGGTGCTGTACCAGCACACCGACAATCCCTCACAGGTGCTTACCGAGGGCGAGGCCGCCGCGGTCACCGATGTTCTGTCCGGCGTCATGAAGGGCAGCGGTACGGGTGCTGCCGGCGCCCTGAGTGTCAACCAGCCCTATGCCGGCAAGACGGGCACCACCGACAACACCACCAACCTGTGGTTCTGCGGCTATACCCCGCAGCTGGCATGCGCCCTGTGGACCGGCTATTCCGCGGGCGAGATCCCCATCCAAAAGTACGGCACGGACCTGCTGGGCGACAGCACCAACCTGCCTGTCTTTAAGCGGTTTATGAACACCGTTCTGACCGGTACCGAGCGCGAGGAGTTTGCGACCGGAACGGCGCCCACCTACAAGAACAACAGCGTCTGGAAGTTCTACGGCACCAACAACACCAAGAAGTCGGAGAACGACGACAAGGACGAGGACGAAGAGGAAGAGGAAGAGGAAACCACCACAACGACTACCACGACGACCACGACCACCGAGACCACGGGCGGCGACACCACCGGCGGCACCGGTACGACCGGTGGCTCGACGGGCGGCTCCACTGGTGGTTCGACCGGCGGCGATGGCGGCACGCCTACGCCTACGCCCACTCCCGACCCCTCGCCCACGCCTGACGATACGGTCGGCTAAGAAGTACGCGACTAAAGCCAACAAGGCCCCGAGCAGCTTATTGAACTGCTCGGGGCCTTTTAGTTTGAAGCGACCTGGTGGGCGGTCTTTATACCGGCAAACAAAAAGAGGTACCGACCAACGTCGATACCCCTTACAAGCCACTATGTCAGCGCACACAATGCCGAGCGCACGACCCGCACACCTACTTGCGAGAATTGCTCAACTTATTGATCAGCGCCTCGAGACGCTCGCCGTCCTCGGCCGTCTGGGCAATAACCAAAATCGTATCGTTGCCGGCAAGCGAGCCAAGCACATCGGGCAACTCTGCCGCATCAACGGCGGCGGCGATGCCGGAAGCCGTGCCAGGCTGAGCCTTGATCATAACCAGATTATCGGTACGCAGAACGCCCGTTACGAGCTCGGAAACCATACGCTGCAGGTGCAAGTCCTCTGCCAGAACATAGATGCCCTCAGGGAGCTTACGCAGCCCCATGTCGGCAATATCGCGAGAGACAGTCGCCTGCGTGCAATCAAAGCCCATAGCACGGAGCTCATCAACCAGCACGCGCTGCGTGCGGACATCCTTATTGCGCACAATATCTCTAATGGCATCCTGGCGCCCATTGCGTTTTTTAGCCATACAAACCCTCTCTCCAAAAGATGGCGGAGACAATCAATCAGTGATTGAATAGTTTAACGCTATTTGAAGGCTTTTGTGTATAAGAACGCATTTCGAAACAATTCTATGCAAGTTTGTTTCGTAATGAGCCGTTTAGGCGGTTTTTGCGCCCGTCCGGTTAAGAAAAGCTGCCAGATGCGTACACATCACGCAGCGCGCGGGCTTAGCGCTGGCGATCGGCCCAAACAACAGGCCCAGTCCCCGATGGTTGTCCTTGAGCGCGGCGACCATCTGACGGGTTCGAGGCGCCTCGAGCATATCACGCATGCGGGCGGAACGCTCGATTGACGACACTCCATGCGGGCTCAGACACAAATTCTCGATGCAGGCGACCAGTCCGGCAAAGTAGAACTTTTGGCTTGCCAGCTTGAGCCGACCACCGCTATCTGCTTCCGAGAGTGAGTCCGCAAGCTCGTCGAGCGCCCGGGTGTCATCGGATACCTTGGCATACATGGTGGGATCAAAGGCATCTGTAAGCTTAGGCGCCGCCGCGTGGAAACAAGCGTCGCCGCATCCGGAGACGCGCTGTGCCTGCGAGAGCGCGCACGCCATAAACTCAACCGTACGGTACGCCTTGCCGTGCGACAGGCATGCCTCAAACAGCGGACGACTATACATCACGCCAGAGGTCTGAACGACTAGGCCGCCTAAAATCAACTGAGGCAGCCCGGCCACCATCGAAGATTTGCTATCAATGGAAATATGAGTAGCATCCAAGACGCGCGAATGGCGCTCTCGATGTGCATCATAGCGGTCGAGCGACACCGTGGGGAACACTATGTCTGCCGCAGTATCGCACGCGATATCGACCATCTTGGAAAGGGATTGCGGAGCAAACCACTCATCGGCGTTCATGGCGATGATTTGAGAGCCGCGCGAGGCAGCAAAACCGGCACGAAGACACGCGCCGCGCGTCGCGTCCTCGACGTCAATCAAATCAATATGGATGTCCCTGTCGGCAGCAACTTGAAGCGAATGGCGCACACCGGGCGCAGTATCGCGACAGACAACGACAATCTGCAAATCGTAGAGGTCTTGGTTCTGGATACTCTCGAGCGCACGCATCGCATAGCTGGGCGAACCTTCTACCACAAGGATCACCGTAAGTCGCGGATGCGAGCCACGTCGAACCAAATTATCCGTCCTCTCGACAGCAATGAATCAAACCGTGGTTCATGGTACACCCCGGCAATAAAAGCAATGAGACACCGGTTGCATTGCACGCCAAGAACAGATGTTGCACACGCGCAGCCCACAGATGACAGGTGTCGACGCACGACACGTCGAGCCCTCCCCTAGTCGAGCACGACAAGCTCGGCGGGATCGTAATCCACGCCCATAAACGTAAGGCCGCAGGCAGGAGCCGTGGGGCCCGCAGCGGTGCGGTCGCAAGCATCGATAACCTCGCGCATCCACTCGGGTTCACGGCGATGCATGCCAATCTCGACAAGCGTGCCCACGATCGTACGGACCATCGAATGCAGAAACGCATTGCCCTCGATGGTGAACGTCAGGATGTCCTCGCCAAACGCAACCTCATGGCCAAATTCGGCACGCATCACGCAGCGATGCGTGGGCTTGCCAACGGCCGAAGCAACCTTGCAAAAGCTTTTAAAGTCCTGCTCGCCCAGCAGTGCGGGGCAGGCAGCAGACATAGCCTCAACATCCAAGGGATAGCGATGCCACCACACGGCACCGCGCGAGAGCACGGGGCGCGCATCGCGATCGGCAATACGGTACGTATACGTACGGGACCGCGCGTCAAAGCGGGCAGAAAAGCCCCTACGGGCCTTGTAGACCTCGTTTATGGCGATATCTTTGGGCAGGAGGGCATCCATAGCCCTCAGCCACCTACGGCGCGTACAAGCGAGCTCAGCGTCCGTTACGGGCACGCTGATGTACTGAGCCACGGCATGCACGCCGGCATCGGTACGACCCGCACACGTCAGATCGATCGGGCGGCGCAGCAGCGTCTCGATAGCGCGGCGCAACTCGCCCGCAACGGTCGTCTGGCCCGGCTGCTCGGCAAATCCGCTATAGGACGAGCCATCATAGGCAACACAGAATACAAGCGTGGCATCGAGCTCAGGAATCGAATTGAAATCAGACGGCGCGGTCATGGGCGCTCCCAACAAACAATCAACGGTATCGCGACAAAAAAAGAGGGGTACGCGAACGTACCCCTCGAATATAGCCTATGCAGACGGAATGTCTACTCAGCGGTCTCCTCAGCAGGAGCCTCCTCGGCAGCGGTCTCCTCGGCAACCTCGACCTTCTTGGGAGCAGCGGCCTTCTTGGGGGCCGGAGCAGCCTTCTTGGCCTTAGGCGTGCAAGGCTCGGTGACGAGCTCCATGATAACGATGGGAGCGTTGTCGCCCTTACGGTTACCGAGCTTCATGATGCGGGTGTAACCACCGTTGCGGTCCTGCCACATGCCCTGAGCAGCCTTGTCGAAAATCTCGGCAACGAGCTGCTTATCGCCGAGCTTGGCGATAGCCAGACGACGAGAGTGCAGGTCGCCCTTCTTGGCCCAAGTGATGATCGGGTCGACGACCGAACGCAGCGCCTTAGCACGGGTCTCGGTGGTCTTGATGCGGTCGTTCTCGAAGAGGGCTTTAGCAAGGCTCTTCTTCATGGCCTTGGTGTGGCTCGCATCGGTGCCGAGCTTCAGGCCCTTCTTAACGTTGTGACGCATGGTCTAGTTTCTCCTCAAATATGCGAAGCATTAAGCCTTCAGGCTCAGGCCCATGGACTCAAGCTTGTCCTTCACTTCCTCGATCGACTTAACACCGAAGTTACGGATGTTAAGCAGATCGTTCTCCGAGAACTCAACGAGCTGACGGACCGAGTGAATGCTGGCGCGCTTAAGGCAGTTGTAGGAACGGACGGAAAGGTCCAGATCCTCGATCTGCTTGTCCAGCTCGGCGTTGTCGTTGGTGACCTCGGGAGCGAAGATCGAAGCCTCCTCCTCGACCTCGGGGGTCTCGGCAAGGTTCATAAAGGCAGCCATATGCTGGTTGATGATATTGGCAGCCTGGACCACGGCGTCGCGCGGAGCGATGGAGCCGTTGGTCTCGATCTCGAGGACAAGGCGGTCGTAGTCGGTGTGCTGACCGACACGGCAAGCCTCAACGAGCTTGGCGCAACGGGACACCGGCGAGTACAGCGAGTCGACGTGGATCACACCGATGGGATCGTTGTCGCGCTTGTTAGCCTCGCCAGAGACATAGCCGCGGCCATAGCCGATGCGCATGCTCATGGTGAGATGGCCACCCTCGGTAAGCGTAGCGATGTGCTGCTCGGGGTTGACCAGCTCAAACTCGGACGGAATAAAGAAGTCCGCACCGGTGACCTCGCAGGGGCCGTCAACAGAAATGGTGGCGGTCGCCTCGTCGGTCGTGCCGAGAGCCCTGAAGACAAGACCCTTGACATTCAGGACGATGTCGGTGACGTCCTCGACCATGTTAGGGATGGTCATGAACTCGTGCTGCGCACCATCGATCTGAATAGCCTCGACGGCGGCACCCTCGAGCGAGGACAGAAGAACGCGACGAAGGGAGTTACCCAGCGTATCGCCGTAACCACGCTCGAGCGGCTCGACGGAGACACGAGCAGACGTCTCGTTAATCTCTTCGACCTGAACCTGAGGCCTAATGAATTCTGACATGTATTACCTCCAGCCTCAGCAGCCCGGATGGACTACTTAGAGTAGAGCTCGACGATGAGCTGCTCGTTGATATCACCGCTGATCTGCTCACGCGTCGGCAGAGCGAGCACGTTACCAGACAGCTTCTCGATATCGACCTCGAGCCAGCCAGGGACCTCAAAGCGCTCGGAGGAAATCAGGGCCTCCTTGATGGGGAGGAGGTCACGGAACTTCTCGCCGACAGCGACGACGTCGCCGGCCTTGACGCGGTAGGACGGGATGTCCACGCGCTTGCCGTTCACGGTGAAGTGACCGTGACGGACGGACTGACGAGCCTCTTTACGGGTGCGGGCGAAGCCAAGACGGAAGACGACGTTGTCGAGGCGAGACTCAAGGATGATCATGAGGTTCTCACCGGTGACGCCGTTCATCTTGCGGGCCTTGTTGAAGTAGCCGTGGAACTGCTTCTCCAGAACGCCATAGATGAACTTGACCTTCTGCTTCTCGCGCAGCTGCATGCCGTACTCAGATTCCTTGCGACGGCGCTTGGGCTGACGGATAGATTCCTTCTTGCTGCTGTAACCGAGCTCAGCGGGATCGATCCCGAGCTGACGGCAGCGCTTAAGAACAGGAGTCCTGTCGATTGCCATATTGATACGATCCTTTCAGTTACACGCGGCGACGCTTCTTGGGGCGGCAGCCGTTGTGCGGAATGGGGGTCTTGTCCTGGATGCTCGAGACCTCGAGGCCAGCAGCCTGGAGGGAGCGGATGGCGGTCTCACGACCGGAGCCGGGGCCCTTGACGAAGACGGAAACCTTCTTCATACCGTGCTCCATGGCCTGCTTGGCAGCAGCCTCGGCAGCCATCTGGGCAGCGAACGGCGTGGACTTACGGGAGCCCTTGAAGCCCACCTGGCCAGCCGACTTCCAGGAAATGACGTTGCCCTGGGGATCGGTGATCGAAACGATCGTGTTGTTGAACGTAGAACGAATGTGAGCCTGGCCCACGGAAATGTTCTTACGGTCCGCGCGCTTCAGACGGGCAGCGCGAACGTTCTTCTTAGCAGTAGCCATCTATCTAGCGCTCCTTATTTCTTCTTCTTAGCACCGATCTGACGCTTCGGGCCCTTGCGGGTACGAGCGTTAGTGTGGGTGCGCTGGCCGCGGACCGGGAGGCCCTTGCGGTGACGAAGGCCACGGTTGCAGCCGATGTCCATAAGGCGCTTGACGTTCTGGTTGCGCTCACGGCGGAGGTCGCCCTCAACCATGATCTGGTTCTTATCGATATAATCGCGGATGGCGTTAACCTCATCCTCGGTGAGGTCCTTAACGCGCGTATCCACGTTAACGTTGCACTCGACGCAGATCTTCGTCGCAGTGGTGCGGCCGATGCCGTAAATGTAGGTCAGACCGATCTCAACGCGCTTCTCACGCGGGAGGTCGACACCATTAATACGGGCCAACGTAGTCTCCTCTCTTAACCCTGACGCTGCTTATGACGGGGGTTCTCGCAAATGACGAGGACCTTGCCATGGCGCCTAATGATTTTGCACTTATCGCACATCTTCTTGACCGAAGGACGTACCTTCATCGTTCTTCCTTTCGGTAGCGCTCAAACTACTTCCCTACTATCTACTCGCCCAGCCGCAGGCGTTTAAAACTATGGCTGGTCTTCACACACAATCCGACCGTAGGTTGAGCTAAGCCTGCAGTCGGAAATGGAGTGCGTGTATGCGTGCCGCTATTTGTAGCGATAGGTGATGCGGCCGCGGGTCAGGTCGTACGGGGAAAGCTCCACGACAACCCTGTCACCGGGGAGAATACGGATGTAATTCATTCGGATCTTGCCAGAAATGTTGCACAGAACCGAATGACCGTTCTCGAGCTCAACCTTAAACATGGCATTGGGCAACGGTTCCTTTACCGTACCCTCGAGCTCAATTGCGTCTTCCTTCTTCACAAGCAATCATCTTTCTCTAGAAAACGACAGCGATTGAGTATTCTACAACACGTATGCACGCATCGTAATAACTTCGTAATGGCTCCACAACTAAGCGGAACTTGTTACATTTGAAATGTAAAACAAAGCCGTTCCCTGATGCCCAAGATCGCCTTGAAATGAGAAGGCATAGACCTTGGGGTCATGCCTTCGAAATTGAAAGGCGAGGTTGGGCATCAGGGGGCGGCGACTTTTACATTTCACCGCCTTGCAAGGAACACCAAGCACCTTGGGCATCCGTGGTGATAATCACCGGACCGTCATTGGTAATGGCGACGGTGTTCTCGTAGTGCGCGGCGGGCAGGTGGTCGTTGGTCGTAACAATCCAACCGTCGGAGCCCGTGCTCACATGGTTGGAACCCATCGTAACCATCGGCTCGATGGCAATGACCATGCCGGCCTGGAGGCGAACGCCCCTCCCCTTCTTTCCATAGTTAGGAACGTTGGGGTCCTCGTGCATCACGCGGCCAATGCCATGGCCCACATAGTCACGAAGCACGCCGTAACCGTGAGACTCGGCGAGGGACTGAACGGCGTAACCAACATCCCCGATATGGTTACCGGGAACAGCCTGCTCGATGGCAGCCTTAAGGCAATCGCGCGTGACCTCGCACAGGGCCTTGGCCTCGGGCGTAGGGGTGCCGACGAAAAACGTCCAAGCGTTATCGCCAACCCAACCGTCGACAACGGCTCCCGTATCGATGGAGATGATATCGCCATCGCGCAGGATCATGTCGGGGTTGGGAATACCGTGGACCACGGCATCGTTAATCGATGCGCAAATGGTACCGGGGAACCCGCCGTAACCCTTAAAGGCCGGGGTGCCGCCATGCATACGGATAATCTGCTCCGCGAGCTGATCGAGCTCAAAGGTCGAAACACCAGGGCGCACCATGGCTCCAACGTGGCGGAGCGCCATCTTAGATAGCGCTCCTGCCTTCTTCATCTGCTCGATTTGCGTTGCAGACTTAATCTTGATCATAGACCGAGAGCCTCTTTGACATCCCCGTACACGGTCTCGCGAGCCTGGTCACCGTTGACCGACTTGAGCAGACCCTGGCCACGATAGTAGTCGACGAGCGGGCTCGTGGACTTCTCGTAGACGTCGAGACGGTTCTTGATGGTCTCGGGCTTGTCGTCGTCGCGCTGATACATCTCGCCACCGCACTTGGGGCAGGTAGCATCGGCAGCGGTGCCGGTGTAACCGCAGGCGCGGCAGGTGCGACGCGAAGACAGACGATCGATGATGACCTCGGGGGCCACGTCGACCAGAAGGGCGCAGTCGATCTCGCGACCCATGGCGGAGAGCTCGGAATCGAGCGTCACAGCCTGGGCGGTGTTGCGCGGGAAACCGTCGAGGATGAAGCCCTGCTGGGCGTCATCGGCAGCAAGGCGCTCCTTGACAAGGTCGATCACGAGCTGGTCGGGAACGAGCTCGCCAGCGTCCATGTACTTCTTAGCCTGAATACCAAGCTCGGTGCCACCCTTGACGGCAGCACGCAGCAGGTCGCCCGTGGAAATGTGAGCGACGCCAAACTCGGCGACGAGCTCCTGTGCGACGGTGCCCTTACCGGCACCCGGAGCTCCGAGCAATACGAGGTTCATGAGCAATCCTCCTCTAGCCTATTTAAAGAATCCATCGTAATCATACATCTTGATCTGGCCTTCGAGCTTATCGACCGTGTCGAGCACGACGCCGACCATGATGAGGATGGACGTGCCGCCAAATGCCTGGATCAGATGGTTACCCGTGAAGGAGAAGATGATCGAAGGCACGATGGCGATGAGCGCCAAAAAGACAGCGCTGGGAAGCGTGATCTTGTTGAGCGCGTTCTTGATGTAGGCCGCGGTAGCCCTACCCGGACGGACGCCCGGAATAAAGCCGCCCTGCTTCTTAAGGTTGTCGGCCGTGTCATCGGGGTTGAACACCATGGAGGTGTAGAAGTACGCGAAGAACACGATGAGGACAACATTAAGCACCCAGTTGAGCCAACCGGTCGAAAGCGCAGAGGCAACTGCCTGAATCCAGCCGATGCCGGGGAAGAACACGGCAATCTGAGCCGGGAAGTACAGCAGCGCCGAAGCGAAGATGATCGGCACGACACCCGCGGTGTTGACCTTGATGGGCAGGTAGGTGGTCTGGCCACCCATCATGCGACGGCCCACGACGCGCTTAGCGTAGGAGACCGGAATGCGGCGCTGGCCGCGCTCAAGAAAAACAATCAGCGGGATAACCAGCAGGATGATGGCGCAGATGATCACCATGGTGATGATGCCACCGGCATTACCCTCGGTGCTGGAGAAGATAGCCTGCGGCAGGCCGGCCATGATGTTCGCAAAGATGATCAGGGACATGCCATTGCCGATACCGCGCTGGGTGATGAGCTCACCAATCCACATGATCAGCATGGCGCCCGCGGTGAGCGTACCGACGATCATGAGGTCAAAGATGATCTCGGGGGCACCGGCACCGTTGAAGCTAATGCCGAAGCTCTTAAAGAGGAAGAGGTAACCCACGGAGTTGAGGATTGCCAGAGCCAAGGTGAGGTAACGCGAATACTGCGTAATCTTGGTCTGACCGACCTCGCCCTCGCGGGCAAGCTCATGCAGGGAAGGCACAACGGCCTGGAGCATCTGGAGGATGATCGAGCTGGTGATGTAAGGCATGATGCCCAGCGAAAACACCGACACATAGCTCAACGCGCCGCCAGAGAAAAGATTCAGGAGGGCCATAGCACCTGCGGCGACCGAATTGTTATCGGTCGAGAAAAGGCCCAGCATCCCCTGGAAGGGAATGCCGGGCACAGGAACGTGCGCACCAATGCGGTACACGACGAGCATAGCTATGGTAAAAAGAATCTTTTCGCGCAATTCTTTGATGCGGAAAGCATTCTTAAGACCATTTAGCACGGCAGCTCGACCTTTCCGCCAGCGGCCTCGATCTTGGCCTGCGCAGAAGCGCTGACCTTGTCGACCTTGACCGTGAACTTCTTGGTGAGCTCACCATTGCCGAGCACCTTGACGGGCTCGAACTCGCTCTTGGTGATGCGAGCGGCCTTAAGAGCGGCACCGTCGATCACAGCGCCGTCCTCGAACTTACGCTCGAGACGCTCAACGTTAACAGCGGTGTACTCGATACGACGGGGGTTGCGGAAGCCCGGAAGCTTGGGCAGGCGCATAGCCAGCGGAGTCTGGCCACCCTCGAAGCCGGCACCCTTGGTGCCGCCAGAGCGAGAGCCCTGGCCCTTCTGACCGCGGCCAGAAGTGGTGCCGTGACCCGAAGAATTGCCACGGCCGACGCGCTTGCGGTTCTTGGTGGAACCGGGCGCGGGAGTAAGATCGTGAAGCTGCATTTGCTACTCCTCTACAATCTCGACAAGGTGCTTGACCTTGAAGATCATGCCGCGGACGGACTCGTTGTCAGCAATCTCGCGAACCTCGCGGATCCTGTGGAGACCGAGGGCACGGACAGTACGGACCTGGTCCTGCTTGCAACCGTTGGTGCTGCGGACCTGCTTGATCTTGATGGTGTCAGCCATGCTTAGTTCTCCTTACCGACGAACATCTCGGAGACCGTCAGGCCACGGCGAGCCGCGACGTCCTCAGGGCTGGAGAGCTCCTTGAGGCCCTCGACGGCAGCCTTGATGATGTTGAGGCCGTTGTCGGTACCGAGGGACTTGGACAGGACGTTCTTGATGCCAGCAAGCTCGAAGAGGGGACGCACAGCGCCGCCGGCGATAACGCCGGTACCCTCGACAGCGGGCTTGATGATGATGCGGCCGGCACCAAAGTGGCCGAGAACCTCGTGCGGGATGGTGCCCTGCTCGGTCACCGGCACGTGGAACATGTTCTTCTTGGCATCGAGAGACGCCTTGGAGATGGCCAGGGGCACCTCAGCGGACTTGCCCATGCCAACGCCGACGTTGCCCTTGCCGTCGCCAACGACGACGAGAGCGACGAGGCTCATGCGACGACCACCCTTGACGGTCTTCGACACGCGGTTGATGTAAACGACGCGCTCCTCGAACTCGGAGGCCTCGCGCTGCTGCTTCTGATTACGAGCCATGTGCTACATACCTCCTAGAACTCGAGACCGGCGGCACGAGCACCGTCGGCGAGGGCCTTGACGCGGCCATGGTAGATACGGCCACCGCGATCGAAGGCGACCTTGGTGATGCCGGCCTCGATGGCACGCTTGCCAACGAGCTGACCGACCTTCTCCGCAGCCTCCTTGTTCGAGGTGTGGGTGCCCTTGAACTCGGCCTCGAGGGTCGAGGCAGAGACAAGCGTCAGGCTGGAGCCCTTGCTGTCGTCGATGATCTGGGCATAGATGTTGGCGTTAGTACGGGTCACGCGAAGACGCGGACGCTCGGAGGTACCCGAGACCTTGCCGCGAACACGACGCTGACGACGCTTGAGGCCTTCCAGCTTCGCCTTATGCTTGTTCATACGTAAACTCCTAAAAAGGTTGATCTTGCCAGCACCTGACGGGGTGCTGGTCTTATGCGAGTGAGTCGGTTACGACTACTTGGCGGCCTTACCCAGCTTGCGGCGGATGTGCTCGCCAACGTAGTGGATACCCTTGCCCTTGTAAGGCTCGGGAGGACGATGGCCGCGGATCTCAGCGGCGATCTGACCGACCTGCTGCTTGTTGATACCCTTGACGTTCACGTGGGTGTTGTCGGGAACCTCGAAGGTGATGCCCTCGGGAGCCTCGACGATCACGGGGTGCGAGAAGCCCAGGGAGAACTCGAGGTTCTTGCCCTTCTGCTGCACGCGGTAACCGACGCCGGCGAGCTCGAGCTTCTTCTCGAAGCCCTCGGAAACGCCAACAACCATATTGTGGATGAGGGCGCGGGTGAGGCCGTGGCGGGCACGGGTCTCACGCTCGTCGTCGGGACGGGAAACGGTGAGGACGTTGTCCTCGACGTTGATAGCGAGCTTCTCATAGACATCGAGCTCGAGCTGGCCCTTGGGGCCCTTGACGACAACGTTGTTGCCGTTGACTGCCACTTCGACTCCGGCGGGAATCTGGACAGGCTTATTACCGATACGAGACACGGTGATCTCCTTTCCTTCTACCTACCGAGCGAATTACCAGACGTAAGCGATGATCTCGCCGCCGACGTTGTGCTTGCGAGCATCGCGGTCGGTCATGACGCCATGGCTGGTGGAAATAATGGCGGTACCAAGGCCACCGCGGACGCGGGGCATGTCGGCAACGCCGGTGTACTTACGCAGGCCCGGCTTGGAAATGCGGCGGATGCCGTTGATGACCTTAGCCTTCTTGGGACCATACTTAAGCGTGATGTGCAGAGTCTTCTGGGGAACGGTGTCCTCGACATCGTAGCCCTCGATGTAGCCCTCCTCGTGCAGAACACGAGCGATCTCGACGAGCTTCTTGCTGCTCGGCATGGAGACCGTGGCCTTGTTCACAGAGTTAGCGTTACGGATGCGCGTAAGCATATCTGCGATCGGGTCTGTAAGGTTCATACAGATTCTCCTTCGTTCTTGATGAACACGTGCTCTTGGTTCTTCGCCGCCCTTAACGGCAAAGCCTAACTAGCGCGTTTTCCCTGTTCCAAACGTATGCTTGAAACGCTGGTAGTGACTTACCAGCTGGCCTTCTTAACGCCGGGAAGCTCGCCCTTGAGTGCAAGCTCGCGGAAGCAGACACGGCACAGGCCGAACTTGCGGTACACAGAGTGCGGACGGCCGCAGCGCTGGCAGCGCGTGTACTCACGAGTAGAGAACTTCTGCTTGCGATTGCACTTGACGATCATCGATGTCTTAGCCACTTATATCCTCCTCACATAGAGTATTGTTCGCCCCAAGCGCCGCCCCCTTGTGGGAACGGCGCTTATAGGGCAGGTGAACCTATTTCTTGAACGGGAAACCGAAGGCGTCCAGAAGGGCCTTGGCCTCCTCATCGGTGTTGGCGGTGGTCACGAAAGTGATGTCCATACCACGCTGGTGATCGACGGAATCGAAGTCGATCTCGGGGAAGATGAGCTGCTCGGTGACGCCCATGGAGAAGTTACCACGGCCGTCGAAGCTCTTGGCGGAGATGCCGCGGAAGTCGCGGATACGGGGGATCGCGACGGAGGTCAGACGATCGAAGAACTCCCACATACGGTCGCCACGCAGGGTAACCTTGCAGCCGATCGGCATACCAGCGCGCAGGCGGAAGGTAGCGATGGACTTGCGGGCACGGGTGATCATCGGCTGCTGGCCGGTGATAGCGCGCAGGTCGCGCACGGCACCGTCGATGGCCTTGGAATCGGTAGCGGCCTCGCCGACACCCATGTTCACGACGATCTTCTCAAACTTGGGGATCATCATGACGTTCTCGTACTGGAACTTGTCCTGAAGCTGCTGCTTGACCTCGTTGTTGTACTTGGTCTTCAGACGCGGCACATACTTCTCTTCTGCCATTGTTCACTCCTTCTTGGGGTTTTAAGCACGGGGCGTGGCCACGGTGGGTTGTCCTCGTGCCTCCTGGCTGCATCCGCGCCGCTCATGGCATTTCGCGGTTTGGACTCGACGCAGCAGGAGCCGACAAAACAACCGGTACTATACGCGCATTGGGTGCGTATTTCCAGAAAAACCTCGTCTGCCTGCACAACTCCACAACTCCCCCGCACAAATGGGTCCCAAAAAGCAGTTGCGGTGAAATACGGACTGTTTAAGCCTGTTAAGCCGCCAAACAGTCCGTATTTCACCGCAACTTATTGATGGGGATGAGACTATCGCTTGCGGGGGACGAGTTTGGTACGGCGCAGGTGAATCATCTCGGCAGCGATGGAGATAGCGATCTCCTCGGGGTCCTCGGCCTCGATGGCGGCACCGATCGGCAGGTGCAGCTCGTCGATCTGGTCCTGCGTAAAGCCCTCCTGCTCCAGGCGGGCGCGCACAAAGGCCGTCTTGCGGCGCGAACCCAGACAGCCCAGATAGGCGGGCTTGGCGTGCATGGCCTGAATCACCACGTCGATATCGGACTTGTGACCCGCCGTGGCGACGACCACTAGGTCACGCGGGCCGATGGGGCACTGCTTGCTCAGGCTCTTGTAGTCGACCAGACGACGGTCGTAGACACCGGGCACCCATTCGGGGGTCAGTGTGCCGGGGCGGTCGTCGCAAGCCACAACGGCAAAGCCCGCCGCCGTGAGCACCCGCGCCGTCGCAGCACCCACGTGGCCGCAGCCAAAGATATAGGTCAGGCCCTCGGGGCAGAGCGTCTCGATGTGCGCCGCGGGAATCTCGGAGGCCGCGTTGGTGTAGGTGACCTTACTCCCCTCCTCCACCAGCGAAAGCTCGGGGCAGCCCATTATGGTGCGGCGCGACTCCTCGCCATGGTACTTGGCCACATCGCCCTCGAGCGCGCTCGCGATAAACGGCTCAAAGTCGATGACGAAGTCGCCGATGCGTCGATACGCCAAGACGTCGGCAATCGACTGGAACAACGGCGCCTGCGATACATCCAGGTGCAGATAGCACAGGCAGATGGCTCCGCCGCAGATCATGCCGGTATCGGAGTTCTCGCCGCCCATGGTGTAGCGGACCAGACGCGATTGCCCTGCGCCCAGCAGCTCGCGCGCCTCGTCCAGCGCAAAGAGCTCAATCTTGCCGCCGCCGATGGTGCCCGCTTGGCTGCCATCGGCAAAGACGGCCATCCAGGCGCCCACGCCGCGCGGCGATGACCCCGCCGTGCCGGCCACGACCACGAGCTCGCACGTCTCGCCAGCACGCAGGGCGGCAAGCGCCGCATTCACCACATCGAGCTTTTCCATTGCCGCCTTCTATCCTCTAAAGACATCGGTGAGCATAGCGAGTGCCTCGAGCACGCCGCCGCCGACCGACGTCGCCTTGTCCGAAATATAGTTGATATAGCTGGCATCGCCGCGCGGATCGACGTCGGCGCATTTAAAGCCCTCAGTCACCTGCACGCCGTTCGCCAAAAGCCCGCGCAGACAGCCATCGATCTGCGTGACCATGGGAGTATCACCCGCATACCCGATCACGTCTCCGGCGCTCACGATGTCGCCGATGGTGCGGTCGGACCGAAACATGCCGGCGGCGGGGCTGTGGATAACGCGCTCCTTGCCATAGCCGGCGATCATGCCCGGCACGCCCGTGTTGGGCTGGGGCGAACCTTGGGTAATGACACGGCCGAGAAAATGCCCGCGCATGGTCTCGACCACGGCGTCGCAGTCAACCGGCGCGGTAAAGCCCGGCCCCACGGCGATGACGGCAGGCGCCATGTCGCGCGTGGTGCCCAAGTTGCGCTTAGCCAAAATCGCGTCGACCACAGCCGCGGGTTTCAACTCGCCGAGCATCTTGGCCTGGGGGTCCACTACAACGGCGACGTCTCCAGCCTCGGTAATCGCAAGCGCCTCAGCCGGCGTCTGTGCCAAGCGAGCGCGAATGCCTTCGACCTCGACCTCGCCCAGGCGAA
This sequence comes from uncultured Collinsella sp., assembly GCA_902466735.1. Lineage (GTDB taxonomy): Bacteria > Actinomycetota > Coriobacteriia > Coriobacteriales > Coriobacteriaceae > Collinsella. The sequence continues at coordinate 20,517 of CABQSB010000009.1, forward strand.
TGACCTCGCAAAAACAGATTGTGCGACGGATGCACGTGGGAACCGCGATATCGGCCATAACGACCGACACGCCGGAGCGCACCAAGCGAGCGGCGACGCCCGTGGCGATATCGCCGGCGCCGCGAACATAAACGAGCATTCCCGGGGCACCTCCCTGTGCTACGGTTTGAGCAGAGCAAAAGCGGTTCGACCGCTACTCTGATGATTATTTATTATCACAGTATTATACGGCGGTGAACAGATGGAAACGACGAGCGGAAACCTTGCCTCCGCGCTCAAGATCGAGCCGGGCATTACCGCGATTATCGGCAGTGGCGGCAAGTCGACGCTGCTGAAGACGCTGGGTCTCGAGCTCATGCGCGCTGGCGGCCGCGTGCTCCTCTGTACCACCACGCACATGTTTCCCGTCGCCGGCGTGTCATGGGATGGGTCGAGCCGTCGCCTGGACGCCGCGCCTTGGAAGCCGGGGACCCTACATGTTCCCGGCTGCACCTGCGAGGCATGCGCGGGACTTGTCCGCGGAAGTATCTGCCAGGCGGGTGTTTTGAACCCGGAGACAGGCAAGCTCTCCGCCCCCGCCGAGCCGCTCAACGAGCTGGCGCAGCGCTTTGACTATGTGTTGGCCGAGGCAGATGGCAGCAAGCGACTCCCGCTCAAGGCGCATGCCGCCTGGGAGCCGGTAATTCCCGCCGCCGCGGCAAACGTTGTCTGGGTCGTCGGCGCCTCAGGGCTGGGCAAGCCCGTCGCCAAGGTTGTCCACCGCCCCGAGCTCTTCTGCGAGCGCTGCGGCTGCGAGCCCACCGACGCTGCCACCCCAGAGCGCGTCGCCATGGTGCTCAATGCCGAGCTGCAGATGCTGAACCTCGACAATGCCCGCATCATGCTCAACCAAGTCGACACGCTTGCCGATCCAACGATGGCAGATTGCTTCGAGGCAGCCCTCGGCCGCCCCCTCATCGCCACCAGCCTCCAGGGGTAGCAAATTTGGGACGGGGCTCTTTTTGCTGCCCCGTCCCAAAAAATCATCTCCCAAATTAGCTACCCCGGCGGTCTTCCCGTTAGCGGGGCACGTAGCGGCCGGGTTGGGCTCCGGTGGGCTCGCCGTCGCGCGCAGCCAGCACGCCGTTCACAAACACGGCCTTGGCGCGGCCGTGTGCCTCAAAGCCCTCGAGCGGCGTATAGTCCACAGCCTGATGCTGCGTCGCCGCGCGAATGGTCCAGCGCGCCTTGGGATCCCACACGCATACGTCGGCATCGGAGCCCTCGGCAAGACAGCCCTTGCGCGGATACATGCCAAAGACGCGCGCCGGGTTCTCGCTCATCAAGCGGCACAGATCCTCGGGGCCCAGCTGTCCCTCAAAGCTCGTAGCGATCGCGACGGGGCGATGCTCCACACCGGGCCCGCCGTTGGGAATCGCGCGAAAGTCATCGCGCCCGCGGTCCTTTTGCCCGTGCAGATTAAAGCTGCAGTGGTCGGTGGCAATAGTATCGATCTCGCCAGCCACAAGCGCCTCGCGCAGCGCGGCACGGTCACCGGCATGGCGCAGCGGCGGGCTCATCACGTACTTGGCGCCCGCAAAGCCGTCCTCGCCCTGCTCCAAGTAGCGCGTATCGTCGAGCATCAGATACTGAGGGCAGGTCTCGACATAGATGTTCTTCTGCCCGTGCGCTTTGGCAGCGCGAATGGCCTCGAGCCCCAGCTTGGTCGAAAGGTGCACCACGTTGACCGGAGCGTCCCCGGCCAAGTGCGCCAGATACAGCAGGCGGCTCACGGCCTCGGCCTCACACACGTCCGGACGGCTGAGCGCATGGCCCTCGGGCCCGTGGATACCCTGCTCAAACACGCGCTTCTGCAGCGCGTTGACCAACGTGCCGTTCTCGCAATGCACGCACAGGATACCGCCCACGTGCTTGAGCTCCTCCAGCACCTCGAGCGTCTCGGCATCGTCCAGGCGCAGATGGTCGTAGGCAAAGTAGGTCTTAAACGACGACACGCCCGCCTCGCGCATGGCCGAAAGATCGGCGCGGTTGCGCTCATTCCACTCGGCAAGCGCCATATGGAAGGCATAGTTGGCGGTGCAGGTGCCGTCGGCGCGATGATGCCACTCGACCAAGGCATCGGGCATGGTCACGCCGCGATCGGCCGTCGCGTAGTCCACAATGGTCGTCGTGCCGCCGCAGGCAGCCGCGCGCGTGCCGGTCTCAAAGCTATCGGCTGTCCAATCCATGCCGGTCCAGCACTGCATGTGCGTGTGCCCATCGATAAAGCCCGGGAACACCCAGCAGCCCGCAGCATCCTCGACGGTATCGCCCTCGGCCGGCTCAATCGCCGCGGCAATCCGTACGATCTTATCGCCATCCATGGCAAGATCGGCGCGGCGAAGCCCTTGGGGCGTCACGAGTGCGCCGTTTTTGATGATGATCATAATTGCTCCTTATTGATTGATGCAGTTGGCCACGCGATCAAAATACGAGCAGGCGGCGATATGCTCCGTTATGCGTCGCTGTCCCTTGACGGTATCGACGTCCCACAGCTCGTAGGCACGCGCCTCGACCAGCACCACGTCGGTACGGTCCTTGAGGGTCGAACCGCCGCCGTCCTTACCCTCAAGACACATAAGTGCATCGAACAGTTCCGCCGGAAAGAGCACCGGGCTCGAAGGCTCACCGTTGCACGCAAGACGCACCGGATACTTGCGGCCACGCTCATCAAACGCGCGAACCATGGCCTCAAAAGAATCCGAACTCACGAGCGGCTGGTCGCCCGGCAAAAAGAGGCAACCTTTCCAGTTACGTTCGACTCCCCACGAAAGGCCCGCACGGACGCTTTCGCTGCGCAGCTCGCCATCGTGCAGCACGCACGGGCAATGCTTGTCATCGCAAATCTGGGCGACCTCGGGCCAACGCGTCGAAACCACGACGTCAAAGCCCCGGGGAACCGAATCGATAGTCCGGGCAATCAGCGGCTTGCCATAGATATCGGCAAGCATCTTGTTAGAGCCAAACCGCTTGCCCTCGCCCGAAGCCATAATGACGCAACCGAGTTTCATGGCGATACCTCCCCTGAAACCATCGTACCCATAACTCGCGTCGCGGGGCATCTACATCGAAAGCGCTTATCCCGCACGCCCACGATGCAAAAAGGGGCACCCCGCCGGTTGGCAGAGCGCCCCCTTTACATGGCTTACCTCAGCGCGGCTTTAGGCCTGGAACCAACGGGCGGTGTTGCGCTCGTCGAGGGCCTTGAGGGTAGCGGCGGGATCGGCAACCTTCTGCAGGAACATCATGGCTGCGATGGCGTACGGCTTGTAGCTGGCCTCCTTGTACATGCCCACGCGGTGCATGTCAAAGACGTCGGCGTTGACCTCGCCGTGCTCGCAAGAGACACCAGAGATGTCGGCGGGCAGCGGATGCATAAAGATGGTGTCCTGGCCGTTGGCGGTCTTCTCCATGAGCTCGGTCGTGGAGCACCAATCCTGATGGGTGGCGTTCTGAGCGAGCAGCTCCTTCTCGAGCGCAGCGATGCCGGCGTCGTCGCCCTCGGCGTACAGGTTGGTGCGCTTCTCCATGGCGGCAAACGGAGCCCAGCTCTTGGGGATCACGATGTCGGCGCCTTCGAAGGCCTCGGCCATGGTGTTGACCTGCTTAAAGGTGGTGCCGGACTCGGCGGCATAGCCCTTGGCGCGCTCGACGACCTCGGGCATGAGATCGTAGCCCTCGGGGTGGGCCAGGGTGACGTCCATGCCAAAACGGGGCAGCAGGCTGATCAGCGACTGCGGGCAGGACAGCGGCTTGCCGTAAGAAGGCGAATAGGCCCAGGTGACGGCAACCTTCTTGCCCTTGAGGTTCTCGAGGCCGCCAAACTCGTTGATGAGGTAGAGCATGTCGGCAGAGGACTGCGTGGGGTGATCGGAGTCGGACTGCAGGGAGATGAGCGTGGGACGGTGATCCAGAACGCCGTCCTCGTAGGCCTGCTGGACAGACTCGGAGACCTCGGCCATGTAGGCGTCGCCCTTGCCGATGTACATGTCGTCGCGGATGCCGATGACGTCGGCCATGAAGGAGATCATGGTAGCGGTCTCGCGGACGGTCTCGCCGTGAGCGATCTGGGACTTCTTCTCGTCCAGGTCCTGCAGCTCGAGGCCGAGCAGGTTGGCGGCCTTAGAGAAGGAGAAGCGCGTACGGGTGGAGTTGTCGCGGAACAGGGAGACGGCCAGGCCCGAGTCGAAGATCTTGGACGAAACGTTGTTCTCACGCAGCTCGCGCAGGGCGTCGGCAACGATGTAGAGAGCCTTGAGCTCATCGGTGGTCTTATCCCAGGTGTGCAGGAAGTCGCTGCCGTACATGCCCTTAAAATTGAGGCCGTTCAGCTGCTCGACGAGCTCGGTAAACTTGGCGTCCATGTAAATATCCTTTCCATAGATGAAACGATCGCAATGAGTAGATGTGCTCCGGCATGCGCGTGTGGCTAGAACATGCAGAGCGCTATGACGAGGACCCGCTACCGTTGAGGAAGCATGGGAGATAACGACCGCGGGCCCCAAGTCAACAGGGGGTGCCGGGGACACGAGCGGCCCCCGGCTCAACAAGATCAAGGAATGGGACTAGTCGATCTTGTTGTTGGTCAGACCGGCGCGGAACACGGTAGCGTCGCCATCGGCCTGGCTCGGATCGTAGAGGTTCAGGGCAGCCACATACATGGCGGCAGCGGTGACCAGGTCGTCCTTGTAGGTGACCTCGTTGGGAGCGTGAGCCTGAGACTCGGCACCCGGGCCAAAGCCGACGCAGGGGATGCCATAGCGACCCTGGATGGAAACGCAGTTCGTGGAGAAGGTCCACTTGTCGCACAGCGGACGACCGGTGCGCTTGTCCATGCTGGGCTCGCAGCCGATGCGCTCGTCACCGAACATGGCCTTGTGGGCGTCGACGAGGGCCTTGACGTGCGGAGCGGTCTCCTTGTTGATCCACGTGGGGAAGTAAGCCTCGGTCTCGTAGACCTCGCCGGTCCAGGACGGACGGTCGTACATGTACATGGAGACCTTCACGTCGTCGCCGTACTTCTTGGCGGCCGGCAGGTTACGGATCTCGTCCAGGCAGGACTCCCAGGTCTCACCGGCGGTCATGCGACGGTCGATGGAGATGGCGCAGGAGTCAGCGACAGCGCAGCGGCTGGGGCTGGTGTAGAAGATCTGGCTGACGGTGCAGGTGCCGCGGCCCAGGAAGCGGGCGTCCTCGAAGTGCTCGGGGTTGTACTTGGGGTCGAGCATCTTGACGAGGCCCTTGATGTCGGTCGACTCGTCACAGCCGTTGTTGTTGAGGGCGCGGACGTCGGCGATGATGTCGGCCATCTTGTAGATGGCGTTGTCGCCGCGGTCGGGAGCGGAGCCGTGGCAGGAGGTGCCGTGAACGTCGACGCGGATCTCCATGCGGCCGCGGTGACCGCGATAGATGCCGCCGTCGGTGGGCTCGGTGGAAATGACGAACTCGGGCTTAATGCCGTCCTTGTTGTAGATGTACTGCCAGCACATGCCGTCGCAGTCCTCTTCCTGGACGGTGCCGACGACCATGATCTTGTAGCCCTCGGGGATGAGGCCCATGTCCTTCATCATCTTGGCAGCATAGGTAGCAGAAGCCATGCCGCCCTCCTGGTCGGAGCCGCCGCGGCCGTAGATGATCTCGTCGGTTTCGTAGCCCTCATAGGGATCGGCATCCCAGTTCTCGATGTTGCCGATACCGACGGTGTCGATGTGGGAGTCGATGGCGATGATCTTGTCGCCCTCGCCCATAAAGCCCATAACGTTGCCCAGGCCGTCAACCTTGACCTCGTCATAGCCAAGGCTCTCCATCTCGGCCTTGATGCAAGCGACGACCTCGCCCTCCTCGCAAGACTCAGAGGGGTGAGAGATCATGGCGCGCAGGAAGCGAGTCATATCAGCGCGGTGAGACTCAGCAGCAGCCTTGATAGCGTCGAAATCGAGTTCTTTAGCCATTGTTCATAACCTTTCAAACGAAGGAATCTACCTGTGAGGTGGCGGAGCGATACCTATTTGCTCCGCTGCTCGGACAGTCCTGCGCAAGACGGAAAGCACATTAAGTGCTTTCCTTTGCGTGCGGAACTCGCGACGGAGCAAATAGGTATCGCTCCGCCTCCCGGGTTCATGCATCTGCAGGACATAGGGGGTCTAATAGGAATTTGGCGCGGCGCGTTGCGCCGCCCAACGATTAGCAGGTCGGATATTCGCCTTCCCAAACAATGCGGCGATACTGGTCGGGGTCCGTGTCGCCTTCCGTGGAGAAGCAGAGCACGGAGCTCGTCTTGTCCAGGCCGATGAGCTCCTTGAGCTCGGCGTACTCGGGATCGAGCATGAGGGTCTCGACCAGGCCGGTGGTCACCGCGCCGGACTCGCCGGAGATGACGCGCGGGTCGCCCTTCTCGGGAGCACCCAGGGTACGCATACCGCGAGCGGTGACCCAGTCGGGGCAGGACACGAACGCGGTGGTGTGGTTGCGCAGGATATCCCAGCCCAAGATGTTGGGCTCGCCGCAGCACAGGCCGGCCATGATGGAGGGCATGTCGCCGTCCACAATGCGCGGATCGCCGTCGCCGGCGGCAGCGCCCTTGTACAGGCAGGCGGCAGGCGCGCACTCGACCACGACGAAGGTGGGCGGGTTATCGGGATACAGGTTGGTGAAGTAGCCCACCACGGCGCCGGCGAGCGAGCCTACGCCAGCCTGGACAAAGACGTGCGTCGGGCGGTTGATGGCCATCTCGCGCAGCTGCTCGGCAGCCTCGGAAGCCATGGTGCCGTAGCCCTCCATGATCCAGGACGGGATCTTCTCGTAGCCCTCCCAAGCGGTGTCCTGAACGATAACGCCGCGCTCGCAAGCGTCGGCCTCGGCGGCGGCCATGCGCACGCACTCGTCGTAGTTGACCTCTTCGATGGTCACCGTGGCGCCCTCGGCGGCGATGTTATCAAAGCGGGGCTTGGTGGAACCCTTGGGCATGTGCACGACGGCCTTCTGGCCCAGCTTGTTGGCAGCCCATGCCACGCCGCGGCCATGGTTGCCGTCGGTGGCGGTAAAGAAGGTGGCCTGGCCAAAGTCCTTGGCCAGCTGATCGGAGGTCAGGTAATCGAAGGTGCAGTCGGCAACGTCCTTGCCGGTCTCGTCGGCAATGTAGTTGGCCATGGCAAACGAGCCGCCCAGAACCTTAAAGGCGTTGAGGCCAAAGCGATAGCTCTCGTCCTTAACGCACAGGTTGGACAGGCCCAGGCGCGCAGCCTGACCGTCCAGGCGGGCAAGCGGAGTGACGGTATATTGAGGGAACGACTGGTGGAAGGCGCGGGCCTTCTTCACGTGGTCGAGGCTCATGATTCCCAAGTGCTTATCATCGCTCTTGGGCATCGTGTTGCCCGCCCACTGGATCTTATCGGCCATACGGTGAACTCCTTAAGTCCTCTCTTGCCGGCCCCCGCATACGCGTTTCAGCCCATTCCCATTCATGCGGCTGAACTTTTATGTGGATGCCAAACAAAAAGTTTGTTAGCACTGTTCTATCACACTTTTTCATTGCTAAACCTAACAAATTGTTTGTTGCCGCAATCGGTACCTTTTCGCCGCCGAACGGTCACATAACGCAGCAACGCTTTCGTTATTTGCGAACAAGTGTGGTTTATGGCAAAGTGAGCCCAAACTAATTTTTAGGAAGGCACCCATGACCCACGCACAGATTGAGTTTTACAAGCGCCTTGCACACGGTCTGGCGCTCCAATTTGGCCCCAACTGCGAAGTCGTCGTCCACGATCTGGAGACCGAGGACGTGGACCACTCCATCGTAGTGATCGAAAATGGCCACGTCAGCGGGCGCAAACTGGGTGACGGCCCCAGCCATATCGTGTTTGAGTCCATGCACGAGGGCACCACCGACGTACACGACCGCGAGCCGTACCTCACTAAAACCACCGATGGCAAGCTGCTCAAGTCCTCGACCATCTTTATCCGCAACGACGAAGGCAAGCCCGTCGGCATTTTGGGCATCAACTTTGACATTACGCTTATGAAGGCTTTTGAGCGTTCGCTCGACGCCTTTACCGGCACCGGCGGCACGGGCTATACCGAGCCCGAGCCCATTACCAAGAACATCGGCGACCTGCTCGAGGACCTGCTGCACGAGTGCGAGCAGTTTGTGGGCAAGCCCGCGGCACTCATGACCAAAGACGAGCGTATTCGTGCCATTGGCTACCTCGACCGTCGCGGCGCCTTCCTCATTTCAAAGTCGAGCGAGCGCGCCTGCGAGTTCTTTGGCATCTCCAAATACAGCTTCTATAGCTACCTCAACGAGGCCAAGGCGGCGGCCGGCGACAAGTAGGTACTCGCCTGGATTGCCCCTCCCCTTTTGGGCGCGAGTTCTGGAAAGCACGAATCCAAGACCGAGTCGCTTGGGAAGTTCCATATAATCGATGTCATTGGTATTTCGAAAGGGTGGAACAGAATGGCGCTGAGCAAGGCATCATGCACCGGTCGCGGATTGATTCCAGCAATTGGTGGACATGTGCACCGCATGTTCGATGAGGGTGAAGACGACCTGTTTTCGCTGAGCCTTGACGACGTGATGGATGATCGCCCGTGGACCGCCGACGAACTCATGGGCGGTGGGGCTCGCCCGTCAAGCCCCAATCCCGCACTTGCGCCTAAGTCCGCATCTGCGCCGACTCCTGCGCAGCCGCCTGTTTCGACGCCCGCGTCTGCGCCCGCACCCATTTCGGCGCCCACGCCCACTCCCCGCCCCGCAAGCGACCCGTCCGAGACGGCGGCATTTCTCGCTGCGGCGACGCAGGGCAAATCGGCCGACAGCACCGTTATGTACAGCGCCCAGCAGTTGCCTGTTCCTGCGGCACGCAAGCCTCCGGTCACAAGGCTCGATGAGCCCGTTGCCCATCAGGTTGCCTACGATTTCTGGGCTGCAGCCGATCTGGATGAGACCTCTACCGGCATGCCGGCGCTCGACGTTCCAGTTAACCCGCTTTTTGCCGCCAACACGAGCGCCGCGGACTATGAGGGCGGTGCGGCATATTCCGATTATTCCGATGGCTATGCTGACGCCGGTCGCATCGAGACCGAGGATTATGGCACCGCATCGAGCGATTATCTCAACGATCCGTACGCTGCCACGCCTGCACCGGAATATGACCCGGAGGCCGCGTCCGCACCGGCGTATACCAAAAGCACGGGCGAAGAGCGCTTCGCCGATTATTACGCCAAGGAAAAGGCGCTGCGTTTCTCGGAATTTCCGCAGGCAGTCAAGGCTGCCTTTATCGCCATTGTCATTGCCCTGCTCGGCGTCATTGCATTTGAGGGATTCCAGCTGTTCTCCGGCCCCACCCAAGCGGAGTCGGAGACCCAGCAAAAAGAGGACGATAACCAGTACCTGGACATCAACACCCTCAAGGGCGACCCCAACGACGGGGACGATGAGTAGCGAGAGCTGAAGGCGGCCGCAGGATCCCGCATCCAGCACCGGCTTCTAAGTGCTGTTTTGTCATCCAGCTACACTTTTCCGAAGTTTTAAGGTGCCTATTTCGACACTTTTCCGTACTTTTACACGGCTGATTTCGACACTTTTCCGGATGAAAGCCGAATAATCACTTGGGAAACCAACGCCGTTCACGCGTCATTTCGCAGGCGGCGCTTGATTTCTGTCCGTACACGTTGATAGACTTCCTCTTGCCCGCAAGGAGCGGGCGCATTTTATCCAGAGTCGGGGTAGAGAGTTGGCTCCACGATCCCGACGCCAACCGGCCAAGAGGCACGGTGGCCCTGCCAACATCGATGAAAGGAGTCCGTATGGACAATTTCTCCGTGCGCAGCGAGCGTAACTTCCACAACCTGATCGTCAAACCGAATCACATGCATCTTCTGGATAAGCCAAATGGCTACGCCTCGGCCATGATCAAGAGCAGCCTCTCCCACCAGATGCGCTTTACGGTGCAGGTGCTCTAGGAAGAACTCTGCGCCGCCGGCAGCCCGCACGTGCTGCAGATCAAGCTGCTTGGAGACGACTCTCGCGAGCCGTCTAGCTGGAAGCTCTTTGCTGACGGCATATGCGTTGCGGACGGATCCGGCGCCTTTGCCCGAGAGTGCTTCTGCGAGGGAGCCGAGGCATTCCTGGACCTGTGCCGCGACGCCGTACGCACGGCCGAGCTGTACTAGTGGAGCCAGAGGGAGTATGAGCTGTTGAGTGCGGCCCGCGGGATTGCGGGGGCGTAGGCAGACAGGCCAGACAGCTCGTCATACTGGTTGACGCTTCGATTCAAACAGCAGGGCGGGCTCGCGCTTACAGCCCCGCCATGCCAAACCGAATGGCGTTCTCAAAAGGCCTACCCCCTCCGCCTTCAGCTTTAGCAGCAGGTCGCCCAGCTCGGAGCACTTGCTGGAAAGGCGCGTCTGAGCTCGCTCGCCCATCCCCCACCGTTGACGGACCTCCTGGGCGCGCGGGCTCACGCGGTAGTCCCCGTCCATCATCTGCTTGAGCAGCTTGGCGGTTACGCGCGCATCGGCAAGGGCGCTGTGGGCGTGGCCCGTCGACTCGTCGAACTCGATGCCAAACCACGCTGCCGCGTCACTCAAAGAGACGCACCCGTGGCTGCCCACGTCCATGATCGAGGTGTAAAACGCCTGCAGATCGGCCCAGTCCGTAGGAAATGCGGCAAGATCGATGTGCTTTGCCTGACACTCGGTCAAAAGCTGCCGACGATCCGTCCCGCTCCAGCAAACTATCTGGGCGGAGTAGCGACCGATCCAATCGTTGAGCCTTTTGATCACCACGTAGAGCGAATCGGCCATCGCGGTGTCCACAGCCGATATCCCTGTGAGCTCGCGGACGGGAAACGCAACGCCTTCGGTAAATTCCGTCTGCACAAACTGCGAGAACTCGCCCATAACGTTGCCGTGGTAATCGAGCTTGACGGCGCCGACCTCGATAATCTCATTGCGCAGTCCACGGCGCTGGCGCTGCTTTGGCACCGGCGCAAACTCAAAGTCCAGCACAATCTGGCGCGCAAAGTTCGTCGTATCGATAGCCGAAATACCCGGCGTCTTTTCAGCTGACACGGTTAGGGCCTTTCTCCGTTGCCTGCCGCCTGCTACATAGCTACATAGGCGGCTACATTGCCGTAAGGATAGGCGCCCGTGCGGACATGAAAGCGGGACGCAATGCCATGCGCCGGGCGCGCGTATGCAGACGGCCCCAAGAGAGTCGCCCGCTCTATTCAAATGCATGAAAAAGATTGAGGCCCGGTGACTTGAATCAAAGGTCATCCCGGGCCCATCAGAGCTCGTAGAGCTCTTGGTTGCTTTGGTCTCGCTCTTCACGGCGCTTATCGAACTTTCCGAGGCACTCAAGCAGCATTCGAAGCATAACAAGTCGCTGCCATTAAGGCACTGACCTCTTGACCAAGCAACGGCGCTGCCCAGCTCTTCACCACTTGGGCCGCCGTCGACTTTATTCTATCCGCGAGCATCTGGTTTACCAAATGGATTTTCGGTAAAGGAAGCACGGCACGCCCGCAAAACCACTACGCCCCAAGTGCCGCCATGGGGATCACCGCCACGCCGTCGTCGCGTGTGTAGGCAATGCTCCCCTTTCCAACCACGACCGCCAAAAACGCCGGCGCGGCATTCTGGGCGGCAGGATTGGAGAGCACTTTCCTCTCCAGCGCCTTGAGATTTCTCGCTCCATCGTCTGCTTTCGCATCACTCAGCTTGACCTCAATGGCTCCCCAGCGCCCGTCGTGCTCAACGATCAGATCGACCTCAAGGCCCTTCTCATCTCGGAAATAATGGACACTGTTGTCGACACCGCCGTAGGTGGAAAGGAACACGCGCACATCGCGCAGAACGAGGTTCTCAAAGAGCATCCCCAACGTTTGCATATCGCCAAGCAGCCGCTCAGGGGTAGCCCCCAGCAACGCCGCCGCAAGTGACGGGTCGCAGAAGTAGCGCTTGGGGCGCACGCGAACGCGGGCCTTCGAGCGCATGGGCGGCTCCCATCCGCACGGGTCCTCGGTCAGTTTGAGCCTGTTGAAGAGGTCCAAGTACGCAGCGATGGTCCTCTCGTCGGGACCCGCCTCACCGTACGAGGCGTCCTTTATGAGCGTCTTGTACGTGACGGCCTGGCTCTCGTTCATGGCAAGAGCTCGCAAAAGGCCGTGTGCAAGCTCGGGCGACATGCGATATACGAAATTACGCCATTCTCAATGCTGTTTTTACGCTACTTTCAATGTAGTTTTTACGCCATGACAGATGCAGTTTTTACGCTATTTTCATTGAAGGTTTTACGCTTGGCATCCTTAGCGCAACGCTCGCTCAACCCCTGACCACCGGATTGCCCGAATTCCGGGATGCTGCCTCCGCTCCAAACAAAAGGCCCAGCTCGCGATGAGCTGCCTCCCATTTCTTGAACATTAGAAATGGGAGACTTTCCACCCCATGCCTCTATCGGAAACGGAATCCCGTCCTGAACATCGAATCCGGGACGTAGTTTCCGCATGCGGCCTCGTTAGGAAAGCATGTCCCACTCTGAGCGCTCATTCCGGGGTGCAATTTCCGCCAGAAACGCCGCCGGGAAAGCACATCCCGATTTGGAGCCGAAATCTGGGATGTAGTTTCCACTTGAAGGGCGATCCGGAAAGCACGTCCCATTCCGAGTGGCAATTCCGGGTCACAGTTTCCGCAGATACAAGACGACGATCCGCAGCCCTTATCACATGCCTTCAAACATGCGATCCAGAAACGCAAAACAGCGGATAGAATGCTCTTTTTCAAAAAAGTACACGTCCCGAAACTTACCCAGTCTTCATAACTCGCTACCGTTCACGGTCGCCGATTACCGTCCACCGATTCGGATGTAAAAATGTCGCCGAAAACAGGCCATCTACCTGCATGGTTAGATTTTGGTCAGCTTTTGGTCAGTTGAGCGGCAAGTTCCGGCTGATACGTTTTTGCTACCCAAAAGGAGGCGGTAGCTCATGACCCATTGCAATGACCAACTCATCGACCAACTGCTCACTCAGGCCGAGCAGGAGGGACGATGCCTTATTCCCCCGAGCACGGCGGTCCGAAAAGCGCTCCTTCAGCGCATGGGCGTCACGGTCGCCTCGCCCATGCCGGGGTTGTTTGCGCGAAAAACGCGCTGGGACGAACTCAACCGAGCGCAACGCCATTGCGAGATTATCCGCGCCCTTGCAATCATCCACCCCGATTGGACGTTCTGCTCGTTTTCGGCAGCATGCCTCCTGGGACTCGAAGTCTCGTGGCGGCACCTGAACGTCGCACACGTCTGCAGCTCGACAAAACCATCGGCTCGCCCGGGCGCGCATATTCAGCGGCATCAGATCGAGCCGGCCGGAGCAATCCGTCTATCCAGCACATCGGTAACGCCGCCCATCAAAACGGTAACGGATTGCCTGCTGCAGACCGGTTTTGCCGATGGCATGCCTATTGCCGATTCGGCGATCTCAAAGCTTGGCCTAACGCGAGAGCAGCTGATGGGAGCAGTCGAAAAACGAGCGGGCGCTCGCAACGGCCGCGCGGTGCGCACGGCCCTCACCACGCTCCAATATGCTGACGCGCGCGCCGAGAGCGGCGGGGAATCGGTCGCCCGCGCTGTCATGATCGAGACCGGCTTTGCACCCGACCAACTTCAATACGAGCTAACGGATCCCTTCGATTCGACCGAAAGCATGCGAACGGATTTTGCCTGGGAGCGTCAAGCCAGGGAGCTCACGCTGGGCGAACTCGACGGGCTCATCAAATATACCGACCAGACCATGCTGGCCGGACGCACCACCGCCGAGGCGCTCGTTGCCGAACGACAGCGCGAGGCGCATCTATCGCTCTACGGTCACCCTCTGCTGCGCTTTACCATGAACGAGGTCCGCTCGGCAGGAATGCTCGCCAAAAAGCTGCAGACGGCAGGCATCCGGCAGACCGCGCTGCCGACATGGCTCAACGACGTGGAGCTGTAGGAGCCGCTAGGCCGCGCATCGCCGAATCGCATCCCCCCCCTATCTGGGCCGCGTTTTCCCAACGGCCACGCCAACGGAAAGCGCGTCCCAGTCTGGACGCTCAAAACGGGATGTACATTCCGGATGGCGGGCCTAGCGGAAAACGTGTCCCGGAATAGACGCTCAAACTGGGATGCAGTTTCCAAGTGAATGACAACCGGAAAGTGCGTCCCGGAATAGGAGCTCGGAACGGGATGCGCTTTCCTGACGAAGCTCCTTGCGGAAAGCGTGTCCCAGAATGAAGACTCAGAATGGGATGCAATTTCCGCCTGAAGGCGATTCGGAAAGCATATCCCGTTCTGGCATCGAATTCCGGGTCGCAGTTTCCGGTTGAGGGCTGTTCCGGAAAGTGTGTCCCATTCCAGGCGCGGATTCCGGGACGCACTTTCCGTTTGAAGCTCCAACCGGAAAGCGCGTCCCACTCTGGAGCCGAATTCCGGGACACGCTTTCCGCCAGAGGCTCTACCGGAAAGCGCATCCCATTCTGAGCATCGATTCCGGGTCGCAGTTTCCGCCTGAGAGCCGATCCAGAAACTGCATCCCATTCTGAGCGCCAATTCCGGGTCGCAGTTTCCGCTCCAAACAAAAGGCTCCGGCTCGCGATGGAGCCGGAGCCAAAGGCACAGCTTATGCAGTTGATGTTGAGCGCGAACGGCCCGTCAGCAATGACCGTCCGCGCTCTACCCTACCCGCGGTGACGGGCGCGGCTGTACGGCGTATCCACCATGGGCAGATCGGGGCGTAGCTTGCCGTCAAACGCGCGGTAGGCGTTCTGCACGGCGGGCGCCGTGGGGATCGTTGCGATCTCGCCGATGCCCTTGCCGCCATATGCCACAGGCAGCAGCTCGTCCTTCTCCACGTAGATGGCGTGGATATCCGGAATCTCGGGCGCACGGAACAGCCCGAGCGTGCCGTACCTTGCCTGGGGCACGCAGTCCTTGAGCGGCCAGTCCTCGGTAAGCGCATAGCCCATACCCATGAGCACGCCGCCTTCAATCTGACCCTGGATGGAGATGGGGTTGACCACCTTGCCGGAATCGTGCGCAGCATAGATCTCGCTCACGTGACCGTCATCGTCCAAAATGACCACATGCGTGGCAAAGCCGTAGCAGATGTGGCTCTTGGGGTTGGGGACGTCGGCGCCCAGCTTGTCGGTCGGCTCCAGGTACACGTAGCCAAACTCGCATCCCTCGAGCGCCTTGATGGCGGCCGCGGGATCCTGAGGATGCATGCCCTGGCCGGCGACGAGCTCCTGTGTGCGCAGCTGATAGGCGCGACCGTCGTCGTACTCGATCTTGACGCCGTCGCCATGCGCACTCACGGGAGCATCGGGTGCAGGCTTGCCGGCCTCGATGCCAACCATAGCATCGCGCAGCAGGAAGGCGGCGCCGCGCACGGCCTCGCCGGTCACGACCGTTTGACGCGAGCCAGACGTGGTGCCGGAGTCGGGAGCGTTCTCGGTAGAGCACTCGCCGTTGGCGATGCAGCTCAGCGGCAGACCGCAGGCCTCGGCAACGTCCTGCAAAAAGACCGTGTTGCAGCCCTGGCCGATGTCGGACGTGGCGGCGTAGACCACGGCGCGGCCATCCTCGACGCGAATCTTGCAGCGACCGGCATCGGGCAGACCCACGCCCACGCCGGCGTTCTTCATGGCGCAGGCAATGCCGGCGTGGCCGGGATGCGCGTAGTAGGCATCCTTGACCTCGAGCAGCGTCTCCTTAAGCGCCGTGGAGCAGTCGGCAATCTGGCCGTTGGGCAAAACCTCACCCGGCTCGATGGCGTTGCGGTAGCGAATCTCCCACGGATCCAAACCGACCTTCTCGGCCAGCAGGTCGATCAGGCTCTCGAGCGCAAACTCGGATTGGCAAACGCCAAAGCCGCGGTACGCACCGGCGGGCGGGTTGTTGGTGTAGTAGCCAAAACCGCGAATGTCGGTGTTCTGGTACTTGTAGGGACCGACGGCATGCGTGCAGGCACGCTCGAGCACCGGGCCGCACAGCGAAGCGTAGGCGCCGGTATCAAAGTTGATCTCGCAATCCAGGCCGGTAAAGTTGCCTTCGGCATCGCAGCCCAGTGTAAAGGTGCCGTCCATGGCATGACGCTTGGGATGGAACGCGAGCGACTCAGCGCGCGTGAGCTTGCACTTCACAGGACGCTGGAGCTTATAGGCAGCAAGCGCGGCCAGGTGCTGGATGGATACGTCCTCCTTACCGCCAAAGCCGCCACCCACGAGCATGGTCTCGACGACCACACGCTCGGGTTCGTTATCCCAGCCAAACATGTGGGCGCACTCTTTGCGCGTGTCGTAGGCTCCCTGGTCGGTCGACTGCACCTTGACGCCGTTCTTGTACGGGAAGGCAACGGCGCACTCGGGCTCCAAGAAGGCATGCTCGGTAAAGGGCGTGGTAAAGCGCTGCGTCACGGTGAACGCGCTCTCTGCCAGCGCCTTGGCGGCGTCGCCGCGCGTCACATGGCGGCTCTGGCACACGTTGTCCTTGAGCTCCACCGTGTTGCCAAAGGCAAAGAAGCTGTCATGCAGGCGTGGGGCGTCGGCGGCCTTGGCCTCGACAATGTTGCGCACGGGCTCCAGCGGCTCGTAATCGATCTTTACGAGCTTCTTGGCCTTCTCGAGCGTCGCCTCGTCCTCGGCAACCACCAGCACGATGGCATCGCCCACGCAGCGGGTGATATCGCCCGCCGCGATCATGACGTCCCAGTCCTGGATAAGGTGGCCGACTTGGTTGACCGGCACGTCCTCGGCGCGCAGGATGCCCACCACGCCGGGCAGGGCCTCGGCCTTGGAAGTGTCGATGGAGAGCACGCGGGCGCGCGGATACTTGGAGCGCACGGCGCTGGCGTAGGTCAGACCTGGCTGATCGAGCTCGTCGATGTCGTCGGGATACTTGCCCTCGCCGAGCACCTTCTTGCGCACGTCGATACGGAAGGCGCGCTTGCCTACGCCGTAGTTGTCGCCGCGCTCCAGATCCTCGTCGATCTGCTTTTCGCCGCGGAGCACCGCAGCGGCCAGCGAAATGCCCTCGATAATCTTCTTGTAGCCGGTGCAGCGGCAGACGTTGCCGCGGATGGCGTACTTGATCTGCTCCTCGGTGGGCTCGGGGTCCTCGGCGATGAGCGCTGCACCCGCCATGACCATGCCGGGGATGCAAAAACCGCACTGCACGGCGCCCACGGCGCCAAAGGCGTACACAAAGGCCTCGCGCACGTCCTCGGGCAGGCCCTCGACGGTCACGATGTTACGGCCGGCGGCAAGAGCGGTGGTCAGCACGCACGCCTTGACGGCCGCGCCGTCTACATGGATGGTGCAGGTACCGCAGGCGCCCTCGGAGCAGCCGTCCTTAGCGGAATGGATATGCAGGTCGTCGCGCAAGTAGCGGAGCAGCGGCTTGTTCTGAGTCGTCGTGCGCTCGACGCCGTTAACGGTAAAAGTGAATTCCTGTGCCATGGTGATTCCCTTCTACACGCCGGCGGCGATGCCGGTGCGGTCGTGGATGGCGCCATGCGGGCAGACGACGGCGCACATGCCGCACGACAGGCAGTCCGCGCCGTCGATATGGGCGCAGTTGTCCTCGATGCGGATAGCGCTGGCAGGGCACTTTTTGGCGCACATGCCGCAACCGATGCAGCTCGTGTCGCAGATCTTGCGCGCAATGGCGCCCTTGTCGGTGTTGTTGCAGCGCACCAGGATGTTCTGGTAGCCGGGAACGAAGGCAATCACGCGCTGTGGACACGCCATGCCGCACAGGCCACAGCCCGTGCACTTGGAGCGATCCACGCGGGCGATGCCATCGACCAGCGCAATGGCACCGTGGGGGCAGGCCGTGACGCAGGCGCCACAGCCAATGCAGCCTTCGCTGCAGCGGGCGTCGCCGCCTGCGGAGGCACAGCCGCTTCCGCAGGCAACGTAGGCCACGTTATGTTGAATGGATTTGGCCATAAGAGACTCGCCTATTTCTTAAGGAGATACGGATAGCTGTCGCGCACGGCCTTGATGGTCAGGCGGACGGCCTCGGGCAGACCGGTGTTGACGGCATCGACCGAGACGGTGCGGACCGTGCCGGCGACGCGGACCTTAAAGTGGTCCTCGTCCACGGCCAGGAAGCCCTCGTTCTCGGAGTTCTCCATGTCCTGATCGCTCCAGAACAGGGTGAGCTTGTCCTTGTAGGGACGACCCTCCTGGTAGGGGCAGAACACGGCGCAGTTGCCGCACTCGTTGCACATGCCGTCGATGTGGACGACCTGATGCTTGGCCAGGCCCGGCACCTTAATTGCCACGTTGGCGCGGTTGGGGCACACATCGCAGCAGACCTCGCACACCGAGCCGCAGCCCAGGCAGCGGGTCTTGGTGCAGTTGCGCTTGTCGCGGCACAGCGATCCCTTGCGCTCGTAGCAGGTGTCCTCGCGGCCGGCCTGCTCGTTGCAGTCGGCGTACTTGTTAAAGTCCACGCCGGCAATGGCACGGGCGACCTCGGCGGCGTCGGCGATAGCCTCGACCACGGTAGCGGGACCGCGGCGGCAGTCACCGGCAGCCCAGACGCCCTCGACGCCGGTGGAGGTGGCGGCAAGGCGGCCGCGACGGTCGTGCTCGACGCCCGCGGCGTCGTACAGGCTGGCATCGATGCCCTCGCCCACGGCGCAGATCACCGTGGTGGCGGAAAGCTCGACGGTCTCGCCCGTGGCGACGGGGCTGCGACGGCCGCTTGCATCCGGCTCGCCAAGTTCCATGACGTCGCAGGTCAGCACGGCGCCGTTGAGCGCCTTGGGCGCCAGCAGCTCGCAGAACTCAACGCCGTCGGCAAGAGCAAGATCGAGCTCTTCCTCGTCGGCGGGCATCTGCTTCTTGGTGCGGCGATACACCAGGCGCACGTTCTTCACGCCAGCAAGGCGCTTGGCCACGCGGGCCGCGTCCATGGCGGTGTTGCCGGCGCCGATGACCACGACGTCCTCGCCCAGCTCGAGCTTCTCGCCCTTCTTGGCGGCCTCGAGGAACTCCAGCACGTCGAGCTCGGCACCCTCGCCCAGGCCCGCAGAGCCGGGCATCCAGGCACCAGTGGCCACGACTACGTCGGTAAAGCCCTGGGCCTTGAGCTCGTCAATGGACTCCACGCGGGCGTTGAGCTGCACCTTGGCGCCAAAGGCCAGACAGAGCTCGGCATCGTGGGAGATATCGTCGCTCGCGATACGGAACTCGGGGATCACGTGACGGACCACGCCGCCGAGAGAGTCGCGGGCCTCGAAGATAGTGACGGGCACGCCGGCGCGCGTCAGGAAGAACGCCGTCGCCAGACCGGCCGGGCCGCCGCCGATAACGGCAACGTTGCGCTCGGCGTCGTTGGCAATGGCCTGGGCGCGCAGCTTGGGCAGCACGGCGGTCATGGCCTCGCGGGCGGCCTTGAGCTTGCTGGCGCGAATCTGGGCACCCTCGGGCTCGTAGAATGCACGCTCGCAGGCACGGCCGCAGGGATGCGGGCAGATGGTACCGGTAATGAACGGCAGGGCGTTGCGCTCGATGATGATGTTGAGCGCGTCCTCGTAGCGGCCCTCGTCAACAGCCGCCAGATAGGCAGGGATATCCTGCTGGATGGGGCAGCTCGTACGGCACGGCGTGGTAAAGCAGTCGGAAAGCGGGCTCTTGCCAGCGACCTTGCGGTCGGGCAGCGGACGCAGCGGCTTCTTGTAGAGCGGGTTGGTGAGTGAGTCGGTCTGGATCGCGGTCACGGCCTCGAGAGAGACGCCCGCGAACGGCTTGCCGTCCAGATCGGTAAACTCGCCGGCCATCTGGCTAAAGCGCTCGTAGCCACCGGGCTTGAGCACGTCGGTCGCCAGGGTGACGGGCCAAATGCCGGCGTCATACAGGGCACGGATGTTGTAGACCGTGGCACCGCCGGAGTAGCTGATGCGCAGCTTGCCATCGAACTGCTCGGTAATGCGGCGGGCGGCCTCGATGGTCAGCGAGAACAGCGAACGGCCGGACATGTACATCTCGGTGGAAGGCAGCTCGTTCCTCGTCACGTCGACGGGGAACGTGTTGGTCAGCTTGACGCCAAACTCCAGACCGCGCTCGGCGCACAGGGCAATCAGGCGCTCGAACATGGGCACGGCATCGGCCCACTGCAGATCCTCGCGGAAGTGCGTGTCATCAAAGACGATGTAATCAAAGCCCAGCTCGTTGAGGCGCTGGCGGGCAAACTCATAGCCCAACAGCGTGGGGTTACACTTGATGTAGGTGTTAAGGCCCTTCTCGGTGATGAGGTAGGTCGCGATGCGCTCGATCTCGGCAGGCGGGCAGCCGTGCAGGGTAGACTCGGTGATGGAGTTGGAGACGCGCGCCGGGATGGACTCGACAAACGCAGCGTCGACATGCTCAAACTTGTCCAGGTTGGCGAGTGCCCATGCGCGGCACTCGTTCCAGACGTCGGAGCCGCTGGCGTCCTTCATGCCCTCGATGTAGGCGTCGACCTTGGGGCTCTTGATGCCCTCGAGGTCATAGCCCACGGACATGTTGAAGACAAAGCCGTCCGGGCTACCCAGGCCGTACTCGCGAGCGATCAGGTGGCAGGCGAACCATGCCTTCACGTACTCGGCAAAGGCCTGCGGAACCTCGAGTTCGGTCGACCACTCGCAGTTGTAGCACTCATCCTGCGCCACAATGCAGGGTTTGTTCACACACTTGGAGAGCTCCTCGCCGTCCATAACCTGGACGGTCTTGAGCTCAAAGAAGCGGGAACCAGCAACATAGGATGCCACGATGTTCTGGGCCAGCTGCGTATTGGGGCCGGCGGCCGGGCCAAACGGGGTCTCGATGCGCTCATCAAAAATGGGAAGCGCACCCTCCTGGTTGGTCGTGACCATCTTGCGCACGCCAAAGATGGCGTCCTGGGTCTTGTGCTCCTCGATGATCCAGTTCATCAGCTGCGAAAACGGGATCGGCCTCATGATGTCGCTCATAGTGAGCTCCTCTCTGTAACGCCCGGCGAGACCGCGCGGCGGGCGCAAATACGGTGTAGCGCTAGCACAGCGCCGGCGACCCCGCGGAGGTCGCCTATGCGCGCGTCGTATGCGGCGAAACATCCGACGCGCGCGAATCTACTTGTGAATTAGTAGGTGCGACCGTTGAGCGTGCTCCAGAGCTTCTTGGACTCAGCCATGGTCCACGCGTTGATCTTGTCCTCATCGATGCCAACGAACTCGCGATCCTTGTACAGGACGCGGCCGTTGATGATGGTGGTGCGGCAGTTTTTGCCCATCATGCCAAAGAGCATGTGGCCGTCGATATTCTCCTCGCTCAGCGGCGTAAAGGGCTTGTAGTCCATGACGATGACGTCGGCGGCAGCGCCGGCCTCGAGCACACCGAGCTTGCGATCGAAGTACTTGCTCGCCATCTTGGCGTTGTTCTCGAACAGCATGGTCATGGCCTCGCACCAGCCCACGTTGGGCATGGCGGCGTTGTGGCGCTGAATGATCAGGAAGACCTTAAGGCTCTCGAGCATATCGTGGGTGTAGGCGTCGGTGCCCATGCACACGGGGATGCCGCGGCGGAAGAACTCGAGCACGGGGGCACAGCCCACGGCGTTGCCCATATTGGATTCGGGGTTGTTGACGAGCCAGGTACCGGACTCCTTGACGATATCCATCTCGGCAGGCGTCACGTGGATGCAGTGGCCCAGCATGGTATCGGGACCCAGCAGGTTGTGCTGCAGCAGGCGCTCGACGGGGCTGATGCCGCCGCGGTTGAGACGGGAGTCCCACACGTCATTCATGCCCTCGCACACATGGATGTGGAAGCCGGTCAGGCCGTTGTTGGCCTCGGCCATCTTGTCCATGGTCTCGTCCGAAAGCGTGAAGGTGGCATGCCCGCCAAACATGGCGGCGATCATGTGGTTGTCGTTATCGCGACGCTCCTTGGCGGCCCACTGGGCAAACTCGGCGTTCTCGGCAATGGCCTGGTCGCACTTTTCCTGGCCGCGGCGGTCGGAGACCTCGTAGCACAGGCACGAACGCATGCCCAACTCCTGAGCGGCGTCCTTAATGGTAAAGAGGCTCCCCGGAATCTCGCAGAAGCTCGCGTGGTGATCGAAGATCGTGGTGACGCCATCGCGGATGGAGTCAAGAATCGTGGCATAGGCGCTGGCCTTGGTGCCGTCGAGCGTCAGGTTGTCGTCGATCTTCCACCACTGCTGCTCAAGATTCTCCAGGAAGTTGGTGGGGTTGCAGCCCTTAATGGCAAGGCCGCGGGCCAGACCCGAGTAGATGTGGGTGTGGCAGTTAATGAGTCCGGGCATGATGAGGTTGCCCTGGGCGTCGACGTACTCGGCATCCGGGTACTTGACCTTGAGCTCGCACTCGGGGCCCACTTCGACGATCGTATCTCCGTCAATGGCGACCGCACCGTTGGGGATGAACGGGGTCTGAGCGTTGCGAGTAAAGACGGAACCGTTAGCGACCAGAAGCATGAATGCTCCCTTCAACATCAGGGGCGGGGTTTGACACCTCTGACATAGCGGAAGTGCGAAGCGCCGGCCTACACCGGAAACGGGCCCTCTCCCGTCAACGCTTCACCAAAGGGACGAACCCTTTGAAGTGCGGCTTGGCGCCGCATGACGTCGGCGGACGAGGCGATGCGTCCGCCGACGAATAGCACCGAATTGGTTACTTCTTGCTCTCGGGCAAGACCAGATCAACGGCAGCGTCCTTGGCAGCATCGATGTGCTGAGCCACGACCGGCGTCTGCGGAAGGATCAGGTTAAGGACAATGGCCATGATGGCGGTGGGGGTTACGGCATTGGAGCCGATGACGGTGGACACCCAGGCGGGCATACCCTCGCCGGCAAGGCAACCGCTGGCCATCCAGATACCCAGGCCAAAGACGACGGAGGTACCGACGATGGTGGTAGTGCGCTGCGTGAGGCCCTCGCGGGTGAACATGCGCACGCCGTTCATGGTGATGGTGCCAAAGACGCCGACGGTCGCGCCGCCGATGACGGGCTGCGGGATAGCGGAAAGGACGGCAGAGAGCTGCGGGAACAGACCGGCGATGGCAAAGACGGCCGCAATGATCACAAAGACCCACTTGTTGACGACCTTGTTGGAGCAGATGATGCCCACGTTCTGGCCAAGGGCGCTGGTGGGAAGACCGCCCAGCAGGCCGCCGACCATAGAGGTGAGGCCCTGGGACACGATAGCGCCGGAGAGCTCGCGCTCGGTGGGCATACGGTCGATGGAGCCCAGGCAGGCGGCGGAGACGTCGCCGATAACCTGGATGGCAACCATGGGGAACACGACGGCGAGGGTAATGCAGACCTCGGGATCAAACTCAAGCGCGTAGGGCATGAGCTTGGGAAGGGCGAAGACCTGAGCGGTGGCGACGCTGGAGAAGTCGATCATGCCAAAGGGGATCGAAACGATCATGCCAACGATCATGCCAAAGAACACGGAGCCCAGCTTGAGCGTGCCCTTGCCAAAGTTGGCGAGCGCAAAGACCACGGCGAAGGTGATAAGAGCGACGCACCAGGCCTGCGGGGTGCCCCACAGCGGCGTGCCCATGCCACCGGCCATGTACTTGACGGCCGTGGGATAGAGAGAGACGCCAATGGAGAAGATGACCGTACCGGTCACGACGGGCGGGAACAGCCACTTAATCTTGCTGTAGGCCAGACCAAAGAGGACCGCAACGGCGCCGCCGACGATCTCGCCGCCCAGCAGCGCACCAAAGCTAAAGCCCGAGGCGCCCATGGCCTGCAGGGCCGGCAGGAACGCGAACGAAACGCCCATGACGATGGGCAGGCCGCCGCCGATGCGACGGAAGGGAGCGAAGGCCTGAAGGGCCGTGTCGATCGCCGAAAGAATGAGCGCGACCTGGATGATGTCGGTGCTCTGCTGGCTATTAAAGCCGTAGACGCCGGCCATGATGACAGCCGGGGTGATGATGCCGGCAAACGATGCCAGTACGTGCTGAAGGGCACACGGGATCATTTCCTTAACGGGAGGCATGCCTTCACGAGTGAACAGGGCTTCAGTGCCGTTCTTAACCGTCTCCTGGGTCATTTGACCACCAATCCTCGAAATAGTTGTTTTCGCATCTAACGCTCTATTGTGACGCAGTGCGGGGTTGAGGTTGTGCCTTCGTTGCATATCGTATTAAAGATTTTTCTCATTCTCAATAATAATTTTTTGTTATCAGACTGTTCTTGAGCTGGGATTATGCATTTCCGCAGGTCAGGAAAGTGCCTGGTCAAAATAACATCTAACTTTTCTTTTGGTCGACCGTTTACCGCCAAATTCCTACCGCTCGTCCGTATTACGCAATGTACCTGCGAATATGCGAGGCAATAGACACCGTGTTACCATGAGAAAAAATTGTTATGAACATTTCCGATTTCACCCCAAGGAGTTGCCTGTGAACGAGACCGTACGTCGCTTTTTGCCGATGGTCGATTTCCTTGAGCAGATACTCGGCAAAAACAGCGAAATCGTGCTGCACGATTTCTCGGATCCCGACCATGCCATCGTCGATATTCGCAACGGCATCGTGAGCGGCCGCAAGGTCGGCGGTCCCGCCACCGATCTGGCGCTCAAGATCATGCACGACGCCAAGTATCGCGACCTGCCGTTTATTACGGGCTACGAGGGGCGCGGCGCCGGTGGCAAGACGCTGGAGTCAGCGACGTACTTTATCCGCGAGGATGACGAGATCGTCGGTATGCTCTGCGTCAACACCGACCTCTCGACCGTACGCTCCATCAACGCCATGGCGCAGCAGCTCATGGCGTGCTTCGACGCAGCGCCGACGCGCACGGAGCCCGCCCCTATCGAGGTCGAAAGCCTTTCGGAGTCCACCCAGGAGCTCATCGACCGCAGCATTGCCGAGTTGCTGAGCGCGCGCGGGCTGGATGTAGCGTCGCTTGGTCAGAGCGACCGCGTGGACGTCATTCGCCACCTCAACGGCAACGGGGTGTTCATGCTCAAGGGCGCCGTGGCCTGCGCCGCCACCGCGCTGGGCATCTCGGAGCCCAGCGTGTACCGCTACCTGCAAAAAGTCCGCAAGGAGGGCTAACGAGCAAAATGGAGCGCGGCTCCACAAGCGATTCGTCACCTGACAAAAGACCCTGCAGCTCGCACTGCAGGGTCTTTTTGCATGTCATGTTTAGTTGTGGCCAACGCCTTAGAGAGCGGCGACGACCTCGATCTCGACCAGACCGCCAGCCGGAAGAGCGGCAACCTGGAAAGCGCTGCGCGCGGGGAACGGGGCCTCGAACTTGGAGGCGTAGATCTCGTTCACGGCGGCAAAGTCGGCGATGTCGGCCAGGTAGACCGTGGTCTTGACGACATCGGCAAACGTGGCGCCGGCAGCGGTCAGCAGAGCCTCGACGTTGGCGAGGGACTGCTTGGCCTGGGCCTCGACACCCTCGGGCAGCTTGCCGGTCGCGGGATCGATGCCCAGCTGGCCGGACAGGAACACCATGTTGCCAGTCTGGATACCGGGGGAATACGGGCCGATGGCTGCGGGTGCGTTATCGGAAGACACGACGGTCTTGCTCATGTTTTTCTCCTTACAAGTAAAAGGGAACGGGAGCGCGGCGTTCACACCGGGAGGCACAGTTCGGTCTGAACACCGCGCTTGATTGGGATAGTACTCAAGGTTTCCGCGCGATGCAAGATTATTATCACGCTGCGAGAATATTTTATCGCCCAACGGTTTCCCCGGACCGCTGAACGGTTCTCATGTGGAGCAGCCAGTCCAAGCTGCTGAAGACTTTATCCCGCTTAGAGCACGGGCATCGCCTGCCGCGACGGCACCACTATACTTTTGAGTATCTGAGCATTTTGAAAGGCAGGATATGACCGCAACCGCCAGTCGAACCACCAACCGCAGACCCGAGCTTTTGGCGCCCGCCGGAGGGCCCGAGCCCTTTGCTGCCGCACTCGCCGCCGGGGCAGACGCCATCTACTGCGGCATGGGCAGCTTCAACGCACGCCGCAAGGCCACCAACTTTACCGACGAGGCCTTTGAGCAGGCCTGCCGCGCCGCGCATCTAGCCGGCTCGCGCGTCTACGTCACGGTCAACATCGTCATCAAGCAGTCCGAGATGAGCGATGCGCTGCAGCTCATCCACCGCTGCTCCACGCTGGGCGCCGACGCCTTCATCATCCAGGACTGGGGCCTGTTCTTTGAGGTCAAGCGCACCATGCCCGGCATCGAGACGCATATCTCGACCCAGGCGAACATCCACGACGACCGCGGAACCCTTTGGTGCCGCGAGCAGGGCGCCGACCGCGTGACCCTCTCGCGCGAGCTTTCCATCGACGAGATTGCCGCCATTCACGATGCCGCGCCCGATGTGGACCTTGAGGTCTTTAGCCATGGCGCCATCTGCTTTTGCTACTCTGGCCTGTGTCTGCTTTCGAGCTTTGCCATGGCGGGCCGCTCGGCCAACCGCGGCATGTGCGCTCAACCCTGTCGCCTGCCTTACGAGCTGATCGACGAGAACGGCCGCTCGCTCTCCCCTGCCGGTCGCGAGCGCGCGCTGTGCCCACGTGACACCAACACCTCACAACTTGTTCGCCGCCTGTATGACGCCGGCGCTGCGTCGCTCAAGCTCGAGGGCCGCATGAAGGCGCCCGATTACGTGTATTCCATCGTCGACGTGTATCGTCATCAGATTGATGACATGCTGGCCGGAACCACCGTTGCCAAGGACGAGAAAGCCGCCCGCCAGCGCCAGCTCAAGCGCTGCTTTAACCGCGACTTTACGCACGCCTATCAGGACGGCACCTCGGGCGACGAGATGATGAGCTATGAGCGTTCCAACAACCGCGGCCAGATCGTGGGCACGGTGCTGGGCAGCCGCCCGGCCAACCGCGATGTGCGCGGCCTCAAGCCCGACGACCGCCGTCGCCGCGCCGCCATCGCCCGCATTGAGCTGTTTGAGCCCGTGGGCAAGGGCGATCTGTTGGAGCTTCGCCACGATGATGAGTTCGATCAGTTCCTAACCACTATCGCTGCCGATGATGCCGCCGCCGGTGACATCATCGAGTGCCGCGTGCCCCGTAGCATGCCCGAGGGCTGCCGCGTCCGCGTGATTCGCAGCCAGCGTGCCATCGACGCCGCCGGCGCCGCGCTCAAGCGCGATGTGCTGCGCCGCCGCGCTGTTGATGTGTCCGTCGTGGCGCGCCTGGGCAAGCCGTTTACTGTCACACTCACCTGCTGTGACAACCCCGCGCTCACCGCCACCGCCACGGACTTCACCGTCGAGGCCGCCAAGACCCGCGCCGTCGAGGCAGCAGACCTGGTTGAGCATGTGGGCCGCATGGGCTCCTCGCCCTTTGAGGCAGCGAGCTTTGACGTGGCCCTCGACGAGAGTTGCGGCATGGGCTTTTCCGCCGTGCACAAGGTGCGCGCCGCCGCTTGTAAGGCGCTGGAAGAGGCCATTCTGGCACCGTACGAGGAGCGCGCCCGCACGCTCGAGCTACCGGCGATTGTCACCAATGATTCCCGCCCCGCGCCCGAGCACTACCGCGATGAGCCGCAGATCTGCGCTACCGTCACCTCGCTCGAGGCCGCCGAGGCCGCTCGCGCGGAGGGTGCAACGCGCATCTACATGACCACTGACGCGCTCGATGCGGCCAAGCTCTCCCCCGCCGATACGTTTGAGCAGGGCATCGTACCCGTGCTCGATGAGGTCTGCCGCGCCGTTGACCACGTCCGCGTTGACCCATGGGTTGTTGCCGGCGCCACGGTCGCTATTGGCAACATCTCTGAGCTTGCCCTGGCCGCCCAGGTTGGCGCCACGGCCGAGATTCGATCCTGCCTGCCCGTGCACAATGCGCCCTGCATGGAGGCACTCGCCGAACGCGGAGCCGGCGCGTTTTGGCTCTCGCCCGAGATCACGCTCGACGAGATTGTCTCGCTCGGCGCCGCCGCGCCCGCGGCTCTGGGCATCACCGTCTTTGGCCGCCCGCGCGTCATGACAAGCGAGCATTGCATTCTGCAGGTTGCCAACGGCTGCATCCACGATTGCGCCAACTGCCGCCTGCGTGCCCGCAAGCTCTCGCTCAAGAATATCGACGGAAAGGTCATGCCCGTCCGCACCGACATCCACGGCCGCTCTCGCCTGTACGACGCCTACCCCATCGACCTCACACCGCAGGTTCCACAGCTGCTCGACGTCGGCGTGCGCCGTCTCATGGTGGACGGAACGCTGCTCGAGACGGATGAGGTGGGCCGTGCCGTCGCCCGCGTCCGTCGCGCCGTCGAGGCCGCGCAGGCCGGTCGCAAGCCCGCCGCCCGCCTACGCGGGGCGACCTCGGGCTGCATGTTTGTCGGAATCAGCTAACTGAAAGGCTTACACGTGAACGAAGAACCTCAAGTCCTCTACTGCGACGCCTGGCTCATGGCCATCGACAAGCCTGCCGGCATGATCATCCACGGCGATGGCACCGGCGAGCGTACACTCACCGACTACGCCAGCGACCTGCTGCTGGCGATGGGCGACGGCTTTGCCGCGACCGACATGCAGCCGCTCAACCGCTTGGACCGTGACACCACCGGCGTGGTGCTGTTCTCACTCGACAAGCAGACGCAGCCCGCCTTTGACCAGATGATCATCGACCACGCGTTCGAAAAGCACTACCTGGCGCTGGCCGAGGGCAAGATCGACTGGAACGAAAAGCTCATCGACAAGCCCATCGCCCGCGACCGTCACGACAGTCGAAAGATGCGCGTCGGCGCCAGCGGCAAGCCGTCTCAAACACGCGTAAAGGTGCTCAAGCGTCTTAAGAGCCGTCGAGGCCTGCCCACGCGCTCGTATATTGATGTCGAGCTGCTCACCGGCCGCAAGCACCAGATCCGCGTACATCTGGCCAGCGAGCGCCATCCCCTGGTGGGCGATGACCTGTACGGAACGCCGCGTCCCTGCGGCCTGATGCTCCACGCCCACAGCGTGTCCTTCACGCATCCCGTAACCGGCGAGCACATTCACATCGAAGCCCCTTGCCCCTGGGAGCCCTAAAACCTGCCGAAAAGGGACAGGTTTATTTTGGCAGGTTTTATCTGGGCAAACGTCAAAACCACCACAAAGGTTCCTGCCCCTTCGCGGTGGTTTTGGCCCTTAGCCGGTCCCCTGTTGCTAGACCGTGACGACGTTGTCCATTGCCCGGTACTTGGCGGGGACCTCGCCTGCGGTAATAATCGTTGCATCGCGGAAGTCCGCGAACTTGACGGGCGCCACCATGCCAAATTTACTGGCGTCCGAGATTACGAAGCGCTTGGCCGTATGGCGCATCGAGATACGCTTGACCTGTGCCTCCTCGATATCGGGCGTCGTAAAGCCCTGCTCGGCGGCAATGCCGTTGGAACCCCAAAAGCCGCAGTTGAAGTTATATCGGTCTAGAGTTGCCAAGGCATCGGGGCCAACGAGCGCCTCGGTCTCGGGTTTGAGCTCGCCGCCCAGCACCACGGTACGCATGCCGCGCAAAGCGAGATGCTGAGCATGGAGCACGGAATCAGTCACATAGGTGACCCCTTCGAGATGCGGAAGATGCTCGATGAGCCTGAGCGTCGTCGAACCCGAATCGATGTACACAAAGCTCTCGGGCTCTACCAGCGCCGCCGCACGGGCGCAGATACGTTCCTTGTCGTCGTTATGGAGATCGCTGCGCTCATTAAGCGTTAGGTCGCGCGTCACGTGCGCGCGCTCAAGGCTCGTCGCCCCACCGTGCACCTTGGCGACACGGTGTACTCGGTCGAGCGTCTGCAGGTCGCGCCGAATGGTAGACGCCGTCACGCCCAGGGCTTCGGCAAGCTCCGGCACGGTAACCGAGCCGGCCTGCTGAACCATCGACACGATCGCGTTGAGCCTATCTTCCGCAAGCATCGCTTACTCCTCCTCGGGGTACACGACTCCCCAATCGGCGCGAAGCATGGTCATAAGCTCCATAACATCAGAAGCATAATCCAGAAGCTCGCGCTTGGAGTCGTCGCCGGCAACGGCCTTCTCAAGATCGGCCATCTCATAACACAGGGCGTAAGCCTCGGTGCCTGCGTGGACCTCCTCGCGGTGGCCGTCCGCAGTCCACACGATGGTCGCGTGATCGGCACGCGGATATTCGTTGACCTCGATGTAGCACTTGTCAAAGCTGATGACCGAGCGCTTGGGCTGCTTGGAGTGAAGCGTAAGGCTCACGACGCCCAGCTGCTGCTCGGCATTGCGGCAGACGATGCCGCCCGCAACATCGACGCCAGTCTCGCAGGTGTTGCCTAGAGACACAACCTCGGCGGGCTGGCTCGCCATAAACAGGCGCATGACGGACAGGGCATACACACCAATATCGAGCATGGCACCGCCGGCAAGGTTGCGATTGTAGAAACGGTTGGTCAGGTCGCCGTACTCCTTGTAGCTACCAAAGTTGAGCTGAGCGAGGTTCATGCGGCCGAACTCGCCGGCATCCATGCGACGACGCAGCTCCTGATACAAGGGCATATGAAGCACCGTGGTAGCGTCCATAAGGACAACGTTGTGCTCGGCGGCAATGGCACGGGCCTCATCGAGTTCAGCGGAATTGAGGGTAATGGCCTTCTCGCAGAGCACGTGCTTGCCGGCTGCCAGGGCAGCGCGCAGATAGGTGATATGAGTGTTGTGCGGGGTAGTGATGTAGACGGCGTCGATGCCAGGATCGGCGTAGAGGTCCTCAACCGTGTCGTAGACCTTCTCGATGCCATACTGCTCGGCAAAAGCCTGAGCCTTGGACAGCGTACGGTTGGCGACGCCCGCAAGCTTGCGACCGGCAAGAGCAAGGGACTGAGCCATCTGGTTGGCGATAACGCCGCAACCGATGACGGCCCAATGGAGCTCGGGAGCCGTAAAAATATCGTCGGGGAACGGCTTGTCCTGGACCGAAGCGAACGCTGCCTTAGCGGCTGCCGCAGCGTCGAGCGGAGCCTGTTTGGAATCTGCCATATGTGCCTCCTGAATCATGGAGCGTCTTGCATTTCTGACGGCTCTATAATCGCACGGATGCGCGTGTATGTGCGTGCTTCTGCGTGTATTACCGCTAAATGGTCATTATTTAGCCATAGTTGGCAGATGTTTGCGCGGCTATGCGCATTATCGCGCAAGGCTATGCGCGTAAATGCGCGTGCGACGATCCTTGTGAAACATAAAGGGGCGGAACACCAAAGCCCTAAAAGACAGAGCCAGCTGTATTACTTCACCCCTCTGGGGGCACCAGACATCAAAGGACCGTCCCAAACTGCCGGCACATAGGGACTGTCCCCCAACGACTGGTCATTTAAGTCTGTCCCCAATAAATGGTCCCCAATGAATACCAAGCGACAGCCACTCATTTGAACTGCATCCCATTTCTTGGACTTTGAAATTAAGGTTCGAGAAAAGGGAGGCATCGGAAATGCCCCGCAGGAAGAAGGCAAGATACGGTCGCGAGATGAGGGCACGCGCCGCCGACCTGTTCGAGGCCGGCCTCGGCTTCGAACTCGCGGCCAAGAGGCTCGACGTTCCCGCCCCGGCGGTGAGAAAATGGCTCTACGCGTACCGGGCAACCGGGAGGAAGGGGCTGATCGGGATGGGCGAGAGCCGCAGGACCTACGACATGGAGACCAAGCTCGCCGTCGCGAGGGCCGTCGTGGACGAGGGGATGCCGCGGTCGGCGGCGATGGCCCGCTTCGGCATCGCCGCCGCCACATCGCTCGACCGCTGGTGCAGGCTGTACCGCGAGGGCGGGCCGGAGGCGCTCGAGCCGGGACGCCGCGGCAGGCCGGAGGGCCCCGGGGGGCGGACGCGCGAGCGGGAGCTCGAGGAGCGCGTGCGCAAACTCGAGGCCCAGGTGGCGTATCTAAAAAAATCGATAGCCCTGAAAGCGGAGAAGAGCTCTCAAACTGGGAGAAAGCCCAGGTCGTAGCCTCCCTTTCAGGGCACCACCGCCTATGCGACCTGCTCGCGGCCGCGCGGCTCGCGCCGTCGAGCTACCACTATGCCGTGGCGCACCCGCCGAGAGCGACCCGGCCAGAGCTCCGGGGGGCCGTGCGCGAGATCTTCTCGAGGACGGCGAACGGGTGCGGCCACCGCCAGATAGCGATGTGCCTGAGGGCCGAGCTGGGCGCGAGGATAGCGGACAAGACGGTCCTCAAGATGATGCGGGAGCTCGGCATCCGCTGCGGCATCCGCCGGGAGACCGACTACCATCGCTACAACTCCTACCGCGGCCCGGTCGGCGAGAGATTCGACAACCTGATAGCGCGTGACTTTCGCGCGGGCGCCCCGTGGGAGAAGCTCGGGACCGACGTCACGGAATTCAGGCAGCCCTGGGGCAAGGCGTACTTCGCCCCGGTCTACGACTTCTGCACGAAGGAGATCGTCTCCTGGTCGGTGTCGACGAGCCCGGACATGGCCCAGCAGGAGGAGGTGCTCAGGCGCCTGTTCGCGAGGATGCCGGCCGGGGCCTCGCCGATCGTCCACAGCGACATGGGCCGGCAGTACCAGCACCCCAGGTGGACCGGCGAGCTCAGGAGGCACGGCGCCAGGCAGAGCATGTCGAGAAAGGGCAACTGCCTAGACAACGGGGCGACGGAGCAGGTGTTCGGGCATCTCAAGGACGAGTTCTTCAGGGGCGTCGAGTGGGCCGACTTCGAGTCCTTCAAGAGGGACCTCGACGCCTACGTCGTGCATTGGAACACGAGGCGTCGCCAGGTGGCGCTCGGCGGCCTCACCCCGGTGGAGTTTCGGAAACGGCTATTGAAAGCGTCCTAGTGTTCGCTTCTAATAAAGAAGGCCAAGATTCGGGACGCAGTTCAATTTAAGTCTGTCCCCAATGAGTACCCAAAGAGTTAGGATAGAAAAAGGCCCGGGTGCCGTGGGGCATCCGGGCCTTTGCTAGCAACTTGATGTTGCGGGCAGCTTAGAACTTGTGGCCGCACTTCTTGCAGACGCGCAGCTTGTTCTTGCCGTCCTTCTCGTGACCGACGCGGGTAACCTTACCGCACTCGGGGCAGACGAGATTGACGTTGGAGGCATCGATGGGAGCCTCCTGCGAAACGATGCCGCCCTGCTGGTTGGCAGCGTTGGGCTTGACGGCCTTCTTGACGACCGAAACGCCCTCGACAACGACCTTGTTCTCGGCGGGGAAAGCACGCAGGATAACGCCCTGCTTGCCGCGATCCTTACCAGAGAGAACCTGGACCTTATCGCCCTTCTTGATATACATATATCTCCCCTAACTACAGGGTCTCGGGAGCGAGCGAGACGATCTTCATGTACTTCTTGTCACGAAGCTCGCGAGCGACGGGCCCGAAGATACGGGTGCCGACGGGCGAACCATCGTTGTTGATGACAACGCAGGCGTTCTCATCAAAGCGAATGTAGGAGCCATCCTTGCGGCGGATCTCCTTAACGGTGCGAACGACGACGCAACGGACAACGTCCTTCTTCTTGACGTTGGCGCCAGGGGTAGCCTCCTGGACAGCACCGATGAACACATCGCCGATGCCTGCATAACGACGCTTGGAACCGCCAAGCACCTTGATGCAGCGAATCTTGCGAGCGCCGGAGTTGTCGGCGACGTTCAGCATGGTTTGCATCTGAATCATGGTAGATGTTCCTCCGAACTAAGAACCGAAGAGAGGTGCGCAGCCTTTATACGGCCTGTGGTATGCAAGCCAGGCATACGCACATCTTCGGAAACGTACAAGTCGTAAGAGCGACTGCTTATTTAGCGCGCTCGACGACCTCGATGAGGCGCCAACGCTTCATCTTGGACATAGGACGGGTCTCCATAACGCGGACGGTATCGCCCACGCCAGCCGTGCACTCCTCGTCGTGAGCGTGCAGCTTCTTGGAGCTGGTCATCATCTTGCCGTACTTGGCGTGACGCTTGCGCTCGGTGACGGTGACAACGATGGTCTTGGCACCGGAGACGGAGGTAACGACACCCGTACGGACCTTACGCGTGTTACGCGAATCAGTCATGTTCTCTCCTTAGGTCCTACTCGGCGACAGCGGACTTCTCCGCTGCGATCTCGCGGGCGCGCTGCTCCGTGAGGACGCGAGCGATGTCCTTCTTCACGGTGTTGACGCGAGCGGTGTTGTCCAGCTGGCTAGTGGCCATCTGGAAACGAAGGTTAAAGAGCTCGGCGCGCATTTCCTTCAGCTTCTCAACGAGCTGAGCGTCCGAGAGCTCACGAATCTCTGCGGGCTTCATTAGTTCTCCTCCTTGGCGGCGGCGGCGTCCTCAGCAGCCCACTTGGCCTCGAGAGCGGCCTCCTCAGCCATTTCCTTCTCGATGCGCTGCTCAGCGTTCTTGGCAACCACAATCTTGGTCTTGATGGGGAGCTTGTGCTGAGCAAGACGCAGAGCCTCGCGAGCGACCTCCTCGGGCACGCCCTTGACCTCGAACATGATGCGGCCGGGCTTGACGACGGCCACCCACTCCTCGGGGTTACCCTTACCAGAACCCATGCGAGTCTCGGCAGGCTTCTTGGTGATGGGCTTATCGGGGAAGATCGTGATGTAGACACGACCGCCACGCTTCATGTAGCGGGTCATGGCAATACGAGCGGCCTCGATCTGACGGTTGGTGATCCAATGGGCCTCGAGAGCCTGGATACCAAACTCGCCGAAATGCAGCTCGGTATTACCCTTGGCCTGGCCCTTCATGGAGCCACGCTGCACCTTGCGGTGAAGAATACGCTTAGGGGCAAGCACTACTGACCCCTCCTCTCGGAGTTACGACGACGAGGACGGGAAGAGCCCTCGAGTGCAGGGTTGGGAACAGGCTGGCCCGGGAGCTTCTCGCCCAGGTAGATCCAGACCTTCACGCCGCAAGCGCCCATGGTGGTGCTGGCGACAGCCGTGCCGTAGTCGATCTTGGCACGGAGGGTGTGCAGAGGCACGCGACCCTCACGGTACCACTCACGACGGCCCATCTCGGCACCGCCGAGACGACCGGAGCACTGGATACGGATGCCCTTAGCGCCGGCCTTGCGGGCAGACTGGACAGCCTTACGCATAGCGCGACGGAAGGCAACGCGGCCCTCGAGCTGCTCGGCGATAGACTGAGCAACGAGGTTGGCGTCGAGCTCGGGGCGCTTGATCTCGACAACGTCGACGGAGAGCTGGCCCTTGGAGACGCCAGCGACCTTCTCGAGCTCGGTGCGGAGGGTATCGATCTCGGCACCCTTCTTACCGATGACAACGCCGGGGCGAGCGGTGAGGATGATGACCTTCACCTTGTCGCCAGCGCGCTCGATCTCGACGCGGGAGACAGCTGCGCGGGAAAGACGCTTCTCGAGGTACTTGCGGATCTCGAGATCGTTACCGAGGGTCTTAGCGTAATCCTTCTCTGCGAACCAGCGGGAGCGCCAGTTCTCGGTGATGCCAAGACGGAAGCCGGTGGGGTAGACTTTCTGACCCATACAGCTTTACGCCTCCTTTCGAGGAGCAACGACGACGGTGATGTGGGAAGTACGCTTCAGAATGCGAGAAGCGGAACCCTTGGCGCGGGGACGGATGCGCTTAAGCGTCGGACCCTCGTCAACATAGGCAGCGGCGACAACCAGGTTGTCGGCACGCAGACCGTTGTTGTTCTCGGCGTTCGCAACGGCGGAACGGAGAACCTTCTCGACATCCACGGCGACGGCGCGGTCGCAGAAGTGGAGGATGTCGAAGGCCTGAGCGACAGGCTTGCGGCGGATCAGATCGACCACCAGGCGGGCCTTGCTGGGGGAAACACGCACGTACTTAGCGACGGCGCGAACCTCGGTGGCCTCAGTTTCAATAGACTTAGTTGCCATTTACGGTTAACCCCCTATTTGGCCTTGTGGCCACGGAACGTACGAGTCGGCGCGAACTCGCCGAGCTTGTGACCAACCATGGACTCGGTAACATACACGGGCACATGCTTGCGGCCGTCGTGGACGGCGATGGTGTGACCAACCATCTCGGGGAAGATGGTGGACGCGCGGGACCAGGTCTTCACGACGTCCTTCTTGCCAGCCTCGTTCATCGCGGTGATACGCGAGAGAAGGCGAGTCTCCACGAACGGGCCCTTTTTGAGACTTCTGCTCATAAGTGCTTTCTCCTAAAACTCGGTATCCGAAATTACTTCTTACGGCGACGAATGATGTGCTGGTTCGAGACCTTCTTCTTCTTGCGCGTACGAAGGCCCTTCGTCGGCTTACCCCAGGGGGTAACAGAGGGACGACCAGAGGTGTGGTTCTTGCCCTCGCCACCGCCGTGCGGGTGGTCGACAGGGTTCATGACGGTACCGCGGACGGTCGGGCGCACATTCATGTGACGCTTACGGCCGGCCTTGCCGATGACGATGTTGGCGTGATCGGCGTTGCCGACCTCACCGACGGTGGCGCGGCAGGTAACGAGGATGCGGCGCATCTCGGAGGAAGGCATACGGACGATAGCGTACTTGCCCTCCTTACCCATCAGCTGGCAGGAGTTACCGGCGGAACGGGCGATAGCAGCGCCCTTGCCCGGCTGGAACTCGACGGCGTGAATGAGCGTACCGACGGGGATGTCGGCGAGGGGCAGAGCGTTGCCCGGCTTGATGTCGGCGTCAGAACCGGACATGATGGTCTGACCGACCTCGAGGCCCTTGGGGGCCAGGATGTAGCGCTTCTCACCGTCAGCGTAGTGCAGCAGAGCAATGCGAGCGGAACGGTTCGGATCGTACTCGATCGTGGCAACCTTGGCGGGCACGCCGTCCTTGTTGCGCTTGAAGTCGATCACGCGGTAACGACGCTTCACGCCGCCGCCCTGGTGGCGGGTGGTGATGCGGCCGTTGTTGTTACGACCGGCCTTCTTGGGCAGGGGCTCGAGAAGAGACTTCTCGGGCTTGGTGCAGGTGATCTCGGAGAAATCGGAGATCGTCTGCCAACGCCTACCAGCGGAGGTCGGCTTAAGGTGCTTTACAGCCATTACAATCCCTTTCAATAGGAATCCGTTAGCCATCGCAGACAGGGATTCGAGGTTCTGCCTCGGGTGCGATGACACCGGACGTATACACGGTTCCGGGCGTGTCCATTTTATACGCCCAAAACCTTGAGCTCTCGCCTCCCCTATTTGGGAGGCATGAGCTCACTCAACAGCAGCGAGTCTTAGGCCTGGTTGCCAAAGACCTCGATGGTGTCGCCCTC
The DNA here is from genome assembly GCA_902466735.1 of uncultured Collinsella sp. GTDB lineage: Bacteria > Actinomycetota > Coriobacteriia > Coriobacteriales > Coriobacteriaceae > Collinsella. Next base: position 57,753 of record CABQSB010000009.1, read on the forward strand.
GGCCAGCGTGACGATGGCCTTCTTCCAAGAACGGGTCTTGCCGGCGACATAGCGCACGCGCTTGGTCTTGGGCTTGACCGTCAGGGTGTTCACGCGAACGACCTTGACGCCGAAGATCTCCTCGACAGCGTCCTTGATCTGATACTTGTTAGCATCCTTGGCGACCTCGAACGTGTACTTGTTCAGCTCCATGCCGGAGAAGGAACGCTCGGACACGATCGGACGGATGATGATCTCGTGGGCGGTCATTTATGCAAGCACCTCCCCGAAGTGAGCGGCGATGTCGGCGGGCATCAGCACAGCGTTGTTGTTGACGAGATCGTAGGTGTTGGCCTCGTCGGCAGTGATGATGAACGTCTTGGGAATGTTGCGGAACGACAGGTAGGCGTTGACGTCCTCATCGCGAACGATGATGGTCAGACGCTTGCCCTCAAGGCCGAGAGCCTTGAGCATGGCGACGGCAGCCTTGGTGGAAGGCTTCTCGAAGCCGTAGTCGTCGACGAGCACAAGCTCGCCATCGGCCAGCTTGGCGGACAGCGCGGAGCGCATAGCCAGCTTGACCTCCTTGTTGTTCATACGCTTAGCGTAGGAACGGGGCTTGGGGGCGAAGACAACGCCACCGTGACGCCACTGGGCAGCACGGATGGAACCCTGGCGGGCACGGCCGGTGCCCTTCTGACGCCAAGGCTTCTTGCCGCCACCGGAAACCTCAGAGCGGCCCTTAGCGGACTGGGTGCCCTGACGCCAAGAGGCCATCTGGCACTTGACGATGTGGTGCATAACGTGGATGTTCGGCTCGATGCCGTACACCTCAGCGGCGAGCTCGGCCTCGGCGACCTTCTTGCCCTCGCTGTTCTTTACTTCAAACTTTGCCATTTAAGTGTTCTCCTTGGTATGACGCTGGGCTAAATGGGCTGGGCCCTTAGGCCATACGGATGGCGACGAGACCATTCTTGGCACCCGGGACAGCGCCCTTGACCAAGATGAGGTTCTGCTCGGCATCGATGCGGACAACGGAAAGGTTCTTGACGGTAACGCGCTCGTTACCCATGTGACCGGCCATCTTGACGCCCTTGAGGACGCGCGCAGGATAGGCGCACTGACCGATAGAACCGGGGTGACGCTGGAAGTGAGAACCATGCGTCATAGGACCGCGGCGCTGACCCCAGCGCTTGATGCGACCCTGGAAGCCCTTACCCTTGGAGGTACCGATGACGTCGACCTTCTCGACATCAGCGAAATCAGCGACGGTGACGACCTCGCCGACCTTGTGCTCCTCGCCGTTCTCGACGCGGACCTCACGAAGGAAGCGGACAGGCTCGACGCCAGCCTTGGCGAAGTGACCAGCCATGGGCTTGTTCACGTTCTTGGCCTTGATGTCGCCGAAACCGATCTGGACGGCGTCATAGCCGTCGGTTGCCTGAGTTTTAACCTGCGAGACAGCGCAGGGGCCAGCCTGGATGACCGTGACGGGAACGACGTTATCGTTCTCGTCCCAAACTTGGGTCATGCCAATCTTGCGGCCGAGAATCATGCTGATCAAGATATGATCCCAACTCTCGCGTGGTCTTGGGACAATGCGTACACCACCGAGCGTACGCCCCTAGAGGACCACTACTTACACGACGTGCTCCCCAGCCTTGTATTTCGCCCGGACTACCTGACAACCCTATTAAGCAGGCATTTTGTCCAGCCAGAATACTCCCCTGGTTACACACAGCTGTTTAGTATACACGGCTGCGGGCGTATCCATCGAGATTCATATTTCACTCACATTGTTTACGCAGGTAAAGTGCGTGGATGGCTCCCGAGCACGGCGGAGGGCCGGAGAAATATATTAAGGTCCCTGCTCTACAGTCCTGCGCAAGACGGAGAGCACATTAAGTGCTCTCCTTTGCGTGCGGAACTCGCGATGACCTTAATATATTTCTCCGGCCCTCCGCCGTGCTCGGGAGACGACACGTTGATGTCTGCTTAACTCTGCTCGCTCAGCTAATTACTTTGTTGAGGATCGATGATTTGCTGCAAGATAAACTTGGATTGGGGCGCGTCGCCTTCTTCTCCCGACTTTTCCTCTTCGAAATCGAAAATCATGATGGCGCAATTGGGGAGTTTTGCTGGGAGTTCGAAACCCTCTGGGGCTGCAGCCTTGATGAATTGGCGGCTGGCGCTGCCGTGGCTTACTGCTAGGAGGGTTTCGATGCCCTCGGCGCCCATGAGATTGGTGAGGGTACCTACCATGCGTTCTTGCAGTGCGCGGCTTCCTTCTCCTCCGAAGGGGACCAGGTCCTCGCCCGGGTCCCAGACATCGGTGGGCAGGGCGTCGTGGGGGCCTTCTTCGAAGGCGCCGTAGCAGCGCTCGATGATGCCTTCGCAGGGGTCGACGGCAGCGTCCGGGCCGAGGAGTTCGGTAGCGACGAGCTGAGCTGTATCCATGGCCCGGCCTAAGGGTGATGAGACCACTTTGTCGGGGACGACGCCGTGGGCTTTGAGCCACGCGGCTGCCATTCCCGCTTGTTTACGGCCCAGGTCGGTTAACGGTGAATCGCAGCGGCCCTGGACCAGCTTTTTGACGTTGAATTCTGTCTGGCCGTGGCGGAGTAGATATAGACGCTTCATGCTCTCCCCTTCTGTATAACTTGCTTTACCGGCTCAGCCCTACTCGTGGGTATGGTCTACGTAGTCTTCGTCGATCGTGATCTTGGCAATCGACTTGGGATATTCGGATTCGACACGTTTCGCCAACGCGCGCTTTAGGTCCTCGGCGCTCATCGCCAAATCCGAGGGACGTACGCAGTCAAAGATCACGTTAGTATGCGTGGGACCCGGAACACAGCGCAGGTCGTGAATCGAAAGGCGGCTATCGATCTCTTGAACCATAGCGTTGATGCGCAGACGCATGCTCGCCACTTTGGGGTCGTCGGTCACGATGGGATCGTAATGGAGCGTGACGATCATTCCGTCTTCGTTTCTAAACGACTGCTCGATGTTATCGAGCGTGTCGTGACTTTCCAGCGGGCTGGCCTCGGCTGCCATCTCGGCGTGAGCGCTTGCGAACTTCCTGCCCGGGCCGTAGTCGTGAACCATCAGATCGTGGACGCCCAAAACGCCGGGGTAGCTCATGATCTTGTCTCGAATGTGCTTAACCAGCTTAGGATCGGGCGCCTGGCCCAAAAGCGGGCTCACCGTATCCTGGATGAGTTCAAAGCCGCTCCAGCCAATATAGGCGCCAACGGCAAGGCCGACCCATGCATCAAGATTGATGTGCGTCACCTGCGAAACAATTGCGCACGCCAGCACAGCACCCGTGGCTAGGACATCGTTCTTTGAGTCCTGAGCGGTCGCATGCAGCGTCTCGGACTCAATACGATCGCCGAGCTTTTGGTTGAGGGCCGCCATCCACAGCTTAACGACCATCGAAAGCGCAAGGACTGCCACCAGGGCAAGCGAGAACTCGACAGGTTCGGGGTGGATGATGCGCTCCACCGAGGACTTTACCAGTTCGAGGCCAATGAGCAGCACGAGCGCCGCCACGACTAGACCCGAGAGGTACTCGTAGCGACCGTGGCCGTAAGGATGCTCGGGGTCGGCCGGCTTGGTCGCCAGCTTAAAGCCCAGCACGCTCACGATATTCGAGCTGGCATCGGACAGGTTGTTCATGGCATCTGCCACGATCGAAACCGAACCCGACAGCACGCCAATTGCACCCTTCGCAGCGCATAGTGCCACATTGGCGAGAATACACACCATGCCCGTCAACGTACCCACGCGTGCACGGTCGCCCTGCGCACGCTTAACAATCCACTCGACCATCTATATCCGCCCCCACGGTACTACCTATATATCTATTGCTCAAACGGATTGTAGTGTAGCCACTTTGCCCCACAGATACAAAAAGGCCGCAACCCACACGGGCCACGACCTTGGAACATGACAAAGGAATCGTCCTTTTGTCGCACAGGTTTATACGCTTGCTTCAGCAGCGCTCGCCACTGTTTCGGGCGAATCGACTTCGTCTTCTGCCGCCCGCCCCCTCGCCGACACCACGCCAAAGCAGTAGCTCAGCGCCGCAGACACCGCAAATGCCACACCGCCGGCAGCGCAGCACCACAGCAGGTTCGAGATACCGCCCGTGGCAAAGCCAATGACCATGAGGACATTCGTCATGCCGATGGTATAGGCCGTAACGTGGCCCACGGCCGCAACAAGGCCTCCGACGGCGCCGCCGATGGCCATGCACGTCAGGCACCTGCCATATTTGAAGCCGCAACCGTACAGCGCCGGCTCGCTTACGCCGCCAAGAACGCCCGAGATTGAATAGCCCAGCATGAGCGCCTTCTCGTCCTTATCCGCAACGCGGAGCGACGCGCCAAAGGGCATGCCCCAAACGGCGAACGTTGCCATCGTCGCGGCGATCAGGATGCACGAATCCGTTCCCACACTCATAAACTGCGCATAGGCGAGCGATAGGACAACGTTGCTGACGCCCGCGATCTTAAGAAACTCCCAGCCCGCGGCAAGCCCCATGAGCGTGAGCAGCGACACGATGCCACCGGAATTGCCAAGCATAAACATAAGCTGGCCCAACAGCATGCCCAGATAGCTGCCCGCCGGCGCCGTAATACACAGCGAAACCGGAACCATAACGAGCATGGTTGCAAACGGAACGAACGAAAACGCCACGGCCTGAGGGATAACGCGCCGAAAGAAACACTCCACTCGCCATAGCACGGGCACCGAGATGAGAACCGGGATAACAGTTGTCGTGTAATCGTTGACCGGCGCGGGAAGCAGGCCATACACGGAAGTCATCGATGCCCCCGTCGTCGATGCGGCATCGACGAGCTTAAGCAGATCGGGCGCAATCAATACGCCGCCCAGCATCATGCCCAGCTGCTCCGAGCAACCGAGCTGGCGGGCAGCCGCCCAACCAAGATAAATGGGCAAAAAGTAGTAGCCGGCGTTATAGAGCCAACTGTAGAACAGGCGATAGATTTCGGAATCGGCAGACCACAGGCCCAGCATGCCTTCGCCCATAATGACGGCGACGGTACGGAGCAACGCCGCGCAGACAATAAACGGCAGCGCCGACATCATGCTTTTGGACAGATAGTCCACCACGGCCATGGCGTTTGATGAGACCGTCGTTGTAAACGAGGTGTTAGAAACTTGTGACATGGAACGCCTTTCCCAATGTGACATGCGGACTGTCCCTTTGTCACATCGTGCGGTACTGACCGATTGCGCGGTACTTTTCGTAGCGGAGGTTTGTGAGGGTCGCGTCGTCGAGCTGCCCAAGCGTATAGAAGGCATCAAATGCCGAGGACATGACGGCACCGGCGATCTCCTCATGCGACAGGCCCCTATCGTCAACAATGCCGTCGATGATGCCGAGCGCCAACAGATCGGGGGCCGTGAGCTTAAGCGCCTCGGCGGCCTCATTCGCGCGCTCGGTATCCTTCCACAGGATCGATGCACAGGCCTCGGGGCTCACGACCGAATAGGCCGAGCTCGAGAGCATCAGGATGCGGTCGGCCACGGACAGCGCCAGCGCGCCACCAGAGCCGCCCTCGCCTGTCACCACCGAGACGATCGGCGTCTTAAGGCCGCTCATCTCCATAAGATTCTGGGCAATCGCCTCGCCCTGGCCGCGCTCCTCGGCACCGATGCCGCAAAACGCGCCCGAAGTATCAACCAGGCACAGAACCGGTCGACCAAACTTTTCGGCCTGGCGCATAAGGCGACGCGCTTTGCGGTAGCCCTCGGGATGCGCCATGCCAAAGTTGCGGCGCATACGCTCTTTGGTCGTGGTGCCGCGCTCGATGGCGATAACCGTCACGGGACGTCCGTCTTTCCAGCCAATGCCACCCACCACGGCGGCATCGTCACCAAAGTAACGGTCGCCATGCAGCTCCACAAATCCGTCCAAGCCCAGCGAGATCATCTCGCCCGCCGTGGCACGATCTGCCGAGCGGGTCTGCTTGACAATCTCGAGCGCGGTTTTTGGCGCGGCCGTGCGCTTAAACAAGTGCCCAAGCTTTTTGCCGCGGCGACCCGTATGCACGATCTCATGCGGTGCCCCCATGCCGGGCGCGTGCCCTTCGTGCAGCGCCAGCAGCTCGCCTACCGTGAGCGCAATCTCGCCACGCGGAACAACGGCATCGCAAAAGCCGTGCTCCAGCAAAAACTCTGAGCGCTGGAATCCCTTGGGCAGGCGCTTGTGCATGTTCTGCTCGATCACGCGCGGGCCGGCAAATGCCGTCAGGGCATCGGGCTCGGCCAGGATAATGTCGCCCTCCATGGCAAAGCTCGCGGTTACACCTCCGGTCGTGGGATCGGTGAGCACCGTGATATACAGGCCGCCCGCCTCGCTGTGGCGCCTAACCGCCGCAGAAATCTTGGCCATCTGCATGAGCGAGGTCACGCCCTCCTGCATGCGGGCGCCGCCCGATACGGTAAAGCCAACGACCGGCAGCCCCAACTCGGCCGCGCGCTCAAAGACACGACAGATCTTCTCGCCCACCACGGAGCCCATTGAGCCCATCATAAAGTTGGCATCCATAAAGAAGAGCGCGGTATCGCAGCCGCAGATTTTGCCCCTGCCGCACACAACGGCATCGCGCTCGCCCGAACGCTCGCTCACGCTCTTAAGCTTGTCGGCATAACCGGGAAACGAGAGGAAGTCCTTCGACGCCAGATTGGCATCCCATTCCTCAAAGGTACCCGCGTCGACCGTCATGCGCATGCGCGCGCGACCGCTCACGCGAAAGTGTTTGCCGCAACGAGGGCAGACCTCCAGGTTGTCGTGCAGGCGCGCCTCATCGATCACACGGCGGCACTCCGGGCACTTGATAAACACGTGGCGCGCGGGAAACTCGGCGCACGACTCGGCCATCGGCCCCTCGAGGACGTTGACCGTCTTCGCTTTTCTATTCATCAGCATAGAGATGCCCCATCAGATCGGTGTGGTACATGCCCGACAAGAACTCATCGTTTGCCAGCACGTCGAGCTGCAGTTCGCTGTTTTCGCTCACGCCCTCAATCACGAGCTCGCCCAGGGCCGTGCGCATCTTGCGAATAGCGCCGTCACGCGTGGGCGCGCACACGATGAGCTTGCCGAGCATGGAGTCGTAGTACGGCGGAACGTTCGCACCGGTAAACATGGCGGAATCCCAGCGCACGCGCGGACCACCCGGCACACGCAACGCGGTGACCGTTCCGCATGACGGCAGAAAGTCCGGCGTTTCGGCATTGATGCGGCACTCCATGGCGTGGTTGCGAACCGGCATGTCCTCCTGCTCAAAGGGCAGAGGCTGGCCGGCTGCCACGCGCAGCTGCCACTTGACCAAGTCGGTATCGGTCACAAACTCCGTAACCGGATGCTCCACCTGCAAGCGCGTGTTCATTTCCATGAAGTAGAAATTGCCGTCGTCCGAATACAGGAACTCGATGGTACCGGCTCCTTCGTAGCCGACGGCACGAGCCAGGTCACGCGCTGCCTTGTGCATGCGAGCACGAATGTCGTCGCGTCCGTCGAGGCACGGCGCGGGGCTCTCCTCGATCAGCTTTTGGTTGCGACGCTGAACCGAGCACTCGCGCTCGCCGAGCGAAAACACATGGCCCTGCTTATCGGCCATAATCTGCACCTCAACGTGGTGCGCCGGCGCGACGAACTTCTCCATGTAGCACTCGCCGTCGCCAAAGACGGCCTCGCCCTCGGCACGTGCCTCGATGAACGCCTTTGCCGCATCTTCCACGCGCTCGACCTTGCGAATGCCGCGACCGCCACCGCCGGCGCGCGCCTTAATAAGCACGGGGCAGCCAATGCGCTCGGCCTCGGCCGTTGCCTCCTCGGGACTTTTGAGCAAATCGCAGCCCGGCACGATGGGCACGCCCGCCGCGGCGGCCGTTCGACGCGCGGCGTCCTTGTCGCCCATGCTGTCGATCACCTCGGCCGAAGGACCGACAAACGCCAGGCCATACTTGTCGCAGTCGCGCACGAAGCTCGCCTTCTCGGAGAAAAAGCCATAGCCGGGATGAATTGCCTTTGCCCCCGACTTCACGGCACAGGTGAGCACGGCATCGTCGTTGAGGTAGCTCTCGGCAAGACGCGGGCCGCCGATGCAATACGCCTCGTCGGCAAGCTGCACGTGTAGCGCGTCCGCATCGGCCGTGGAATAAACGGCGACGGTCTTGATGCCCATATCGCGGCACGCGCGGATAACACGGACCGCGACTTCGCCGCGGTTGGCGATGAGCACTTTGTCGAACATGGAGCCTTCCTTAACTTTCGTGCATGAGTGCAAAAGACATATCGGCGCGGCAGCAAACCTCACCGTTGACGCTCGCAGTACCCGTCGCAAAGCGGAACGGCCCGCGCGCACGCGTGATGGAGCACACCAGATCCACCGTGTCGCCCGGGCGCACCGGACGCTTAAAGCGCACCTTGTCCAGACTCGTGTAGAACGGCGTCGCGCCGCGCGCCTCCTCATCGCCCATCAGCAGCACGCAGCAGTTCTGGGCGAGCATCTCGCACTGAATCACGCCGGGAACGACCGGGTTTCCCGGAAAATGTCCCTGCAAAAAGTACTCGTCGCCTGTAATCGTGATCTTGCCGTGGGCCTCGTCGCCCACCAGCTCGGCTTCGTCGAGCAAAAGCATCGGCTCGCGATGCGGTAACAGCTTCTTGAGCTCTTCTTTGTTCATGGATATCACCTATCCGATCCTCATGAGGCAGCTGCCAAACTCCACGAGGTCGCCGTCGGCCACGCAGATCTCGAGCACCTCACCGTCTGCCTCGGCCGTCACCTCGTTGAGAACCTTCATGGCCTCGATGATGCAGAGGGTCTCGCCGGCCTTGACCTTGGAGCCCACGCGCACAAACGGCTCGTCGCCCGGCGCAGGGGCAGCATAGAAGACGCCCACCATGGGAGCAGTCACCTCGGTGCCCTTGGGCTCCGGCGCGGCGGCAGGTGTCTGCGTGGCGGGTTCCGGTGCGGCAGGCGCGACTGTGGGAGCTGCAACTTGAGCGGCCATGGCGCTCGGCATAGGCATGGGCACGGCAACCGGCTGCGCCACACTCGCGCGCTCGAGTTCGACCGCGGTGCCATCGGGCTCCTCAACGCGTACGCGCGTGAGGCCGCGGTCCTCCATCACATCGGCTATCTCGGCAAGTCTTTTGGAATCCATGCTCTAGCTCCTCGTATATCTACGCAGCGCGATGGCGGCGTTGTGCCCGCCAAAGCCCAGGTTGGTCGAAAGCGCCCAGGTAAGGTCGGCGCGAACCGCGCGATTGGGCGTGTAATCAAGATCGCAGGCGGGATCGGGCGTGTGGTAGTTAATGGTCGGCGGCACCACGCCCTGCTCGAGTGCCATGGCGCAGGCCATGACCTCAATGGCCCCCGTGGCACCGATCATGTGCCCCGTCATCGACTTGGTCGACGAGACATGTGCGGCGCGCGCCGCGTCCTCGCCGAGCGCCCGCTTAATGCCTGTCGTCTCGGACGAATCGTTGAGCTTGGTCGAGGTGCCGTGGGCGTTGATGTAGAGACCCTCGGAAGGCTTGACGTCGCCCTCGGCTACCGCCAGCGATATCGCGCGGGCAATGCCGGCAGCCTCGGGATCGGGACTCGTGATGTGATAGGCATCATCGGTGTTGCCGTAGCCCACGACCTCGGCATAAATGTGCGCACCGCGCGCCTGCGCATGTTCCATGCTCTCGAGTACCAGCACGCAAGCGCCCTCGCCCATCACAAAGCCGTCGCGGTCTGCATCGAACGGGCGGCAAGCCGTCGCAGGATCGGGGTTGGTGGTCAATGCGCGGCAGGACGTAAAGCCTGCAACGGCATCGGGGATAATGGCCGCCTCGGCGCCGCCCGCGAGGATCGCGTCGGCATAGCCGTGCTTGATGGCGCGGAACGCCTCGCCCACCGCATGGGCCGAGGTCGCGCAAGCAGTCACGACTGGCAGGGTCGGTCCCTTTGCCTTGTGGCGGATCGCGATATTGCCCGAAGCCATGTTGGGGATCATCATCGCAATCATATAGGGCGATGCGCGGCGAGGTCCACGATCGGCGATCGTGTGGACGTTGTCGACGAGCGTCTGCATGCCGCCCACGCCCGAGCCCACGTAGACGCCCAGGCGCTCACGATCGATGGCGCCTTCGACATCAAAGCCCGCATCGTGCATTGCCTCGTCCGAAGCCACCAGCGCAAACTGAACGCAGGGGTCCAGATGCTTGGCGTCGCGCTTGCCAAAGTACTCGTTGCCGTCAAAGCCCTTGACTTCGGCCGCCACCTTGACGGTAAACGCATCGGTATCAAAGTGCGTGATCGGGCCGATGCCACAGGTCCCGGCGCACATGGCCGCCCAGGTGGCAAGCGCGGTGTTGCCGAGCGGCGATACGGCACCGATGCCGGTGATTGCAACTCTCTGTTCCATCATGGTCTCCTCATCCAAGCCGTTCTTCGGCCCTGGTTTCTACATCGCCATTCCGCCGTCGACGCGCACGACCTCGCCCGTAATGTAAGCAGCCGCATCGCTCGCTAAAAAGCGCACCACGCCGGCCACTTCCTCGGGACGTGCCATGCGCTTAAGGGGAATCTGTTCCTCGGTTGCCGCACGCACCTTCTCCGAGAGCTTTGCCGTCATATCTGTCTCGACAAACCCGGGAGCGACCGCGTTCGCTCGTACGCCACGAGGCGCAAGCTCGCGCGCCACCGCCTTGGTAAGCCCTATCACGCCCGCCTTGGAAGCAGCGTAGTTGGCTTGCCCGGCATTGCCCATCAGGCCCACGACCGAGCTCATGTTGACGACGCAACCGCCGCGTTGGCGCATAAAGGTCTTGGTGAGCGCGCGCGTCATATTGAATGTTCCCTTGAGATTGACATCGAGCACGCGATCGAATGCGTCATCGCCCATGCGCATGAGCAGGCCATCGCGGGTGATGCCGGCGTTGTTGACGAGCGCCCAAATGGAACCAAAGTCGTTGAGGACCGCTTCCACGCACGCGTTGACAGCAGCGGGATCGGCCACGTCGCATTGATATGCGCGTGCCGTGGCGCCAACCGCCTCACAGGCTTCGCACGTCTTGCGCGCCGCATCGACGCTGCCGGCATAGACGACGGCGATATCAAAGCCGTCCTCCGCCAGACCGACAGCGCAGGCGCGGCCGATACCCCGCGAGCCGCCCGTGACCAGTGCCACGCGACGTGAGTCGTTGCGCTCGAGCGCGCCGTTGTTCAAGTTGCCCATGTCATTCCTTTCGGGTTACAGCCCTGTGGACTATGCGAGCTCGTCGGCAATAGCTGCGACCTGCTCGGCCGTTTCGCACGAATACACGCGAACGTCGCTCAGCGTACGCTTGACCAGGCCCGACAGCGTTTTGCCAGGGCCGACCTCAATAAACGTGTCGATGCCCTGATTCTGCAGAGTATGCAGCGTGTCGACCCAACGAACGGCATGACTCACCTGATTGGCCAAGACATCCGATGCCGCTCGCGGGTCCGCCGGATAGGGCGCCGCCGTCATGTTTGCCATGACCGGAATCAGCAGCGGTGACGGCGCGTGGCCGGCTTGGATATACGTCGCCAGCCCCTCAGTCGCCTCGGCCATATAGGGGTTATGAAATGCGCCCGACACCGCGACTTTCATAGCGCGGCCGCCAGCCTCTTTTACTAGGACGTCGAGCTCCTGCAGCGCCTCGGGCGCTCCGGCAACAACCGTCTGCTGCGGACTGTTGTAGTTGACCGGCCAGCAGTCCTCGCCGGCCTGTTTTGCCAGGTTCTCGACTTGCGCCGCATCGAGCTTGATGACGGCGCGCATGCCGCCCGGATGGCGCTCGGCAGCCGCGGCCATCAGCGCCGCGCGCTCGCACACGAGCTCAAAGCCCGCTCGCGTATCGAACGCCCCCGCAAAGGTGAGCGCGGCGACCTCGCCAAGCGAAAAACCCGCACAGGCGGCAGGTACCACGCCGCGCTCACGCAGGGCGGCAGCCGCTGCCAGATCGTGAACGAACACGCACGGCTGCGTGTTCTCGGTCTGCGAGAGCTCCTCCCTGGAGGCGCTCCGGCACTGCTCGCTGGTCCCCGGGCGCACCTCGTCGGCAATGGCGAACACCTCGGCGGCCGCCGGCGATGCCTCGATCAGGTCGACGCCCATCGCGGGGTGTTGGGCACCCTGGCCGGCAAACAGAAACGCTACGCTACCCATGCGGACGCACCCTTCAGGACGCGCACGGCGCCATCGACCAGATCGTCAACGATTTCACGCGCGCTCTGGCGTTCGTTGACCATTCCGGCAATCTGTCCGCACAAATACGAACCCTCTTCGTAATTACCGTCCTTTGCGGCTTTACGAAGCGCGCCCGTGCCCATGGCCCCGAGCTCCTCGGGGCTTGCGCCAGCCGCCTCGTTCTTGGCATACGCGTTGGTGAAGGGACTCTTGAGGGCGCGAACCGGATGTCCCGTCGAGCGACCGGTCGCACGCGTCGACGTGTCGCCTGCCTTGAGCACCAACTCTTTGTACTGTTCGGATACGGTGCACTCGTTTGCGACCAGAAAGCGTGTTCCCACCTGGACTCCGGCAGCGCCGAGCATAAAGGCGGCCGCTACACCGCGGCCATCGGCGATGCCGCCAGCCGCAACCACGGGAATATCGACCGCATCGACAACCTGCGGCACCAGTGCCATCGTCGAGGTCTCGCCAATATGGCCGCCTGATTCGGTACCCTCGGCAACCACGGCAGTGGCTCCGCGACGCGCCACGAGACGCGCCAGCGCCACCGAAGCCACGACGGGAATAACCTTGATGCCCGCATCGCCCCAGGCCTTCATGTACTTGGTGGGATTGCCGGCGCCGGTCACCACAACGGGCACCTGCTCATCAATCACCACTTGTGCGACCTCGTCGACAAACGGGCTCATGAGCATAACGTTGACGCCAAAGGGCTTATCCGTCTTGGCGCGCAGCTCGTGAATCTGATCGCGCAGCCAGTTTGCGTCGGCATTCATGGCCGCGATAATCCCTAAGCCGCCTGCCTCGGACACGGCAGATGCCAGCGAGGCGTCGGCAATCCAGGCCATGCCACCCTGGAACACGGGTTTTTCGATGCCGAGCAGATCGCAGAGAGGAGACTTGAGCATCACTACTTCTCCAATGCCGCCTCGACCGTATCGACGAACTCGCCGACCGTCTTGGGATTCTCCTCGGTATCGAGCTCAATGCCAAACTCGTCCTCGACGGCGACGAGGATTTCGACAGTGCCAAGGCTGTCGAGACCAATCTCCTCGAGCGTTGACTCGGGCCTCATCTCGACGTCGTCAAGGCCAGCCGTCTCGCGGATAACGTCGCAAACGCGCTCGAAGGTCTTCTGATCTGCCATGGTAGTTCTCCTTTGTTTGTGCCCTAGGGGCGGTTTTATTTCCTATGTGCGACTACTTCCAACGAAGCAGATAGCCACCTATATCCAGGCCGGCGCCAAATCCAACGAGGGCGATGGTGTCGCCCACATTCAGTGCGTCGGTGCGTGCCAGTCGGTCAAGCGCAAAGGGAATGCAGGCGCTCGAAATGTTGCCGGTCTCCCGCAGCGTTCGAACCATGAGCTCGTCTGGCACGCCGAGGCGCTTGACCGCCTGACTCAGGATTCGTTCGTTAGCCTGATGGAATACAAAATGATCGATGTCTTCGACCGAAATGCCCGCATCGCTCGCAAGCTTATGGACCGTGTCGCAGATGGCGTTGACGCCGAACTTGAACACGCGGCGGCCATTCATGGACAGCACGCTCTCGCTATCTGCGGAGGCCTTAAACGGCGAGGTACCGACCAGACCGGGAACGCGCAACGTCTCGACGTCGGGCGCCGTCGAAAGCTCAACGGCAAGGGGGTTGTCTCCCCCAGCCCCAATCACTGCGGCGCCTGCCCCATCGCCAAAGAGCACGCACGTGGCACGGTCGGTCCAATCGAGCGCGCGCGTCATCTGCTCGGCGGCAACGACCAGCACGTGCTCGGCGCGACCGCGGGCGATATAGCCCTCGGCGACATCGAGCGCAAATACGAAGCCGGCACAAGCCGCCGAGACATCGAAGGCAGGGCACGTCGCGCCTAGTCGCTCAGCAACGGCACACGCCTCAGCGGGAACAAGGTGATCACCTGTCGTCGTCGAGCAGACGATCAGATCCAGCTGGCTCGCGTCGATTCCGGACACCCGGAGTGCCCGCTCGCTCGCCGCTACGGCAAGGTCGTCAAGTGACTCGGTGGTGCAGACGTGGCGGCTCTTGATACCTGTGCGGGTAAAAATCCACTCATCCGAGGTGTCCAGGAACTCGGACAGCTCGTCGTTGGAAACGCTGCGCTCAGGAAGTGCCGAGCCCGTTCCCAGTATCGTGAAACCCATCGCTCACCTCCTTTGAGTTGTTGATGTGTTTACATCGACCAAGAGAGGATAGCGCATTCTGCGCTTTGTTGACGTGTTAACATCAAATTGTCCAAATGCGACAAAGGCTTCACATTGTGTCTATCTCTCGACACCATTGCGTCATTCACTTATTCATTAAGGAGGTAGCAGCCGCTATGGATGCCCAATTAACGATAGTCGACGTAACCGGATCGACCAACGATGACCTGCTCGAGGCTGGAAAACAGGGTGCGCCGCACGGCACGGGACTTGCCGCCTGGGCTCAGACGGCAGGACGCGGCCGACGCGGCCACAAGTGGGACTCAACCGCCGGCAACCTGTTGCTTTCGATTGTCCTACGTCCACATGTTAATGCCGCCAAGTACTCTGGTCTTGCTGCCGTCAGCGGCCTAGCGGTGCTCGGGACGCTCGGGGCGCAAGGCCTTGCGAACGAGATCGGCCTCAAATGGCCCAACGACCTCGTCGCGCGGGGACATAAGCTCGGCGGCATTCTGGTCGAAGCGACGCGCGACAACGAGGGCGAGCCCTTCGCCGTCTGCGGCATTGGCGTCAATGTAAACTACACGCCCCAAGAGGTGCCCGATGGCGGCTTGGCGGCAATTGGCCTCTCAGACCTCAACGAGAATGTTCCCGCCGTCGATGTGCTACTCAAGGAGGTCTATCACGCCGTTATAGACGCTGTAGATGCGTGGGCAGAGCGCCTCAACGCCATGGAAGAAAATGCCGGACCGTTAGCACCCGTCCACGACGAATATATCGCTCACCTCAATTGGATTGGGGAGCACGTTATCGCCCGCTCCCCCGCTGGAGACGAACTGGCGCGAGGCATCTTTCAAACCGTCGATGACTGTGGTCGCGCGCGCATCAAGACAGAAGACGGCTTTCGATCCTTCCATTTTGAGGAGGCATCGCTGCGTCCCATGGGCACATAAGGCACCACAACCACTCATTCGGCTGCATCGCCCGGACCCCCAAGGCCATCATGCAAAACAAAAGAGCCCCGCTACCGTAATGGCAGCGGGGCTCTGTAAGCTATGAGCGGTATCGCTTAGAGCTTGATGTCGATGTCGACGCCAGCGGGGAGGTCGAGACGCATGAGCGAATCAACGGTGCCCGAGGTGGGGTCGAGAATGTCGATGAGGCGCTTGTGGGTGCGCATCTCGAACTGCTCACGGGAGTCCTTATTCACGTGCGGCGAGCGGATAACCGTGTACAGGTTACGCTCGGTGGGCAGGGGGACAGGGCCGGAAACGCGAGCACCGGTCTTCTGAGCGGTCTCGACGATGAGCTTCGCGGACTGATCGACGACCTCGTGATCATAGCCCTTGAGGCGAATGCGGATCTTCTGGGTAGCCAACTTAAACCTCCAAAGAGTGCGAGAGATGTTCTCGCAGGATTACGTAACAGGGAGCTCGAACTTAGGCGTTCTTGCTCATGACCTCGTCCACGATGGACTTGGGCGCGGGCTCATAAGAGTCGAACTGCATCGTGTAGGATGCACGGCCCTGGGTCTGGGAGCGAAGGTCGGTAGCGTAACCGAACATCTCGCCCAGCGGCACCTTGGCACGGATGAGCTTGCTGTTCTTGCGATCCTCCATGCCCTCGATCTTACCGCGGCGACCGGAGAGGTTGCCCATAACGTCGCCCATGTACTGCTCGGGGGTCTCGACCTCGACAGCCATGATCGGCTCGAGCAGCTGCGGGTCGGACTTCTTGAGAGCGTCCTTGATAGCCATGGAACCGGCGATCTTAAAGGCGGCCTCGGAGGAGTCGACCTCGTGGTAAGAACCGTCGAACAGGGTGACCTTGACGTCGAGGACCGGGAAGCCGGCGATAACACCGGTGTTCAGGGCCTCCTGGATGCCCTTGTCGATGGACGGGATGTACTCCTTGGGCACGACGCCGCCGACGATAGCGTTGACGAACTCGTAGCCGAAGCCCTCCTCCATCTTCTCGAGCTTGATGACGGCGTGGCCGTACTGACCGCGACCACCGGACTGACGGACGAACTTGCCCTCAGCCTTCTCGACGTCGTGACCAGCGGTCTCGCGGTAGGCAACCTGGGGCTTACCGACGTTAGCGTCAACCTTGAACTCGCGGAGCAGACGGTCGACGATGATCTCGAGGTGCAGCTCGCCCATGCCGGCGATGATGGTCTGGCCGGTCTCGTGGTTGGTGGACACCTGGAAGGTCGGGTCCTCCTCGGCGAGCTTGGTCAGAGCCAGGGACATCTTGTCCTGCTCGGCCTTGGTCTTGGGCTCGATGGCAACGTCAATAACGGGCTTAGCGAACTCGATCTTCTCGAGGACGATCTCCTTGCCCTCGGCGCACAGGGTGTCACCGGTGGTGGAGTTCTTGAAGCCGACGCAAGCGACGATGTCGCCGGCGGCAGCGTCGTCACGGTCGATACGCTCGGCGGCGTTCATCTCGAGGATGCGGCCGAGGCGCTCGCGCTGACCGTTGGAAGCGTTGACAACGTAGGAGCCGGACTCGGCGCGGCCGGAGTAAACGCGGACGTAGGTGAGCTTACCGACGAACGGGTCGGTCATGATCTTGAAGACCAGGCCGGAGAAGGGCTCGTCGAAGGAAGGATGACGCTGAATCTCCTCGCCGGTGTCCGGATCGGTACCGGTGACGGCCTCGACGTCAAGCGGGCTGGGCAGGTAGTCGACGACAGCGTCGAGCAGCTCCTGAACGCCCTTGTTCTTGTAGGCGGAACCCACGAAGACGAGGTTGAGCTCGTTGGCCAGAACGCCCTTGCGCAGAGCAGCCTTGAGCTCCTCGACGGTGAAGTCCTCCTCCATGAGGATCTTCTCCATGAGCTCGTCGTCAAAGCTGGCAGCAGCGTCGAGGAGCTCCTCGCGCTTGGTGGCAGCGATGTCGGCAAACTCAGCCGGGATCTCGTCCATCGGCTCGGGGTAGGTCATACCCTTCTCGTCGGCCTTGAAGTCCCATGCAGTCATGGTGACCAGGTCGATGACGCCCCAGAAGTTGTCCTCGGCGCCCATCGGGACCTGAGCGGCCACGGCGTTGGCGTCGAGACGATCCTTCATGGTCTCGATAGCGTTGAAGAAGTCAGCGCCCACGCGGTCATACTTGTTGATGAAGGCGATGCGGGGGACGTTGAAGGTAGAAGCCTGACGCCAAACGGTCTCAGACTGGGGCTGAACGCCGGCAACGGCGTCGAAGACGGCGACAGCGCCATCGAGGACGCGCAGGCAGCGCTCGACCTCGGCGGTGAAGTCAACGTGGCCCGGGGTGTCGATGATCTGGATGCGGTAGTCCTTACCGTCCTTGTTCCAGAAGCAGGTGGTAGCAGCGGAGGTAATGGTTACGCCGCGCTCCTGCTCCTGAACCATCCAGTCCATGGTGGCAGCGCCCTCATGGACCTCACCGATCTTGTGGGTCTTACCGGTGTAGTAAAGAATACGCTCGGTCGTGGTGGTCTTACCAGCATCGATGTGGGCCATGATGCCGATGTTACGGGTATCGGAAAGCTTGTACTTAGGCTTAGCCATGTTAGTTCCTTACCTTAACTTACCAACGATAGTGAGAGAACGCGCGGTTGGCCTCGGCCATCTTGAAGACGTCCTCACGCTTCTTGACGGAAGCGCCCAGGCCGTTGGAAGCGTCGAGGATCTCGTTGGCGAGACGCTCGGCCATGGTCTTCTCCTTGCGAGCGCGGGAGAAGTTGACGATCCAGCGAATGCCCAGAGCGGTGGAACGACGGGAGTTGACCTCCATCGGGACCTGATAGGTAGCGCCACCGACACGCTTGGGCTTAACCTCGAGCGTGGGCTTGACGTTGTCCATAGCCTTCTTGAAGGTAGCGAGAGCGTCGCCACCCTCGGACTTCTCGGCAACGATCTCGAAAGCGGTGTAAACGATGCGCTCAGCGGTGGCCTTCTTGCCGTCAAGAAGGACCTTGTTGATGAGCTGAGTCACCAGGCGGTTGTTGTAAACGGCGTCAGGCTGAACCTCACGACGATTAGCTGCTGCACGACGCGGCATGTGAAATCTCCTTAAGTGTCTACCGTGCGGCGCTCAAGACGGCACACGGCGAAAGTATCAAAACGTTATCTGGCTTATTTAGCCTTGGGGCGCTTAGCACCGTACTTGGAACGGGCCTGCATACGGTTCTGGACCGGAGCAGCGTCGTAGGCGCCACGGATGACGTGATAACGGACACCAGGGAGGTCACGGACACGACCGCCGCGGACGAGCACGATGGAGTGCTCCTGCAGGTTGTGGCCCTCACCCGGGATGTAAGCAGTAACTTCGATGCCGTTGACGAGGCGAACACGGGCAACCTTACGAAGAGCCGAGTTCGGCTTCTTGGGGCTCGTGGTGAAGACGCGGGTGCACACGCCGCGCTTCTGGGAGTTGTGCTGCAGAGCAGCGTTCTTGGACTTCTTGGGCACGGAACGACGGCCCTGGCGAACCAGCTGGTTAATAGTAGGCAAAGCGTACTCCTTCTCGAATGATTCCAGCTTTCTGTAAAGTGCAACGGCTTGAATCGAGGGGTCAGCATCCCCCTACGAAACACGCAGTTCGATAGGATACGTGGCGTTAGCTGTGCCGTCAACAGACCACGCCGCCGGGCGTATCCCAAAATTGGCACATTTCCGCAAAGCCTACACAAAAGGAATCCCCTCCTGTGCGCGGGGGCGGATCCCCGGGCCGGGCGGCACAGGGGTTAAGTTTGCTGCTCTACAGTCCTGGCTCGCACGGAGGCCACATTAAGTGGCCTCCGGCTCGTGCGGAACTCGCGACAAACTTAACCCCTGTGCCGCCCGGGCCGGGGATCCGACGTGCTCGTCGGGGCAACGTTACCTGCCAAAAAGGGACAGGTTTATTTTGGTCGGTTTTATCTGGGGAAACGTCGCGCTCCAACGGTGATCTGCTCTCACCTGTCGCATGGAAATCGGCGGCGTCTTCGGAAGTATATCGCTCGGTCTAACCGTCCATTTAATGCAAAATGGGCCGCCTCCCCTAATAGGAAGCGGCCCCAAATCTTACGAATAGACGATGGTAAAGGGTTCCGACGTTTCGGCGCCCCCTGTTGAAGTGCAGCGTGTGCCCTCAAGCGTTACTGAGACCACTTGGTCGACATCAATCAACTTCGTTGGCACCCAGATGTTCTCTCCGCTATTGCGCGCATAAGAAAAATATAAGTTGAACGCCCCTGCGTCGTCATCTTCGATAATCTGCTCCGATCCATCCTTGTAGGTAACCGTCAACTTCTTCGTGACTGCGTCAATGCCCAGATCATCGATGTGCGTCTGGATGGAAAACGGGCTGATCTCGAGAGGCGTGTCATCGGAGCGGAGTTCCTTAGTATCGACGTACGCTCCAACGCTAAACTCGGGTGTCGATGCCTCGAACGGCTTCGCATCCTCTCCTTCGCCCTCGGTCCACGAGATATTCCAGGTGACCGCATGTTGAAAACCTCGCTCGCGATCCATAGAAGCAAAGTACATCGTGCCATTAATGACAGTATCGCTTGATGTGTCCTTATCAATGGTGCAGCGTGTATCAGCCCATTCCTCGCCGAAGTTCATGCTGGGTGTACCGATGCCTTGTTCTTCTTCACCATAGAGAACAAGTTCGCCAGTCTCTGCTGCCGGCTTGTAGTAGTTAACACCATTCGGATTGGACAATGTAAACGTCACAGCACCGCAGCCGTTTTGGTCGATAGCCATATCATGAATGTCGAGCGTATAGCCGTTGCCCTCGACGGACAGATTGACCTTCTGGACTGCACCCTCCAGGCTTTGGGGCGCGATACCATCACCAAACTCTCTGGTGTAGGTATATTTCGTCCCCGACGAGCCGCCATTTGTCCAGGTAACGGACTCTCCGTTGCCATGGTTTCCCCAGGCAGAGGCAAAATAACTGGAATTGACGACGGCGTAGGCGACCCCTCCGGTCGCCAGCACTCCGGCAAGACATCCGATTACGGCAACATACAGAGGCTTCGCGTGGCCCTTTCGGCGAAGCGGCTCGCCAGCAGCGGCATAAAGAACACGGTCAGCAAGATCGCTATCGGCTTGGACGGACTCGAAGGCCTGCTTGATCTGGTTGGATTTCACGGTCGCCCTCCTCTAGGATGAACTTGAGCTTCAATCTGCCGCGAGCTAAACGCGTTCGAACGGTCGCGGCTGGCACATGCAGTAACTCGGCAATTTCTGAAGTCGAGAAGCCCAGATAGTAATAGAGCACGATGGGGATACGGAATCGTTCCGGAAGCCGCATGACATCTGACAGGACGGCCTTGGTCTCATCCTGCGCTGTCGAAAGCGAATCGGCCAGGTTTTCAATATCCTCCACGCGCCTCCACGGCTTTCGAAAGAGAGATTTACATTCATTGATCGTGACCCGGATAAGCCATCGACGAAGATGCTCCCAGTTTTCAAATTGCGCGTCGCTTTTGAGTAACTTCAGAAAGACGTCTTGAGCGACATCGTCGGCGTCAGCGCGATCACGCAGATACGTCAATGCGATCCGAAACACGACATCCCGGTGGTCTTCGACCGCCTGTCTAAAAGCTTGTTCTTCCATAATCACCTCCCGGTGACGCTGATGGTTCTTGATGAGGTCCTCACCATAGATACGCTTTGGCCGAACGAAATGTTTCAAATCCAAGCAGGAAAAACCTACCAAAATAAACCTGTCCCTTTTTGGCAAGGGATCAACGGAACGCAACAGGTTGAGCATAAGTAAGCGAGCGGCCCCCAGAGCGTACAAGGTGGCATGAAAAAGGCAGGGCATTGACCTTTTGGTCTTGCCCTGCCTTTTGAATGACAGATTGTAGCTGTGGGGGCCGCGCAGCGACGGAGGTCGCCGCCGTTCGTTAGAACGGCGGAACTAATTACTCCTCGTCGTTGTCCTTGGCCTCTTCGACATCGTCAGTGTCCACGAGCTGGTTGAGCAGCTCGTCGAGGGAAGCCATGTCCTCGTTGATGGCACCGTTGGCGGGAGCCTTCTTGTCGTCGATCGGGGCGCCCAGGAGCTCCTCGTCGGCGTCGGCGTGATGCGTCGGCGTGGCGGAGGTGCCCAGCAGGATGTCGTCCGGACCGTCGGGGCTAAAGACCATCTGCAGCAGCTGCGAGAGGTCTTCCTCGTCGGCAACGTCGTCGTTGTTCTCGAGGATGTAGAGCAGGTCGTGGGCCTCAAGGCCGTCACGGAGCTCCTCGATCGCCTTGGCACCGATGCCATCGATGCGCAGCAGATCCTCCTCGGACTTGCCGACCAGGTCGCCGACCGTCTCGATGCCGACCTCGCTGAACTTGTTGGTCCAGCGCTGCGACACGCCCAGGTCGTCGAACAGGTACAGGCGAGCCTTCTCGGCGGAGATGGTGTGGCCGTTGCGGGTGAACGAACCGTCAGCACCGCCGAACTCGTCGTAGCCGGCCCAGTCGAGCTGCTGCGGGAGCTGCTCGTCCAGGTCCTTGAGCTCCACAGGAGCCCACTCGGGCAGCGACTTGGCGTTGGGCGAAGCCGGGCCATCGATGTCCACGTAGCCGTCGGCCGTGCGATACGTCAGCTTGGCATTGGCGTAGGGCTTGAGGCCAGTACCAGCCGGGATCTTCTTACCGACGATGACGTTGGACTTAAGGTCGAGCAGGTGGTCGACCTTGCCCTCAATAGCAGCCTCGGTAAGAACGCCGGCGGTACGGATGAACGAAGCGCTCGACAGCCAGGAGTCGATGTTGGACGCGACCTTGAGCGTACCCAGGATGACGGGCTCGGCCACGGGAGCCTGACCGCCCAGACGGGCAACGCGCTCGACCTCGTCGGCGAACTCGTAGCGGTCGACGTACTGACCAAGCAGGTACTTGGAGTCACCGGGGTTGGTGATCTGAACGCGACGCAGCATCTGACGTGCGAGCACCTCAATGTGCTTGTCGTTCAGGTCGACGCCCTGGCTGGTGTAGACGTCCTTGACGCTCTCGACGAAGGTGTGCATCGTCGACTCGATGTCGGTCAGCTTGCGCAGGTTGCGGAAGTTGACGAAGCCCTTGGTGATCTGGTCACCGGCGCGAACCTCGCAGCCGTCCTCGATCTCGGGCATAAAGCGCACCGAAGCGGGGACGCGGCGCTCGTCGAGGACACGGGTGTGATCCTCGGAGTCGGTGAGCGTCAGCACGTACTCGGACTTCTCGGGCTTAATCGAGAGGTGACCGGAGTACGGAGCCAGCTCGGCCTCGCGACCCAGAATCTTCTCGTTGACGTTGCCGACGATATCGAACATACGGCTGACCGTAGGCAGACCCTGCGTAATATCGTCGACGCCAGCGACGCCGCCGGAGTGAATGGTACGCATCGTAAGCTGCGTACCGGGCTCGCCGATGGACTGGGCGGCAATAATGCCGACCGCGGTACCGATGGCGACCGGACGACGGGTGGAAAGATCCCAGCCGTAGCACTTCTGGCACACGCCGTACTTGGAGCGGCAGGTGAGCAGCGCGCGAAGCTTGACCTTCTTGAGGCCCGCATCGACCATCTTCTGGATGTCGGCGACCTTCTCGATGTAGCCGTCCTGCTCAAAGAGAACGGTGCCATCGGGAGCCACGACGTCCTCAATGAAGCAACGGCCGACGAGGTCGGTGTTGAGGTCGGTGGTGCCGGGGATGATGAGGTTGTAGGTGACGCCCTCGTGCGTACCGCAGTCCTCCTCGCGGACGATGACGTCCTGGGCCACGTCGACCAGACGACGGGTCAGGTAACCAGAGTCCGAGGTGTGGGATGCGGTATCGACCAGGCCCTTACGGGCACCGTAGGTCGAAATGAAGTACTCGAGCGGCAGCAGGCCCTCGCGGAAGTTCGCCTTAATGGGAAGGTCGATCGTCTCGCCGGACATGTCTGCCATCAGGCCACGCATGCCGCCGAGCTGACGCAGCTGGGTCTTAGAACCACGGGCGCCGGAGTCGGCCATCATGTACAGCGGGTTCTCCTCGTCGAACATGTCGAGCATGAGCGCTGCGACCTTATCGGTACAAGCGGTCCACTCGTTAACGACTTCGATGTGGCGCTCCGTCTCGTTGATGAAGCCCTCCTCGAAGTACTCGTTGATCTGGTCGACGTTGGCCTGAGCGCGGTCGAGCAGCTCCTGCTTCTCGGCAGGGATGAGAGCGTCCCACACCGAGATGGTGAGGCCGGCGCGGGTAGCGTAGTGGAAGCCAGAGTACTTGATGGCGTCGAGGATCGGGCCGACCTTGGCCTCGGGGTAACGATCGCAGCAGTCCGCAACCAGCTTGGCCACGTCGCCCTTGACCATCTTGTAGTTCATGAACTCATAGTCTTCGGGCAGGCACTGGCGGTTGAAGATGATGCGGCCGATAGAGGTCTCGAAGCGCGCGGTCTTGTTGCCGGTGACGTCGTAGTCGACAAACTCGTTCTTGCCGTTCTTAACGCGGAAGATACGGGTGCCGTCCTCGTTGATGACATTGGCGTCGGCAGCGGACACGCGGACCTGAATCTTGGCCTGCATGTCGACCTCGGAGCGGCAGTCATAGGCGTGCAGCGCGTCGTCGAAGCTGGCGAACACGTGGTTCTCGCCCGGCAGACCGTCGCGGACCTGGGTCAGGTAGTACACACCGATGATCATGTCCTGCGAGGGGATGTTGACCGGCTTGCCGGATGCCGGCGAGCGCAGGTTGTTCGCAGAGAGCATGAGCACGCGGGCCTCGGCCTGAGCCTGGCTGGACAGCGGCACGTGGACAGACATCTGGTCGCCGTCGAAGTCGGCGTTGAAGGGCGAGCAGACCAGCGGGTGCAGGTGGATAGCTTTGCCCTCGACCAGAACCGGCTCAAAGGCCTGGATGGACAGACGGTGCAGGGTCGGTGCACGGTTGAGCAGCACGACGCGGCCGTCGATGACCTCTTCGAGGATGTCCCACACAAAAGTGGCACCACGGTCGATAGCGCGCTTGGCGCCCTTGATGTTCTCGACCTTGCCAAGCTCGACCAGGCGCTTCATGACGAAGGGCTTGAAGAGCTCCAGCGCCATGGTCTTGGGCAGACCGCACTGGTGCAGCAGCAGCTTGGGGTCGGTAACGATAACCGAACGGCCGGAGTAGTCGACACGCTTACCCAGCAGGTTCTGACGGAAACGACCCTGCTTGCCCTTGAGGGCCTCGGCGAGCGACTTGAGCGGGCGACCGCCACGGCCAGAGACCGGGCGACCACGACGGCCGTTGTCGAACAGGGCGTCCACGGACTCCTGGAGCATGCGCTTCTCGTTGTTCACGATGATCGCAGGGGCGTCCAGGTCGAGCAGGCGCTTGAGTCGGTTGTTACGGTTAATCACGCGACGATATAGATCGTTGAGGTCGGACGCGGCGAAGCGGCCGCCGTCGAGCTGGACCATCGGGCGCAGATCGGGCGGAATGACCGGGATGACGTCCAGGATCATGTTCGCGGGACTGTTGCCGCCCTTCAGGAAGGCGTCAACGACCTCAAGGCGCTTGACGGCCTTCTCGCGCTTCTGCTTCTGGGAATCTTCGTCGGCGATGATGGCCTTGAGCTTCTCGGCCTCGGAGGGGAGGTCGATGGCAGCGAGCAGGTCGCGGACGGCCTCGGCACCCATGCCACCCTTGAAGTACATGGAGTAGTAGCGGGTCATCTCGCGGAACAGCGGCTCATCGGAGATGAGGTCGCGCTCGGTAAGCTTCATGAAGGCGTTGAAGGCGTCCGTGCGGAGCTGCTTCTCGTCCTTGCACTCTTCCTCGATGTCGACGATGCCAGAGGCGATCTCCTCGGGGGTCAGCGGCTCCTCGTCAGAGAACTCGTCAAAGTTCTCGGGGTCGCCCTGCTCCTTGAGGGACTCGATCTGGCGGGCGCACTCGGCATCAATCTCTTCCAGATCGGCGGCGAGCTCCTCGCGCAGGTCGTCGGCGTCGGCCTCGCGGGCCTCATAGTCAACCTCGGTGATGATGTAGCTGGCAAAGTACAGAACCTTCTCGAGGTCCTTGGACTTGATGTCGAGCATACGGCTCATCGGGAAGCTCGTGGGGCTCTTGAAGTACCAGATGTGGGACACGGGAGCGGCGAGCTCGATGTGACCCATGCGGTCGCGACGCACCTTGGCCGAGGTGACCTCGACGCCGCAGCGCTCGCAGACGATGCCCTTAAAGCGGATGCCCTTGTACTTGCCGCAGGAGCACTCCCAGTCCTTGGCGGGACCGAAGATCTTCTCGCAGAACAGGCCGTCCTTCTCGGGCTTGAGGGTACGGTAATTGATGGTCTCCGGCTTCTTGACCTCGCCGTGCGACCAGGAACGGATCTGGTCGGCGGAGGCAAGGGAGATCTTTACCGAGTCAAAATCAGTAGCTTCGAAATCTGCCACAGTCAACTACTCCTTATCAGTGGTCGTGGCGGCGACAGCCTCGGGCGCCTCGGCGGTCTCGGCATCCTCGGCCTCGACGTCGGCGTCAACGCCGGCGAGCACAGCCAGGTCATCGAGGGCAGAGGTCTCCTCGGCGGTCACAGGGGCGGAGGCGTCCTCGTCGGCATCGTGCATGGGCTCGATGTCCAGTGCGAGGGAGCGGATCTCCTTGACGAGAACCTTGAAGGACTCGGGGATACCCGGGACAGGAACGTTCTCGCCCTTGACGATGGACTCGTAGGTCTTGACGCGGCCCACGGTATCGTCGGACTTGACGGTCAGGATCTCCTGCAGGACGTTGGAAGCACCGTATGCGTACAGTGCCCAAACTTCCATCTCGCCGAAGCGCTGGCCGCCGAACTGAGCCTTGCCGCCCAGAGGCTGCTGGGTAACCAGGCTGTAAGGGCCGGTCGAACGGGCGTGGATCTTGTCGTCGACCATGTGGCCGAGCTTGAGGATGTAGGACGTACCCACGGTAATGGGCTCGCGGAACTCCTCGCCGGTGCGGCCGTCGAACAGGCGGGTCTTGCCGCGCTCGTCAAGCTGGGTGACAAACTCGGGGCGCATGTGATCGCCAAAGGCAGCGGTGGCCTTGTTGAGCATGTTCTTGTTGGCACGACGGATGACCTCGGCGATCTCGTCCTCCTTGGCGCCGTCGAAGACGGGCGTCGCGGTGAAGAACGGGCCGGGGACGTACTTGTCGGAGTCGGCCTGCTCAGTATCCCAACCGCACGCAGCAGCCCAGCCAAGGTGGCACTCGAGCAGCTGGCCGACGTTCATACGCGAAGGAACGCCCAGCGGGTTGAGGATAACGTCGATCGGGGTACCGTCAGCCATGTAGGGCATGTCCTCGACCGGCAGAACGTTACAGATAACGCCCTTGTTGCCGTGGCGGCCGGCGATCTTATCGCCCTGCTGGATCTTACGACGCTGGGCGACGTAGACGCGCACCTGCTCGTTGACGCCGGGGGCCAGATCGTCGCCGTTCTCGCGGCTAAAGCGAACGACGTCGATAACGCGGCCGTAAGCGCCGTGAGGCATCTTAAGGGAGGTGTCGCGGACGTCGTGGGCCTTGGCACCGAAGATGGCGCGCAGCAGGCGCTCCTCGGCAGTCAGAGCACTCTCGCCCTTAGGCGTGACCTTGCCGACCAGGATGTCACCAGGGCCGACCTCGGCGCCGATGCGGATGATGCCGTCCTCGTCGAGGTTGGCAAGCATGTCCTCGGAGAGGTTCGGGATCTCGCGGGTGATCTCCTCGGGGCCGAGCTTGGTGTCGCGGGCGTCGATCTCGTGACGGGTGATGTTGATGGTCGTCAGCAGGTCCTCGGCCACCAGGCGCTCGGACACGACGATACCGTCCTCGTAGTTAAAGCCTTCCCACGGCATGTAGGCCACGGTGAGGTTCTGGCCCAGTGCGAGCTCGCCGTGATCGGTCGAAGGCCCGTCGGCCAGAGGCTCGCCCTGCTCAACGGTGTCACCGACGCGCACGAGCGGACGGTGGTTGATGCAGGTGGACTGGTTGGAGCGCTGGTACTTGGCCAGGTGATACTCGTCCATGCCGCCGGCATGCTTGACGATGATCTTGGCGGCGTCGGCAAAGATGACCTCGCCGGCGTTCTTGGCCAGGGTGACCTCGCCGGAGTCCAGGGCGGCGCGACGCTCCATGCCGGTACCGACATAGGGAGCGGCGGGGTGAACCAGCGGCACGGCCTGACGCTGCATGTTGGCGCCCATCAGCGTACGCTTAGCGTCGTCGTGCTCGAGGAACGGGATCAGCGTGGCTGCGACGGAGAGCATCTGACGCGGCGAGACGTCCATGTAGTCGACGTCCTCGACAGGCACATCGGCGGGAGCGCCGAAGGAGCCGTCGAAGTCGCGGGTACGGGCGATCACGGTGTGCGGACGGACGATCTTGCCCTCGGCATCGGTCGTGATGAACTCGTTGGTCTTGGGATCGAGCGGCGTGTTGGCCGGCGCGATGACGTGCTTCTCTTCCTCGTCAGCGGTCATCCAGTCGATCTGGTCGGTGGCAACGCCGTTCTCGACGCGACGGAACGGGGCCTCGATGAAGCCATACTCGTTGACGCGGGCGTAGAGGGCGAGCGAGCCGATCAGGCCGATGTTGGGGCCTTCGGGGGTCTCGATCGGGCACATGCGGCTGTAGTGCGAGTTGTGAACGTCGCGGACGGCCGTCGGCACGTTGGTGCGGCGGCTGGAGCCGGACTTGTGGCCGGCAAGACCACCAGGGCCGAGTGCGGACAGACGGCGCTTGTGGGTCAAACCGGTCAGGGGGTTCGCCTGGTCCATGAACTGCGAGAGCTGCGAGGAACCGAAGAACTCCTTGATGGAGGCCACGATCGGGCGGATGTTGATGAGCGACTGCGGGGTGATCTCGTCGATGTCCTGAGAGCTCATGCGCTCACGGACGACGCGCTCCATACGGCTCATGCCGATACGGAACTGGTTGGCGACGAGCTCGCCGACGGTACGGATGCGGCGGTTGCCAAAGTGGTCGATGTCGTCGACCTTGAAGCCCTGCTCGCCGGCAGCGAGGGACAGCAGGTAGCGCAGCGTAGCGACGATATCCTCGTCGGTGAGCACCGTGACCTCTTCCTCGGTGGTGAGGTTGAGCTTCTTGTTGACCTTGTAGCGACCGACGCGGGCCAGATCGTAGCGCTGCGGGTTAAAGAGCAGGCCCTCGAGCAGGCTGCGGGAAGCATCCACGGTGGGAGGCTCGCCCGGACGCAGGCGACGGTAGATCTCGATGAGGGCGTCCTCGCGGGTGAGGGCGGTGTCGCGCTCCAGGGTGCGCTTGATCACATCGGAGTTGCCGAGCAGCTCGATGATGTCGTCGTTGGTGACGGCGATGCCAAGGGCGCGCAGGAACATCGTGGCGCTCTGCTTGCGCTTACGGTCGATGGAGACCATGAGCTGGTCGCGCTTGTCGACCTCAAACTCAAGCCAGGCACCGCGGGACGGGATGATCTGAGCCTTGTAGATCTGCTTGCCCGAATCCATCTCGGAGCTGTAGTACACGCCCGGGGAGCGGACGAGCTGCGAGACGACGATACGCTCGGTACCGTTGATGATGAAGGTGCCCTGATCGGTCATCATGGGGAAGTCGCCCATAAAGACGAGCTGCTCCTTGATCTCGCCGGTCTCCTTGTTGGTGAGACGGACGTCGGTCAGAAGCGGAGCCTGATAGGTCATATCCTTCTCGCGGCACTCCTCGACGGTGTGCGCGGGGTCGCCGAACTGATGCTCGCCGAAGGTAACCTCGAGAACATGGTTCTGGCTCTGGATGGGGCTGGATTCCTTGAACGCCTCACGAAGGCCCTCGTCCTTAAAACGCTCAAAGGATTCCCTTTGAACAGAGATAAGGTTGGGGAGCTCCATGGCCTCCGGGATTTTCCCGAAGCTGACGCGCTTGCGCTCAGTGGCAGTGTATGCGTAGGTCACCAGGTTTTTCCTCCTTCACGGAAATGCTCGGTGGGTTGGCGAGGCATGGCTTCGCCAGTTATCGCAATCTAATAGTTTATCAGGTACCGACCGTTGGGCAAGAAAAGCCTTGACGCGATTGAGTTTTTGGAGTAGCAAAGTTTTTCGACATAAAACACGCAGGTAGATAGTGGTATATCGAACAGGTGTTCATATATTTTCTGTGAACAGAGAGCCAGCAATCGCAGCTCTTATAAAAAACGGGTGCAGACCGAAGTCCGCACCCGTAAATGTCGATGCCCGAAGGCTTATTTGCGCATCAAGCCGCCGCGCTCGTCGATGGCGTCCCAGAAGGCGTCGGCAAAGCGAGGATCGCTTGCGGCCATGAGGGCGTTGGTGGCCATCCAGCCAGACGGGGTGCCGGTGTCGTAGCCCGACAGCGGATCGATGACGACGGCGTACATGGCCTCGCGGTCGAGCGAGCGGGCCATGGCGTCGGTAAGCTGGATCTCGCCGCCCTTACCGGCCTGCTGATCGGCCAGCAGGTCCATGACCAGCGGGCTCAGCAGGTAACGACCGACGATGTACAGGTTGGACGGAGCCGCCTCGGGAGCGGGCTTCTCGACCAGACCGCCGATGCGCCAGACAGCGCCCGGCTCGGCATCGGCAACGCCCTCGGCGCCCTCGAGCGAACCGACGCGCTCGCCGGCGATAACGCCGTAGCGGCTGACTTCCTCGGGCGAGCAAGCAGCGACGGCGATAACCGAAGCGCCACCGTGCTCCTTGGAAACGGCGAGCATCTTGTCGCAGATGTCGCGGTTGGGCACAACGTAGTCGCCCAGAAGAACCAGGAAGTTCTCCCCCGCCACAGCGTCGGCGGCAGAGCGAATGGCGTGACCGAGGCCCTTAGGCTCGTACTGATAACGGAAGTCGACCGGCATACCGCCCGCATGGGCGACGGCGTCGGCATAAGCATCCTTACCGCGCTCGCGCAGCAGGTTCTCGAGCGAACGATCGGGCTGGAAATAGCTCAGCAGCTC
The DNA here is from genome assembly GCA_902466735.1 of uncultured Collinsella sp. GTDB lineage: Bacteria > Actinomycetota > Coriobacteriia > Coriobacteriales > Coriobacteriaceae > Collinsella. The sequence continues at coordinate 88,034 of CABQSB010000009.1, forward strand.
GGGCTTACCGGGAGAGGTAACGATGATGGCATCGTCGACCTCCTCGGGGTCGAGTGCCTCCTCAACGACATACTGAATGACCGGCTTGTCGAGCACCGGCAGCATCTCTTTGGGCGTGCACTTGGTGCCAGGCAGAAAACGCGTGCCAAGACCGGCGGCGGGGATGATTGCCTTCATGTTATTCAAGGATCCTTTCGCAGGCGCAGAATGCGCCCTGTGCGTGCGGCACGGCGGCCGCAGACCAAATTGCGATACCGAAGTATCTTACCGCCGGAGACAAACGTCGCCGTAAGGCAAACGCAATTCTTCAGCAGGTCAACGCAAATTATTGCTCGAATGGTGCAATTTTACGCCCCAGCGGTAACGGGATTGGCACGGCGAAGACAACGGTGTTCTGCATGCCGAGCAATGGGAATGAGGGGTCATAACAAAAAAGACGGGGCTCGCAATGCGAACCCCGTCTGCAAAGAAATCTGGCGAGAAAGCCTGATTACTTGAGGGTGACAGCAGCGCCAGCAGCCTCGAGCTTCTCCTTGGCAGCCTCGGCGTCCTCCTTCTTGGCACCCTCGAGAACAGCCTTGGGAGCGCCCTCGACGACCTCCTTGGCCTCCTTCAGGCCAAGGTTGGTGAGCTCACGGACGGCCTTGATGACCTGGATCTTGTTGTCGCCGAAGCCCTCGAGCACGACGTCAAACTCGGTCTTCTCCTCGGCCTCAGCAGCGCCAGCAGCGGGAGCGGCGACAACAGCGGCAGGAGCAGCGGCGGAAACGCCGAAGGTGTCCTCGATAGCCTTGACGAGCTCGGAAGCCTCGAGAAGGGTCATTTCCTTAAGAGCATCGATGATCTCATCGGTGGTAAGCTTAGCCATTTCTAAGTCCTTTCGGTTTCCGTGTCTGTGCACGGAGATCAGTTAAAACATGGTGCGAATGCGCCTGGGGTGCGGCGTTGCCGCCGCGGGTGAAAGCAGCGACTAGGCTGCCTTCTGCTCGGAGACCTGCTGGATCGAACGAGCGAGACCAGAGGAAACGCCGTTGACGCAGACAGCGATGTCGCGAGCGAAACCGGAGATGAGGCCGGCGATCTGGCCGAGAAGCTGATCCTTGGTGGGCAGCTCGGCGATAGCCTTAACATCATCAGCGGAAACGGCCTTGCCGTCGGAGATACCGCCCTTGATCTCAAGGACGCCCTTGGACTTAGCAGAGAAGTCCTTAAGGGCCTTAGCGGCCTCGACCGGCTCGGTCTCGTAGAACACATAAGCGACGGGGCCGGCGAGGATCTCGTCGAGCTCGGGCTGCTCCTGGTTCTTGAGAGCGATCTTGACCAGGTTGTTCTTGTAGACCTTCATCTCGGCGCCGCACTCGCGAAGCTGATGACGCAGCTCCTGAGCCTGCTTAACCGTCAAACCGTTGTAGTTGACGACGAACAGACCGGCGTTCTCGGCGATACGGGACTCGATCTCTGCAACCTTGTCGATTTTGTACTGCTGGGGCATGAATTACACCTCCTCGAATTCTTTCCGGGCACGGTCCGCCACAAGGACGTGACGGGGGCATGTCCAAAAAGAAAGCCCCCGCGCTGCATGAGCGACGGGGGCGAGAAGACATATCTACTCGACCACCTCGGCTGGCGGGATATCCCATTAAGCTCGCGGGCGATGCCCGTTTGCACCGGCTGTCTCTGGCAGCGGATTCGTGCGTGAACCGTAAGTATTATGGCGGGGACCCCGGCGTCGGTCAACGGAAAACCGGGCTGCACACAATTCCACCATCCGGCACGCGTCGCCGAAGGCCAGGCGCAAGGTTTTCGCTCGGTCAAGTCCTGGCTCGCACGAAGAGCACATTAAGTGCTCTTCGGCTCGTGCGGAATCTACGAAAACCTTGCGCCTGGCCTTCGGCGGCGCGTGCCTGCCTTGACTTTGGGCAGCCCGGGTTTTCGTTGGCTGACGCCCCCACTCATAATGCTTGGGTCGGTGGGCTGATGTGTTGCATCCCTGAGGGCTACAGGGTTGAAACGAAGTTGGACAGGCGGGCTAGTCCTTCGTCCAGATCTTGGTCGGAGACGCAGTAGCTTAGGCGGATGTGGCCTTCGGTGCCGAAGCAGTCACCCGGGACTAGGGCTACGTTTGCCTCTTTGATGGCTTTGATGCAGAAGGCTTCGCTTGTTAGGCCGAATTGTTTGATGCTCGGGAAAGCGTAGAAGGCTCCTGCGGGCCCTACTGCGTCGAGGCCCATGGCGTTTAAGGCTGCGAGCACGCGTTTGCGGCGGGCTCGGTAGACTTCGAGCATGGGGGTGGGGTCGACGGTGAGGGCTCGGGCAGCAGCGTCCATCTCGAAGGAGACGGCACTCGACACCAGATATTGGTGAGCTTTGCCAATCTCGGCGATAACGGGAGCTGCGGCTGCGAGCCAACCCAAGCGCCAGCCGGTCATGGCCCAGGGCTTGGAGAAGCTCTCGATGACGACCGTCTGCTCGCGTAGCTCCGGGTGTCGCTGGGCAAAACGCTCGTAACCATCCACATAGACGAGGCGGTTGTATACGTCGTCGCAGACTACGTAGATACCCGCCTGCTCCGCTACGCGCGCCACGGCGTCGAGCGACGCCGCGTTGAGAATGCAGCCCGTGGGATTGTTGGGCGAGCAGATAACGATGGCCTTGGTCGCCGGGGTCACACAGGCGCGAAGCGCTTCCTCGTCAATCTGGAATTGCGCAGGCTCCGTATCCAAAAAGACCGCTTTGGCGTGATTGGCTACGACGATGCTCTCGTACAGGCCAAAGGCCGGCGTGGGGATAATAACCTCGTCGCCGGGATTGAGCATAGCCATGAATGTTGCCGACAGGGCCTCGGTCGCGCCGTCGGTCAGGATGACCTCGTCGGCCGAAAACGCAAGGCCCGCGTCCCCCATGTAGGCAGACAGCGCCTCGCGCAGGGCGGGGCGACCGTTGTTGGGCGGATAGTGCGTGTCACCGCGGTCCAGTGCGGCGGTCACCTCGGCGCCAATCACGTCGGGCGTGGGAAAATCAGGCTCGCCGAGCGCGAGCGCAATGCATCCTGGGTGCTGGGCGGCGAGCGCGTTGATTCGGCGGATGCCGGAGGGCCTGAGCGTGGCAAGCGAGGTATTCATGGGCAGGCGCATGGCGTTCCTTTCGTAAGGGTTGCACTAGGATAGCGCGGCGAGGCGCCACCAGACGGTGTAACCTAAACGGAAACCAACCGGAAAGGAGGCGGCATGGAGACGATCGCGCGCGGCGATAAGCCCAAGACGTTGCAAACCATTGCGTATATCAGCATTCCCGAGAGCGCCGATCTTGAGTTTTTGCTCTGGGACCTGCAGGATGCCATCGCCGCCTATGCACAGCTTTCCGGCACTGTACTCCCCCGACCGGTCGACTTGAAGGCTGATGATGACGATGCTGCCGCCGATGGCCTCGTGCTCGCCGTTGATGATGCATTTGATGACGGGGCGATGATCACTGTCGAGCAGATGCTCGATCGCCTTGGGAATGCAGAGACACGCGTCTATGTCGTCGTGCAGGTTGCCCACAGAAGCACCGAGGGGGCGCACATGCCCGTCAAGCGCCTGCGGGAAGCTTGCGAGCTCCGTAAACTAACGTGGTGTGGCGGCGTTGCCATCTGCGCCGGCAGCGGCATCGCAGCGCTTCGCCACTCCCCGCGCATGGGCCTCTTGCGCCGACCGTTTTCCGAAGCCATGGACAAGCTCGTGGGTGCGGTGCGTATGGGTTGCTCGGTTGAGCATGCGCAGCGACTCGGCGGCGGCAGTGCCGAGGACATCGACACCAATGGCATGGTTTGCGCCGAGCCAGCCGTGCCCGCGCCGATCTGGCGAGGCGTTCTGAAACACCTCGGCGCCCGCACTCAATCAATAATCTAAATTAATAAGCTGCCCAGTCAACGGCTTCACTCCAACGCTCGACAAGCCGCTCCAAACGCCACGCCGCGTTGGCAGGACTCGTCGACGGCAGCACGATGGCAGGTAGCCCCGTCCGCTCTTGTAGATAGCGTTTGTAGAGCCGCCCGGCCGCGCCGCCGTTGCAGATAACGACCTCAATCGGCGTGACATCGGTAATGCGCTCGATATGTGCCGGCACAACGTTGCGAATGCTCGCGTCACTCGAGCCCTTAATGTCGCAGCTCTCAATCACATCCCACAGGGCTACGCCGCCGTTCAGCAGCATGGAGCGCTTGGCGGCAATCGAGACGTCGAGCGTCGCGGGCTCGCTGTCCGCCAAAAGGCCGCCCTCGTTGGGCGGCACGGGCACACCGAGGCACGCGGCCATCACGCGCCAAAAGCGGTTCTGGGGGTTACCGTAATAAAAATCATTGGCGCGCGAAAGCACCGAGGGAAACGATCCGAGCACCAAAACGCGCGAGTGCTGGTCGAACACGGGCTCAAACCCATGCTCAATATGCTGATAGCCCTCGTCAGACGCAGCCATGGCCTAGGCCCTCAACAGATAGCGCACCTCGTAGGGCGCAAGCTCGAGGGTACCCGTCAGCTCGACCGCGAGCGCGTCGTCGGCAAGCAGATCGACAAAGGAGCCGTTGAGCTCGCCGGCGCCAAAGGTGTAAGGCTCGTCTACGGCATTCACCGCCACGAGCACCGTCGCGCCGTCGCAGGCGCGCTCGAACAGCAGCTGCTTGTTCTGGATCACCACGTTGCGGTACGCGCCGTAGTTGAGAGCGCGTGCCGCCGCATCGTCTGTCGAGCGCAGGTGCGTGAGCTGCTTGATGAAGGCCGTCAGCTCGTTGGGCGCAGGCTCATCGAGCGCGGGGCGCAGCGCCCAGTCGCCATCGGGGCCGCCCTTTTCGCCGGCAATCCCCCACTCGCTGCCATAGTAGACGCATGGGATGCCCGGCATGCCAAAGAGCATGCCATAGGCGGGGCGTAGGCAGGACTTGTCCGTCAGGATGCTCGCCAGGCGCGGCACGTCGTGGTTGTCGACAAACGACAGCAGGTGTTTGCCGCGGTAGATACACCACGGGTCGCCGCCAAACTGACGGTGCAGCGAGTGCGCGATCTCGAACATATTGACCGAGTTAAAGCTAGAGTACAGGCCCTTGTAGCACTCGTAGTTGGTGCAGGAGTCGAGCATCTCGTCGTTGACGATCTCGTTGTAGTCGCCGTGAAGCGTCTCGCCGATCAGCACGAAGTCGGGCTTGAGCTCGCGGGTAAAGGCGTGCAGGCGGCGCATAAAGTCGCGGTCGAGCATATAGGCAACGTCCAGGCGCAGGCCGTCGACGCCAAATACGTCGGCCCAACGGCGCACGGACTCGAGCAGGTAGTCGACCACGGCGGGATTTTGCAGGTTGAGCTTCACGAGCTCAAAATGGCCTTCCCAGCCCTCGTACCAAAAGCCGTCGCCATAGCAGGAGTCGCCGTCAAAGCTAATGTGGAACCAATCCTTGTAGGGCGAGTCCCACTTGCGTTCTTGCACATCACGGAAGGCCCAGAAGCCGCGGCCGACGTGGTTAAAGACGGCATCGAGCACCACGCGGATGCCATGGGCATGCAGCGTCTCGCACACGGCGGCGAAGTCGGCATCCCCACCCAAGCGGCGGTCGATGTGGCGCAGGCTGCGCGTGTCGTAGCCATGGCTATCGGACTCGAGCGGCGGGTTGATGAGCACGGCGCCAACGCCGAGCTCTTGCAGGTAGTCGGCCCATTGGGCGATTTTCATGATGGGCGCATCGGGGTTGGGCGCGGCGTTGGCAGCCTGGGCGAGCTCATCCTCGGCAACGGGCGCGGCGTTTTCGCACGGAGCTCCGCAAAAGCCCAGCGGATAGATCTGATAGAACGTCGTCTCGTATGCCCACATAGCAACCTCCCGGTAAGCTCAACACAACGACATCCATTGTATGCCCGGCTTGTATCCTCTTCCCCAAAATAAGTTGCGGTGGATTAGTTCCTGCTTGGGCCTTCAGAGGCCTTAAACAGGAGCTATTCCACCGCAACTAATGAGGGAACGTGATTAGGCGACGGGCTTGGCGCGGCGGATGGCCGGGAACAGTATGGTGATGGCGAGGATGACGCCCACGACGGTAATCGCCCCGCCCACGAAGCCAATCCAAGCGATACCGGGACCCGAAACCACGGCTCCGCCGATCGCGGTACCCGTGCCGATACCGAGGTTGAACAGGCCCGAGAAGATCGACATGGCGACGGCCGACGAGTCTGCCGGCGTGTACTTGATGAGCTCGGCTTGAAACGCCACATTAAAGGCCGTGGAGCAGCAGCCCCATAGCGCGCAAACAGCGAGAACGGCGACGAACGACGGTGCAACCGGACCCATGAGCAGCAGAGCCACAGGCACGCCGGAGAGTGTGATAGCCAAGAACGGAAAGCGATGCCCATCGAACAGTCGGCCGAACAGCCAGCTTCCGAGCAGACCGGAGCAGCCAAACGCCGTCAGCGTCATGGTGATGGCGCCCGCGTCGACGTGCGCGACCTGTGCCAAGAAGGGCTCGATATAGCTGTAACCCGCATAATAGCCAGTCGCCATGAAGACCGTGACCGCATAAAGCGCGATGAGGAACGGGTTCTTGAGCAGCTCGGGCAGCTGCTTAACGGTAAAGCGCTCACCCGCTGGCATGGCCGGAAACACCGCTGCCTGGTACACCACCGCGGCGGCAGAGAAGGCCCCAACCACGGCAAACGTCATGCGCCAGCCCACGGCCAGGCCGATGGCGCGGCCGATCGGCAGGCCGAAAATCTGCGCGATGGACGAGCCCGTGGCGATCATGCTGATGGCGAGCGCCCCGTGACGGGTGTCGACCAGGCGCGAGGCCATAATCGAGGCGACCGACCAGAACACGGCATGTGCGCAAGCGACCACCAGGCGCGCACAGACCAGGATGGGATATGTCGGTGCCACAGCGGACAGGAACTGACCCAGAGAAAACACGGCGAGCACGCCGAGCAGCATCCGCTTGAACTCAAAGCGCGAGGCAAACACCATAAGCGGCAGCGACAGCAGCATGACGCCCCAAGCATAGACCGAGATCATGATGCCTGCCTGGGCCTCGGTGAGCGAGAACGACGCGGCGATATCAGTCAGAAGGCCGATGGGCATAAACTCCGACGTGTTGAACACGAACGCACAACAGGCGAGCCCGATAAGCGGGAGCCACTGCTTAATCGTGATGCCGTCTTGCCTTGCCTGACTCATATATAACGTCTCCAATCATTTTGAGCGGAGGCGATTATATAGCAACGGCCCCGCATCCGTCAGCAACAGATGCGGGGCCGAAAACAATTCGGTACATAGAGGTTGCGCCGTCAATAAATAACTAAGCCAGCCCCAGCAATATACCAGCCGAATGCACGACAAACGCCACGATCCAGGCGACTACCACCTGAAACGCGAACACGGCCACGGCGTAGCGCCCGCCCAGCTCGCTCTTAACGGCGCCGATGGCCGCCACACAGGGCGGGTACAGCAGCGTAAAGACCAGGAACACGTAAGCGGTAAACGGCGAAAACATGCTCGACAGTGCCGCGGGCGACGTTGCACCCAAAAGCACGGTGAGGGTCGAGATGACGCTCTCCTTGGCGATAAGTCCGGTGACGAGCGCCGTGGATGCACGCCAATCGCCAAAGCCGAGCGGCGCCAGCGCCGGAGCGATGATGCTACCCAGACCGGCAAGTAGACTCTGCGACTGATCGGCGACCACATTAAAGCGAATGTCGAACGTCTGAAGGAACCAGATGACCACGGTAGCGGCAAAGATAGTGGTAAAAGCCTTGGTAATAAAGTCCTTGGCCTTATCCCATGCCAGCATCACCGTCGTCTTGACGCTCGGCAGGCGGTAATTGGGGAGCTCCATGATAAACGGCACCGGGTCGCCCTTAAATGCCGTGCGGTTGAGCACCAAAGCCGCGATGCAACCGACCACAATGCCGATCAGATAGAGCGAGACCATGGCGGGAACTGTCGCCTGCGGGAAAAACGCCCCGCACAGCAAACCGTAGACCGGCAACTTGGCCGAGCAGCTCATAAACGGCGTGAGCATGACCGTCATCTTGCGGTCGTGCTCGGATGGGAGCGTACGGGTCGACATGATAGCCGGCACGGTACAGCCAAAACCGACGAGCATGGGCACGAAGCTGCGTCCCGACAGGCCAAAGCGACGCAGTACCTTATCCATGACAAAGGCCACACGTGCCATGTAGCCCGAGTCTTCCAGAATGGAGAGGAACAAAAAAAGCACGACGATAATCGGCAGGAAGGTCAGCACGCTGCCCACGCCCGTAAGCACGCCGTCGACAGCCAGCGAGCGCACCACGTCGTTGGTGCCGAACGCCTTGAGACCCGCATCGGCCGAGGCGATGATGGCAGCGATGCCGTCCTCCATGAATCCCTGCAACGCCGCGCCGATCACGCCAAACGTCAGCCAAAAGACGAGGCCCATGATCACCAGAAACGCCGGAATGGCTGTGTAGCGACCCGTCAGGATGCGGTCGATCTTGACGGAGCGCACGTGCTCGCGGCTCTCGTGCGGCTTGACGACGCAGCGCCCACACACGTCGCCGATAAAGCTAAAGCGCATATCGGCCAGCGCGGACAGGCGGTCGGTGCCGGCCTCGCCCTCCATCTGGGTAATGATGTGCTCGATGGCGTCGAGCTCGTTGCGATCCAGGTGAAGCGCCTCGGTCACCAGCTCGTCGCCCTCAACCAGCTTGGTCGCCGCAAAACGCACCGGGATATGCGCCGTCGCGGCATGGTCCTCGATAAGGTTGGCGATGCCGTGAATGCAGCGATGCAGCGCGCCGCCGTCTGGACCATCGGGCGCGCAGAAATCCAGGCGACCGGGGCGCTCGCGGAACCGCGCCACGTGCAAGGCATGATCCACCAACTCGCCGATGCCCTCGTTGCGGGCAGCGCTAATGGGGACAACAGGCACGCCCAACAGGCTCTCGAGCAGGTTGACGTCCACGGCGCCGCCGTTGGCCGTCACCTCGTCCATCATGTTGAGCGCGATGACCATGGGGCGGTCGAGCTCCATAAGCTGCAGCGTCAGGTACAGGTTACGCTCGATGTTGGTGGCGTCGATGATATCGATGATGGCGTCGGGATTTTCGTCCAAGATGAATTGGCGGCTGACGATCTCTTCGCCCGTGTACGGCGACAGCGAATAGATGCCAGGCAGGTCGGTAACGCTCGCCTCGGGGTGGTTACGAATAGTGCCGTCCTTGCGGTCGACCGTCACGCCGGGAAAGTTACCGACATGTTGATTGGAGCCCGTCAGCTGGTTGAACAGCGTGGTCTTGCCGCAGTTCTGGTTGCCGGCGAGGGCAAAATGCAGCGGTGCGCCCTCGGGCACGGCCGTCTTCGCGGCGCGGGGCGAATACGTCCCCTCGCCGAGTGCCGGATGCTCCGTCGTGCCGATTGCGGCGTTGGCGCGCGGACCCATATCGGTGTCGTGAACGCCCACGAGCTCGATGCGAGCGGCATCGTCCTTGCGCAGCGTCAACTCGTAGCCACGCAGGCGAATCTCGAGCGGGTCGCCCATAGGGGCGTACTTCATCATGGTGACTTCGGTGCCCGGCGTTAGGCCCATGTCCAAAATATGCTGTCGGAGCGCCTGATCGTCGGATGTCACCGATGCGACAACGGCGTCCTTTCCAATCTCGAGTGTATCGAGCTTCACGCGCTCATCCTTTCGTTAGACGCGGTTAACCGTTTACCGGGGCTAACCAACTCGTAACGACAAATGATAGCGCTCTGAACTATTTTATAAAGTCAAATACCGATGTTTACCTGCGCAAACTTTATGCGGTGCGCCCCGAAAGCTCTTTGCGCATACCGCTCAGCGAGATCGAAACGGAACCCGACCGCGCGGTAGCGGTGAGTCGATCACCCTCGACCGACCCCGTGCATGTAAAGGGCGCCTTGCCCATCAAGACGTGGGAGATAGTACCCGAGAGCTCAAAGAAATCGCCCTCAGCGCGGGCACTCGAGAGAGCGATATTGAGACCCCTGACGTTTAGTACTGCCCTGAGCGCGCCGTTCACCCCATGTGAAAACGTCACCTCGCCGCGTTTACTCCCCACCGGCGTCCGGGCCGAAACCACATACGTACCCTCAAGCATGGCTCCTCCTCTGAGCAGGCTTTTTGAAATGGCAATCTAGTCTACTTTGCTGCGAGACGGCTTGCCCAGAAACCGCGAGCACACAATGACGTTCAATCAACAGATTGCTGCAAGGGGAACAAGCGTGCAAGGGGGACAGATTACATTTGGCACCATTTGCGCCAACGGACGGGATGCGGAGCGACGACCGTGCGGGTGGATTCCGGATCGTCGCTTCCTCCGTCCCCCAGCGAATCAAAACAAGTTGCGGTGGAATAGTTCCTGTTTGATGCTTTAACCAGCAAAAACAGGAACTATTTCACCGCAACTGCAAAAGCCCGCGCTGGCAACATATGTCACCCGCGCGGGCTTGGTGGGCACTCACAGAGGCACGTTATAGAGACCCACACCAGTTATGGAATGCCAAACAGCACCGATACGCGATGTCCGCCGGCCTACCAAGCAATAAAGCTCGCCATAGTCTTAGACAATCGGCGCAATGCCGGCAAAGTGCAGATACAGCGAGATGACTGCCACGACAATGACCACCGCTGCGATCAGCTTGTCGTGCAGGTGCGGAAGCACCTGCTTGCCACGGCCGCGCTCACCCAGAATATAGACGGGAATGGCCGGAGCAAAAAGGATCGTCGTGATCATGACGCCCTGGAGACCCGTCGACCACACCAGGAACAGCGTGTAGATAAAGCCGAGCGTACCGAAGAAGCGCGCTTTGCCGACACTTGGCGCATGTGGCCTGTCCAGATGCTCGTTCTTCCAGCCAATCACCATGTAATAAGCAGCCGAGCAGACATACGGAACCAGAATCGTGTTGACCGCGCAGCTATAGAAGAACTGGTAGGTGCTCGCCGCCACATACGACACAATCAAGAAGAGCTGCGTGATACCGGAGCTCACGAGAATCGTCACCACCGGGGCGTCGTGTTTGTTCGTCTTGGCAAACGCCAGCGGGAAGGAACCCTGACGCGCTGCCTCAAACGGCGTCTCGGATGCAATGATGACGTAACCCAACATTGCGCCGACCAACGAGAGAATAACGCCAAGGTTTACGATGGCAGCGCCAACCGGGCCGATTGCGCACTCGAGAATTCCCGCCATGGAGGGCGTTGCGAGCTGCGCCATCTCCGTGCGCGGCATAATGCCGAGCGATAGCATCGAGATAATCAGATACAGCGTGAACACAGCTGCAAATCCAAGTGCCGTCGAGCGACCGACGTCGCGCACATACTTTGCGCGGCCCGAAATGACAACAGCACCCTCAATGCCCGTAAAGACCCAGACAAGGGCGATCATGGTCGAGACAACTTGCTCGCCAAACCCAGGACCAGCCGGCTCGCCCCAGAAGTTGTCCATAAAGATATCGACGTTGAACTTACCCAGGAGCACGATGCTCAGCACGAAAAGTCCCAGTGGCACCAACTTCGCCAACGTAACAATCGTGTTAATGCCCGCAGCCTCCTTGACGCCGCGAAGCACAAGGGCGGTGAGGAACCACAAAAACACGCTGGCACAGATGATGGAAAGTAGATTATTGCCCGTGCCAAACGCAGGGAAGAAATAGCCCAGCGCGCTAAACAGCAAGAGCGCAAAGCTCACGTTGGAAAGGCACGCGCTGATCCAGTAGCCCCAAGCGGAGTTGAATCCAATGTAATCGCCAAAGCCAGCCGCAGCATATGCATAGATGCCGCCGGTCAGGTCGGGGCGAGCCTGAGACAGACCGTTGAACACCATCATCAGCGCAAAGACGCCGATAAAGCAAATTCCCCACGAGACAATAACCGCGCCGGTATTGGCTCCGCCTGCTGCCATATCACCGGCAAGCGAAAAGATACCGCCGCAAATGCTCGCGGTGATGACCATCATAGTCAGACGGAAGAGATCCAGACCATTGGGGTCGATCATCTCGTCGTTACAAGTTTTAGAGGCCATTCTATGTGCACCCCCTCCATCAAGCGACCGCACAAAGATGGCCCAGACGCCCGAATCGGGTGCCGGGCCATCGGTCAAGCGATCATTAAGCTAGTACAGCGACCGTATTAGAAGCGCAGCGACAGGCAGGAGAGGCCGCCGTCGACCTTGCGGTACTCGGAGGTATCGACAACGAGCGTCTTGTAGCCCAGATCCTGCACGGCCTTGAGCACGGTCGGATAGCCCTCGGCAACGATGACTGTACCGTTGACCCAGATGCAATTGGCGCCGTAAGCCTCGTCCTCGGGCACGACGATCTTGTTGTACTGGGCAAAGTCGGGCTTATCGATGAACTCACCGGAGACGAGCATGTTGTTGTCCTCGATGTAGTTGACACCCGTCTTGAGGTGCAGGACCTCCTCCAGAGGCACCTCGGAGCCCTCGAGGCCCCAGCCCTCGAGAATCTCGCAGAACTGGCGGATACCCTCTTCGTTGGTGCGAGCAGAGCGACCGACGTAGAAGTGGTCGCCGACCATCATGACGTCGCCGCCGTCGAGCGTGCCGGGGGAAACGATGTGCTTGACATGCTCGTCGTCAAAGAAGCGACGGACGACCGGCTCGATTTCGTCCTTCTCGCCATTACGACTGTCGGCGCCGGGGTTGGTAATGATGGCGCCGCAGCGAGTGATAACGGCCGGATCCTCGACAAAGCAGCTGTCGGGATACTGCTCAAGCGCCGGCAGCACCGACACGTCAACGCCACACTGCTCGAGCGCATGCTCGTAATCGTAGTGCTCCTCGATAGCGCGCTCGTAGATGGGCTGGCCAAGCTCGGGGGCGCTCGTGATGCCATTGCTCAGGGACTTGCCGGGACGACGGATGATGACGTGGCTGAACTTAGTCATGATGATCCTCCTTGGACCTCTTAGCAGAGAGCGGACTTCCTTGCGCCCGCCTTCCTTCCGATGGCTTTATCTTAGGGTGTCTTTACTGTTTTGTATATTGTATACAATGCTGAACGGTAGATATTTCTCGGTAAGCGTATTATTGCTTCTTCTGGTTTGGTAGCGCAATTTAACTGGTCGTTCTATAATTCAATTAGCCTATTCAGGCGAAACGTATTTATTTTTGAAAATATACAGTTGAGGAATATAAGCTCATGGAAACACTCCGAAGACCCTTGAAGGATCATGTATACGACTATATTTCGAGTCGCATAGACGCCGGCGAGCTTTCGGCCGGCGACCGCGTGAGCGAGCAGGCGATCTGCGATGCCATGGGCGTGTCGCGCACGCCGGTTCGCGAGGCGCTCATCCAGCTGGCAAGCGACGGCTATCTGGACAATCTCCCCCGCCGCGGATTCCGCGTCCGAGGGTTCGATCAGCAAAACGCCGTTGAAGTCTTTGAGATTATGGGGCCTCTCGACGGGCAGGCGGCATACCTCGCCTGCCCTCTCCTAACCGACGAGGACATCATGCAGCTGAAGTTTTTAGTTGGGTCCATGGACCTTGCGATCCAAGGCGGCCTTATCCGAAAGTACGACGACATTCAGCGGGACTTTCACCTCACGTACTTCAACCGCTGCGGCAACGACCGTCTGCGCGACATGATTTCGCAACTCGAGCGCTGCTTTATAAAGCGCGATTACGAGACCGTCGATCAGGAGACAGCGTGCAAGCTGCTGGGCATAGCCAATGCCGAGCATGCTCATATTCTTGAGCTCTTCGAAGCGCGAGATGCAGCGGGCGTGCGAGACTACGTTCGCGATGTCCATTGGAACACGGAGAACGCCCAGTTCACCGTTTGGTAGGCTCCGCCCCCAACAAATCAAAGCGAAGTTGCGGTGGAGTAGTTCCTGTTTGAGGCTTTAACCTGCAAAAATAGGAACTATTTCACCGCAAGTTATGAGAGCCGGGATGAGGCCGGTCCTCTTACAGATGGCGCTCCAAAAAGCGGAAGGCTAGGCGAATCCAGGGACGGACCGCCACCTGCTTGTCCTCGTTGTCGGTTAGCGCAAAGGGGTCAGGTTACTTTGCACCAATGGGCGGAATGCCGTTTCCGCATTGGCCACTATTGGGAAACCGCATCCAGAAATTCGAGGGGACTGCGGACGATTTCCTGGACCGCTAAATCGCGGCCATCCCCAGCGACGACCGGTAGCCGTCCGGCGTCGCGCCACCGAGCGCGTCGCTTGCCCGCTCGGAGTTGAAGCGCCCTATCCACGCGCCGAGGGCCTCGATGAACTCCCCGGGCGACCAGCCGGACCAGTCCCTCCCGTGGAAGAACTCCTTCTTGAGCGGGCCGAAGAAGCCCTCCATCGCCGCGTTGTCCGGGCTGCAGCCCTTGGCGGACAT
>CABQSB010000010.1:0-78062 GCA_902466735.1 uncultured Collinsella sp.
TGCTTTGTTTTGAGAAGTTCGCGGAGCCCACTTCTCAAAACAAAGCAGGCACCCCGGCCCTCGTCCGTGAACTTTTCCGCTGGGCGAGCCATAGACGCCGCGCACCGATACGGTAAAGCGGCGGCTTGAAATTGGTGCTATATTCAGCTTGAGTTGTTTAATGCTAGTACGGGAGGCTGATATGGGGCTGTTCAAGAAGAAAAACCCGCAGGATGCCTTTGATCCCGATGTGTTTACCATCACGGATACGATTTTGGACCCGCCGCGGTTTACATTTTTGCCGGCTATCTATCAGGATGCCACGCGCCGCAAGTGGGCCGTGCATCAGCGCGGCGGCGAGCCGAAGATTTTTGACTATGCGGACGTGCTTCAGTGCGAAGTAGCCGAGGCGGGCGATCCGGAGGCCGATGAAGCGGTCTCTAAACAGGAATTTGCCCAGCGTATTCTGGCAAATCCCGCTAAGGCGGCAAAAATGAACGCTGCCAAGCGTAATATGTGTCTTGGTATGGGCGTTGTTGTGGCGGTTCAGACGGGAAAAGACGAGGTTTCCAAATTGGAGATTCCCGTTATGACCGACGAAGTCAAACGCGATTCAAGCCTATATAAGTCGTATCGGAATGTCGCCGAGAAGATCAAGGCCGAATTTGATGCCATGGGAGGGCTGGTCTAATTTTGGCGGCATACGTTTCTGAATGAGGAGTCTGTGCAATGGCAGGCGAATCTTATGCAATTCCCCCCAAAGATCGTGCTGTTGAGGGAATTCTTTGGTATATCCAGCACCATCAGCTTGCCGGCGGCGATCGCCTGCCGGCCGAGCGCGTGCTGTGCGAAGAGATCGGCGTTTCGCGTACGGCGTTGCGTGCCGGTATCACGCGGCTCATCTCGTGTGGAACGCTCGAGAGCCGTCGCGGATCGGGTACGTATGTGTGTCCTCCTAAGCCGCTGAACATCTTCCAGGAAACGTATAACTTTTCCGATGCCGTGCGGACTGCCGGCCTGCGTCCCTCTTCTCGTCTGGTTTCCACCGAGACCATCGAGGCGGATAAGACGCTTGCCGACAAGCTTGGGGTGGCTATAGGCGCTCCTTTGCTCCGCATGCAGCGCGTTCGACTTATTGAGGGCGAGCCGGCGTCAATCGAGACGGCTCACGTTAATCTGTCCCTGTGCCCATCGCTTCCCGAGCACGATTTTGAGTGCGAGAGCCTTTACGATGTCTTGCTCAAAGAAGGTGGCGTGCGTGTTGAGCATGGACGTGAGCATATCTCCATCTCGCGTTTGAACGCCGAAGAGGCCGAGCTGCTCCAACAAGAAGAGGGAACGCCGGTGTTCTATGAGAGCACGATGGAATTTGATAAGGACATGCGTTTTGTGGAGCATTGCAAATCGGTGATTTTGCCCACAAAGTTCCGCTTTGCCGACAACGGCGAAAAGAACGGCATGAGGAGCGTGGCAGGTGAACAATGGCTGAAACAGTAGATGCCACCCCGGTTTATATGCGCATTCGACGCCGCATCGAGGAGCGTATCGAGCGCGGTATATATCCCACGGGTTCCATGATTCCGTCCGAAAAAGACCTCGCCGAGGAATTCGGTACGACACGCTTGACCATCCGAAGTGCTGTCGATGAGCTGGTTCGGCGTGGGCAGATTCGACGCGTCCGCGGAAAAGGCGCGTTTGTGGCACAGAAGGTGCCCGTTGCCTACGAGCGAACGGGAGGCTTTCGCGAGTCGGTTCGTGCTTCGGGCGGCGAGCCGTCCGTCCGTATCCTCGCGCGTTCCAAGCGTTATGCGGGCCCATATTATGCCAACCTGTTTGGCATTGCCGAGGATGATTTGCTGTATTCGATTCGGCGTTTGAACTGCGTCAACGGCGATCCCGTATCGATTGAGACGGCGTTCATCCCGTGCCTGCTGTTTCCCACAATCGAAGATATTGACGTGTCGGTCTTCAGTTTGTACGAGACCTATGAGATGTTGGGCCGAAAGCCGGTCATGGCACAGGAAAAGCTCGATATCGAAGCGCTGGGCGCGCGAGATGCCGGCCTGCTTGGACTGGAGCAGGGCGACCTTGCCTTGACGCTGGAGTGCGTGAGCTTCGATGCGAGCGGCCAGGCGATCGAGTACGTCA
Organism: uncultured Collinsella sp.; assembly: GCA_902466735.1. Lineage (GTDB taxonomy): Bacteria > Actinomycetota > Coriobacteriia > Coriobacteriales > Coriobacteriaceae > Collinsella. The sequence continues at coordinate 2,128 of CABQSB010000010.1, forward strand.
AGTCGTTTAACCGCGGCGATGCGGGTGGATATACCTATACGTACTAGCTGGTTTTTTGCATAACGGGCTGAAAAGCTGACGGAATTTTGATTCGTTGAGCAGACTACATATACAACCTTACATGGCTCAAAATCGATCGTTCGCCGATGGGGATAAATTAATCGACAAAGAGGTATCAAAAAGCCGTAACCTGTAACTGTGATTGTTATCAAATACTAATGATTTGTTACGAGGTGAGACGATGAAGATGCTCGATTACGTTCAGCTTGCCCATGTGCGTATGGGAGAGAACCTCGAGCGTTCGTCTGAGCTGGTAGCGCAGCTCGTTGATATTTTCCAGTCCGGTTCTTTTGACGCGCTGCGCATCGTTGCTTCGGGTTCGTCGCGCCATGCCGCCGATTGCGCCCGCGATTACCTGCAAGATGCGCTGCAGATGCAGGTGTCCGTTGTGACGCCCGAGGCCTTCGTCGATTTTGAACACACCTATCCGCAGCATGCGCTCAACATTGCCGTTTCGCAGAGCGGCTATTCGACCAATACGATTGCGGCACTCGATTACATGCGCGCGCACGATATGGCTGCAGTTGCGCTCACGGCAAACGTCGAGGCACCCATCAAGGAACACGCTGACATCGTTCTTGACTACGGTGTGGGCGTCGAGTCGGTGGACTTTGTAACTCTGGGCGTCGAGGTTCTCGTTGAGTATCTGGTGCTTTTTGGTATTTACGGCGGTCAGGCGCGCGGAACGATTGACGCCAAGGGCGTTGCCCAGCGTCTTGACGACCTGCGCGAGGCTATCCAGGCCAATGCCGTGATGTGCAAGATCGCCGAGGCATATGTTCAAGACCACATGCTCGAGCTTTCTGAGCACATGCCCGCCATGGTCGTCGGCAACGGCCCCAACTATGGCGTTGCCGAAGAAGCGGCCCTCAAGCTGAGCGAGACCATCAAGATTCCTGCCATGCATCACGAGGGCGAGGAGTTCGTCCACGGTCCCGAGATGCAGATAACCCCAGGCTACCTGGTGTTTATCGTCGACGATCCGCAAGGGTCGGAGCGTCTTGCGAATATCGCCGATGCGCTATCGAACGTTACGACAAAAACGGTGCTGCTCACGGCCCATCCCAGGGGTAGGGCTCACGAGGTTGCGGTGCCTCAGGTGGCTCCGCTGCTCAGCGCAATTCCCAATCTTGTGTTCTTCCAGACGATTGCGGCCATAATCGCCGAGCGTCTGAAGTCATGGGACGTGCACCCGTATCTCGATGCCGTCTCCAAGCAAATGGAGGTCAAGGCAGAGGGCTACGAAGAGTCAGTCAATGCGCTTAAGGCCAAAGCGGCTGAGTGTTACGGAATGTAAGCGGGTTTTGATGCCCGGTGGCATGGGGGATGTGGAGACAACCCCAGAAAGGAGAGACAAATGAAGGAAACCGAGAAGATCGAGATCATGCATTTCGACCAGGAGGGCTACCTCGAGGACGGCAAGGCGCTCTACGAGACCGGCAAGAAGATGACCGCGCTCGCCGACAAGGTCGCCGACGAGGGCTACGACGCCGTGTTCCTGATGGGCGTCGGCGGCACCTGGGACGAGCTCATGCAGCTCGAGTACCTCATGAACAAGTTCGGCGACCGCGACCTCGAGGTCTACCTGATCCACGCCGCCGAGTGGAACGTCTCCGGCCACAAGCGCATGACCGAGAAGTCCGTCGTGCTCACCGCCTCCGAGTCCGGCACCACCCCCGAGGTCCTCGAGGCCGTCAAGAAGATGAAGGAAAAGGGCGTGCGCGTCTACGCCATGACCAAGCCCGAGGGCCCCATCGGCCAGGCTGTCGGTGCCGAGAACTGCGTCAAGATGGCTTCCGATCACGGTAACGGCGGCTGCGAGATGGGCTACTACCTCGCCGACTGCTTCGGCCTGCGCCTGCTCAACCGCCGCGGCTGCTTCCCGCAGTTCGATAAGTTCATCGAGCAGACCAAGGACGTTTGGACCCACCTGGTCGACATCCGCAAGCGCTTCGAGCCGCGCGCCGAGGAGCTCGCCAAGAAGTACGCCCTGGCCCCCTACACCATGTTCATCGGCTCCGGCGCCCTGTGGGGCGAGACGATCCTGTTCTCGATGTGCATCCTCGAGGAGATGCAGTGGAAGCGCACCCGCTACATCACCTCGGCCGACTTCTTCCACGGCACCCTCGAGCTCGTGGAGCCCGGCGTCCCCGTGTTCCTGTTCATGGGCGAGGACGAGAACCGCAAGCTCGACGAGCGCGTCCGCGCGTTCCTGACCCGCGGCGTGACCGGCGACACCGACATCAACATCATCGACACCGCCGAGTTCGCGATCCCCGGCCTTGACGACGAGTTCCGCGTCATCGTGTCTCCGTGGATCCTCTCCTCGCTGATCACCGATCGCCTTGCCGCTTACTACGAGACGGTCACCAAGCACAACCTCAACTACCGTCGCTACTATCACCAGTTCGATTACTAATCGGCGACAAATTAGCTACTGATCAAGAAGCACCCTGCCCGGGCGCATGCGTCCGGGCATTTTTATGCCGAAGTTCGCAAGAAAGGGGAATCGAATGAGGCAGTTTATCGTTGCATCCCATGCTCATTTTGCGTCCGGAATCGTCGAGAGCATTGGGCTACTCTCGGGCGAGCGCGAGAACGTCCATGCGCTGTCTATGTATGTCGACGGAAACGAGGACCTGGTCAAGGAGGCCGCAGCGATTCTGGACGGCTTTGCCGCGGACGATGAGGTCGTCGTTTGCACCGACCTCTTTGGCGGCAGCGTCAACAACGAGTTCACCAAGATCGTCCAGACGCGCCCCAACACGCACCTGGTGACCAATATGAATCTGCCGCTCCTTATTCAGCTGCTGTTCGTGCCCGACTCCACCCCGATCGATGAGGCCATTCGCCAGATCGTCGAGGCGGACGACACCAAGGTCAAGTACGTCAACGACCTGCTGGGGCAGGCCGAACTCGATGAGTTTTAATCGTTAGGAGCACATCATGATTCAGATGATTCGTGTAGATTATCGACTGCTGCACGGCCAGGTTGCCGTTAGCTGGACCTCGGCTATGGGTGCCGACTGCATCCTGTTGGTGAGCGACACGGTCCTCAATGACAAGCTTCGTCTGCAGGCCCTGTCCCTTGCAAAGCCGGAGGGCTGCAAGGTCGTCGTCAAAAACACCGAGGATGCCGTCAAGGCGCTCCAGAGCGGTGTGACCGATAAGTACAAGCTCTTCGTGGTTTGCGAGACGATCCAGCAGGCCGGTGCCGTCGCCAAGGCGATGGGCGTCAAGAAGATCAACCTCGGCAATGTTGCCTTTAGCGAGGATGCCCGCCAGGTCTCGACGAGCGTATTCCTTACGCCCGAGAACGAGGCCTACGTGAAGGAGCTGCTCGGCGAGGGCTATGAGCTGTTCATTCAGATGATTCCGGCGGATGCGAAGACTGACGCCGCAAAGGTCATCGGTTAGGGGCTGTCATGGTTATCAAGACGATCCTGATTTTCCTTATTGCCCTTTTGGGCTATTCCGAGTGGCTGACCGGTACGAGTTACCTCCAGCGCCCGATTGTGCTCGGACCTCTGGTTGGCCTTGTCATGGGCGACATGGTGACCGGCACCATTATGGGCGCCACGATGGAGCTTGCCATGGTCGGCGCCATCTCGGTCGGCGCCTATAACCCGCCCGATACGATTTCCGGCACTATCCTGGGCGTATCTCTTGCCATGCAGGCCGGCGCGGACGCTTCGGCGGCCCTGACCCTGGGCATTCCCATCGCAACGATCGTCCTGGCGCTCGATACGGCCCTGGGCCAGCCGGTCATGCTGCTGCTGGTGCACCGTATCGACAAAAACGTCGAGGACGGAGACACCAAGGCCATCACGCGCAACATGCTCATCGCCGGTTACGCGCAGAGCTGGTGCGGCCTGCTGATCATTCCCCTGGCATTCTTCTTTGGCGCCGATGCTGTTGCCAGCCTGCTCAACATCATCCCCGATTTCGTTCAGACCGGCATGGATGTCGCCGCCGCCTTCTTGCCCGCACTCGGCTTTGCGATGCTGGCGCAGATGATTATGAACAAAACAGTGGCTCCGTTCTTCTTCGCTGGCTTCTTCCTCGTCGCCTACTTTGGCATTAGCACGACGGGCGTGGCGATCTTTGCCGCGATCATCGTCGTCGCGATGACGGTTTTGGGCGAGAAGAAAAAGGCGGAGCAGCCCGCAGTGGCAACCGAGGATCCTGCGATTGGGAGTGGGTTCGATGAGTTTTAAGTTTGAGTCTTCCTACGACGGGTTGATTACCCGCGCAGATCTTAAGAAGCTGTTCTGGCGCTCGATTCCCTATGAGCACTCCTGGAACTACGAGCGTATGGGCCATATCGGCTTTATGTGGGCCCTTATGCCGATCCTGCGCAAGCTGTATCCGCAGGATGCGGACTTTAAGTCCGCCCTTAAGCGCCATATGGAGCTCTATAACGTCACGCCGTATATCTCGACGCTCCCCATGTCCATTGCTGCCGCAATGGAAGAGGTCAACGCTGCTGACGATAGCTTTGACACGAGCGCGATCTCTAATGTCAAGCTTGCTTTGATGGGACCGCTGTCCGGCGTGGGCGATGCCTTCTACTGGGGCACGCTGCGAATTTTGGCAACGGGTGTCGGCACGTCGCTGGCGCTGCAGGGCTCTATTCTTGGCCCGATTTTGTTCCTGCTCGTGTTCAACGTCCCTCACTACATCATCCGTTACCTGCTGACGTTTGTGGGATATCGCTTTGGCTCGGACATGATCAGCAAGGTCCAGGAATCGGGCATTATGGACACGATCGTCAAGATGGCCTCTATCATGGGTGCCATGGTGATCGGTGCTATGACCATGGAGATGGTCACCGTGGACATTCCGCTCATGGTCGGCGCGGGCGATGGCGCTCAGACGCTCGCCGAGCTGCTCAACGGAATCTTCCCGGGCTTTGTCACGATGGGGCTGTTTGGAATTGTCTATCTCATGCTCAAGAAGAAGATGAATCCGCTGCTCATCATGCTCGTGATCCTACTCGTGAGTATCGCCGGCGCGTTCTTTGGAGTGCTTGGTGTCCAGTAGGGTATCCGTCATAATTAAAACAATATAAGAGGGGGCGTCGCGCACATTGTGCTGCGGCGCCCTTTTGCCGAAAGGTGGACAAGATGGAGTATCCGCAGCTTGCCGTCATGAATATCAGCCATCGTTATTTTGACCTTGAGGAATTCTTTTCTTCGGCAGCGGCCTCGGGCTACACGTGTTGCGAACTTTGGACCGGGGCGATGCATCTGTATGTCGATTGCCATGGATACGATTCGATCGAGCAGGTGCGGGAGCTGTCACAGCGGTATGGGGTTCGGATTGTGGGGCTTTGTCCCGAACAGAACAACCCCAAGCCGTGGAATATCGCGGCGCGCGGGAATGAGGCGCGTGCCCGCACGCTCGCGTACTTTAAGAACGTTGTAGATATCGCGGCGGAACTTGGAGCCGAGCAGGTCATGGTCTCGAGCGGCTGGGCATTTTTGAACGAGCCGATCGAGGACGCGTGGGGTCGCAGCGCCTCGATGCTGCGTGCGATTGCCGAGCATGCGGGAGAGCGCGGCGTGCGACTGGTGCTCGAGGCCCTGCAGCCAGTTGAGTCGATGATCGTGAACTCGGCGGCCGACACGAAGCGCATGATCGAGGCAGTTGATCATCCGGCACTTAAGGCATGTCTGGATATGGGCGCCATGGCGGTGGCGGGGGATACCATCGACGATTATTTCGATCTGCTTGGCGATGATGTCGCCCACGTGCATTTTGTCGATGTTGCGGCAGATGGCACGACGCATCTTGCCTGGGGTGACGGCGACCGCGATATGCGCGCCGACCTGGATAGGCTGGTGGCGCGCGGCTATCGCGGAGTTGTTTCGGCCGAGACCTATGACGGGCGCTATTTTGCCGACCCCGCAGCTGCCGATGCGCAGGTGATGGCAGAGTATCGTCGTGCGATTGGCGCCTAGGTGGGGTCGGGCTGCGGTAACCTACCCTATGTTTCCAGATGAATACGGTGTGAGCGGCTGCGACGGATTTTCCCCGCAAGCACTCTAGTATGCTAAAGTACCCAGAAGACCGGCGGAGCTACGCCGGTCTTCTGCTCTATATGAAACACAGCATGAGGAGGCTCACCAGATGACGGCCACACCGTGGGGATTCCGGGACATATTGCCCGAGGAGGCTCAGGCGCGCGAGGAGATTGCGCTGACGGTGAAGGGCTGCTTCAGGGAGCATCATTACCTTCCGGTCGAGACGCCGCTGCTCGAGGACAAGGGCTCGCTCGAGGAAGGCGGCCGCATTGCGGACACGCCGTTTAAGCTCTTTGATGACGACGGTCGCCTGCTGGTGGTCCGTCCCGACAACACATTGCCGATCGTGCGTCTGGTTTCGACCCGCATGCGCGCGGCCGACCTGCCCCTACGCCTTCGCTACGAGGCGCCGGTGGTTCGTGAGTGCCAGCGCAATGCCGGCGGCTCGCGCCAGTTTACACAGCTGGGCTTTGAGCTTATCGGTGCGGGCGACACCGCGGGCGATGTCGAGATTGTCTCGCTCGTGGCCGAGGCGGTGCGCAAGCTGGCGCTGCCCGATGCGCGCATTATCGCAGGTAGCGTGCGTCCGTTTAAGGAGCTGCTCGCGGCGTGCGAGGATCGCGAGCTGGCTGCCGAGGCCCTGCGCTGCGTGCACGCCAACGACTTTGTGGGCCTCGATGCCCGCGTGGCGGCAAGCGCCGAGCCCGAGGCCGTCAAGGCTGCCATCAGCGAGCTGCCGCGCTTGCACGGCGGCGCCGAGGTGCTCGACCGCGTCGACGCGCTGCTGGCGGCGGCGGGCATTGTCGCGCCGCTGACGCGCGAACTGCGTGCCCTGGTCGAGGGCCTGGCTCCCGAGGACGCCCAGGTGCTGTCGTTCGACTTCTCCATCATGAACTCGTTTGATTACTACACGGGCCTGGTCTTTAAGGCCTATGCCGGCGGCCTGCCTGACCCGGTCGGTTCGGGCGGCCGCTACGACTCCATCTTTACCGGCGCATTTGGCGACGGCATCGAGGTGCCGGCGGCGGGCTTTGCCTTTTCGCTCGAGCGTCTGGAGGCCGCGCGCACCTCGGCCGAGGATGCCGCCCCCGATGGCGACCACGCCGTGGGCCGTGGCGCCGAGGGCCCGCTACGCATCGCCGTGCCCAAGGGCTCGCTCAAGGCCGATACGCTCGACGTGCTCGAGGCTGCGGGCTTAGACGTCTCTGAGTTGCGCGACCCCGGCCGTCACCTGATCGTGCGCGGCCGCGACACGCGTGCCGGTAAGGGCGCGGTCGGCGATATCGAGTTTGTCATCGTGCGTCCCAGCGATGCGCCCGCCTTTGTGGGCTGCGGCGGTGCCGATTGCGGCATCTGCGGTTGGGACTCGCTTATCGAGGCAGACCTCAACCTGCTGCAGCTGGTCGATCTGGGCTACGGCCTGTGCACGTTTATCGAGGCAGAGCCCGCGTGGCGCGCCGGCCAGGCCGAGCGCAACTATGCCCGTCGCGGGTCGCTTCGCGTGGCCACCAAGTATCCGCGCATCGCGAGCGCCTGGTATGCCGAGCGCGGCGTGAACGCCGATGTCGTCTCGCTGCACGGTAACATTGAGCTGGGTCCCATCGTCGGCATGACCGATCGCATCGTGGATATTACCGCCACGGGCGCCACGCTGCGCGATAACGACCTCGTTATTACTGGTCGCATTATGGACTGCACGGCCCGCTTCTTTGTCAATCCGGGTGCCGCACGTCTGGATCCGCGCGTACGCAATCTGGCCGATCGCCTGGTCGCGGCCGTGAAGGACAAGCATTTTGAGCCCGTCGCGGGCTCGGCACAATAGCGCGAGCGCGCACGGGCGCCCCAACGTCCGGGCTGCGGGGCAATTGGCGCCGCCGCCCGGCTTCATGTTTTTCGAACGCAACCTCGACCGATAGGGGATACCGAAATGAAGACCATCAAGCTTGCTCCCGGTGAGCGCCTCGTTGCCAACCAGCTCAACCGCAAGGGCGTGCTGCCGCAAAACATCGTCGACACCGCCCGCGATATCGTGGCCAGCGTGCGTGCCAATGGCGATGCCGCGGTGCGCGACTATTGCCAGCGTTTTGACGGTGTTGAGCTGCAGAGCTTCCGTCTGCCGCAGGAGCAGATCGATGCCGCGCTCGAAGATCTCGATCCGGCCTTTGTCGCCGCGCTCGAAAAGGCTGCGCGCCAGATTCGCGAGTTCCACCAGCGCGAGGTCGAGCAGAGCTGGTTTACCACGCGCCCGGATGGCACGATGCTCGGCGTTAAGGTGACCCCGCTCGCTGCGGCCGGCATCTACGTGCCGGGCGGTCGCGCGCAGTACCCCTCCACCGTGCTCATGAACGCCATTCCCGCCAAAGTGGCCGGCGTCAAGCGCGTGGTCATGGTGACCCCGCCGCAAAAGGATGGACTGATTAGCCCGTATACGCTCGCGGCGGCCAAGCTCGGCGGCGTGGACGAGATCTATATGGTGGGCGGCGCCCAGGCCGTGGCCGCGCTGGCGTACGGTACCGAGACCATTCCGCGCGTCGACAAAATCACCGGCCCGGGCAACGCCTTTGTTGCCGCTGCCAAGCAGATTGTCTCGGGTGACGTGGGTATCGACATGGTCGCCGGTCCCTCCGAGGTCTGCGTGCTGGCCGATGCCACGGCCAAGCCTATGGTGGTCGCGGCCGACCTGATGGCTCAGGCCGAGCACGATCCGCTGGCGGCCTGCTATCTGGTGACCTGCGACGAGCAGTTTGCGCGTGAGGTCGAGGCGGGTATCGACATTCTGGTAGCGCAGTCCCCGCGTGCCGAGATTACGTGCGCTTCGCTCGATAACGAAGGCGCCATCGTGGTGGCCGCCGACATGGCGGCCGCCGTCGAGGCCGTGAACACCGTGGCGCCCGAGCACCTTGAGCTGCACTGCAAGGATGCGATGGGCCTGCTCGGCGGCATTCGCAACGCCGGCGCCATCTTTGTGGGCGCTTGGAGCTCCGAGCCGCTCGGCGATTACGTTGCCGGTCCCAACCACACGTTGCCGACCGGCGGCACGGCCATGTTCTCCAACCCGCTTTCGGTCGAAGAGTTCGTTAAGCGCTCGAGCGTTATATGCTATACGCCCGAGGGCCTGCTCTCCGACGCTCCCGCTACGCAGCGTCTGGCCGAGGCCGAGGGCCTGTGGGCGCACGCGCTTTCGGCCGCACTGCGTCGCCGCGTGTTGGAGCAGGGCGAGGATGCCGTGAGCGCCGAGTCGCTCGCCGCGGCCGACCTGACCAAGGTTGCCTGGCCGGGCGACGCCGTGGCGACGGTTGCCGAGGGCGTGGACCTGGCGGCTGCAGGCGCAGATGGCGCTGGCCCGACCGGCAAGGAGGCCTAATATGGCCGAACTCACGCCGCGCATGAAGGAGCTCGTCCAGCCCTATCTGGCCGGCATTGAGCCCTACGATCCCAACTTTACGCCCACGCGCATCAACCTTTCGGCCAACGAGAACACCTATCCCGTGCCGGCTGGCGTGCGCGAGGCGGTCGACGCCGCCCTGGCTGCCACGCCGCTCAACCGCTATCCCGATCCCATGTCCAACGATCTGCGCGACGAGCTTGCCGCTTGGCATGGTGTGGCGCGCGAGAATGTCTGCGTGGGCAACGGCGGCGACGAGCTGCTCTATAACTACCTGTTGGCGTTTGGCGGCGCGGGACGGACCCTGCTCAACTGCCCGCCGTGCTTTAGCGAGTATGCGTTCTTTGCGTCGCTCTGCCAGACCGAGGTGCGCGACGTGTGGCGCGACCCCGCGACCTTTGAGCTCGACCAGGCCGCCGTGCTTGCGGCGGCACCCGAGTGTAACCTGGCAATCGTGACCTCGCCCAACAACCCCACGGGTGACGTGGCACCGCTCGACTTTGTCGCGGCGCTGTGCGATGCGTGCCCCGGCATGGTAATGGTTGACGAGGCCTACGTGGAGTTTGCCGACGATTCGTTTGGCGCGGCCACCACGGCGCAAGGCCTTATCGCCGAGCATCCCAACCTGGTGATTCTACATACGCTGTCCAAGGCGTTTGGCGCCGCCGGCACGCGTCTGGGCTATGTGATTGCGGCACCCGAGGTCGTCGACGTGTTCGCGGCGATTCGCCAGATCTACTCGGTCAATGTGCTGAGCCAGGCGGCAGCACTTGCCTGCGTGCGTGCCCGTGATGCCTACACGCCCGTGGTGGCACAGATCGCATCCGAGCGCGAGCGCGAGCTGTGCGCCCTGCGCGCAATGGCTGCCGATGGCATGCCCGTGGAGGCATGGCCGAGCGCGGCGAACTTTGTGCTCGTGCGCACGCCGCATGCCACGCGCGTGCGCGAGCGTCTGCGCGACGAGTATTCGATTTTGGTGCGCGACTTTAGCTACGCGCCGGGGCTTGCGGACTGTCTGCGCATCACTGTGGGTACGCCGCAGGAAAACGACGAGGTGCTGGCCGCGTTTGCCGCGCTGGTGAAGGAGGAGATGTAGATGGACCGCTATGCCGAGGTAACCCGCAAGACGGGCGAGACCGACATTGTCGTAAAGCTCGACCTGGACGGATCTGGCGTGTGCGATATCTCGACCGGCGTGCCGTTTTTCGACCACATACTCAACGCTTTTGGCCGCCATGGCCTGTTCGATCTGACGGTGCATGCGGTGGGCGACGTCGAGGTCGACGCGCACCACACCGTTGAGGACACGGGCATTGTGCTGGGCGAGGCGTTTTGCCAGGCGCTGGGCGACAAGGCGGGTATTACGCGCTTTGCCGACGCGGCGATCGCCATGGACGAGACACTCGTGATGGCCGCCGTGGATATCTCGGGTCGCGGGCAGGCCTATTGCGAGCTGCCCGTGCCGACTGAGCGCGTGGGCAGCTTTGATACCGAGCTGGCCGTCGAGTTCTTCTATGCCTTTGCGCGCGATGCCAAGCTCACGCTGCACGTGCGCGAGCTGGCGGGCGGCAATTCGCACCACATTATCGAGGCCGCCTTTAAGGCCGTGGGCCGCACGATGCGCCGCGCCTGCGAACTCGATCCCCGCGTGCAGGGTATCCCCAGCACCAAGGGCTCGCTGTAACCGTCACAAGGGTAAAACCACCACGAAGATGCCTGTCCTCTTTGTGGTGGTTTTGGATGATGAGAAGTGGAGGGGTCGCGTGGGCGAACCGAAGATCGTGGTGGTCGACTACCACAAGGGCAACTTGTCGAGCGTCGTGCGCGGGCTTGCGCGCGCCGGTGCTGCCGCCTGCACGTCGGACGATCCGGAGCAGATCCGCAACGCCGACGGCCTGGTCATCCCGGGCGTGGGTGCGTTCTATGACGCGATCGCCTTTATGCGTCAGAGCGGCGAGGAGGTGGCCGTGCTCGATGCCGTTGCCGCCGGAACTCCGCTGCTCGGCATCTGCCTGGGCCTTCAGCTGTTTTTTGAGCGCGGCAACGAGGGCGTGCCTGCGAACGAGGACGCGGACGCGGACGACGATGCCTCCGAGCAGGCCGGTGGTCCCTGGGTCGATGGCCTGGGCATCATGCGTGGCTCGTGCACGCACCTGGAGTCGAGCCGTCTGAAGGTCCCGCACGTGGGCTGGGACCAGGTGCGCATGACGCCCGCCGGTGCGGCCGATCCGTTGCTTGCCGGTTTTGCCGAGGGCGCCAACATGTATTTCACTCACAGCTACGCGGTGGCCGACGACGTCGATGCCGCCGATGTGTTGGCGCGCACGCACTATACACGGAGCTTCCCGTGCATCGTGCGCCACGGCAACGTGTGGGGCTGCCAGTTCCATCCCGAGAAATCCTCTGCGCTGGGTCAGCGCATCCTTAAGAACTTCGTGAGCATCGTCGAGGGGGCCGGCCGATGATTCTGTTTCCCGCAATCGATTTGATCGGCGGCAAGGTCGTGCGCCTGGAGCGCGGCGACCGGAGCCGCTGTAAGGTGTATTCTGACGACCCCGTGGCCGTTGCCCGCTCCTTTGCCGAGCAGGGCGCGAGCTGGGTGCACGTCGTCGACCTGTCCGCTGCCTTTGGCGAGGACGAGGACGCGTGCGCTGCCAACTTGGCAGCGATTAAGGCCATCTGCGGCGTCGACGGTCTGTCCGCGGACGTGGGCGGCGGCGTTCGTTCGCTCGCGCGCATCGACGAGCTGGCCGGCTACGGCGCGCGTCGCATCGCGCTAGGCACGGTGCTCGTGACCGAGCCGGGATTTGCCGAGGTGGCGGCGCAAGGCTTTGGCGAGTTACTGGTGGCAGACATTGCCGCCCGTGACGGCCAGGTCAAGGTGAATGGTTGGCGCGACGGCGCGGGTGTGGCGCTCGACGACGCCGTGGCGCAGCTCACCGAGCTGGGCTTTAAGCATCTGGTGTATACCGACATCGCGCGCGATGGCATGCAGACGGGCATCGACGTGGCGGCGTATCGCCATGTGGCCGAGGTCGCGGGCTTTCCCGTCGTGGCTTCGGGCGGCATCTCGACGCTCGACGATATCCGCGCACTGGCCGCGGTGGGCGAGGATGCCATCGAGGGTGCCATTACCGGTCGTGCGCTCTACGAGGGCAACTTTACGCTGGCCCAGGCGTTGGCCGCCGCCCGAGGGAAGGAGTAGCCCATGCTTGCCAAACGCGTGATTCCCTGTCTGGATGTTAAGGACGGCCGCGTGGTCAAGGGCGTCAACTTTGTGAGCCTGCGCGATGCTGGCGACCCGGTGGAGCTGGCGCGCGCCTACGACCGCGAGGGTGCAGACGAGGTCGTCTTCCTGGACATTACCGCGACGAGCGACAACCGCGCGACGACCATCGAGATGGCGGCGCACGCGGCCGAGGAGCTCGCTATTCCCTATACCGTGGGCGGCGGTTTCCGCGACTTGGCGGGCATGCGAACCATGGTTGCCGCCGGTGCCGACAAGGTGTCGCTTAACTCTGCCGCCGTGCGCGATCCGTCGTTGATCAGCCAGGCCGCCGCGGCGTTTGGCAGCCAGGCCGTGGTCGTGGCGATTGATGCCAAGCGCGTGGGCCTGCCCGGTCAGCCGGATGCCGACAAGTGGGAGGTCTTCACGGCGGGCGGTCGCAACGCCACGGGTATCGATGCGGTGGCGTGGGCCGAGGAAGCGGCTCGTCGCGGCGCCGGTGAGATCTTGCTCACCAGCATGGATCGCGACGGCACCAAGGCTGGCTTCGACCTGGCACTCACCCGCGCCGTGGCCCGCGCGGTACCGATTCCCGTCATCGCGAGCGGTGGCGTGGGCACGCTCGAGCATTTTGCCGAGGGCGTGATCGAGGGCGAGGCCGATGCCGTGCTGGCGGCCAGCGTCTTTCACTTTGGAACTTTCAGCATTCGCCAGGTGAAGGAGTATATGGCCAGCCAAGGCATCCCTGTGAGGCTGGACTTCTAGTGCTGCGGCTTGCCCAGGCACCGCATCTTGCCGCTCAAACCGTCGCTCGCGTACCAAAGTACGCGTCGCTCCTCTTTCGCGGCAACCTGCGGCACCTGGACAACCCTCGCCGACCTGTGGGATTTCGTTTGTTACTTGGGAGAAATGATGACTGAGGTAATAAATGCTACCGAGCTTAAATACGACGCCCGCGGGCTGATTCCTTGCGTGGTTCAGCAGCATGACACCGGTGAGGTGCTTATGGTTGCTTGGATGAACGAGGAATCGGTGGGGCTGACGCTCAAGACCGGGACCACGTGGTTTTGGAGTCGCAGCCGTCAGGAGCTCTGGAACAAGGGCGCGACGAGTGGCAACATGCAGGAGGTCAAGGAGCTCTGGGCCGACTGCGATAGCGATACGCTGCTGGTCAAGGTGGACTCACCGGGCCCGGCCTGCCATACCGGCAACCGTACCTGCTTCTTTAAGCGCGTGGAAGGGGGAGTGCGATGAAAGTCGTGACGCCGTTCGAGGTCGCCGAATGCAACACCGAGCTCCTCCGCGCGGGCGTGCCATGCCGCGTGCACCTGACTGATGCCTGCGGGGCGCAGTCGCTTTGGCTCGAGGCCGAGAAGGAAAGGCTCGATGAGGCCCATGCCGTCATCGTCGAGTTCTTTGAGAAAAAGGGCGCAAAGCCTCGGTTCGATGAGGCCGGTACCTACTTTACGCTGCAGTAACGAGAGGAAATAACCATGGGAGTCAGAACAGCTAACGTGCAGCCGGGAAACATCGGTGAGACGCTGACGGGACTGGCCGAGGTGATTCACAGTCGTCGCGACGCATCGCCGCAGGAGAGCTATACCGCGCGTCTGCTGACCGACGTCGAGGACGAGCTTCTCAAGAAGCTTGCCGAGGAGGCGAGCGAGGTGATCATGGCCTGCAAGGATAACGACCACGATCACATCCGCTACGAGGCCGGCGACCTGATCTACCACCTGCTCGTGACGCTCGAGCGCTACGGCATCACCCTCGACGAACTGGCCGGCGAACTCAACGCCCGCCGCCACTAGTCATTGGGGACGTTCTTAAACGACTAGTTAGGCGAGGGGCGTGGATTCCCATTCGCCGGTGGGGTGGGGGATATCGAAGGCCCGGTAGCCGCAGTCGTAGGCGTGGGCCTGGGCCTCGCGGATGTTCCAGCAGATGTCGCAGGCGCGGTGCGCGTCCGAGCCAAAGGTGATGGGCACCTCGGCATGGGCGAAGCGGCGCAACAGCCCGGTCGCGGGGTAGTAATCGTCGAGCCCCTTGCGCGGTGCGGCGGTCGAGACCTCAACGCGGCGACCCGTATCGTGGGCGCATTCGGCCATCTGCTCCCAAAACGGCGCGGGGTCAAAGTCGGGTGCAAAGCCGTCCTTCGAAAAGCGCATGACCAGGTCGGGATGGGCCATCGCGTCAAAGTTGAGTGAGCTTTCGCAAGCACGGCACCAGTCGTCGACGTAGCACTCCCACACGCCGCGCACGCCTAAGTTTTCCCAAACATGCAAGTTGGTATCGTCGTCGATCCAACCGCAAAGGGAATCGGGTGTATCGGGGCGCGCGACGTCCTCTGTCCCTGCCGTGCCCGCGGCGCCTGCCGCAATATCGCCCGGGTTGCCAATCCAGTGCACGCTGCCCAGACGTACGACGGCGCCCTGGGACCAGTGCTCTACCAAGGGCTCGCAGCCCTCGTACCAATCGCATTCAAAACCGTAGATAAAGGTGAGCTCCGGCGCAATCTGCGCGGCGAGTTTGCGGGCGTCCTCAAAGGCCAAACGATGTGCCGGCAAGTCGCCCTCGACGACCTGCACCTCGCAGTTAGCATCCATACTGGCGGGCAGGGTAAGGTGGTCGGTCGAGACCATGACGCGGCAGCCGGCGGCAGCAGCGGCACGGACGTTGTCCTCGAACGAGGCGTGCCCGTCCGAGAACGAGGTATGAGTATGGCAATCGACCAGCGGGCAGGCGGGCATGGCGACTCCTTTGCATTTGGTGAATCCGCTCCATTGTAATGGTGCAGCTCTCAACACGCCGCGCACGCCGGGTGCCGAAATCGAGTGGAAAGGCGGGGCGGCGCGTGCCGGCGCCGGCGACTACTTGCTTCGTGCCGCCGCGCGTTTGGCCTGCACTGTTACCATCGCGTGTCTCACGGCGGTGATGGGGCGATAGCGGATCATACGCGGTCCCGACCAACGCATAACCTCGCGGATCTTCTCGCGCATGGCAGGCCGGTAACAATGCGAAGGACATGCCGAGCAAAATGTCTTGGTGCCCATGTGCGGGCAGTGCTCAATGCGCGCGATGGCGTATTTCTGCAGCTCGGCGCATTCGGGGCAGAGCGTAATGGTTCGAAGGCCGAGTTTCACGCGCACGGACTCATCGCCGCCAGCCTGTTCGACCACATGCCCGCCGCCATGATGCCCACGACACCACAGCGCAATCATCTGCGACACCATTTGGGCCTCACGCTCACGTTTGCGTGCTAGCTCCGGTGTGTCGACTGGGCGCGCCATTAGCTCAGCCTCCCGTGCTCGACCGAAAGCGAGAAATCGGCAAACGCGCAGGTGCTGGCACGGTGGCTCACGAGCACAATGGTCTTGCCGCGGCGCTTGAGCTCGTCGATTGCCTGCATCACGGACGCCTCGTTGAGAGCATCGAGCGCGCTGGTGGGTTCGTCGAGCAAGATGAAGGGTGCGTCGTTGAGGAAGATGCGCGCAAGGCCGATGCGCTGTCGCTCGCCGCCCGAAAGCGAGTCGCCCAGCTCGGCAACGGGCGTGTCGAGACCATGCGGCAGGCGGTCGATGAGGGCGGTAAGCGAAGCGGAGCGGCAGGCATCGAGCAGATCAGCATCGGATGCACTGGAACGCGCGAGCAGCAGGTTCTCGCGCACGGTGCCGCAGAACAGATGCGTGTCCTGGGTCATATAGGCCTCGTGGCTGCGCAGGCTCGCCGTGTTGATGTGGCGGGCATCGACGCCGCTCACCGTGATGGTGCCGGCTGCGGGGTCCCAAAAGCGCATGAGCAGCTTAAGCAGCGTCGACTTGCCCGAACCCGAGCGCCCCATGATGCAGGTCATGGTACCGGGCGCAAAGGTGCAGGTCACGTCGTCGAGGATGAGACTCGCAGCGGTGTCGTTCGCGACCTGCTCTGTGGCGCCCGCACCGCCCGCGTCCACGCCGCCCACATAGCTAAAGCTCACATGCTCGGCTGCGGCGCCGGCAAACTCAACGTCCTGTCCGTCGGCGACCTCGGCGCACTGGGGCTGCTCGTCGAGCAAATCGAGCACGCGTGCGCCCGAGGCGAGCGTCTCCTGCAGTGAGGTGCCCAGGCGGCTCACGGCCATCACCGAGCCAAACGACGACACAAAGGTAAAGACGGCGACAAACGCTGCGGCAAAATCAATCGTTCCCGCAGACACCAGCTGCAGCGCACGCCCGAGCATCACCAGATTGGCCGCAAGAATAAGCGCATCGGCTACGGCCTCGCTGGCCGCCTGGCGGCGCTTGAGGCACGCGTCGACGGCACCGACTTGCTCGGTCAGCTTGCCCAGGGCACGGCTTCGATCGGCGCCACCGGCAAACTGGATAGTCTCGGACGCGCCGCGCAGACTGTCGAGCACAAAGGCGCCCAGCTTACCGGCGCCCTCGCGGCTCTGGCGGCCGGTGGTGCCGCATGCCTTGGCCGAGGTCAGGGGCAGCAGCACGCCCAAGACCGCGTAGGCCACGAGCGCGATGCCCGCGAGTTCGGGGCTCACAGCCAGCAAAAAACCCTCAAACACAACGGTGCAGACCAGAGCGATGGCAATGGGCGAGATGGTGTGCGCGTAGAAGACCTCGAGTAGCTCGATATCCGAGGTGACCAGGCTCACGAGCTCGCCCTTGCCGCGGCCCTCGAGCTTGGCGGGGGCGAGCTGGCGCAGGGCGCCAAACACCAGGTCGCGAATGTGTGCGAGCAGACGGAATGCGATGTAATGGTTGCAGAGCTGCTCTCCGTAATGGAGCGGCCCGCGTGCGATGCCGCAGGCGGCGCAGGCCGCGCATGCTGCGATAAGACCAAGCCCCAAGGCGTTGCGGCCCAGCGCGGCCATAAGGCCGAGGGCGCCAAAGGCTGGCACGAACGCGGCGGTGAGCATGCCAATGCTGCCCAGCGCGACGGCTAGCACAAGCCAGCCGGCAAGCGGTCGGACGAGCCCCATCATGCGCCACATGATGGACGGCGCCGAGCGACGGGCGCGGCCGGAGTCAGGCGCCATGGCAGCGGAAGACGAGCCGGCACCGTTGAGGCCATCGGTACAGGCGGCGCTGCCGTCAACAGCCTCAACTGCGCCGGCATCCTCGGCATCACCCTCCGCATACGCATATGCCGAGAGCTGCTCCTGGCTGTTCCACATGCGCGCATAGGCGCCCGCGGTGGCCAAGAGCTCGCCGTGAGTCCCGCGCTCGGCAATACGGCCACGCTCCAGCACCAGAATCTGGTCGGCGTCCACGATCGTCGACAGGCGATGCGCCACCACGATCACGGTGTGCTCGCCGGCGAGCGATGCAATGACCTCGCCGATTGCGGCCTCGCTTGCGGCATCGACGTTGCTCGTAGCCTCGTCAAACACATAGATTGGCGAGTCGTGCAGCAGGGCGCGGGCCATGCACACGCGCTGGCGCTGGCCGCCCGAAAGGTTGGTGCCGCCCTCGTTAATCACCATGTCGAGCCCGCCGTTGGCCTGCACAAAGGCCGCCACACGCGTGCGGTCGAGCGCGCGCAAAAGCTCGGTATCGGTGGCGTTGGGCTGGGCGAGCAGCAGGTTGTCGCGCAGGGTGCCGGCAAACAGGTAGCCGTTGGTGGGCACCAGGGTGACGGCACGCATGAGTGAGGCGGCCGTGGCATCGCGCAGCTCGACGCCGCCAATGCGAACGCTGCCACGGTAGGCACCCTTGCGGCCCGCGATAATCCCCGCGAGCGTGGACTTGCCGCCGCCGCTTTCGCCCACGAGTGCCACGAGCGAGCCGTGCGCAATGGTCGCGCTGGCGCTGTCCAGCACCGTGCGGTTGCCGTATGCATAGCTCACGCCCGCGAGCTCGATATCGCCGCGACCGTCAAGCTCAACATCGCCGCGCTCGGGCTCGGGCGTATCCAAAATGCCAAACATGCGGCGCGAGGCGGCCATGCCGTTCATGGCCGTGTGGAACAGCGATCCCAGGCGGCGCATGGGCAAAAAGAACTCCTGCGACAGAAAGACGATGAGGAAGGCAGCCTCAAAGCCAATCTTGCCCGTGGCGAGCTGCAGCGCGGCTACGATAATGCCGAGCGCGGCGCCCATATAGACGACCAGGTCCATAACGCAAATGGAGCGCAGCTGCATCACCAGCAGGCGCATGGTCGCTGTGCGGAAACGCTCGGACTCTGCGTTGATGCGCTCGTGCCAGCTGCGATCGGCCTGGTAGACCTTAAGGGTGGTGAGACCCTGCACGGCCTCCAGGAACATGCCGCCCAGATCGACATAGCTGCCCCAGTACTCGGCACCGATCTTTTTGGCGTTGCGCATGACCATCATGATGGAGACGGGGATGACCGGAACGCAGGCGAGCAGCAGCGCGGCGGGAAGACCCGCCTGGCCCACGAGCAGTACAAACAGCGTGATGGGTGCCAAGCCGGCAAAGAAGAGCTGCGGCAGGTAGCCGCCAAAGTACACCTGGAGTTGCGTGGCGCCCTCGACGCTGGTCTGGACGGCCTCGGCGGTGGGGACGGTCTCGGTGTAGGAGGGGCCGAGTGCGGTGAGCTTGTCGTAGACGAGCGAGCGCACGCGGCGGACGGCTTTGAAGGCGGCCTTGTCACCGGAACGCTGCGCCAGATAGATGGCGGCGGCGCGCACGATGATGGCGCCGGCGAGCGGCGGAGTTGCCTGCGCGAGCGCGTCGACGGCGAGCGCGGCGGAAAGACCGTTCGTGACGATGCCGCCCAAGATGCGCGCAAGCATCCACATCACCGTGATGTTTGCCATGAGCGCGATCCACTTAAACAGGACGCTTGCCATAATGTAGGGCGTTGCCTGCGGAACCAGGGAGAAGAGCCGCTTCTCGAACATGAAACCTCCTATGCCGTAACGGTGCCGGGCTGGGTCCTCGGCAGCCGCTTAGTTAGCCAAATGCAACTAGAGTAACATCGTGCAGCGGGTAAGTATGCCGAGGGTAATTTTTAGCCGATGAACTGCGTAGAAAGTTCAAAATTGTTGAGTGCGGCGAACTTTGTGGTGGACGGAATGCGGGCGCAATTTTGATCGTGTGCGGCCCGCTCCAAAACGTGTACGTCAGCCTCCAAAACCGACAAAAAATGACATGTTTGGAGGCTGACGTACATGTTTGGATAGGGGCAAGGGCGACGACGGACGAAAGTCACGCCTGTGCCACGTTCGATGTGCTAGCGTTTGGGTGAATAAAACGAGCCCGTGCGGAAAGGATCCGGACCGTATGCAACGTGGAAGTACATCTCCGCTGTCCCGCGAGACCGATGCGCCCGAAACCATCGTCAAGCTGGAGTGCGACATCGACGATGCGTCGCCCGAGGTACTCGCCTATGCCGCCGACCGCCTGCGCGAGGCGGGCGCCCGCGAGGTGCACTGGCTGCCCCTCTACTGCAAAAAAGGCCGCCCCGGCTGGCAGCTGCAGGTGATCTGCTCGCATGAGGATATCGAACGCCTGCAGACGATTATCTTTTTGGAAACCACGACCAACGCCGTTCGTCGCCAGGTGATGGAACGCGTTTGCCTGCCGCGTCGTTTTGAGCAGGTAGCGACGCCTTGGGGCGAGGTGGCCGTCAAAGTAGCCACCCTGCCCGACGGCAGTGAGCGTGCGGCGCCCGAGTACGAGGACTGCGCCCGTCTTGCCCGCGAGCATAACGTGCCGCTCCAGCGCGTGATGCAGGCGGCACAAGCCTCGGCACTGCGATTTGAATAGCGCGGCCGGCGACATCTCGCGCCCGGCCACATCAGCCCCACTCCGAAAGGACTTCCCATGAAATACCTCATCGCTTCCGACATTCACGGCTCGGCATACTGGACCGAGCGCCTGGTCGCCGCCATCGAGTCCGAGCAGCCCGACCGCATTGTGCTGCTGGGCGACCTGCTCTACCACGGCCCGCGTAACGACCTGCCGCGCGACTACGCTCCCAAACGCGTGATTCCGCTGCTCAACGCCCTGGCCGACCGCATCATCGCGGTGCGCGGCAACTGCGACGCCGAGGTCGACCAGATGGTCCTCGACTTCCCCGTCATGGCTGACTACGCCACACTATTCGACGAGACCGGCCGCGAGCTGTTCCTGACGCACGGCCACGTCTTTGGCGCCGGCATGCACAACAGCGTCGACCACGCGCCCGTGCTGCCCGAGGGCTCCGCGCTCGTCTACGGCCATACGCACATTAAGGTCAACGAAGCGAGCGCGACGCACCCGGGCCTGTGGCTCTTCAATCCCGGTAGCGTGAGCATTCCCAAAGACGGCACGCACAGCTACGGTATCTACGAGGGCGGCGCGTTCCGCCACGTGATCCTGGAGGAGGAATAACCATGGCAGAGCATATGGCTCAGCAAAATGCCGAGGGCTCGCGCGATCTGTCCACGCTGGTCGACGCGTCGGCCGAGCTGCAGCATTTGGTGCAGACTATCTGGCGTCTGCGTCAGCCCGATGGCTGCCCGTGGGACCGCGAACAGACGCATCAGAGCATCGGCAAGAACATGATCGAGGAGGCCTACGAGGCGCTCGATTGCATCGAGGCGGACGACGTGGCACATCTGCGCGAGGAGCTCGGCGACGTGCTCATGCAGGTGGTGCTGCATGCGCAGATTGCGGCGGACGCCGGTGAGTTTACGCTTGCCGATGTGACACGCGATATCGACGCCAAGCTCATCCGCCGCCACCCACACGTGTTTGGCGATGCGGACGCCGATAACTCCGACGAGGTACTCAAGATTTGGGACGAGGTCAAGCTTGCCGAGAAGGCTGCCAAGGACAAGGCCGTGGCGGCAGGCGAGGCTGCGCCCGAGGGCCTGCTCGACGGCGTGCCCACGCATCTGCCGGCGCTGATGCAGGCCCAGAAGGTGTCGCGCAAGGCGGCTGCCGTGGGCTTTGAGTGGGAGACGGTCCAGGACGTGTGGGACGAGGTCGCCGAGGAGCGTGCCGAGTTTGAGGCCGAGGAGCCTGGCTCGCCCGAGCGCGAGATGGAGTTTGGCGATCTGCTCTTTGCTCTGGTCAACGTCGCGCGCAAAGAGGGAATTGACGCCGAGAGCGCCCTGCGTGCCAGCACGGCCAAGTTCCGCCGCCGTTGGGCCGCGATGGAGCAGATGGCGGCCGACGCCCACGTGGATCTTGCCGAGCTTTCGACCCACGGCCTCAATGACCTCTGGGATGCCGCAAAGGCAGAGGAGTAAGACTGCGGGGGCGACGGGACGGACTTGTCCCATCGCCCCTATTATTTTTTAAAAAGATTGTATCCCTTGGCTAACTTAGGGCATAATGCAAAAAGTGCGATAAGGCTAACTTATGAACCTGCGCGCCGCTGTAGCGTGCAAGCCGTGTCGCCAAGCATTCAACCCGTTTCCAAGTGAGAGGGAGACAACATGAGCGATATTTTGGACGTCTACGGTCGCGAGGTGCTCGACAGCCGCGGCAATCCCACTGTCGAGGTCGAGGTCGTGCTCGAGGACGGTAGCTTTGGCCGCGCAATGGTGCCTTCGGGCGCTTCGACCGGTGCCTTTGAGGCCTGCGAGCTGCGCGATGGCGACAAGGGCCGCTATCTGGGCAAGGGCGTTTCGCAGGCCGTCGAGCACGTCAATAACGAGTGCGCTAACGCCGTCGTGGGCCTCGACGCCTTCGACCAGCGCGCCGTCGATGCCGCGCTGATTGCCGCGGACGGTACCCCCAACAAGACCAAGCTCGGTGCCAACGCCATCCTGGGCGTGTCGCTGGCCGTCGCCCGCGCCGCTGCCGAGTCGGCGGGTCTTTCGCTGTACCAGTACCTGGGCGGCGTCAACGCCCATCTGCTGCCCACGCCCATGATGAACATCCTCAACGGCGGCGTGCATGCCGACAATAACGTCGACTTCCAGGAGTTCATGATCATGCCAGTGGGCGCCCCGAGCTTTGCCGAGGGTCTGCGTTGGTGCGCCGAGGTCTACCACACCCTCAAGGGCGTGCTGCACGAGGCCGGCCTGGGCGGCGGCGTGGGCGACGAGGGCGGCTTTGCGCCCAACCTCAAGACCAATGCCGAGCCGTTCGAGTACATCACCAAGGCCGTCGAGAAGGCTGGCTTTAAGCCCGGCGTCGACTTCATGTACGCCATGGACCCGGCCTCGACCGAGTTCTACAACGCCGAGACCGGCATGTACGAGCTCAAGGGCGAGGGCGTGGAGTACACGAGCGCCCAGATGGTTGATTACTGGGAGAAGCTCGTCGACACCTATCCCATCATCTCCATCGAGGACGGCATGGCCGAGGAGGACTGGGACGGCTGGGTTGAGCTCACCCGCCGCATTGGCAACAAGGTGCAGCTGGTGGGCGACGACCTGTTCGTCACCAACACCGAGCGCCTCAAGAAGGGCATCGAGCTGGGTGCCGCCAACGCGATCCTGGTCAAGGTCAACCAGATCGGCACACTCACCGAGTCGCTCGAGGCCATCGAGACCGCCAAGGAGGCCGGCTATGCTTGCATCGTGAGCCACCGCTCCGGCGAGACTGAGGACTCCACGATTGCCGACCTGGTCGTGGGCGTCAACGCCGGCCAGATCAAGTCGGGCGCCCCGTGCCGCAGCGACCGTATCGCCAAGTACAACCAGCTCATCCGCATCGAGGACGAGCTCGAGGGCAGCGCACGCTATGCCGGCAAGGCCGCGTTTTACAACATTCGCTAAACAAGTGGTGCTCGGGGGGGGCGGGGTTGACTCGGCTCCGCTCCACTTCTGATGGCCGCCGTTGGGCGCTGGGCCATATGGCTCAGCGCCTTTTTTATGTCGAGCAAAGGCTGCCGAAGGTGGTGCGCGCGCTCGTGCTATAACTAAAGGACTTAGCGCAAACAAACCTCAACCGCACAAGGCGCACATGGATCAGATTTACGACAACAGGTACTATTCCGCCGGTTCGCGCGAGCCGTCGCCTCGTCGTGCGCGCACGGTGCAGCTCGGTGGGTCCGCCTACGCCGGCGTCGACCGCCCCGCGCAGCGCCCGACAAGTACCTCGCGCCCCAATGCTCAAGTGAATACTTCGACAGATGGACCGGTGCGCCCGGCACGTTCGTCGCATGCGTCGCGTCCCTCGACTCAGGCACACGACAGGTCGAGCAGGCCTTCGAGCCGTCTTTCGGGCTCGGACTTTATGCATTACGCCAACGACAACGCGGTGGTCAAGGCGATCTATGACTTTACGCATGGCTCTCTTCGTCCGCTGTTTATCGGTATCGTGGTGGCGCTGGCGCTCGTGAGCCTGTATTTTCCCGTACGCGACCTGTACGTTGCAAAACGCTCGAACGACATCTTGGCCAAGCAGGTCGAGATTCGCCAGCAATACAATGATGGGCTGCAAAAAAGCGTCGACAAGCTGCTCTCGGAGGAGGGTATCAAGGACGCGGCGTCCGAGGACCTGGGCCTGGTGATGCCCGGCGAGAAGAAGATTGACGTGCTAGGCTTGGACGACGATTCGGACTCGTCGTCGAGCAAAAAGTCCTCAAACGCCAAGAAGGCCAGCGAAGTGGCCAAGGAGATCGAAGAAGTCGGCAAAGACGCGCCGTGGTACATCCAGGCGCTCGACATGCTGTTTGGGTTTAACGGCGTCGAGGGTCAAACGGTCGTGTCCAACGGCAAATAGCGCCCGGAGGGGAGCCCGCAATGACAAATTGCAAACGCTATAAGGTGGCCGCGATCGACCTGGGAACGGTGTCGTCGCGACTGGTGTTGGCCCAGGTCGAGGGCGGGGCGATTGTGGAGTCGTCCAAGCATACCGAGATTACCGACCTGGGCGAGGGCGTGGACGCGACGGGGCGCTTTTGCGAGGCGGCTGTCGAGCGTGTGCTCGCTGCGTGTCACATGTTTGTGGACGAGGCCCGTGCCTTTGGGGCCGTGTGCGTCTGCACCACCTGCACGAGTGCCGCGCGCGATGCGTCCAATGCCGCGCTGCTGCTGGACGGCCTGCGCGATCTGGGGCTTGAGCCACAGGTGATTCCGGGCGAGGTCGAGGCGCGCCTGACGTTTTTTGGCGTGGCGCACGACTTTGCCGGTGAGCGCATCATCGTCGCGGATTCGGGCGGCGGGTCGACGGAGCTCGCGACGGGCGTCTATGCGCCTGAGCGCGGGGTCTTTGCGCTGGAGGGAACGCGCTCGCTGGACATTGGCTGCCGTCGTGTGACGGAGCGCTTCATCTCGGTGCTGCCGCCGGCGGACGGCGAGCTTACCGCCGCTGGCGCATGGGCGGGCGAGCAGTTCGGGGCTTACTTTAAGGGCCTGCCGAGCAATTTCGAGCGCGCCGAGCGCCTGGTCGCGGTGGGTGGTACCGTCACCACGCTCGTGGCGCTGGTACACGAGCTGGAGCCGTATGATTCGAGCTTTGTGCACCTTCGCGAGCTTTCGATGGAGCAGGTTTCGGCCGCTATCGAGCGCATGTCCACGCTGGACGTGGAGGGCATCGCCGCTCTGCCGGGCGTGCAACCCAAGCGCGCGGGCGTGATCTTGGCCGGCGCCGTGGTGATCCGCGAGCTCATGCGTGCCGGTGGCTACGAGACGCTCACCGTAAGCGAGAACAGCCTGCTCGCCGGCATGGCCGCCACCATCAATGAGGTTCTCGACGGCGCCACCCCCACCATCGACTGGACCCCCACTCTCAGCACCCTCTAAATAAGTTGCGGTGAAATACGGACTAAAATCGCCCTTTCGGGCCCCAAACAGTCCCTATTCCACCGCAACTTAGAGGCTTGACGGCGTCCGAAAGAAACGAGCCCGCATCCCAAAGGGACACGGGCCCGTAAAAGCCAAATGGTAAGGGCGGTGGGACGTCCGCGCATTTGCTGCGCAAATACGCACCGGCTTCGGCCGCCTGTCGGCGCCCTCGCCGGCTCACTACGGACGCTGCGCGTCCGCTTAACGCTCGCCCCCTCGCGGGTTCGAGTCCCACCGGCATCCAAAAGAAACGAGCCCGCATCTCAAAGGGACACGGGCCCGTAAAAGCCATATGGTAGGGGCGGTGGGACTCGAACCCACAATCCTTGCGGCGAGAGATTTTAAGTCTCCTGCGTATGCCAATTCCGCCACGCCCCCGTGAGACTAGAAGTCTAGCACAAGCCGCCCGTTACGCGTTGACAGCCATCGAGTGCCGGCCCGACTTTTCCAAGTACTCGGCAAACTTGGCCTCGTCGCCTTTGTTCTTGTACTGTAGGGCCAATAGGTACTCCAAACGGCAACCCTTAACCTTATCGTCGCCGGCCTCCTCGAGCATGCGCTCAAGCTCGGGGATGTCGTTGTGGCGTTTGAGGATCATCGTGTCGTACATCAGCTGACACTCGTGCGCGACTGCCTCGGCCTGACCGCCCTCAAAGCCCTTGATCTCGTGCAGCAACTCCTTGGACTTTTTGCGGTCCTCCTGGCCAACGTAGTAGTTAAAGGCCTTAATTACCAGGTCGACGCGCTGCATCTTGGGCAGGTTGAGCCCCAGCAGCAGGTCGAACATTTCGTTAGCGCGCTCGTGGTCCTCGCGCAGCAGATAGGAGTTCAGGCGCAGGTAGTCGCGGTTGTAGCGCGGGTACAGCATGCTGGTGAGTTTGCCGTCGAGCAAACGATCGAACTCGTCCCACTGCTTGGCGGCCATAAGCTGCTGCAGGCGTTTAAACGTGGTGCGTTTTTTGACGCTAAAGAACACCGACACGGCGATACAAATAATGACGACGGCGGTCCAGAGTGTGCGGGAATCGGGCATATTAGGGTCCTTAGTCACTCATAAAGCGAGCGGTATGACAACACGTACTGGATGTATTATACGCAGCGCGCAAGCAAACTGGCATAAAAGCTCATCGAGGCCGAGTGCTATCGCTCGCTGCGGTACACTTACCTAAAGTAAACCATGAAGGGAGACATTACCTATGAAGAAAATCGTTTTGGCTTGCGGTGCTGGCGCTGCTACTTCCACGCTCGTTGCCCAGAAGGTCGCCACCTTGCTCGACGCCAACGGTTATGCCGGCAAGTATGAGATCGTGCAGTGCGCCATCTCCGAGGCCAAGGACTACTGCGACGAGGGCGCCGACCTGCTGATCGCCACCACCGTTGCCCCCGAGGGCCTCACCTGCCCGTACGTGAGTGGCGTGCCCTTCATGACCGGCATGAACCGCGGCGCTGCTGAGAAGGCCGTCCTCGACGTTATGGCTCAGTAGGCGCTGACTGTATGAGTGAGCAGAACGCCAATCCGGTCGAGCTCTTTGGCATGCGCGTTGCCCATGTGGGCATTAACGCCACCGACCCGGCAGATGCCCTGGAGATCGCGGAGCTGTTCTCGACGATGATGGGCCTGCCCGTTATCGAGACCCCGGTTTCGTACTTTAACGATTCGCTGATCGAGGTCATGAAGCAGAACGGTCGTGGCACCAAGGGCCACATCGGCTTTGCCGTCAACGACATCGATGCGGCCGAGAAGTGGTTTGCCGAGCGCGGGCTCGAGGTCAACGAGGAGTCGCGCGTGCTGCTGCCCGACGGCGGCACCAAGCTCGTGTACTTTAAGCGCGAGTTCGCCGGCTTCGCCGTGCACCTGTGCCGCGAGTAGCGCACAGGCTGCTATAGCTAACGAAAAATGGGGTAAGGCCACGTGGCCTTACCCCATTTTTAATGCCGAGAGGGTGACTGACGGGCTGCCGTAAAACGAAGGTGAATGCTTTTCCGCGAAGTGAACGAGTGAAATCGGACCCCTGGAGCATCGACACTTTGGAGGCACCGTTTCCTGCGGTTTCGTAAGGTTTTTCCTGCGGTTTTGGCGTCAAAAAGTGTGGATGCTTCGGGGGTCCAAAATAGGTCGTTCACTTCGCGGAAAAGCATTCACCTTCGATTCGTGAGAGACGCCCCTACCGCGGCAGGCGAATCGTAAAGCGGCTGCCGACGCCCTCGACTGAGGTCACGCCGATGACACCGCCATGGCTGTCGACGATCCACTTGGCAATGGCGAGCCCCAGACCCGAGCCCTGCGCGCCGGCATCGCGTGCGTTGTCGGCGCGATAGAACCGTTCAAACGCGTGAGCTGCGGATTCCTGGTTCATGCCGATACCCTCGTCCTCAACACTTATGTCGATCGTGCCCGCGCCCGCATCCGGCGTCACGCCAAACGAGATGGATGTGCCCGCGTCCGAATACTTGGCGGCGTTCTGCACGATCACGCGCAGAGCCTGCTTCACGAGCGCCACGTCAACGGGCGCGTCGCAGCGCGGGTCGCTGGTAAGTGCGGCATCGTACGCCAGTCGATATGTGTGCGCGGCATCGATCATCTGCGATTCCTCGCATACCTCGCCGACCAGTGCGGCCAGGTTGGTATTCGCACGCCGCAGGACCGTGCGCCCGGCATCGCCGCGTGCCAAAAACAGCAGCTGCTCCACGAGCTCCTGCATATGCTCGCTTTCGGCTTTGAGCGAGGTGATGGATTCTGCCAGCACGTCCGGGTCGTCTTTGCCCCAGCGGTCGAGCATGTTCACGTAACCCTGAATCACCGCGATGGGCGTGCGCAGCTCGTGACTCGCATCGTTGACAAAGCGCATCTGCTGCAGCTTTGCCTCTTGCATCTGGCGCAGCAGGCGGTTGAGTGCGACCTCGATGCTTGCCAGGTCGGCGTCGCCGGTGGTGACGCTCGGCGAGTCGACGCTTGCGCGCTCGATGGCCTGCTCCAATGTTTCCATCTTGCCGCCGGAGAGCTGCATGCGGCCGAGTTCGTCCACGCGCAGGGCCAGGTCGTTGAGCGGCGCCATGGTGCGGCGCACGCGGCGGGCGCCGCCGAGCATGTTGAGCACGCTGATGACCTGCCAACCCACAACGACAAGGTAGAGAGGCCATAGCGTGACGAGGTCCTGCGCGAGGGGGAAAGTCTTGGTGGTACGCGCAAGCTCGACGGTATAGGTGAGCGTTGTCAGGTCCCAGCCGCGCGCGGGCGTCAGCGACATGCTGCGAACGGTGGCGCTGGGGATCCATCCTGCGGTAAACGCGCCGTTGGGCAGCGTCTGGTTGTATCCATAGACGAGGATCGCCACCGCAATAACCAACAGCAACAGATCGAGCCAGACGTAGCTCATCAGGCGGCGCCACATATAGCTCCAGTTGATGGCGCGGGCGATGGAGGTGACGCGCTTGGCCTCGGCGTTACGCACGGCAGACATAGCCCACCCCGCGCACGGTCTGGATGATGCGGGCGCCGCCGGCGTCCTCGATCTTGGCGCGCAGATGCGCAATGTGCACATCGACGTTGTTGGTGTCGCCCACGTATTCGTAGCCCAGCGCCTCGTGCGCGATACGCTCACGCGTGAGCACGGTGCCGGCGTGTGCCATAAGCAGGGCGAGGACATCGAACTCGCGAGCCGTGAGCGCGATGGGCGAGCCACCGACCGTAACTTCGCGGCGGTCGGGGTCGAGCGCAACCGAGCCCACGGCGAGCGTGGCGGGGGAGGGCGAGGCGGAAGCCTGGGTCGTGTCGGTTGCCGGGGACATTGTGGCGATACCGGCGCCCGCGTCGCCTGCCGCGCCCGCCCCAGTACCAACGCCGCCAACGCCCGAAGCCGTCCGCACAGCCTCCGAGCGCTTCAGCGCCACGCGGATCCGTGCGAACAGCTCCTCAATCGCAAACGGCTTGGTCAGGTAATCGTCGGCGCCGGCATCGAGCCCGGCAACCTTATCCATCACGGCATCGCGCGCGGTGACCATGATCACCGGCACGTCCTTGTGCTTGCGGACACGCCGCAGCACCTCCATGCCGTTGAGCTGCGGCAACAGTACGTCGAGCAGAATCAGGTCGTAGTCGCGCTCCAGCGCCAGGTCCACGGCGGTGCGGCCGTCGGCGGCGTGCTCCACCTGGTAGCCCTCGTGCTCCAGCTCGAGCGTCACAAAGCGGGCGATTTTCTCCTCGTCCTCTACGATCAGGATTCGTGCCATGCGTGCCCCCGTCTGCGATTACTTGTCGTCGTTCAGATTTTGCTTGATGTCGTCTGCGGCGTTGGCAGCGCTGTCCATAAGGTTGTTGATGCTGCCAGGCACGTCGCCGTCGCTGTCGATGCGGTAGCGCATGCCAAAGAACAGGCCAATCAGCATCAGCCATATCGTGGCGCCCCAGGCAAACAGCGCGATGATGGGAATCAGGATGGGGATGTTGAGGACGATCGCATCGCGGCGCGTGGCGATAAACTTGGTGTCCAAGCTCAGGCGGAAGAGCCTTTTGAGGTACTCCCACACGCTGTCCATCTTCTTGGAGAAGTCGGTCTTTTCGCTCGACTTTTCGTAAGCGGCTTGCGCGGCGACCATCTCGGCCGAAGGTTCGTCGACCGGCGCGGACTCGGTGGCGGCGTGCGCCGACGTGGTCTGGGTCTTGCCCTGCGACTCGAGCCAAATGATGGCATCCAGCACGTTGCCGTCGGCGGCGTCGAGCGCGGCCTTGGCATCGGTGTAGCTCACGTTGCACTTGGTGCGGATGGTTTCAACTTTTTCGAGGTCGTCCATGACCTTTCCTTTCGTTCGATGGGCGCGACGCCGGGCGATCTGCCCGGGCGCGAGCGTTGCGTTCGGCGGCCTGCGTTGCGCGGCGCCGCCCCGCTCTTGGTCGAACTCTATAGTGCAGGTTATAGATTAAGCGATTCTTGAGCCAAGATTAATGTTGGATGAGTTTTTGGGTGGTGCGGAGGCGGGCAGGGGCAGAAAAGGCAGGTTTTGCGTGGCGTGAAGGAGGGGCGGTCTGATCTTTGGGATAGCTGATAGCGAGGTCTAATACTTTTCCGAGAAGTGAATGAGTGAAAACGGACCCCCGAAGCATCGACACTTTAGAGGTGCCGCTTCCTGCGGTTTCAATGCTGAAATCCCACGATTTTGCCGCCGAAAAATGCGGATGTTTCAGGGGTCCAAAAACAGCCGTTCACTTCGCGGAAAAGTATTAGACCTCAATAGCGGGGGATGGGGTGCCGGTGCAAAACGGCGTCAGAAATGGGGTAAACAAGGCAAACGGATCTAATGGATCAAAAATCACGTTGCAAAAGTATGAAAATATCCTACAATTGCAGCATGAAGTACTTTAGCAACATAGCGGCGATAAGCGAGCTTTCCGAGAGCGAGGGCGTGTTCACCACAGCCCAGGCGGCTCGCATGGACATCTCTCGAGATGCGCTGGCGCACTCATGCCGCGCAGGGCGTCTTGAACGGATATGCCACGGCGCCTACCGGATGTCTGGAACGCAGCGCCGAGACACCGACGAACTCAACGCCTTTTGGAAGCTCACCAATCCCTCCCTTTGCGCGTGGGAGAGAAAACGTCAGTGGGATGGCATCGCCGTGAGCGGTACGACAGCGGCGAACCTACAGCAAATGGGCGATTTCTATCTGTCCCCCTACAGGATGACCGCGCCCATGCGTATCAATACAAGAAACGAATCCCTTTCTTTTGTAAAGCGCGAGATTGCTGAGCGGGACATCGTTTGGCTCGACGGCCTGCCGGTAACTAAACCCGAGCGCACGCTTGTCGATCTTTGCCTCGATTGCGAGGATCCCTCATTAATTATCGATGCCTATCACGATGCGCTTGGACGTGGACTCGATATACAACGGCTGAAGGATCTTGTAGAAGAGAACTCTAAAACCGCCAAACGACGCGAGCTGATGGCGCCTTTGCTGATGGTACTGAACGGGTAATGCGAAACGGAGGACATGGTGAAGTACAAAACGCCTGCCGCATTGGAGATGGCTGTTAGGAATGCCGCAAGAGAATCACCAATGGATACTAATCGGGCAATCGTTGGTTTCTACTTTCATCGCTTCCTATGTCGCGTTTTTTCAGAAGATGACTGCCGTTTTGTGCTTAAAGGTGGTCAAAGCGTCCTGGCGCGAACGCTCGATGCGCGTGTCACAAGAGATATTGACTTGGTTGCTCAAGAGGAGAGCCTCGAAGAGGCTGTTGCCGATCTGGTGCGGGCGGCTTCGATTGATCTGGAGGATTTCGTTTCGTTTGTCTTTGATCGTGCAGAGCAGATCAAAGAAGAAGATGAGTATCGGTGCGGTGCTAAGGTATGGTTCACCCCCTTTATGGGAACCAAGAAGCTACAGCCAATTTCAATTGACTTGGTAATTGATGAAGTGCGGGGACTTGAGCCTGAGGTTCTCGCGCCGATCGATCGTTTGAATATCGAGGGGCTCCCAGTCTGCGACTATCGAGTATGCCGAGTGGAGAGCGCCCTTGCAGATAAATTGCTCGCAATGATAGAGATGCATGAGGGCCGTGCCTCTTCGCGAATCAAGGATATAGTCGACATCTTGGTGTACGCGAAAACTTGCTTCATCGATGGGGCTACACTTATCGAGAGAGTCGAGAAAGAAGCGTCTGTCCGCAAGGTGGCAATGCCGGAAGAGTTCGTGGCGCCTCTCTGGTGGAAACAAAATGGTTCTGCGCAGTATGTAAAGATGGCTAGGCAGGCGGGGGTACTTGATCTCGCGGGGAGTATCACTGGAGCAGAAGAGATCGTCAATCGGTTGTACGTACCGTGCTTTGACCGTTCGGCGAATATGTGCAAATGGAATCCTCAGACCACGGGATGGGAATAGTCTAGATAGTTTAGCCGGCGGCAGGACCAGTTCCTGACGCCGGCTTAAGACGTTTCTACTGCCTATGCGCTATTCGCAGGCCTGGTCGACCACCTGAGTGACGGCCTTCTTTGCGGTTTCGAGGTTGCGCTGGGCTTGGGCGACAGCGGTCTCGGCTTGTTTCTTTGCTTCTACGACCTCGGCAAAGCGATTGATGGATTCGCTGTACTCGCGCGTGCGCGGGTCGAGCGCTGGCGGGACTTCGATCTCGAACAGGTCGGTAGGGCGGATGGCGCGGATGCTGGCTGCTTCAGTTAATGCTTGAATCAGCTTCGCCCCATGGCCTTCGGTAAGGTATCCAACGATTATCTCCGAAAACACTACGCGCTCCTCTTCGGTCATCGTTTGGAACGACGGGCGAATGACGGTGGTGTTATGCGAAGCAACCAGGTGTTGCTTCGCGTCATCGGCGCTGACGACGAGCAGGTTGGACGCGCCGTAGCGACCCAGCATGCGTGGCATGACGATATCTCCAGCGCGGAGCTCATATCGATCGAGAACGCTGGGGTTCACCTTTACGATTTTGGAATCCGAGCCATTTGCACTCTCTACAGCATCTGCGGGTAGAAGGTTGCCGTCTTGAAAATCTTGAGATGAGATTCGGCGCACCTCGACTGCGTCAATGTCGTTCGATGTCGTGCTCTCGCGGGGCATGAATGGCGCGACTCGCGTAAAAGAGTCACCGAGTGTGGCGCTGTAGTTTCGGGTGATGGCGATGAGGCTGATTTTGCCTTTTGAGAGAGCGGCGTGGTGTTGGAGCAGCTCGCGCGTGGCAAAAGTGGACGTTTCGATTGGCGTCGATCTTGGCGTATTGGTATCAATGCGGGCCCAGTCAGGAGAGATAGAAAAGGTGATATCAGAGTAATACGATGTTTTAGTCACATATTGAAAACGCGGTCCGGGCTCAATTGCGCTGCGAAATGCAACGCTGCGATTTCCTGAAGACAGTATGAGGAGCGCGCTTGTCATGTAGGGCCTGGGCTCGGAAAGTGGCAAATAAACGATGCTCTCGATGAGCCCTTCGCGTATCAAAATCGTGCGTGCTTGTTCAGCTTTATCAAGTAAATCGGCGGGAAGTACCACGGCTGCTCGAGTGCGGCCCGAAAGGGCGAGAGCATACAGGCACCAAATAAAAGGACCCCAGTCGCAAAAATCAAGGTAGCCAGGCTCTAAATAATCGATGAGCGCGGCACTGTCTTTTTCGATATCGTGCTTATTTGCGCGGTAGTAGTTTGATGCATCGACAAACACCGGCGCTGCATCATCATCGCTTGCATTCTGCTTGCCGGGTTCAAGCTCACAAATATCGGGCACGCCGTTACCGTTTAGGGTAAAGCACTTAGCGAGATCTTCGGCATCCACAGCGCCAGGCAGACGGACAGTGAGCAGGCGACTGCCTTGTTCCAGGTTAAGCGCGCGCGAGAGGGCGGCGGCGGTGAGGCGTGGCAATGATGATGTAGTTTCACGCATGTATAGAGCCCTTTCTTCTTAGTGGGTTTATATTAGCAGAAAAAATTGAAAATTTCTAATGACGAGAACAGTGCACTGTGCTATCCTCGAAGCAATCCAAAGCCAACTCAATATTAACTGCTTGATACAACCGCTATACAGCCTTTAGGCAAACTGCGCTATCGAGCAGGGCAATTTCACTTACGAAGCAGCAGGTTAGGTCAATAACTACTACCTATGCCTCAGAACATTCTAAAACTTAGAACAAACTTACCGACAAACATTTGCAACCGGACAGGAAGAAGCATCCATGAAGAACGAAGACAACATTTATGAGGTATTCCTCAACACGCTCGACGAAGACCTCCGTGGCATGTGCGAAAAGAACGTGAAGGCAGAGAAGCCGTTTCCGTATCCGTACTGCGGTGAGGAGAACGTTGAACGCCTCGCTAAGGCGCTTGTTGGCGTACTGGAAAAGCATTCACCCGATATTCCCGGGCTGGTGCCCGAGCAGTATCGAGACGATGTGCACGAGGCTCGCGAGCTTTTGGCCGCGGCGGCGCTCGCTTTGCTGTCGCTGTACTTTCCCCAGCGCGATAACTGTATGCGCTGCATGGCCATCTTAATTAGCCTGTTTCGGCACGGAAGCAATCCGCGCTTTAAATCGAGCGGCGTGCTCATGTTTGAGCAGGTTTCGACAGGTATGAAGTACTCGTCCGAAAAAGGGGGACGCATTCCGTCTCGCTTTGTGCGAAGCATCGACTACAAAAGACCCAGCGACCACGTGCATCGCGATGGATCGCATGGATTTACGGCGGACGAAGACGATGCCGTCATGTTTTTCGAACGTTACCGCGTGATTCAGCAACGCGTATTCGATGCGAGTTCGCGTTTCAACTTCGAGCTATGTGTCAAACGCCCGTTTGAGGCGCTTTCGGACAATCGGCAGAACTTTTATTACAGGGAGGAAAAGATGGAAACCGATTTGGCAACCAAGGTACAGAGGCTTCGGGACCGCTACACCCTCAACTACGCTCAGGCCAAGGGATACGACCTGCTCGACAAGCTGATGATCGAGTCGTTGCTTGCGTATCTGCGCGACGGGACGGTCTCAACCGTGGCGCGCGAGAGCTATGTGGCGCAGGCCGAGCGACTGATTGACGGCGCGGTCAAGTTGCCATGCGCGACAAGCCCCAAGGAGGGCGAAGGCATCGGCCGTATTTCCTAGCAACTACGCAGAACCATCGACAAGAAAGGGGCCGTGACATGTCGGTCATTAAGATGTACGGCTACGAGGCCGCACAGCAAACGGAGTATCAAGCCAAGAAGTGGGCGACCAAGGAGGAAATGCAGGCGCTGTCGTCCGGCGATGAGCAGCGCGATGTGATCTTGGCGCACGGTGCCACGGTTGCTTTTTACGAGGGCGATAAGCACTGGGAGACGAGCGTGTCCAACAACGTGTTTGTCTTTGGCGGAACCGGCAGCGGCAAAACGGCGAGTTTCGTTTTGCCCAACCTGCTCAATCACCACGAATGCTGTTATGTGGTCACAGACACCAAGGGTGAGCTGCTGCGCCGTACGGGGAAAGGCTTTGAAGAGGACGGCTACGAGGTAACGGTTCTCGATACTGTTAATCCCGAGCGGTCGGCCGGATACGACCCTCTGCGTTACGTGATGGATGTCGAGGATATCCCCACCACAGTGGCGGCAATCATGGAGGGGGTCGATCCTGATGGGCGCAGCTTTAGGAACGACCCGTTTTGGGACAACGCGAGCGATCTGCTGCTCCGAGCGATTATTGGAATCCTGTTCCTTTTGGAGTGCCTTGCCGGCACATTTGCGCCGGGTGGGGATCCCACGGCTCCGCGCCGCTACCTTAAGATAAACAACGTCTTTAAGCTGGCCGCGCTCATCAAGGTCACGGGAGATGGCGAGGGCCGATTTCCGTTGGACTACCTTGTGGGGCAGGTGGAGTCCAAGGAATTTCTTGGCAGGTATGAGTCGGCGAACGCGGACCTGTATGGCGTTGAGCAGTACCGCGATTTTCGCGGAGCAGCCGATAGGACGCTTAAGAGTATTCTGATCACACTCAATGCGATCATCTCGCGGCTTAAGACTCCCCAGCTCATGCGCGTCTATGAGAAAGATGAAATGCGTCTTGACCGTATCGACGAGGGCAAGCGCGTAATCGATCTTAAGGTGAGCGACAACGACTCGACCAATGCATGGCTTGCCAACGTTGCCCTTAAGCAGCTGTTTAACCTGGCCCAGCGCCGCGCCGACGCCAGCCCTAGTGGGCATTTGCAGCGCCGCGTGCAGTTTATTCTGGATGAGTTTCCCAACGTGGGCCGCATCCCCGATTTTGAGCGGAGTATTGCGACCGTGCGCAGCCGTGGCATGAGCTTTTTGATGTGCGCGCAGTCGTTGAGCCAGCTCGATGGTGTGTATGGCGAAACCACAGCTCATACCATCCTCGATAACTGCGACAGCTTGGTCTACATGGGCGGCGGCAGCAACATCGCGACACAGGAGTACATAAGCAATCTGTGCGGCGAGTCGGTTCTGGGCACCAATTACGTGGGCGCCGAGCGTACTG
This sequence comes from uncultured Collinsella sp., assembly GCA_902466735.1. Taxonomy (GTDB): domain Bacteria; phylum Actinomycetota; class Coriobacteriia; order Coriobacteriales; family Coriobacteriaceae; genus Collinsella. The sequence continues at coordinate 38,470 of CABQSB010000010.1, forward strand.
CCGTCGATGTGCGCGGTTGCGTGATAACCCCGGGCGAGGTGGGGCTTATGCCGCGTACCGACTGCCTGGTCAAAGTAACCGGCATGCGCCCCTTCCGTGCCAAGAAGTATTTTTGCGGCGACCATCCCAATGCGGCCAAGTGGCTGAGGGATTAGTCCTTGCAGCTTCGCGCGTTCAATCTTGCCTATTTGACCGCACGGCTTCCATTGGCCGCTAGCCGTGCGGCCTCGTTTTACTTCCTTACCGATTCCGTTTAGAAGGGAATTACCATGTCCGTTATGTATCGTGAGCCTAGCATTATCAAGAAGTCCAAGGACGGTCGCGTTGCCGCCGTCGATATGGCAAGTGAGCTGCTTAACAGCCGCGTGCTGCTGCTGGAAGGCGAGGTCAACGATGTGACCTGCAATGGCCTTATTAAGTCCATGCTGGTGTTGGAGCATCAGAGCGCCACCGAGCCCATCACCCTCATCATCAACAGCCCGGGCGGTAGCGTTACGGCGGGGCTGGCGCTCATCGACACCATGCAGTCGCTCGACTGCCCCGTGATCACGGTGGGCGAGGGCGTCGTGGCCTCGATGGCCGCGGTGATCTTGGCCTGCGGCGACCACCGCCAGGTATACCGCCACACGCAAGTGCTCATCCACCAGTTGATGGGCGGCACGGGCATGGCGCAGCAGACCGATATCGAGATCGTGGCCCAGCACACGGCGGCCATGCGCGCCGAGCTGGACGAGCTGCTGGCCGAGCATGGCAACCTGAGCGCCCAGGAGTTCCACGAGCTCACCGAGCGCGACTGCTGGTGCAACGCCAGGCGCGCTCTGGAGTTGGGTCTGGTGGACGAGGTGATTGCTCCGAGTAAGAAGGCGCTCTAGCGGGGCTCATGTCTTGTGGGCATATAGAGCGGGGCGAACGATCGCGTAGTTTAACGGCCAGAAAGAGGTTGAACATGAGCAGGATTTGGGATGTCGACGGCATTGAGTGGGAAGACCTGCCCACCGTGAGCGACCTGCTGTGCGCTGCGGACACAAAGATCCTGGCGCGCGAGGTTGCCCTGCGATACGGCGGCAAGCCGGACGGCCGCGGCCGTGTCGATAACGAGCGCAGCTTAAAGCGCGCCCGCCGCAAGGTCAAAAAGCTGCGCAAGGTTGACCCCGAGCCCAGCGACAATATCGTCCTGCTGCCCAAGCACGTCATCAATCGTCGTGGTGCAGGCCACGGCTTTGGCTATTACGACGTGGAGCCGTGCATCTTTACACGCGGCGGCGTTCAAATGCTAGGTGAGGATGTGCTTGCCAAAGTACGTCCGTGGGAATTGATCTTGATGGATGATGAGTCCGCGAGCGAAATGCTGGGCTATCGCGTATGGCTCGGCGGCGAGTGGGACCTGTGCGAGCGCTACCGCTTTTTGGCCGTGGTGTGCGTTCGCATGCTGAACAGCATCCGGGCGCAAAAGGAGCTGCGCAAGTGCCTCGTGCAGGGCGAGACAGCCTGTGATATGGACGAGGACGAGGCGATCGAAGGGATTCGCCGCGACGTGCTGTATCCCGAGGAAGTGATCAACGCCAAACTCGGCGGCTATTGGGATGCGAGTTTGGGACTCAACCTGCCCTGGAAGAACGAGCACCGGCAGACTTGCACGCGAATCGACAGGGCTATCGATGACCTGTTTTCTAAGGAAACGAAGCGCTGCGCTGCCGAGCTTGGGAAGAAACTTGAGCGAGGGTATGAGGAGCGCGAGGATCAATTTGACGAGGATTTACTGAACGGGATGTCCTTGTGAATGGTTGCTAGCGGTCAGACAAAAATCTGTCCGGACGGAATGGTAGAAAGATAGCGCAAATGGAATCTGTGCATTAAGGAGTTGGCAATGGAAATCGTCTATAAGGAACTGTTTCGTGTAAACCGTCCTATCTATGGTCCTGGACCAGGAGGTTTCTTCATTAAAAGATTCAAGAAAAGCGGATACAGCGAGGCTGAATTATTCGATTTAATTTCAGGAATGGACTTCTCTCTCGCTGGAGCTGACGAGGACATCAGCCTGAAAAAGAAATGCAAAATAATCGAACGGGCGGTTACTGAGACGCATTATACGAGCTGGGTCCTTAGCCTGATCGGCATCATTGTCTCTCTTATGGCCGGAGGATATTTGTCTGCGTTGATAGCCAGCAATCCGCTTTCTGCCGGAATTTTCGGGGCGCTATTCCTGATTGTCTTGGGAATATATGCATGGTTTCGGTTTTGCTTTGAGCGAAATCGGACCGTGCTGTTGTGTGCATTGGAGCACATAAAGACGCTTCAGCCATAGTTGCATGAAATCGAAAGACAGAGGTAAGAAACGCGTGTCGCTGCCCATAGGCATAGGGGGCACCGTCGGTATTCTTTCGCAAATTGGTTTATTCGGCCTCGGCCCCGTCCTCTTATAGCACTAAGTCTTTCCCTTTAGCTCGTCCTTCCTCTCTCCAGTTTAGACATATCTAGATACATCATTTTGTCCCACTCGCAATCCACGTTGTACTTGAGCCTCACCGTCACGAGTGTGAGGATGAGGCTGCAGCTCAACACCGCACCGCCGGATCCGCGCACTTCGGACTAGTTCAATGCGAGCATCAACAGTTGCTGAAGCACGCAGGCGACCGTCTGCTGCTTCGCGCTGCTTAGGCACGCGTGATTGGGGGCTAGCGACTCTGACTGAGGCGCGCGGGGCGTGAGCGCGGGTGGTGCGGCCCACGGTTGGTAACAACGGTAGTAACTGCCATTCGGAGGTGAGAGGTGGATTTCTAGAAATAAGGCGAATTAAAAAGCTCTGCTTTTTTGAATGGTAAAGTCTTGTGTTTGTAGAATATTGCTATTACTGATTGAAATGAGATAGACATCGTGGAGACTCGTCAGACAAAGCCTTATCGCATCGCCTCTCTCTTTGCGGGATGCGGTGGTCTTGACCTCGGTTTCGCCGGGGGGTTTGATTTCCAAGGCAAGCATTTTGCTCGTTTGGCCACTGAAGTAGTCTATGCCAACGATTTCGATCGCGATGCCGTGACCTGTTTCAATGAGAACATCCCGAATTACGATGCCGCGGCTAATTGCATCGAGAAGGATATTCGCCAGGTTGAGCTTGACGAGATACCGGATTACGATATTCTCCTTGCCGGCTTCCCTTGCCAGCCCTTTTCCAATGCCGGCCTTCGCGGTGGCGTAAACGATAAATACAACCGTGGAACCCTTTTTGAGGAATGTGAGCGCATTCTAAAGGGGAAAATTAATGCGGGCAAGAAGCCCAGGGCATTCGTCTTTGAGAACGTGCGCGGAATCATGTCTTCTAAGATGGATGACGGAACTCCCGTCATTGCTGAGATTGAGAACCGCATGAGGATACTTGGCTACAACGTCTGTCACCGGCTTGTGAAGGCGAGTAACTATGGTGTGCCCCAGAACAGGTTCCGACTCTTGATTATCGGCATAGATAGTTCACTGAACAAAACGTTTGATTTCGATGAGATGGATCGTGTTGTCGACTCGGAGCAGCTGCCTTCCGTTTCTGCTGGGCGGCCTGAGAAGTTGCTCCTGGGGTCCATCCTTCAAAATCCCTCGGTTGAACACGAAAATGGGGATTTCTGGGCGTATACCGATGCCACTCAGGCCATGATTGAGCAGATCGGTCCCTGCGCTCATGGCGATAAGGCTTTTAAGTATTTTACCGAAGACATGACCATTGGCGATCTCCCCGAGGTGGTCTTTGAGGGCCGGTCGTGGAAGGATATTCCCTACGAACTTCTTAAGCCCAGGTTTAAGAAGATTGCCGACGATCCAAAACGCTACCACGCCCCTAAGTTTTTCCGCAGGTTCGCTTTTGGCGAGATTAACGGTACGATTACGGCCTCAGCGCAGCCGGAGAATTGCGGCATCACTCATCCCGTTGAGAACCGCCGCTATACAGTTGGCGAGATTGCGCGAATCCAGTCCTTCCCGGATTCTTACGATTTCAGCAAGATCCCCTTGCAGTCACGTTATAAGGTTATCGGCAATGCTGTGCCGCCAGTGCTTGGCTGGGTCATTGCCAAAGCCCTGACGAACAAGCTCCTGGAGGCTGACGGTGAGTAAATACTTCTCAATCGATGCAATTATGGCAGCGTTCTCCCTACTAAACACAGAGCTTTCAGCTGGGACGCATTTTAGCGCGCTGCAATATATGTTCGCCCTTGACAACTATGCTCACAAGTTCGGTAGAGACTGCGATACCGATTCCGATGAGGACACATTTGTTTCTTTCGCCCATAAAGTTGGCGGACTTGAAGATGGGGAAGTCCCTGACCACATTGATGGCTTTACCGGCAAAAAGCCGAAAAAGGACAAAGATTCTGCCCGAATCCATTCAAATTTCATTAGCTCAGGAGCTGTTCAACGTTCCGAGCGCGCAACCCGCGAAGACCCCGAGCTTTACCCCAGCGGGGCAAAAAGCTATCTTTTTGCTATTTCCAAGAAGGTGCTTCTTGCTGATTCAATCTGTTATGAGCATTTGGACGCCTATCTTCCATCAAAGGAAATGAAAACTGCGTTTGCCGTGTGGGTTGAACGCAACTCCGCCTTCAAAGATGACTCCTCTTTTGCGGAGGCCCTTAAGGACGCTCTTGGCCAAAGCTATACTGGCAATTTGATAAACGCTCTCTGGAAAGAGGGTGCGCCGTCCCCAGATGATATTGGCATTGACGATGATGTTTTTTCAAATGTTAAGCCGCGTATTGATTGGGCGATGATTGGGGAGTACTTTCCGGTGGGCGAACCGAACAGCACTCATTCCGAACCAGACAGGGCGAATCTAGTAAAAAACAGTTCTGAACTTCTCAAAAAAGTGGCGGGCTTGCCTCGCAATTTGATTTACTTTGGTGCTCCTGGTACAGGAAAGTCCTATCAACTGAATAAGCTTGTCAGGGATGGCTTTGCCAAGAAAAACATTCGGCGAGTGACCTTCTATCCGGACTATACGTACTCGCAGTTCGTGGGATGTTTTAAACCATATAGTGAACCTGGCAGTAAGGAGATATCCTACGAGTTCGTTGAGGGTCCATTCCTGAAGACTTACCTCGAGGCAATAGCGCACCCCTATGACAACTTCGTCCTGCTAATTGAAGAAATCAACCGCGCGAACCCCGCCGCTGTCTTCGGTGACGTGTTCCAGCTGCTTGACCGCGACAAGAGCGGGAACAGTGTTTTCCCAGTTGCAGCGCCGAAGGAGATGGCTGGCTGCATCGGCAGCTATCTCAATGCGCTCAAAGACGATGCCGATGTTCGAGGCGCTATCGAGGGGTATTACGACCCCGATATGGACTTCGATGACTTTAGGGAGATAGCCTGCGAGGAGCTCTCCCTACCGCCCAACATGTACATCTGGGCGACCATGAACAGCGCCGACCAAGGGGTGTTTCCGATGGACACCGCATTTAAGCGGCGTTGGAACTTCAGGTATATTGACATCGATGCTGGGGCCGGCAAGCCTCTCGAAGACGGGAAGAAGATATCCGAGATAGAGGTGACGATTACGGTAAACGGCACCGATTCTCAAATCGTTTGGGATAAGCTGCGCCGCAAGATCAACGGACTGATGAAGGACCTCAGGATCAATGAGGATAAGTTCTTGGGCCCCTTCTTCATCCCGCCCAATGACCTCAATGATCGATTCAGCGATGTGTTCAAGGACAAGGTTCTTCTCTATTTATGTGAGGACGTTGGGAAGTTGAAGCGCGGACGGCTTTTCAGCGATGAGACGGCGACCTATTTCGAGCTGTGTAAACAGTTCGACCGCGATGGAGTTGCCATTTTCAAGGGCATCGAGCTCGCCGATGTTGTCGCTGGCGAGCCGTCGGAGGGTGTTGCTGCCGAATCTGAAGAAGAGACCGAGGAATAGGCAATGAAACCGGTGATGGTCCGCGAGCTAAGGCCCTTTTCTCTTACTTGGCTTGCTGACGTGCTGGGATGTACGGTTGCGAGGGCAAAGACCCTCGTTGGCGACATGATGGCGCGCGGTATTGTGCGGTACCGGACGGGAAAGAAAGCCGATTCCGAGGAAGCCGATGTGGAGAACGCCGCTCCCTCTGAAGTCTATCAGTTTCGCTTCGTGGGCCTGGTGATGACCGAAGGCGCAGTGATTATTGTCTATCCCAAGTACTTTCACGACCGGATACCTGTTATTGATGAGCTCAGGTTGATAATGCGAGTTCTCAAGCGTGATGCGGGCATCGCGGTGCTGACGAGTTTGGAAGACACCGATGAGGGCACTAGCGACAAGTTGTCCGTTATGCTGGCGCTGTTGGAGCTGTACGGCGAGTACGGTGAGTACTCGAACTACGTGGAAGATCGCGAACTCAACGGTAACGGGAGTATTGACTGGAACCGTACAATTGACGGACACTTGCCCGTTCTCTCGAACGGTCGACCGATATACATGGAGTACGAGACGCGCAAGACGTATCGCGATGACTCTGACTTCATCACGCGGCTGCATCGCGCTGTACTGACCGAGTGCTCGCGTAAGTTCGGGGAAGTGGGTATCGACAAACTGCTTTCGCTCGATGAGGTGTGTCTTTCGGACGAGGACATCGAGACTTTCGGCGATGTTGAGATGCTAGGTTGGCGTCTGGAGCGCGAGCGTGCGGACCAGTTCTTGGACTGGAAGCTCTTAACGCTCGATTTGCTTGAGCGCTACCTGATGCTGCGTGAGAGCGAGGTGCGCAGTGATGAGGTCCAGGCACTGGGGACAACGAGCTTTTACCACCTGTGGGAAGAGGCCTGCAAAACGGCTCTCGGCGATGCGCTTGGTAAGCGGCTGGGCGCGCTCGGACTTACGCTTGAGGGTAAGTGGGCGGCTGATAGTCGGAAGAAGTTGATCGAGATAATTCCACGGCCCCTGTGGGAGCGCTGGCGCGGCGATGGGTTTGCTGAGCCCGAAGGTACCGATACGCTCATCCCTGATGCCATTGCCATTGCAAATGGACCCGATGGCGAGCGGCTGTTCTGTATCTGTGACGCGAAGTACTACGTGCCGAGTGCAAATGGCAAGATGGAGCACCAGCCGGGGCTGGAGTCGGTGGCCAAGCAGTTCCTGTATCAGAGTGCATACCGGGAGTTTATCGAGGCTTGCGGGTTCGACCGGGTGGTGAACGCATTTCTAGTGCCGGGGACCGTTGATAGGCCCGAGCTGATGGCGAGGGTGTCGTTTCCAGGCGTGATTGCGGAGGAAGATAAGCCGCTCGACAATTTCATTAACATGTTAATGCTGCCGGCGGAGGTCGTGTTCGAGGCGTATCTTCGCGGAGAGATATTGAATACTTGCCGACTACTTGCATTTGAGGGTACTTGCTAGCGGGAAAGCCAAGTCGGTTAACTGGCAACTGTGGCTAGGGGGGAGGGTCGGTTCTTTCGATCCTAAACCAGACTGGGTAACGAACACAGACTATATACAGATTGCCATATATGCTGGCAGTGGGCAGGGAAAGAGTGCGATAAGCGGGTAGCAACCCAATGACGCTCCGTGGCCTTCGGCTCTGCTGGAGGCCACGGGATCAAGCCCAGTCCAGCTTTTCCGGGTCGTATCCCTTTGTATACACGGTAAAACCCAGGTTATCGATCGTGCCGGTGCTGTAGACGCATGCGTCGGGCGTGTTTCCCGCGGCTTGGGCGGTCGGGTCGGTCCAGACGCATTCTTCCCTGTCTATTCCAAGCAATGGAATGGGCTTTGCGGTCTGATCGGTACTATTTATCTGCGCAATGTTCTCCAGCAACTCGTATAGCCTGATATACCACGAGCCGCATGGGTGCTCACCGGGCCCCATATAATTCAGCGTGCACTTTGATTGCGGGCTTTCGGCGAGCTGGCTCAAGCGTTCAAATAGCGCCGGGTACTCGGCTTCGGGAAACTCGACTTTTATATACTGTTTGCCATTGAGGATGAATCCGTACCACAGTACGGAGTATGGAAAATCGTTCCTATCTGGTCGCTTGATTTTTGCCCTGCAATTGGGCTGGTTGACGATAGACAGCCATGACATGTAGAGCTCGTCGGAAATAAGGCTACTCGCTTGGTATGCTGGGCCAAGACCATCGAGAACATAATTGCTAAGGTGATTAAAATAGTGGGCACAATCTGTTAAGCCTTTGCTATATGCCGTATCAGCTTTTCTCCGTATATTGAGCGCGACATCGCGGGGTGATTTGCGACCAAGATGCTTCCTGGCGTTAAAGCGCGGGTTGCAATAGAGTTTGGTTGCCTCGTTATATCTCTCGCAGTACTTGCTGTTAGGACCGGCCGGAAAAAAGAGCGAACCGCAGGTTTGGCATGTTATCGGCATAATGCCGCACAGCAGCAGCTCGTGGAGGATGCGGGCATAAAGGCTTGCGAAGGACCATTCCTTTTCGGTGAAATAGAGCTCTCCTGCCTTTGAAATAACGGCTTGAAGCCCAACGAGCCTATTGAGGTTTTCCTGGTCGTTAAGCTCTGCATGCGTATGGAAGTCTCCATTTGCGTAGATCTGGTTCTCGCGCATAGCTTTTAGATAATTTTTACGAAACGCCTGCATAAAGGGGGCGCTATTCATCCGCTTTATATCGTTCAAATGTTCTACGAGCTTTTGGGCCGTTTCGTTTCCGGGCAAGTGCTTTTTGGCTGCGCATGCAAAAGCTTCGCCAAAGCGGATGATTGCCGGCAGCTGCTCATCGAATAATCGAAATTGTCTCGGGTCGCTTGTTTTGATGGCGGCTGGGAAAAACTCTTCGTTTTGCGCGAGCAGGCTAGGTGCCTCGGTGTTTTTAAGCAGCGGGGCAAGCTCCAGACATTCCTGATAAAAAACAATGAGAAGCGCTCGAAAGAGCTCGGTATTGGTACAAACACAAGCTGTTTCTATCTGTGAATTGACCTTTGGAAAGTTGTCTCTTGGATTGTCGTGGTCATACGGCACCGGTGCTGTTAGATCGGTCTTGCCGTTGGTAGCGTTAATGCTCATGTCGTTCGACTCGAGTTTGAGATAGGAGCTAAAGAGGGACGCTATTTCTTGCTTGTTGAGTTGGCCCGATGTTGTAATCACCGCGCGGTACAAGCGGTTGATTTCGTTGCACTCAATAGCGTTGTTGTCCATCCAGCAGCCGTAATAGCGATAGTCGGGAATCGCAGTGATGTTCATGACGCACTGCCTGCAGACACTTTCGAGGAGATATCTGGCCATGCCGGAAATCTCTCCGTGCGCATGGCGCGTAATGACCTTGTCGATTATCGGAGCAAAGAAATCGAGATCGCTTTCCTTTTGTTTTTGAAGGTTGACTTCGATTTCGGCTTCGTTCAATTCTGCTTGTGCGGATTCTTGGTCGGGGTCGTCTGGATCGAGCTGGTCGTCATGGCCTGGCTCGGCTGCCCAGTCCATCGAAGCTTGTTGCGCATGGTGAGGAGCAGTAGAGGACTGGCGAATGGCGTTTTGTAAATCGATATAAAAGCGCTGGTTTGCTCGCTCACGAAAGTGGTCTCCGATTTCGTTGAAAAGCGAGCTTAAGTCGACGCGCAATAGGTCGTTGGCTATGGAGACGAGATTCCATGTGCTTGCATTGCCGGTTGCGTTTTCGTCACCGGCACAATCAATCTCTGGAGTCCTGTTAAGAAGAAGCATACGGGGATTGACGGGGGAGCGAAGAAAACCAGCCTCAAAACCCCAGCTAAATGGTTCTTTTTCGAACTTGAGCATTGATGCTCCAAACAGCCAAAATTTAAAACGCGATAAAAGTCATAATACGCGGCTGTTTGCGGCTGTTCAATGGAGTCAAGCGAAAAGGCTTAAAACCAGGGAGGCCGTTATGTCCGATCGCATCAAGCTCAACGAAGGAAACATCGATGTATGCGAGCGCGAGGTTATCGCTCTTCGCGAGATTATCGCTGCCGCCATGGGTCGCTTGCATCAGATGCGCAAACAGTGCGAGCGCGGCTACACGTCTTCGGAGGATTTCGAGAATGCGTTGGATGCTTACGGAGTGATCCGTGAGCGAGTCGACGAGCTTGATCAGCTTGGTTTCGAGTTCAGATGGTCCTCAGTCCCCGATGCGGGGATCGATGAGTACGTCGGACTCGAATGGGTCGAGAACGACAGCTCTCCACGTGAGCGCGGTTTCGATATTGCTTGCTGATGTGTCCGCACGACTTGGTATCAATGTTGGCGAACAATCTGTGATCGGAGTCGACCATGGGCTGCATTCTAGTTGCCGCCGACTCCGCTTTGTTCTCCGTTGAAAGGAAGATCATGAACACTTCTATCCAAATTCCGGCCAGCACCGTTGAAGCTTCACCCCGCACCGCCAAAGGCGAGGTCGCCAAGCTCGTGCAGGGAGCGCTGCTCATTGCCGTCGCTGCGATCGCCGTTGTCGGCATCGCCTCCGTCGCCGCCCCGTTTTGCGTCTGGAAGGGCGAGGTTGCGCTGTTCCTGAACGAGTCGTTCCATACCACCTGCTCCGTTCCCGCGATCGCGGAGTACGCGTCGGCGGCACCCGGGTCCGATTGGGCGTCAATGCTCGTGGCCGCGCTCATCGCGGCGTACCCCGCCTACCATGCCGTCTGGCGCGTCCGCGAGGGACTTGGGCTCAGCTGCGAGGCCCCGGTGTTCAGCAGGCGCGTGTCGCGCCTTCTCGCCGCGGCGAGCGCCTGCCTGCTGCTGGCGATGCTGTTCATGGGCTATGGAACGAGTTGGCTCATCAACGGCAGTGCGATGGGTGACCAGAGCCTTGTTGAGTCGGGGCACAATGTATGGGCCGTTTCCATCATGATCATGCTGGGCTGTGCCCTGATGTGCCTGTTCAAGTGGTTTATCGCCAAGGGCCCCGGACGCAATTACGGCAGCGGCTTTGCCGTCGAGCTTGTCCGCCTTGCCGACGTCCTGCTGAAGCGCGCGAGCTCGAACCTGGTGTTGTGCTACGTGGCCGAGCTGCTTGCCTGCCTGCTGGCGTTGGCCTTCATTGCCGTGGCCTATGTCGTCGTGAGCGTGGCTATCGTGCTTGCGTTCGCAGCCGTGGCCTTAGTGGTGTGCATCGCCGGGCTTCCCGTTATCCTTGCCGCCTCGTGGCGCAGGTAGCGGGGCGATCATGCGAGTTCTTGTCACCGCGTGAGAAAAACTTGCAAGAATCGCAAGTTCTTTTCATGCGATGAGAAAAACTTGCAGGTTGGTGCGAGGACGACGGTCCTCCGCGTGAGCGCGGTTTCGATATTGCTTGTTAATGTGTCCGAACGATTGATTGGAGGCAAAATGTATCCGGGCTATGAGTGCAACAACTATCCCATAAGCATTACGGATGAGGATGGTCCGTTCCTTATCATGGAGGCGGAGCTGTCTGGTGACGTCGAGCTCAATGATGAGTTTAAGAAAGACGCCAGCTATAGATATTCGTGTGCGACTGTTTCTGCGGCGATTAATCTTTGCAGGTCGATGACGGACGGCGATGCCGATCCCTGGTATGAAAGCTGGGAGAAGGCAGCTGAGCGTTATCCGCTCGAGAAATGCGAGGAAGCGACAACGCTGTATTGGATTGAGCCGACCGATCCGCACAAGGCGCTGTGCGCCTTCCATCCCCATCCCGATCTTGAGCAGTATGTGGCTGAGACAATTGAGGCTGTTGACACCTATCTGTTGGAGTGCGAGTACTGTCCCTTTACGGTCAGCCACTTAGATCTAAAGGACGTTGACGTCCTGCTCAGCGCTGCTTGGGGATTGGCTCGAGTTCTCAAAGATATTTGGGGAACTTGCGACCCTGATGTTATGGAAAAGATTGAAGATGCTACGTACAGTGCGTATATAACGGTTAGGGACCTGATCGCGGGCGAAGAGGCGGCCAAAGCCAGTTCGAAGTCTGTTGAGGATCTCTAGCTGCTGCGCTGAACGGCGTGCCTGATCGGCAGACTGTCGGCAAAAGTCCGGACAGTCTGCCGGCCTCGGTCGCTACATCGTTCCCTTGCTCGCAGCGTAATGTTCCGCCTGCTTAAGGGCGTCCTCGTAGGCGCGCTGCTTTGCTTCGTACTCTAGCGCGTAGCGCTCCTGCTCCGCTCGCCCGGGAACAGGCACGGTCATGCTTCGCAGGTCCATTGGGGCAAGTTGCACAAGCGCGTCTCCGTGCGAGGTGTCCGCCAGTTTCTTCTGCCCCTCATCGGACGACAGGTATGCCAGGACAAACTGGGCAAGCAGCTCGTCCTCAAAGGTAGCGCAGAACATGGCGTCGCAGGGGACAATGCTCTCAAACAAAAGACCGCGCTCCACGGGGCGCTCAGAACCGACAGAAAAGTGGCCTGGCGTGATGAGAGCAAGCTTGAATGGAGGCCCGACGCGTGATATGAGAAGGCTCGCCTCGCGGGCGTCGATCGGTTTGGCCTTCCGAAAATCTTCGTAGTCTACACGGCTTACATCGTAGATATCTGTATCGGGGACACGCTCAAGTACATCTTCTGCGGCAATGATTGCGCCATCATGAAGATGCTTTAGCGACAGGTAGTAGCAGTCGTGCTGTTGGTAACTGTCTGTCGGATCTGATTCGGGCAGTTTGGTTACAACGCTGCGGGCGGTGCCGCGGTAGATTGGCGCTAGCGACCCAAGGGGGATGAACATTCTCTCGTCGAACGATCCGCTCTTTGTATTGGGTAATAGGGGATAGATGCCGTTGCCCTGATCCTCGAGCCGATGCCAATAGACTGGATTCTTTTGATCGCCGTAGGCTCGGTCGACGGAATCGAGGAGCTGGTGCAGAATCTCATCGGTCATTTGCTTGTCGTCAAAGCTCCTGCCGTCAAAAAGGAAATACGGATCATTGGGCTCGCCGTCGCCAATAAAGAGCAGCGCGCGACCCTCGGCCTTTTTGGCAATGTTGTTGGGAAGAAGCACAATGCTCTTTAGCAGGCCGAGGTCACAAAGAAGGCGACGTCCATCTACGGCTCGCGCCAGATTGAACAGACGGTCCGAAATCTGAATGACGGCCGTGGCATGGGACTGAGAGCAGGCAATGGATGCCGCAAGAAAGATGTAGTACCACTCAGTGACCGAAAGCAGATCGGGGATGCCTGCGCTGCGTTGCAGCTGCTTCGAGCGCGTTCTGAGGAAATCCAGGACTCGCGCATTTGCCGCATCGATAGATGCCGGGAATTGGGATAGCGGTCGTAGCTCGGGGGGCCTGCAGTAAATGAGTGCTGATTCGTACGTGTGAGAGGCTGCGTCCTGCTCGTAGTCGTATAAAAAGATATTCTCCTCGATGGCAGTAAACGTCGACGTCGGGACTTTGACTCGGTTTTTGCAAACGCAAGCGGGCACATAATCCCATTCGTCGGTTGCTTCGTTGTAAACGCGGTCCTCAAACTCAAACGAGGCGGCCGAAGGTCGCTTGAGGTCAATCCCCAAAACAGACCACGAGGGTCCATCGACGTGCTCGCTCGAAAACTCAAAATCGCGACAGCACAGTTCAATGAGCCTTTTCGTTCTCGACGAAGGCTGATATTTCTCGACCATATGAGACACAAGATCCGATAGATATCGGCTCATATATGGCTTGAGATCTTCGTTTAAGCGAAGAGTTGCAAATTCTGCTTTAGTTTTGAGCATGCGCACCTCCTGCATATTCCCTATATTGCGCGGTTCGCTGACTGGCCCGTCGCGGCTCAATTGCCTTCAGTCTACAAGAAGAGCAGTTGCGGCGTTTTTCAGACGGGGCACTCAAATGAAAAAGAAAAAAATCGAATGGTGCGTATGAGGCCGTACGCATTGGGTAATATTTCGCTAGATACTAACACTAAGAGATTTGCATATCTCCTAGTTGTATCAAGCTACAGTGGATAAACCAACTAGTTGTTTCAGCAACGAAAGGACAGCTAATGAACGGATACGACACGTATAGGATCGAGCCAGATGCTCTCAAGAAGCCAACAACAGTGAATATTATCGGCATGATTCTGCAAACCCTCTTTGCGGTTGTGCTGTACGTTGCCGCCGTCGACATGATGTGCTTGCTGACGACGTTGCTCGGCGGCTTTATGTTCGAGATCGGCGAGGGCAACACGGTGATTCCGCTCCATTCGTGGCGCCTGGTGGCGTTTAGGGCGTACTGGGTTGTGCTGGGCGTGGCGGTCGTTGCGGCGCTTGCCCACAAATGGATTGTGCTGTTAACGGGAGAGCGCGAATCCGACATGTGCGAGCTGCTCGGTGCAATTGAGGGTGCGGGCGCATTTGCATCCGTCGTCTGCGCGATCGTCTGTTTGCTGGGCTATGCCGCCGCATTTGATTGGTGGGCTGGCGTTACCGGAAAGATGGCTTCGGATTCCCGCGCCAATGATTATCTGCTTTGGGCTGTTGTCTTAACAGTCGGAACGATTGTCGAGTGGCGAATTGTCGAAGGAGTTCTCAAGGCTCTATTCCCTCATGAGTGCTTGTTCCACGGGCTTCGCTTTGCATCTGCCTGCGTGGTTACTCCTCTGCTCGCGCTTGTGCCCACAGCACTGGTCATCGTCGTGTGCGCGGTGGTGGTAGGCCTTTTTGCCGGGATTGTGTTCGCATCGCTTGCGATTCCCGTGGTTATCACGGTTATTGGCATTGCCATCGCTATGAGTCGCTAACCCACAACGCAATCCAAATATCTCGCATAAAGAAAGGAACGACCATGTCGGTATTCTCTAACGCTCAAAAGCTTCTGCTGCTTGCCGTACTTACCGCTCTTATGGCTGGTGCCCTGATGTACGAAGTGTTGCATCCCACACTGTTTCCGCTGCTCAAGCAGGGCATTTTGCAGCTGCTCTACCACATTCCGGTCTTTACCCAGCCGGGCAACGTGATCTATCTGGAGTCGGCGACATCGCTGGCACTGTAGTGGTTTAAGGGCTCGGTCCACATCGAAGGAAAGAAAACCAATATGGAAAGGAAGGCGCCCATGACTCAGAAGCAGTATCGAAACATCGATCGCTACCAGGACTTGCTCAATCGAATTGCGCCTACGCGTCTGGTGGAGCAGACGCGTCAGAGTGTTATTGGCCACGAAGGAAGCTTGGAGGCCTTTGTGACGGCGCTGAGCTTTGAGGTCAACCGCTGCGTGATGTTGGCACGCGGCGCCGACCCGCGCGACGTTCTTTCGCCCGCTGCCATTTTGGTGATGGGTTCCACCGACACGGGAAAACCCACACCATCAAGGCCGTGGCAGATGCCGCGGGGCTCAAACTGTTCGTGTTCGATGTCTCCACCATGACGGGCGAGGGCTGGCGCGGTGCCAGCATGAGCAACTGCCTGTCGCAGGTCGCGGACTATCAGGCTGCCAATCCCGGCGAAATTTGCTTGGTGCTCTTTGACGAGTTTGACAAGGCGGTTCGTGCCGAGCCCGATGGGGGCGAAGTTGCATCGAGCTTTAGTCCATCGCAGTCGTTCCTTAAGCTCTTGGAAGGCGGGGAGATGCCGTTTGAATGCGAGAGCCAGAAGGGCACGGCGATGAAATCGCTTAACCTCGATCAAGTTGTCTGCATTTTGGGTGGCGCCTTTATGGGTTTGGATGCTCTGGTGCGCAAGCGCCTGGCCGGCAAGGCTGGCACCACGGTCGGCTTCGGATCCTCGTATGCCGCCGTGCGCACCGCCGCAAAATCGGCAAACGAGCTGCGAGACAGTGCGACCATCGAGGATGTTGAGACTTGGGGTATTATGTCCGAGCTGTGCGGGCGCATTGGCTCGGTGATTAACTTTAACGCCTTGAGCGTGGACGATCTGGTCCAGATTGCGTATGAACAGTACCTGCCCAAGTACAACAACATGATGGGAAATGGCGCCAAGATGGAGCTGATGGCAGATGCTGCTCGCCTTGCGGCGAAGCGCGCGGTTAAGGAAGGTGCCGGCGCGCGCGGCATGCTCCGTCAGCTGCGTCCCCTTATGATGTACGCCTGGAGGGACATGCGGGAAGATACCTATATTTCCCGTGCGACCTTGGTCGTGAGCGACGGGGAACTTGCGGTTGCGTACGAGCGCTCTCATGAGCCGCGGGGCTTTTTGCAGGAAGAGATGGGGGAGAATTCGCCCTTTCTGAACGGGAGGGAGATTGAAGCCCTGACGCTGGTGAACAACTGGATGGAGCATGAGGACGAGGACGAGCATAAGCCGTATCAGCCTGAGTTTGCTTGGCTGGCGGATTTGGTGGACGGCTCGGCGCTCGACAAGATCGTGCAGGGCGGCAAGGCATTCGATCTTGCTGGGGTGTTGTTGCGCGGCGTTCCGTTTGATGGGCCGGAGCGCATTGCCGCCCACGAGCTGCTTAAGGCGTGCGCCTGCTACAACGACGTGCTCTATGCCGATCAGGACAAGTATCGCAACCTTGCCCAGGTGCTTATGCTCACCAAATTGGTGTACAAAAAATCGCCCGATTGCTTGCTGAGCCCGCTCGATGTGGTTATGAACGGCACGACTACGGGCAACGGTTTTCAGGGTCTTGGCGAGTGGGTTGATGCCGTGAGCAGGTCCGAAAAGCCTTCGTTGGAAAAGTGGCAGTACCTGGCGGCCGGGGAGGCCCTGCGGATTTACGACCACTTTAGCAAGCGTCCCGACCAGGTAAAGGAGCTTGCCGCCGATGTGTCCCTGATGCGTGTCGCCCTCGCGGTGATCGACGCTGAGGAGCGCGAGGCGTTGGAATGCGATCTTGAGAAGCTGCTCGCTTCGTGCGAGTAGTCGCCGACTGCTTCTCTTTCCTTTCTTTTCTCAAGCGGCATAGATGCCATCGCTCAGCCGCCCTGCGTGAGTTTTTGTCCGCACGGGATGGTATTCAACACATGCAACAACTAAATCGGAGGTTTGACCATGGCTACGTGGGAGCTGAACTGTCAATCGAATCCGTCGTCTGCGGGCGACAAGGAGCTTGCTCCCTATCTTGCGCGCCAAAAGGCGATGCGCGAGTTTTTTGAGCGTGCGCTGTTTGTTCCCAAGGACCCGGGCGGCGCCAAGTGCCAGGACAACAATGGCTTGTTCTTTTTGGGTGCCACGACGGGCTCGGGCAAAAACTATACGGCCGAGCAGGTCACGGCTGATCTGATCGTCGGCGGCTGGGATGAGTCGGGCTGTTTTAACAAATGCCCTGGTCGCCGCACCTTGGTGTTTGTGGTTCCGGGTAAGGACAACCGAGACAACTACATTGCAAGCGTGCGCGAATTGCTGATCCATCAGGGCATGGATTCCAAAGATGCGGAGCGCATGGTGTTCGATCTTCCGCGAGCGGGTGAGAATATCAAAAACTGGATCGACGCCACGTTTGATAAGGGCAGCGTAAGGCCGCGCGATATTCCATGCCCCTTTGGAGCGAAGGACGAGGTTGTTCTTCGCGACATTACGCATGCGTGGAACAGCGCGATGGAGATCGCAGATGATCTTTTGGGCATTTTGGATAAGAAGGAACGCCTGGGAAGCGTTGCCGACCGCCTGACTCCAGGGCTGTGGGATAAGCTGGCGTTGGCAGACGCGAGCTTGCGTCGAGCGGTGAGCCGTGGACGCCAGAGCATCACGCGTGGCTTTGAGGAGATTCCCCGGATTTGGCCCTCGGCATTGCTCAACGATAAGCGCACGCCGCATGTAATTGCATGCACGCCGCAAAAGCTCGTCAATAGAATCGATACGGTGACAGGAGCGGGCGTCGTGTTCTTTAACGCAACGGTTGCCGACGAATGCCTGTTTATCTTTGATGAGATCGACCATGCGAAGGCCGATATGCTGTCGATGCTGGCGGCGGGACATATGAAATTTCAGCCCGACGAGATGCTGCGTATTCTTGACCGTCATTTTAATGGCGGCGTGGTTGATCCTCTGCTGCTGGGAAATCGGGACCAGTGGATGGCGGTCTATACGCATGCCTCGACCTCGGGCGAGCACGAGGGGTCAAACGCGGCCACGAGCAAGGTTTCGCGCGCAAGTGTGGAGACGACTGCCGAAGAGATCGCCAAGGGTGCCAAGCGTATTCAAAAGATGATCGCTGCGTGTATTCAGGATATGGAGCTGCAGCAGCCTTTTGCCCTGTCTGACAAGGCGAAAGACGAGCAGCTTGCCGGTCGTCACCTGTTTGGCAGCGACGATATTTCGGTGGGCGATGGCCTGTCGAATCCCTTGCGCTATGAGCTCGATACTCGCCGCAACCGCAA
This sequence comes from uncultured Collinsella sp., assembly GCA_902466735.1. Classification (GTDB taxonomy): domain Bacteria; phylum Actinomycetota; class Coriobacteriia; order Coriobacteriales; family Coriobacteriaceae; genus Collinsella. Next base: position 56,612 of record CABQSB010000010.1, read on the forward strand.
CATGATTACGTCTTGTGGGACGGACGAGCAGCAGACCGTCAATAAGGCGGTGCGCCGTGCGCGCGGCCTTGTCAGGATGGTGGTGGGCCATCTTGCCCGCTGTGCCACGCTTATGGACAAGCTGTACTACGGCAGCATTTCGTACAAGGACGATCTTTCGCGCAAGAATATCATCGATGCCCTGGGCATTAGGAACGACCAGACCAACGAGAAATACTTCTGGAATTCGCTGATGCTGGCGCTGTTCTTTAAGGACCGCAAGAACGACGAGATCGATGCCGTTGACGATTCGGTGTATGCGCGTGGTGTTAACTACCTGGTGATGGAAACCACCATCGACCATATGTTTACCACGTACCTGACTAATCACGGCATTGAGCGCATGCCCGAGGCGTATCTGGCATCCATTGCCGCCAAGGCTCCCTGTGTGTGCATGAGCGCCACCTGGAATGCACCGACTATTAAGAACTTTGACCTGGATTACCTGGACGAAGTGCATGGCGTGGTTCGTAAAGATGCCTGGATTGGCGAGCTCAACCAGGAGATCGTGCGGCAGACCAGGCTGTTCAACAAGCAGGCGGCAACGGTGTACGACGTCGGCGTCGTTTGGGTTGACGAGTCCAAGAAGCTTGCCGGCATGGCGGCCGTGGCCGGCGGCGCCTATGGCGGCGGTATCGTGTCGCCCGACGAGGTGTACGAGCATGTGATGGGATTCTTTGACCAGATTGGCGTGAGCGAAGGGCTTGCGGCGTGCCTGCGCCGAAAGATTGCCGACAGGGTGACCACGAGCGATGCCGAAAGCATCGAGTTTGAACTAAAGCGTCTGAGCAAGACGCTCGTTGCCGTGAGCGCCTGGGCGCGTGGCGTGGCGCGCAGTGAGCAGCAGGCGGGAGCCATCTTTACGACACGACACATGGGAAACCATGGCGACTTTAATAGTTTGGTGCTGGATCTTGCCCGAGAAATCGTTGCCGAACTGGTGATTAGGAACGTTAAGCACCCCGAGGCGTCGTACGAGAAGTCGCTCGAGGAAGCCAAGGATATGGTGCCGTGCTTTAACGCCTCCGGCTGGGAGGAGGGCTGGCGTGACGCTCAGGGGCGTCTGAAGGACGGCAAGCCGACCCTGATGTTTATCAATCTTGCTGCTGGCGGCTTTTCCAAAAACCTCAAATACGAGGTGCCGGAGAGCCTGCGCGACACGGTGCGCCAGGTGGACTGCGGCTTCGATAACGCTGAGCGACATCCCAAGATGGATCTCGATTTTTTGTACGTGGAGTCGCCCACGAGCCGCTTGACCTGGGGAGTCGATATTAGTTCAAAGAAGTTTGACCAGCAGGCGCTGCTTGGCGTGGTCGAACAGGAGGAGCTCGTGACGCGCGGTGAGATCCCGTTTATTCAGAAGCGCCATCGCGTGCGCACGGTACTGGCGGGCGTTGGCGGAAAACTGCCGGTGCGCGACACCCTCTCTTATCAGGTCGAAGGAGCCCGCATTGTGGCGCAGGCCGTGGGTCGCTTGATGCGCACGAGCGTAAAGATGCCGCACGTACGGGTGATGCTCGATCGCGAAATCGCCGGCGATTGCGATTTTTCGTTCCTGCACGATTTGCCGATGGGCTACGAGCTGGAGCAGGTGGTTGGTGCCTGCGCGGCCGTCAACAACCACATGGCGGACAAGAAGCAACACGCTGCTAGCAAGCAACAGAACCTTGCTGCCTTTAGGAACAATCTGGCGAAGGAGAAGCACGAGAGGCTGGCGTGGAGGGTTACCTCGCTCGATGCGCGCGAGGAAGATCTGGCCGCCTTTGACGACGAGCGCGACTTTTATCTGCATCATTTTTGCCTGCCGTGGGAGGACCTTGCGAGTTATCCTGCGCGCAAAAGCACTGCGCTGCACATGCCGTTCCCCGCGAGTGGCTATGCGTATGCGCAGGGCGGAGCGTGTAAGGTGCCGCATTTTGAGTTTCCCAGCTATGAGGGTGAACCTGTTGAGCAGATTGCTGCCCGCCTGGAGGAGTGCTGCCGCTACGACGAGGGGTTAAAGGGCGCGACGGTTCGCCAGGTAAGCCAGACGGCGGCCCGCGTGCCCGAGTTGCTGTCGATTCGGGAGGTGCGCGAGCGTTGGTCGCGCGACGGGGTGCCCGCGATGCTGCAACCGGCGGCGACGGCGCACATGACGCCCTATATGTTCCAGGCGGTGTATCTGGGAGAACTGGGAGAGTCTGCCGGTAGGGCCATCTTCGAGGCGTATTACGATGGCCGGTATTTGCTTGCGCGTGGTGACGCTGCCCATGCCGAGACGGGCGGCGATTTTGAGGTGCTCGATGCCGCTGGCAACAAGACTGGGGTGTGGATCGATTTTAAGCACTATCGCATCGGCGCCTACGAGGCCTACAGGCGCTCCGGCGGCGAGACTACGGATGCTGAGCGCTTTAAGGCAAAGGCCCAAAAAGTTGGGGCGAAGCGCCTGTTGATCGTCAATGTTTTGGCCGATGAAGCGGCGCTGGAGCTACGTCAAAAGCCAATCGATGGCGAGGGGATGGTGTTCTCCTTCCCCTATATGGCAGCTGATGGAGCAATCAGCCTGGAGATGATGGAGGCGATTCATCGTGCAATCGAAGCATAACCAGTCGTGTGGCTTGGGAGACATTGCCGTATCTGAGTTTAAGCTGCAGCTCGACGCCGCTGCTGCCGAGGAGCGCTACTCGGTCTTTTGGTGCAACGTAGGCGATGCTGGTAAGCATGCCGTGGCGAACTTTATGGCCGATGTGTGCCAGACGGGCAAGGTCGTCGCGCTCACGCAGCTTGCGGACAACCGCGTCTTTCTGATGGTCAAAGCGGGCGTGCAGACGGGCGACCTTAATGCCTCGCTTTATCAGGAGCAGTTGGTTCCGATTAAAACTCATTGGGACGAGCTGGACGATTGCGTTGCACTCCGTTTGCTGTTCAACTCCTGCTCTCAGTTTGAGGGGATTGAGGACGAAGTTCCCAATGACACCGGGCACCTGTATGTCATTAGCGCCAAGGGTGCCCGCCGCGATGCTGTCGAAAGCGATGGAAGGGGACCTGCCAAGATCGAAACGGTTGAAATCGTTATCGATGAAGACTGCACCTTTGATCTTAAGATTCGGACGTTCACCAAGCGCCGTGTGCTTATTGGCAGGGCACAAGGTGACGAGAAAGAGCTCGAAAAGATTAAGAGCCAAGTGGGCTACAGGCTATCGCCCGTGGCGACGATGGTGCTTGCCCACGAACAAAAAGACGAGTACATCCTGCGCCGAGCCAAGGGCGACAAGCCGTCCAAGCGCCGTGATCTGACGTTCTCGGCCCAGGCGGACAAGGTCGCCTATACCAAGAAGGGCATCCTGTATCGAGAGCTGCAGATTCTCGAACGCCGTTACAGCGAATTTGCCCGGGTGACGCTCATGGAATACCCGCGTAAGAGTTTCTACGAGGTGCTCAAGGGCGATGAGTACATGCGCGTGGTTGCGGAGCGCATGGCGGGGCAGCGAATCGTGGTGTCGTTTGCGCGTAATGGGCTTGCCGAAGTGGCGCGCCGGCTGGCCGATCAACTTAGCGATTCCTCGTGGGGCGTTCGCGCATCGTATGGCGGAAGGACCGTGGAATCGCGGGCGCTGAACCTTGTCGTTGTGCCCAATGAGGTTGCTGAGGACGACGGCTATGCCTTACATGTTGGCGTGGTGGAACAGCACGTGACGCCGGATGTGTGCGAGCCACTGTTTAAGGTGGCGCCAAAGCAAAAGGACCGCAATGTGCAAGAGGCGATCCTGGGAGCCATGCTCAAAGAGCTGCTGGTAAAGCAGGATGTCATCGACGGACGGATGCAGGCGTTTGACCTTGGCTCTTTTGGCGTTGAGTCGGTGACGGCCTGCGGCGTGGTCAATGTCCCGCGCAAGGAGAAGGATAAAGTTGAGCTGGATGAGCGCCTTGCGATGTTGACGATCGGTGTGGATGGGGCCATGGACTACGCCTCACATCCGATCGAGGACGGTCCCGTGGATGAGATGGAGCTCGAGCTGCTGACGGCCGAAGGCAAACTCGACAAGGATGCCTATATCTTTGACGTGCAGGCGAGCGAGCGGTCTATGCTCGCACGCGTGCGGGATACGGGCTTAACGACCTTCTCCAACAACTTTGTGACCTTGGTGCGCGATTATCAGCTTACGGGTAAGGCGGGTCGTAAGAAGGAGTTTTTCGAGAGCTTCAACTCGTCCTATTACGGCATTGGAACGTTCGAACGCGCAGGGACGACCTGCTACTTTGTCGGCGTCAACAACGGCACCAAAGAGGATGTGGCAACGGCGATCCATGTGCGCTCGATTGAGATGCTCGACGGCGAAGATCTGTCCGAGTTGCTGGTTCAGCTGGTCAATGTGGGGCTTTCGCGCCACGGGGCACCCTCTAGCTGGCCGATTCCGGTGAAGTATCTCAACGAATATGCCGCGCGTGAGGGCGCGGCGGGGGAGTCTGGTATTTGTTTGTGAAGAGACAGATTCGTTATAAGCGCTAGAAAAATAAAAATGTTCTTGCTTCATATAAACTGAGCGCTTATACTGCAGTCATAGCGTATGAGATGGGGTCTCTAAAAGAGGCCAAGCACAGCAATTTGAGTTTATGTAGACGGGACTTGAGCATGAACACCAGCAGTTTCTCCTTTAACAACGTCAATATCGATTTCATTAATCTCGAGACCATTTATGGTTGTACTGACGGTTCTCGCACAGAGAGCTGGCTTGTATCTCTGGACGAAGATAAGCCAAGTGGCGAAGAGCTCGAGTATTTGGATGAGATTGAGCGCGAGCGGAACTATGAGTTTGGCTTTTGCGAATGCCAGGTTCGCCGCGATTCAAATCGCTCAATTTAATTACCCCGTTATCACCTCTTTTTAATGGGGCAAGTTGGATCGACTATCTGTGTCAAACAACGGCTCACCGTGGGAAGGAATCGGCAATGAGCAACAACATGAACAAGGATATGAACGGCAAGGCTTTGGGTAAGGCCAAGGCGGCTGGACGCGTGGCGACGGTTGCTGCGGCGACGATTGCCATGACGGGCGGCTCGCTGCTGTCGCCCCTGGCCGCGGCGGCGCAGAGTGCGGATGGCATTGGCGTCGCGGGTGCAACGGCTGCAGCGATGTCGCCGCTGACAAGCGCCGCGTCCGCCGGTGCTGGTGCGGGTGCTGTGTCTGCGGCTCAAAAGGTCGCCGACCTGCAGGCTGCAGTTGATGCGGCGCGCGCCAAGGCTGCTGCCGCCAAGGCCGATCTGGACGCGGCTGCTGTTCCCTACGATGTCGCTGCCGCCAACCAGCAGCAGGTGCAGGGTGCCTATGACGCGGCCTGTGGTGCGAGCGATAGCGCGGCCTCTGCTGCCTCGGCCGAGCTGGAAAAGCAGATGGGCGCTGCGCAGGACAAGGCCGATGCGGATGTCAAGGCGCTTGAGAACGCTCAGGCTGCGCTTGATGCCGCCAAGAAGAGCCTGACGGATAAGGACGAAGCCCTGGCTGCCGCCCAGAAGGCAGCAGCCGATGCCCAGTCTGCGCTTGAGGCCGCCCAGGCTGTCGCATCCGACGCCACGCCCGAGGCCGTAGCCGCCGCTCAGGCTGCCGCAGAGCAGGCCGCGAGTGATTTGGAGCAGGCAAAGCAGCAGGCAGCTGATGCACAGACCAAGCTTTCGGATGCTCAGGCCGCAGCCGACGCCGCTGCTGCCAAACAGCGGGACGCACAGGGCAAGCTTTCGGCAGCTCAACAGGCAAAGGCCACGGCAGATGCGGACGTGGATGCCGCGCAGGCGAGCTATGACGCGGCCAAGGCCGATCTGGACCGAGCCGAGCAGGGCGCTGCGGGCCCGGAGTACGAGGCCGCCAAGGCAAAGGTGACTGCTGCGTCCGAGGCGCTAACGGCCGCCAAGGCCACGCAGTCGCAGCGCGAGAGCGAGCTTGCCGCCGTCGAGCAAGAGGTGACCGCCGCCGAGGGCGAGGTACAGGCTGCTCAGCAAGCAGTTGCCGATCAGCAGCAGGTTGCCACCGATGCCCAGTCCAGGCTGGATGCCGCTGTTGCCGCCAAGGCGGCTGCCGACGCCGCACTTGACCAGGCCAAGACCGATCATGCCTCCGTGCTCACGGAGCTGGCCGATGCCCAGGCCAAGCTTTCGGCTGCCAAGGACGAGAAAGACACTGCCGACAAGGCGCTCGATCAAGCGAAGGCCCAAAAGCAGCAGGCCGACCAAGCTGTGGCTCAGGCCCAGGCAAAGCTCGATGCCGCTCAGGCAACGGCGAACGCATCGGCAGAGAACTACCGCCAGGGTGCTATCGCGTTCTTTAAGAGCGTGGGTGCCGACGATGCGGCGGATATCATCCTCAACTGCAAACTCGCTAGCTATAACAAGGTGGGTGAGGAGGTTGACGCGACGAGCCTGGCCAACATGAAGCAGGCGGTTGTGTGGCTCAAAGCGTGTAACGAGTATCGCGCAAGCGTTGGCCTGGGCGAGCTCAAGGTGACGTATGCCATGATGGCGACTGCCATTGCGGATGCGAACTTCTCCGACACGAAGATCGATCACGCCAGTCAGTTCGAAGTGGGCGAAAACGTGGCATGGAACTACGGAAGCAATCCGTTTAAGCAGTGGGTCGATCAAGAGAAGGCCGTCTTTGACGCTGCTGCCGCCTCGCTGGGCGCGACGGGCCTTACGGGAAAGGCCGCTTACGATTTTTATACGGCGCATAGTTCCGAGATTGATACCTACGCCGCGAAGCATGGTGATTCGGTCGGCCATTACATCAACGTAATCGATCCCAGCTACACCGTGACGGGCATGGGCGTTTGCACGCGTGGGACGCTGTACGGTCGGAGCACGCAGGCGCAGACATTCGTATATTCTGGTCGATGGTACGAGTCGTACAACGTCAATCCGATGACGGTTGCTGAGTATGAGGCTGCGCTGAACGCGTGGTGCGACTCTCTGGCAAATCCTGAGCAAGGCGTGGACGCGGCGCGCAAGGAGCTTACTGCGGCGCAGGGCGTAGCCAACGATGCCGGCAACAAGGTGGACGCAGCGTCGCAAACCGCTGCGGCAAAGCAAGCCCAGGTTGAGCGCGCTGCCGCCAACGTCGATGTCGCGGCTACCAAGGTCTCGGAAGCCCAGGCCGCCGTGGCGCAAAAGCAAGCTGCAGCAGACACCGCCGCGCGTGCCGTCAGCGATGCCCGCGCCGATTTGAGCGCTGCTAACGCCGCTGTTGCGGCAGCGCAGGACGCTGTGGCCGCCAAGTCTGGCGAGCTCGACATTGCCAAGGACAAGGCGGTTGCTGCCAAACGCGCGCTGGACGCCGCTCGTACCGATGTTGGCGACAAGCAGGATGCACTTGCCGCGGCCCAGGATGAGCTGGCGGCGTATTCGGCCGATATCGCCGCTGCTCAGCGTGCGTTTAATGTGGCATCGTCTGCACTCGAAGACGCTCGTGCCGCTCAGCGCGGGGCGGAGGCGGAGCTTGCTGCCGCCCAAGGCGATGCCGATCAGGCAGACATCGATGCCGCTGCCGCTCGGTCGGAGCTCGATATGGCCCAGCAGACTGCGAGCGATGCCGACGCCGCCGTGGCAACGGCTCGGGCAAAGTCTGACGCGGCTGCCGCCCGTGCCTCTCAGCTTAAGAATGCCGCTGCAGCACTTGCTAAGGCCGCTGGGGACAAAGCAGCTGCCGATGCCGCGCTCGATGCTGCGGAGGTGGCCGTGAGCGATGCCGAGTACGACGTGGTGGAGGCTGACGATGCCGTGGCGAATGCAACTGCCGCCCGCGATGCCTCTGCCGCCGCGGTTGCCCGCCTGCGCGGGATCAATCTTGCCGAAGCCATCGTCAATGGCAGCGCTGACGATGCGGGCGAGGCGCTCAATGCCAAAATCGCTGCGGCTCACGATGCCGCCGAGCACGTCGCAGCCGCCAAGGCCGAGCTCGATGCCGCCGTGGCTGCGGCGGATGCTGTGGCGCCGGCATACTTGGAGGCGCTTGCAAACTACACCGCCGCCAAGGCCGAGCTCGACCAGGCTATTGTCGAGCTCAACGCCGAGATTGCTCGCCAAGAGGCCGCCGAACGCGGGAATGGCGAGCAGGCCCAGCCCGCCACACAAGTGACGTACCAGGCCAAACATGCGGTGGCAAAGACCGAGGCCGCGACTCAGCAGACGGCGATGCCTGCTACGGGCGATGCGTCCGACCTGCTGGGAGAGACCTTCGTTATCGGTGGCACGGTCCTGGTAGCCGCCGGTGTCTTCCTGTCCGATAAGCGCCGCCAGCTGACCCGTTAGGGACAGAAGGAAAGCGGACCATTTTCGGCGTGCACCGCAAGGGCGAGAAGGTCCCTCGCGGTGCACGCCGCCTTTTTCTTCAAGAGCGATTAAGGAGGGACATATGCAAATTAGAGGAGAGGCCGCGATTGCCTGCGGCTTCATGGCGGGCCTGGCAACGGGATTGCTGTTCGATGGGTGTTTCGACAGCTATATCAATCGATTCTGCGATTTTGGTTTTTCGAGAGGCAAGCCTTGGAAAACAGTGCCAGCTCGTCAAGAGGTGGCCGCGCCCATCGAGCCCCGCAGTGTGGATGCCTCAAAAATCAAGGTAATCGTCACTAAGAACGGCAAGATTTACCACCGTTCTACGGGGTGCAAAAGCCTTCCTCAAAACGCCATTAAAACAAGCGTACCATTAGCGGCTGCACTCAAGCGAGGCAAGACGCCCTGCCCAACATGCTGCCCGCCAACAGTGTGCTCGATCTAGTTTTTTGGGTGTTTGATCCGTTTGGATGGAAGAACGAAGGGTAAGCCCTAAGGGATACAGATGCCGGCCCGGCCTGCAATTTCTTCCATTGATTTGTCCAGAGTCGCACAGCACGGAGGTGTTGCTTAATGTCCATTTTCGTTACCGGAGACGTTCACGGTGTTGCCGAGTACGGGGCGAGCCGCTTCTCGTCGCGCGTTTGGCCAGTGGGCCGTACGCTGACGCGCGATGACGTGGTGATCGTTGCCGGCGACTTTGGCTTTATATGGAGCGGCTCAAACACCGACAAATACTGGCTTGACTGGTTTGAGTCCAAGCCCTGGACCACGTGCTTTGTCGACGGCAATCACGAGAACCATCATCTGCTGGCGGGACTGCCAATGCGAGAGTGGAATGGGGGTCTCGTTCACGAGGCTCGCCCGCATGTGCTGCACCTGATGCGCGGCGAGGTGTTCGACATCGTCGGGACCACGGTGCTCGCCATGGGCGGCGCCGCGAGCCATGACAAACAGTGGCGCCAGGAGGGAAAGACGTGGTGGCCCGAGGAGATGCCGAGCGAGCGCGAGATGAGCCATTGCCGCGCCTCGCTCGATCGCGCGGGCTGGAAGGTCGACTATGTTGTGACGCACGAGGCGCCGGTCGATTTGGCTGACGAGCTGTGCATGGAGTGCAATCGCGAGTTCTACGACGATTCGCTGCAGGCCTTTTTGGGCGAGCTCGACGGGCGGCTCGACTACCGCACCTGGTTCTTTGGCCATTACCATGACGATGAATGGCGCGATGACAAGCATCGCCTTATCTACCAAGATATTGTGCCGATCGAAGCGCGATGTGCCGATGGGCAGGATGAGACGGCGAGTGACTATTTTGAGCAAGAGCGTTAGGAGGTCCCCGTGATCTGGTTTACCAGCGATACGCACTTCGGACACGAGAACATGCTACGGCTATGCGATAGGCCTTGGTCGACTGTTGCGCAGATGAACGATGCCATGGTCGCCAGTATTAACAGCAAGGTCGCTGCGGATGACGAGCTCTACATCTTGGGCGACTTTAGCTTTAAGATGACGGTCCAAGAGGCCTACGAGCTGCGCAAAAGCATTGCATGTAAGCGCGTCCACCTGCTGCCCGGCAATCACGACAAAGACTGGACGCAGCCTGCGGTGGCGGATGCCTTTATCGTCGAGCCGCCCATTTGCGTGCTCAAGATCGACCGTCAAAAAATCGTGCTGAGCCACTATCCCATGGTCGACTGGCAGGGTATGTCGCATGGCGGCTGGCATCTTCACGGGCATATCCACAGCTGCGGCGGCGCGTACAACAAGTTCAACCTTAGACAGGGGCTGCTGCGCTATGACGTGGGCGTGGACGCTAACAGCTACGCCCCGGTAAGTCTGGATGAGCTTAAGTTGTGGTTTGCGCAGGTAGACGAGCCGGTGCGTTGCGTTAAATGGCCGTGGTGGGTCAACGCCACGGGTGATGAGCAGATCGAGCACGATCTCGAAACCTATAAGAGGGAAGCGGTAATCAGATGACGGTCTATGTGACGGGCGATATTCACGGTGGTCTCGACATGCAAAAGCTGCGCGACTGGGATCTTGGGGATAGCCTGACGAGCGACGACTATCTGATTGTCGCGGGCGACTTTGGCTTTCCGTGGGATTTCTCTGCCGAGGAATGCGCCGACATCGCCTGGCTGGAATCGCGTCCCTATACCGTGCTGTTCGTCGACGGCAATCACGAGCGTTTCGATTACTGGGCGGAGCGCCCCATGGAGCTGTGGCACGGTGGGTTGACACAGCGCCTGTCGGATACCTCTCCCATACGGCGCCTGACGCGCGGCGAGGTTTTTGAGCTCGACGGCTCAACGATTTTTACCATGGGCGGCGCCACGAGCGTGGATAAGGAATACCGCATTCCCTATTCCAGCTGGTGGCCGCAGGAGCTGCCGGATGAGCGCAACTTTGAGGAGGCGCGGGCAAAGCTCGACAGCGTGGGCTGGAAGGTCGACTACGTAATCACCCACACCTGCTCTACGCGCATGCTTTCGCCCACGCTTTATCCGGCACCCGGCTGGAATTCCCCCGCCGTTGATCGGCTTACGGCATTTTTCGATGAGCTGGAAGACCACTTGGATTACAGGCGCTGGTACTACGGGCATTTTCATCGGGATGCCAACCCGGCCGAGCGCCATACCGTGCTCTACGATTGCATCGTCCGCTTGGGTGACGAACTCCAGCCCTGGGACGTTGCGTAGGGGCAGGCATAGCGAGCTCTTCGTATGATGTCTTGGGTAGTTACCCTACATTTTGGCAATAGTCATTATCTGTAGGGTAACTTAAGACATACTGGGAGCTGGAGGAGATGCTGCTGGCGGTCTAGAGTTTCAACGCCATTCGGTTGGTGCCGGGTAGGGTTGCAAAGCCGAAATGCGCATAGAACGCTGCCGCCTCATCATCTACTGGATCGACAACCAAAGCTCGCGCTCCCGCTAGGGCAGAAATTTTCAAGGCGTTTTCGATGGCATCTTTGAGCAACGATGCTCCCAGACCAAGCCCCTTGAATTTCTCATCAACCCCCATCATTCCAAGCAACACTGCGGGAACTTGGGAGGGGGAGTTCCGAACGAACCATCCTCCGTCAACATTTTCGCGAGCTACGGAGTGCGTACATAGCGTATAGAACCCGGCGACTGCGCCGTCGTAATACGATGCGTATATAACCGCCGACCCTCTTCTTCGCGCCGAGGCTGATCTGTTTTTAGCCCATCCGTCTACAAGGGTATTACCGCAGTGGAAAGCCTCGATGCCTTGACCAACGGGGAGTTGAACGGGCTTGGTAAACGTGCTCATTCCCAAATCGCTTTACGGTCGAGCAACGCTTTTGCGGCTTGGGGCATGGGTGAGTCGAGCATTTCGCAAAATGCATCAAAACCATCAGGAGAAAGATAGGTTGTTGACGCCTCGGCGATGTCACGTGCGGAGCTCTCGTCAAGGTGAGCCGTGGCCCATTGGGTGAGAGTTTGCCCGCGCAAGGCCGCGGCGCGCTCGTAAGTAAGGCGTTGACGTTCGGTCAGCCTTAGATCCATACGGCGCTGTTTCTCAATCGTTGGCATGGTAAAACCTCCTTTGTATCATTGTACGGAACTATTCCGTACATAACAAGATACAGAATTACGCACTCGTCGGGGGGGGGTAGTGAAGGGGGCAGGGCGTTTGACTACTCGGCCGTTACAGTGATGTTCTCCCGGTGTGCGCGGATAACGTCCCAGCTAAAGTGCTCGACCAGTTGCTCGGCAGAGCGCGGCGTGGTGTCCGGCACGATGCCCGTTTGCCCGGCGAGCCAGCCCAGCAGTGCCTCGGGTGTGCCAAAGCGGGCGCGGAGCTCTCCCAGGTCCAGATCGCGATCGCGCTTGGAAAGGCGGCGGCCGTCCGGTGACATGAGCAGCGGAATGTGCGCGTAGCGCGGCATGGGCAGTCCCAGCAGATGCTGCAGATAGATCTGGCGCGGCGCGGAACCCAGCAGATCGCATCCGCGCACGACCTCGGTGACGCCCATGGCGGCGTCATCGACCACCACGGCCAGCTGATAGGCAAACACGCCGTCGCTGCGGCGCACCAAAAAGTCGCCGCACTCAGTGGCGAGCGCCTCGCATTGGGCACCATACGTGCGGTCCACGAATTCGATCACGTCGTCTGCGAGATCATCGACGGTGGGCACGCGCAGACGCGTGGCTGGGGCGCGCAGAGCACTGCGGCGGGCGATTTCTTTGGCAGAAAGGTTTCGGCAGGCGCCGCGGTAGATGGGCGTGCCGTCGCTGGCGTGCGGCGCGCTTGCGGCGTGGAGCTCGGCGCGCGTGCAAAAGCAGGGGTAGGTGAGGCCGGCGTCTTGCAGACGGCGCAGGGCGGCTTCATACAGATCCAGGCGATCGTGCTGGTAATAGGGGCCTTCGTCCCACTCGAGTCCCAGCCAGGCTAGGTCGTCAATCAGTTGAGCGGCAAGTTCCGGGCGCTTGCAGCGATCGTCCAGATCCTCGATGCGCAACACGATGCTGCCGCCCTGGCTGCGGGCCGAAAGCCACGCACACAGGCAGCTGAACACGTTGCCCAGGTGCATGCGGCCCGAGGGCGACGGGGCAAAGCGGCCCACGACGGGGGTGGGAGAGGGGGTCGCCGTCGACGTGGCCACGGCGGGCGTTGCTATGTTGCGTGCTTTGATATCCATGCGGACGAGTATAGCGCGGGGCGCGATGGGGAGGCGTCACTGTGGTCCGCAAGTTGTCGAGGCCCCTCATTGCGTATGGCGGGTCGCAGACTCGGTGCTTTGATACCTGTCCATCAACTCGGCACCTAAGACGACAGAAACCCCGGCAGCTCTTCGCAACTGCCGGGGTTTCCGCGGAAAAGGGGGACATGATCCTCGAGCGAACGGGAAAGGGGCAAACCGTTTTCGCTCAACTGCTTTATGCCCTTCGCCCGCAGGCTCAATCAGCGTTTTAGCGGCAACACAAAGCCGCTACACCTGTGACGGAGCTGTGAAGTGGTGTCTGCTGCTGGCGCGGGCCATGGCAAGGAGTGTCCCAGACTGCCGGCAGATAAGGAACGTCCCCAAGTGCCGGCCGTGGACGTGACTTTCGTCCCGTTTGATACTCCGCTGGCCTAGATGTTCGTCACATGAGCCCGCAAACGTGGGACAATGACGCTACTGGTACCACAGACAAAGGATGTGCCTATGAACTCCCCCGTTGCCCAGCCCTGTCGGCAGCGCTGCCCGTTTGCGCGATTTGCTTCCATTTGCGCGCTCGTCGCGTGCGCGCTGCTGCTGTTGCCCGCCGTTGCACGTGCCGACGGGTATTCCATGACCCAAACCTACATCGGTGCCACGGTCGAGGCCGATGGATCGCTGACCGTTGTCGAGGGACGCCAGTTTGATTTCGACGACGACATCAACGGCGTGTTTTGGGAGATCAATACGGGCACCAACCAGCAGGGCGGCACGGCGGGCGTTGACGTGCTGAGTGTCGAGGAAGAGGACACCGCGTTTAACAAAGTCGATAGCGCGAACAAGGGCGATTCTGGCGTCTACACGGTCGAGCAGGCCGGTGACGGCGTAAGGATTAAGGTGTTCAGCCCCCACGAGAGCGGCGACAGCGCGATCTATTACGTGAGCTACACCATGACCGGTGCGGTTATGAACTGGGCCGATACCGCCGAGCTCTACTGGAAGTTCGTGGGCGACGGCTGGTCTGCGGATTCCGATGACGTCGAGATGGAAGTGTGCTTCGCAAATGCCGCTGCCGGGACGGCGGCCGTCAAGGGCGATAACTTCCGCGCATGGGGCCACGGCCCGCTGACGGGCGATGTGTCGCTCGATGCGGACGAGCCCATGGTCACCTATACCATTCCCTGCGTGCATGAGGGCGAATTCGCCGAGGCACGCATCGCCTTCCCCAGCGACTGGGTGCCGCAGCTTGCCGTCTCGGGCGAAAAGCGCATGTCGACGATCCTGAGCGAAGAGAAGGAATGGGCCGACGAGGCCAACGCTCGCCGTGAGCACGCGCGTGCGGTTGCCGGCGCGATTGCCGTGGTGTGTGTTGCCGTGGCGGTTGCCTATACCGGTGTGATCGTGATGCTTAAGCTGCGCAGGCCCAAGCCCAAGCCGCTCTTTCAGGACGAGTACTTCCGCGATGTGCCCTCGGCCGACCATCCCGCGGTGCTTGCAGCTCTTATGAGCTGGAACGACGTGCCCGATCAGGCATATATCGCCACGCTTATGAAGCTTACCGACGACCGCGTGATCAAGCTGGAAGAAGCGACCGAGACCAAGAAGAAGGGTCTGCTCCGTCGCGAAAAAGAGGAGCAGACGTATCGCATCACAGTGACCGACGAGGCCTGGAAGGCTGCCAAGAAGGACGGCATCGATCGCGATGTGCTCAAAGTCTTCTTCGCCGGCGTTAAGCCCGATAAGGACGGAGTCCGTTCGCGCACGTTTAGCGAGCTGAAGGAGTATGCCAGCGAGCGCACCACATCTGTTGGCGACAAGCTCGAGGACTATCAAAGCACGGTTAAGGGCAAGCTGGAGACGCGCGAGCTTATCGCCTCGGACGGCACCATCGCCCTGGTTGCCGGCTTGGTTCTCGGCATCATCATCGTCTTTGGCATTCTGGGCTCTCTGATCTATACCGACTTTGCGGACGCCAACGTCGGTGCCGCTATGATCTCGATCCCCGTCACGATCGTGGGCTTTGTCCTGAGCTGCACCTTCCGCCGCTACACGCCGGAGGGCGCCGAGGTGGCGGCTCGCTGCAAGGCGCTCAAGCATTGGCTCGAGGACTTTACGCGTCTGAAGGAGGCCGTCCCCAGCGACCTGATCTTGTGGAACAAGTTGCTGGTGATGGGCGTTGCCCTGGGCGTTTCGAAAGAAGTGCTGCGACAGCTGGCCGAAGCCGTGCCTGCGGACCTGCGCAACAGTGACGATTTCTACGACAACTACCCCTGCTACTGGTGGTATTACCATCACTACGGCAACGAGTCCCCGCTCGATTCGTTCAACGATGTGTACCACGAGACCATCCGCGAGCTGGCTTCGAGTTCCGATAGCTCGAGCGGCGGCAGCGGTGGCGGCTTTTCCGGTGGCGGCGGTGGCGGCGTCGGCGGAGGCGGCGGCGGAACGTTCTAGCGAGCGCTTGCTTTGGGGTGGATCTTTCTGGGCGGTTGCCAGGGAAGATTCATCCCATTTTTGTGCATCGAAACGGGTCAAACTTTCCGCTGAGGACCTTCGCGCGAGGGGCAGTGGACAAAAAATGCCAAATATGAGTACTGTTGCTGCGTTGGTCACATATGTTTGCACATAATAATGGGCTCCTAATGAGAGTACTTCTCGTTAGGAGCCCATTTTATTGAACATTTGGGGAGTTACGTCAGCTCGTGCAGCTGGTCGTCATGCCTATAAGCATCAAAAATGCCCTGAATCGCTGCCACTAAAAAGGTAACAGTACTCATATTTGATGTATTTTGACCACGGCTATCTACAAACCCCCTAGGCCACTCATTGGGGACAGACTTTTAAATGACTAGTTGTTGGGGATCAGTCATTGGGGACGTTCTTAAATGACCAGGTGTGGCTGCTTGGGCTAGGCTGTTAGGTCGAGTTCGTAGAGAAAGCTTTCGCGCGGCATGTCGTGACGACGCTCTTCGCGGTTGGCGCGGTGCGTGGCCGTGCGCTTAAAGCCGTGCAGCTCGTAGAACTTCCACGAGCAGTTAGAGTCGGTGTACAAGTGCGCCCTTGTCGCCCCGCGCGAGGACAGGTACGAGACCGCGGCATCGAGCAAAACCGAGCCAACGCCCAGGCCATGGACATCGGGATCGACGGCGAGCAGCGTGACTTCGTTGTCGTGCGGCAACGGGCTGCTCTCGAGCAGGCGGTTGTTGGTTCGAATGGTGGCGCGCACAAACGAGAGATACTCGGCGCAGGCATCAGGCTCCAGCTCGCGCATCTGCGAAAGCAGCGCGCGTTCGGTATCCATCCAGTGTTCCTTAACGGTGGCGCCGGAACTCTGTCCCGCACGCGCGAGCGAAATGCCACGCGCCTGACCGTCGATTACGGCAACCTGCGAAAACGTCGATGACGAAAGGCAATAGGCGAGGTCGCACGCGGCCTCAAGGCGGTTGTACTCATCGTTATCCGAATTGTTATGCCAAAGCTGCTGCAGAATCAGCGCGATGGCGTCGAAGTCTTCGGTATCAAACGGTCGGTAGAGAACCCGCGAGACCATGGTGCCTCTTTCTTTTGCGGATGCATATCGAGCACAGTTCTACCACGCTATTGGCATCTAATTATGGTGCCCCTGTGTTCCATGAACTCACCGTGCCCGGTGCCGTGCCCATCCCCTCCGCGCGCAAACTTTTTCTGCACATGCGCCCGTTGCGGGGTGCATCGATGCGCTCGATGCGCTACATTAAATCAGTATTTTCAATGCCGCTGCGCGAGCGCTGCAGATCGACGTATCACCGACTCACAGAGCACGGCGGCGTACCAGACAGGAGGACTGCATGGGATCTGATGTGAAGATCGCACGCGCGTTGATCTCGGTTACCGATAAGACGGGCGTCGTCGATTTCGCACGGACGCTGGTCGATGACTTTGGCGTCGAGATCATCTCTACGGGCGGCACGGCTCGTGCCATCGAGGACGCGGGCGTTCCCGTAACCCCCATCGAGGAGTTCACGGGCTATCCCGAGATGATGGACGGCCGCGTTAAGACCCTGCACCCCAAGGTTCACGGCGCGCTGCTGGCCCGCCGCGATTCCGAGCAGCACATGCAGGAGGCGGCTCAGCACGGCATTAAGCTGATCGACCTGGTCGTCGTCAACCTGTACGAGTTCGAGAAGACCGTTGCCAACCCCGAGGTCACCTTTGCGGATGCCATCGAGCACATCGACATCGGTGGCCCCTCCATGCTGCGCTCCGCTGCTAAGAACGCCGCGAGCGTTACCGTCATCTCCGACCCGGCCGACTACGACGCCGTCCTTGCCGAGATGCGCGAGACCGGCGGTTGCACCACGCTTTCCACCCGTCGCCGCCTGCAGGTGAAGGTCTACCAGACTACCGCCGCCTACGACACGGCTATCTCCCGTTGGCTTGCCGCCCAGGCAAGCGACGTGGCGGACACCTCTGCCAAGCTCGAGATTTCGCTGGAGAAGGTCGACGACCTGCGCTATGGCGAGAATCCGCAGCAAAAGGCCACGGTCTATCGCTTTGCCGAGGGCTGCGAGAACACCGCGAGCTCTCAGTTCCCGCTCGTGGGCTCCGAGCAGATCCAGGGCAAGCCGCTCAGCTACAACAACTATCTGGACGCCGACGCCGCTTGGAACCTGGTCCGCGAGTTCGACGAGCCGGCCTGCGTGATCCTCAAGCACCAGAATCCCTGCGGCTCCGCCGTTGCCGAGGATATTACGGCTGCCTACGACCGCGCTTTTGCCTGCGATCCCAAGAGCGCCTTTGGTGGCATCATCGCCTGCAACCGCGAGGTTCCCTTTGAGCTGGTTGAGCACTTTGCCGATCAGAATAAGCAGTTCGTCGAGGTTATCATCGCCCCGGGCTACACCGACGAGGCGCTCGAGCGCATGGCTAAGCGCCCCAACCTGCGCGTGCTGGCGACCGGCGGCGTGGACCACGGCGCCCAGGTGGAGCTGCGCTCCATCGACGGTGGCATGCTGGTGCAGGAGGTTGACCACGTGACCGAGGACCCCGCGACCTTTACGTTCCCCACCGACCGCAAGCCTACCGACGCCGAGATGGCCGAGCTCGAGTTTGCCTGGAAGGTCTGCAAGGGCGTTAAGTCCAACGCCATTCTGGTCTCCAAGGGCAAGGCCGGCATTGGCATGGGCCCGGGTCAGCCTAACCGCGTTGACTCTGCGCTGCTTGCCTGCGAGCGCGCCGAGGACTTCTGCGAGCGCGAGGGCGTGGAGAAGGGCGGCTTTGCCTGTGCGAGCGACGCGTTCTTCCCGTTCCGCGACAACGTCGACGTGCTTGCCGCACACGGCGTGACCTGCATCATCCAGCCCGGCGGCTCCAAGCGCGACGACGAGAGCATTCAGGCCTGCAACGAGCATGGTATTGCGATGGTCTTCACCGGAGCTAGGCATTTTAGGCACTAGAGGCTTTCCCAAGCACCCGACCTTGCCCCTCAAACCGTCGCTTGCGTACATTTAGTACGCGGCGCTCCTCTTTCGGGGCAATCTCGGGCACTTGGAAAACCCTTAATGGGATGTTTCTCTATCCCATTAAACTGTTCGGTCGCCTGACCATATCGTCAAAATAATCTCTGCAAAAGACGGTCGCTCCGTTTGGAGGGCCGTCTTTTTGGTATAAGAGGACGGAATGACTAACACGAAAGGTACAACCATGCCCCAGATTGATGATGCCGAGTTGTTTGGCAATGCCGAGGATCAGCGTGCGTACGAGGACTTTTGCGCCAATCAGGAGGCGGTCGAGAAGTTCACGCTCGACAAGCCCGCGCTTATCTGCCGCTGGCGCATGTCCAACAAAAAGGTGCCCATGCTCAACCGTCACATCCGCGCGCTGTCCGAGCGTCTGGTGCAGGGCGAACCGCTTACCCATAACATGCTCAGCTGGGCTAAGCAGCACGTTGAGTGGTCGCTTGCCGAGGGCGATTACACCGCGCACGACGGCGTGCTCATGCTGGTGATCGACGTTAACGGCAATGCCGCCATGACGGTGGGTGAGTACGCGCCGCTGGCCGATACTTCGGCCAAGGCGCTGCGTGCCCGCTCCGCCGAGGCCCGCTCCGAGGCCGACGAAACCGGCGTGGCGCCCGAGCTGCTCGCTGCCGTCAACAACGGCGAGCTGGCCTTTGTGGCGCCGGCGGACGAGTGTCTGTGCGGCACGGCGACGCTCATAGAGCAGCTGGCCCAGACCAAGGGCATCCCGGTCACGCGCGTGGACATTCCCGCACAGCTCAAGGGCGCGCTGTTCCTGGTGAGCGACGAGCACGGCGTGGTTCCCGCAACCGAGACGGACGCCGCCGAGGCCGACGCCGCCACGGTCGCTTTCTTCGCCGACGGCTACGAAAAGCTTCGTGCCCGTCGCTAAATGATTATTCTGGGACGGGGATTAAAGAATCATTTTGGTTCCCGCCACCGCTGCGAGTGCGAGGCGGACAAAACGCCCCCGCTCGCGAACAGTTCTGTCACCTTGGCGACGTGCGTGGCGCGCACCTGCAGTTTCGCAGCCATAATGGTGGCAAGACAACCAAGAGGGGAGCGGAATCCATGGCGCTAATCTATATCGTTGAGGATGACGAGCCCATTCGTCGTGAGCTTGTCGACATCCTTGCCCGCGCCGGGTTTGAAATCGAGGCCTGCGAATCGTTCGAGCATGTCTCGC
Source organism: uncultured Collinsella sp. (assembly GCA_902466735.1). Lineage (GTDB taxonomy): Bacteria > Actinomycetota > Coriobacteriia > Coriobacteriales > Coriobacteriaceae > Collinsella. The sequence goes on from CABQSB010000010.1 coordinate 76,299, forward strand.
GCGATATTCTCGCCGCCGCGCCCGACCTGGTGCTGCTCGACCTCACGCTTCCCGTCAAGGACGGCCAGCATATCTGCCACGAGGTTCGCCGCGAATCCGAGGTCCCCATCATCGTCCTCACGTCGCGCACGACCGAGATCGACGAGGTCATGTCCATGACGCTCGGCGCGGACGACTTTGTTCCCAAGCCCTATAGCGCGCGCGTGCTCGTGGCGCGCATCAACGCACTGCTGCGTCGCACCGCGGCGGCAGGCGAGCGCAGCACGCTCGTCCACAAGGGATTGGAGCTCGACCTCGCCCGCTCCATGGTCACCAACACGCAAACCGGCACTAGCACCGAGCTCACCAAAAACGAGCTGCGCATTCTCTCGCTGCTCCTGAGCCGCGCGGGCAAGATCGTCTCGCGCTCGGCCATCATGCAGGACCTGTGGGACTCCGACGCCTTCGTGGACGACAATACGCTCACCGTCAACATCAACCGCCTGCGCACCACGCTCGAAAAAATCGGCATCAAGGGGTATTTGACGACGCATCGCGGCCAAGGCTATTCGGTCTAGGGGCCGGCTATGTCGTTTGGCAAGTTCTTTAAAGATGCACTGCTTCCCGTCGCCGTGTGGACGTGCGGCGTGCTGCTGAGCTGCTTTGTGCTGACGGTCGCTGGCGCACCCGTTTCTATCGTGGTCGTGGCGGTTGGCGTGTCCTTTATCTTCGGTATGCTCGGCATCGTGATCGAGTTCGCTCGCCGTCGCCGTTTTCTGCGTCAGTTGGAGCGCGCGGCAGAGGAGCTCGAGAGTCCCGCATGGGTGCAGGAGATGGTGCAATGCCCAACCTATGCCGAGGGCGAGCTCGAGTACGAGGTCCTGTGCCGGGTGGGCAAAGCCGCCTGCGACGAGGTTGCCGAGGGCCGGCGTCAGACCGAAGACTATCGCGACTATATCGAGAGCTGGGTCCACGAGGCCAAGCTGCCCCTGGCGGCGGCTCACCTGATTCTGGAAAACCTCGACGGCGGCGCAGATGACCCAACACGTGTCGATGACCTGGGTCGCGAGTTGGCTCGCGTGGAACGCTATATCGACCAGGCGCTGTACTACGCGCGCTCGGAAGTCGTGGAGCGCGACTACCTGATTCGCCGCTGGGACCTTAAGACCTTGGTGACGGGTGCGATTAAGGCCAACGCGCGCGAGCTCATTGCGGCGCACGTGGCTCCGGTGTGCGAGAACCTCGACTTCGAGGTCTTTACCGACGAAAAATGGCTCGAGTTTATCCTGGGCCAGCTCATTCAGAACAGCATTAAATATGCGCGCGAGGACGGCGCGAAGATCGTGTTTTCGGGCGCGTTACTGGACGAGGGCCTGGCGAGCGAGCGCATCGAGCTCACCGTTGCGGACAACGGCTGCGGCGTGTGTGCGGCAGACCTGCCACGCGTGTTCGAGAAGGGCTTTACCGGCGACAACGGCCGCACCACCAAGCGCGCAACGGGCATCGGCCTCTACCTGGTGGCGCGCCTATGCTCCAAGATGGGCATCGACGTCACGGCGGCATCCGACTCCGGCGAAGGCTTCGTCGTAACATTCGCCTTCTCGACGAACAAGTTCCAATACTTTGAGTAGCCGGGCCGTCTTGCGCTGCGGACGGCTATGTTCCCGAACGTGAACTTAGCTAAGGCAACTGGCGTTATGTTCCCGAACGTGAACATAACTATGAGGCTCAAATGGATCTCCCAAAACAAAAACGTGCAGCCCAAACAAAACGTGCCGCCCCCAA
>CABQSB010000011.1:0-77650 GCA_902466735.1 uncultured Collinsella sp.
GCCGCGGCGTGCCGCAGATCGAGGTCACCTTCGATATCGACGCCAACGGCATCGTCAAGGTCTCCGCTAAGGACAAGGGCACCGGCAAGGAGCAGCAGATTACCATTTCCGGCTCCACCGCCCTGTCCGACGACGAAGTCGATCGCATGGTCAAGGACGCCGAGGCTCATGCCGAGGAGGACAAGAAGCAGAAGGAAGAGGTCGAGGTCCGCAACCAGACCGATAGCCTGTGCTACTCCACCGAGCAGACCCTCAACGAGCTGGGCGACAAGGTTTCCGCCGACGTGAAGTCCAAGGCCGAGGCCGCTATCGCCGACGCCAAGAAGGCGCTCGAGGGCTCTGACGTCGAGGCCATCAAGGCCGCCGGCGAGTCCCTGCAGTCTGTGGCCTACGAGCTGGCCCAGGTTGTCTACGCCGACGCTCAGCAGCAGACCGACGGTGCCGCCGGTGCCCAGTCTGCCGACGATGACGTTGTCGACGCCGACTACGAGGTTGTGGACGACGAGGACAAGTAATCATGTCCGCCCGTAAAGCTCGCACGGAGGCGGCCGCCGCTGGCGCCGCCCCCGTTGACTCTGAGGAGAAGGACGTGAAGATTCCCGTAGAGGCCGTCGACGATACCGAGGCCAACGAGGCCGAGGCCGCCGAGGCTGCCGAGAACCAGGTAGAGGATTCCAACAAGGAGGCGACGATGACCGAGGACGAGATGGTGGAAGCCGCTATCCGCGCCGGTGAGGAAGCCGCCGACAACGACTTTAAGCTCAAGTTCGAGCAGGCCCAAAAGGAGCTTGCCGACGTGCGCAGCGAGCTCGATGCTGCGGCAGAGGCCCAGAAGGCCGCCGAGGACAAGGCAAAGGACGCCACCGAGCGTACCGCCCGTCTGCAGGCCGACTGGGAGAACTTCCGTCGCCGCACTGCCAACGAGCGTATCGCCGAGCGCGAGCGCGCGACCGAGAAGCTTGTCACCGCGCTGTTGCCGGTGGTTGACGATATCGAGCGTGCAATCGACCATGCCCGTAGCCAGGAGCTTTCCGAGGACTTTAAGCAGTTCGTCGATGGCGTTGACGCGGTACATGCCAAGCTGCTCGATGTGTTTGCGCACGAGGGCGTTGAGCCCATCGACCCCAAGGGCGAGGCGTTCGATCCGCTCGAGCACCAGGCTGTGGGTCGCGTCGAGGACGCATCGCAGTACGACGAGACCGTCAACGACGTGTATCAGAAGGGCTACCGCATGGCGGATCGCATCCTGCGCTCCGCGATGGTGACGGTGACCTACGGTGGCGAGAAGCGCCCCGCACCGGAGCCCGAAGCGGCGCCCGAGGATGCTGCGGCCGATACGGCCGAGAGCACCGAGGAGTAATTGAGAAGGGCCCCGGGGCAACACCCGGGGCCCTTTCTGGCCTAGTGCCATATGAAAGCATGAGCCGTCGTCTGCTGGGCGGCGGATGAAACAGGAGAGGAGCTACGATGGCTGCAGGCAAAACCTTCTATGACATCCTGGGCGTATCCAAGAGCGCCTCCGACAAAGAGATCAAGAGCGCGTTTCGCAAGCTCGCGCAAAAATATCACCCCGATGCCGGCGGCGACGAGGCCAAGTTTAAGGAGATTAGCGAGGCCTACGAGACGCTTTCGGACGAGAAGAAGCGCAAAGAGTACGACCAGATGCTCATGTTTGGCGGCATGCCGGGCGCGGGCGGCGCGTATAGCGGCGGCTACGGCGCCGGTGCCGGCGCGAGCGGCTGGGGCGATATCTTCGACAGCATCTTTAGCGGCAACGGCGCCTGGGGCAGCGATTGGGGCTCGGGCTTTGCCGGGGCTGCGGGCGCTGCCGGTGCGGGCGCGGGCCGCAACCGCGCGCGCAAGGGCGGCGACCTGTCGCTGACTGTCGACGTAACGGCCGAGGACGCGTTCCGCGGCGTGACGCACAAGGTCACCTACCGCATTCCCTCGACGGGCGAGCAGCAGACCATCACGGTCTCGGTGCCTGCGGGTGCGGTCGACGGCGGCAAATTGCGTTACAAACGCCGCGGCGAGTACGGCGTTGCCGGCGGCGAGCGCGGCGACCTGGTCGTGACCACGCACGTGGAGGAGCATCCGCTGTTTAAGCGTAAAGGTGCCGACGTGACCATGGAGGTGCCGATCTCGGTCTATGAGGCGGCGCTCGGCTGCACGGTGGATGTGCCGACGCCCGGCGGTGCGACGGTTCGTTTGAAGGTGCCCGCGGGTACCCAGACGGGCAAGAAGTTCCGCTTTAAGGAGATGGGCGCGCCCGATGTTAAGCACCGTGGCCGCACGGGCGCGCTGCTCGTCGAGATCAAGGTGCAGGTCCCCACGAGCCTGTCCGACGATGAGCGCGATGCCATGACCAAGCTGCGCGAGGCCGACACGCGCGATTATCGCGAGAAGGTCAACCGTTACAAGGCGACGTACTAGGGCGGTCGCGGCGCACGCCCACGCCCGCGGGCTTATGATGGACGATAACGAGACGGAAAGGGGTCAGGTAGCATGGCCGAGGACAATAGGAACAAACCGCTGTACATGATCAGCGTGGCGGCCGAGCTGACCGGCATGCACCCGCAGACTCTGCGCGTCTACGAGTCCAAGGGCCTGGTGAATCCTCAGCGCTCGGGCGGTAACACGCGCCTGTATTCGCGTGCCGATATCGAGCGTCTGGAACTCATCAACCAACTGACCGACGAGGGCATCAACCTCGCCGGCGTGGTGCGCATCCTCGATATGAAGGAGCGTGCTGAGGAGCGCGAGCGCGAGAACGAAAAACTCCGCGCTCGCGTGCGCCAGCTCGAGGACGAGCTGCACGAGTATAAGATGCAGAAGAAGATCACCGCCCTGGCCCCGCGCGACGGCTCGGTCAACCCCGAGCAAGTCATGCGCAAACTGCTGGGCACGGGCGGCGACCTGTAGGCACTCATTGGGGACAGACTTAAATGAGTACCTGCAGAATGAGAGTGGATAATCTCCCGTTTTTTGCCTGTTTGCAGGCTCAAAGTGGGAGATTATCCACTCTCGTCATTTGAGCGTCTAAGTCTGCCTCCCCAGGACCTAACTCGTCCTCTGCTTTACTGAGATAAAGTGAACGCAGAGATTCGCAACCCACTCGCAACCGTTCTATGGCACGATATTGAACGAATGTATGCTATGCGCCCAAATCTTTTGGGCAGAGTGGGAGACAGTATGGTCAAGCTGTACGAGGACGGCATCTACCTGCGCCGTGGCAGCGAGGTTGTGCCTGCGGCCGAGGCTGCCGAGCGTGGTATTACGCAGAAGCCCGAGGATGCCAAGCGCGGCACCATCGCGTATTCGATCCTTCAGGCACACAATACGTCCGGCGACCCCGAGGCTCTCAAGATTCGCTTCGATGCCATGGCGAGCCACGACATCACCTTTGTCGGCATCATCCAGACGGCGCGCGCCTCGGGCATGGAGCAGTTCCCGCTGCCTTACGTGCTCACCAACTGCCATAATTCGCTGTGCGCCGTGGGCGGCACCATCAACGAGGACGACCACGTCTTTGGCCTCTCGGCTGCCAAGAAGTACGGTGGCATCTTCGTTCCGCCGCATATCGCCGTTATCCACTCCTTTATGCGTGAGAACTTCGCGGGCTGCGGCAAGATGATCCTGGGCTCCGACTCGCACACCCGCTACGGCGCTCTGGGCACCATGGCCGTGGGCGAGGGCGGCGGCGAGCTGGCCAAGCAGCTACTGCGCGACACCTACGATGTAGCCTACCCCGGCGTCGTGGCCATCTACCTCACGGGCGCCCCGCGCCCCGGTGTCGGCCCGCACGATGTGGCACTCGCCATCATCCGTGCTGTCTTTGCCAAGGGCTACGTCAAGAACAAGGTCATGGAGTTTGTGGGCCCGGGCATCGCGAGCATGACGACCGATTACCGCAACGGCGTTGACGTCATGACCACCGAGACCACCTGCCTGTCGAGCATCTGGGCCACCGACGAGGACACGCACGCGTTTCTGACCATGCACGGCCGCGGCGACGACTACCGCGAGCTCAAGCCCGCCGATGTTGCCTACTACGACGGCTGCGTCGAGGTCGACCTGTCGAGCATCAAGCCCATGATCGCGCTGCCGTTCCATCCTTCCAACGGCTTTGAGATCGACGAGCTCAACGAGAACCTCGAGGACATCCTGCATGAGGTTGAGCTCGAGGCCGCCAAGATCGGCGAGGGCAAGACGCACTTTAGCCTGCTCGACAAGATCGTCGACGGCAAGCTGCACGTGCAGCAGGGCGTTATCGCCGGCTGCTCGGGCGGCAACTACGACTCCGTGGTCCAGGCTGCCCGCGTGCTCAAGGGCGCCAACACCGGCTGCGGCGAGTTCTCGCTGTCGGTCTATCCCACGAGCCAGCCCGTGGCACTCGAGCTTACACGCCGCGGCTATATCTACGACCTTATGGAGGCCGGCGCGATCGTGCGCACGGCGTTCTGCGGCCCGTGCTTCGGTGCCGGCGACACGCCCGCCAACAACGGCCTTTCGATCCGCCACACCACGCGCAACTTCCCCAACCGCGAGGGTTCCAAGCCGGGCAACGGCCAGCTGAGCGCCGTGGCCCTGATGGACGCCCGCTCCATTGCGGCGACCGCGGCCAACGGCGGCGTGCTCACCCCGGCGACCGACCTGCCCGAGGGCACTTGGGACGAGGCTTGCGAGTACACCTTCGACGACGCTCCCTACAAGAAGCGCGTGTACTGGGGCTTTGGCAAGGCGGAGCCTGCCGACGAGCTGGTCGAAGGTCCCAACATCAAGCCGTGGCCCGCGATGGAGCCCCTCGGCGACGACATCCTGCTCAAGGTGTGCTCCAAGATCATGGACCCGGTCACCACGACCGACGAGCTCATTCCCTCGGGCGAGACGAGCTCCTTCCGCTCCAATCCGCTGGGCCTGGCTGAGTTTACGCTCAGCCGCCGCGACCCGGCCTACGTGGGTCGCGCCAAGGAGGTCGACGCTGTGGAGAAGCGTCGCGTTGCCGGCGAGTCCACGGGCGACCTGGCGGCGCTCGATGCCGAGCTTGCCGGTGTGTTCGAGGCGCTGACCGGCGCGGGTGTCGCGGCCGATGCCAAGGCGACCGAGTTCGGTTCCATGCTCTACGCCAAGAAGCCCGGTGACGGTTCTGCCCGCGAGCAGGCCGCGAGTTGCCAGCGTGTCATCGGCGGCCTGGCCAACATCGTCCACGAGTACGCCACCAAGCGCTATCGCTCCAACGTCATGAACTGGGGCATGGTACCCTTCCAGATGGAGGCCGAGCCCAACTTTGAGGTGGGCGACTACGTCTTTGTACCGGGTATCCGTGCCGCGCTCGATGGCGACCTGAAGAACATCGCTGCCTACGTGGTGCGCGCTGACGGCACGGTCGAGCAGATTGAGCTCTACATTGCCGATATGACGGCAGAGGAGCGTGCCATCGTCAAGGCCGGCTGCCTGATCAACTACAACAAGTTCAAGGCCGCTGCCGAGTAACGCACTTAATTGTCCGCCCGGGGCTTACCCTTTCCCGCTCGCTCACGCGCTTCGCGAGGGTCGCGTTCGGGAAAGGGTAAGCCCCGGGCTACATTTCTGCGTTCTCGTTGGGTCTTGAGGGGCGCCAAAAATAGACTTGCTTGATGCCGTCCCTGTTATCGGGGCGGCTTCTTTTTGTTGAAAACCACCACAAAGGGGACAGGCACCTTTGTGGGGGGTGGGGACGAGCTCGATGTTGTTGTGATCGTTGAGCGGCATGTTAATGGGCGGCTCTACAGAATTTCATCCGGGTTGGCGGGTTTGGTTGTTTTGGGGATGCCGAGTTTGGATGACGCGAAATCGTCAACATTGTCCTTAATTCCGTCTTTGGTGTAGACAGTGACAATATAGGTGCTGTGTCCGAATTCGCCCTTGTCGCGTGTTGCCCAGGCATCCCAGTAGGCGGCCCCGTTTCGCCCTTTGATTTTTCCGACACGGCGGAGTTCTGTTCGCTTTAATTTCTGGTTGCTATAGATGGTTCGACCGGCCTCCTCGGTGAGCCCGCACTGTCCAAGCATCTTGTCGAGGACTTGGTTCATGTGGCGCTCATCGGTGTTTGGTGCGTAGTCGTAGGCGAGGGTGATGGAGTCGAGTGGCTGGTCGTCGATTAGATAGTTTAGCGCCTGAGGTCCAAGGCAGAAATAGGGGGAGCATCCGTCGATCTGACCGAGCAGCGGTAACTTTGACCGCCAAATTCCGGTGGGAATTCCATCTTCGTAAAACACGCCGCGACAGATAAAGGAGAGCGAGGTGGCACGCGAGCCGGCGTCGACCATTCCGCATAAATCGAAGGGCGAGGTGATACCAAGGGAAAAGGGCGTGATGACGATAAGGAAGAGCATCACGATGGGTATGGCGAGAATGGCGATGACGTTGCGACCGGTGGGAGAAGACGACTTCATATGTGCTCCTCGAGACAAAGAGCTGTTGAGGATAGGCAGAAATGGATATGTTCAGAGAACAATTCAAGTTTAATCTCATGGCGCGAGATGGTCGACCGTTAGCGTCTAAAACCACCACAAAGGTGCCTGTCCCCTTTGTGGTGGTGAGGAGGGCGCGGCTTCTTTTGGTAATAGTGCTGGCTGGCGATATCATTAGTGCAGGTAGCGAAGGTTTGCGTTGCGAGGTGCTTTGCTGTGAGAAGTCCTGCCCGTATTGGATTGATTGTTTTGGCGCTTGCGATTGCCGTGGTTGGCATGGGCACTGTCGGCATGGCGTTTCTACCTGATGCGGTGACGGAGCCGGTGGTCAAGCCTGTGACTCAATCTGTCGAACTTCTGACCGGCGACGACAAGCCCGAGACCATTACCGTTGATTTTGATGAGCAACCGGCTGCGCTGGGCATTAGTAATTATCCACATATTCAGCTTGGGGCTATGCGCTATACCACGGATTCTAGTCTGATCGACAGGGCGTCCGAGCTGCTCAAGGGCAAAACCTTTAAGCGCTGGTATGGATATGCGTCCTATCGGGGAAAAGCGAACGACATGGTTGGCGGATGCCACTCTTCCATCGAGCTGGACACTGCAAACGGCGCAAAGTTATGTGATGTCTCGTACGATCCGGGCTACGAGGGCAATGAGGGGCCGGGCATCTACATCATGGACGGCGATGTCGCCTATGTCATGGAGGGCGACCAGACCGAGCTCAACGATTTTATGGGTCAGTGTATCCAAGATGCCTATAAACAGACCTGCTTGCCTGACCCGCAGACTGCACGCGATAGTGGGTCTGCCCGTACATGGCTGTTCGAGGATGAGATGCCCTGGACCGTCGAATCGGGAAGTACGGGTTCGGCGAAGGAGTAGAGACCGCGACCACCACAAAGGTGCCTGTCCTCTTTGTGGTGGTTTTCGGTCTGTCTCGATCTGTAACATCTTGGCCGCTAAAAGTGGGCCTGGTGTTACAGATTTAGATTTTTGATCCGGGTGTTTTCTGTTCGTCTCGATTTGTAACAGATAGAGCTCTATTTGCTGACTAGATGTTACAGATTTAGATAAACGGGTGCCGCTGGTCATTTCATCTCGATCTGTAACATCTAGAGCCATAAACAGCCGCTAGATGTTACAGATTGAGATAGTAAGGGGACGAGGCCGCGGCGGGCGAGCGTGCCTGCTCCCTATCTTTCAATCACTCAGAAAATCTTATATATAGAGACTTAGATTTATGTATATAATCGCGCAAAGCTGGCAACAATACTTCTCGAACAACGTGAAGCCGCCCCGTAGGGCGGCCGCCCCAAGAGAGGTGATTCCATGAGAATCGATAAGCTAGCAATGACGTCGCGCGAGGCGTTACAGACCGCCATGAGCACGGCCGCCGACGCGCAGGCCGGCGCGGTGGAGCCGATTCACCTGCTGTCTGCCCTGCTCGGTGCCGGCGAGCGCAATATCTCCGTGATCATTGAGCGCATCGGTGCCGACCCGGCTCAGCTTGCACGCTCCACACAGGATGCCATCGACCACGCGCCCAGGGTTTCGGGCGAGGGTCAGCAGATGGGTCTGTCTAACGAGCTCGTTCGTGTCATCGAAAAGGCCGAGAAGAAGGCCACCAAGATGGGCGACAGCTTTGTGGTGACCGAGCATCTGCTGATGGCACTTGCCGAGGACAAGGGCGAGGCCGGCCGCGTTCTGCGCGACGCCGGCGTGACCAAGGAGCGCATCGAGCAGGTCTATGAGGAGCTGCGCGGCGATGACCGCGTGACGTCTGCCGAGGACAAGACGCAGTTTGAGGCGCTGGAGCAGTACGGTCGCAACATCTGCGATCTGGCTCGCGCCGGCAAGCTCGACCCGGTCATAGGCCGTACCGACGAGATTCGCCGCACCATCCAAGTCCTGTCCCGCCGCACTAAGAACAACCCCGTGCTCATCGGCGAGCCGGGCGTCGGCAAGACGGCCATCGTCGAGGGCATCGCCCAGCGTATCGTGGCCGGCGACGTGCCGAGCACGCTGCGCGATCGCGACCTCATCGAGCTCGACATGAGCGCGCTGGTCGCCGGCGCCAAGTACCGCGGCGAGTTCGAGGACCGCTTGAAGGCCGTGCTCAAGGAAGTGCAAAAATCCGAAGGCAAGGTCATCCTGTTCATCGATGAGCTCCATACCATCGTGGGCGCGGGTGCCACCGAGGGCTCCATGGACGCCGGCAACATCCTCAAGCCTGCGCTCGCTCGTGGCGACCTGCACGCGATCGGCGCGACCACGCTCGACGAGTACCGCAAGTACATCGAGAAGGACGCGGCGCTCGCCCGTCGTTTCCAGACCGTGATGGTCAGCGAGCCTGCCGTCGAGGACACCATCTCGATCCTGCGTGGCCTGAAGGAGAAGTACGAGATCTTCCACGGCGTGCATATCACCGATAGCGCGCTCGTGGCCGCCGCCGACCTCTCCGATCGCTACATCGCCGACCGCTTCCTGCCCGACAAGGCCATCGACCTGGTCGATGAGGCCGCAAGCCGCCTGCGCATGGAGCTCGACAGCATGCCGGTCGAGATCGACGCCACCACGCGTCAGCTCACCCAGCTGCAGATCGAGGAGCAGGCGCTCATGAAGGAGACCGATGACGCCTCCAAGGAGCGTCTGGAAGCCCTGCGCCAGGAGATTGCCGAGGTCCAGGAAAAGCTCAACGTGCAAAAGGCCGGCTGGCTCAACCAAAAGAACGCCATCGACCACGTGCAGGAGCTTAAGGGCCAGCTTGACGAGGCCAAGAGCGAAGAGGAGCGCGCGACGCGCAACGGCGACCTGGGTCGTGCGTCCGAGCTGCGCTTCTCCGTGATTCCGGGCCTGCAGCAGCAGATTCAGGAGTCCGAGGCTGCGCTCGAGGCACAAAAGGAGCAGGACGGCGAGGGTCTCAACGAGCAGGTGACCTCCGACGAGATTGCCGAGGTCGTGAGTGCCTGGACCGGCGTACCCGTGTCCAAGATGATGCAGGGCGAGCTCGACAAGCTCAAGGGCCTGGAGGGCGAGCTGCATAAGCGCGTCATCGGTCAGGACGAGGCCGTGTCCGCTGTGGCCGCGGCCGTGCGCCGCAGCCGTGCGGGACTCTCCGATCCGGACAAGCCCATCGGCAGCTTCTTCTTCCTGGGCCCCACCGGCGTGGGCAAGACCGAGCTCGCCAAGGCGCTGGCCGAGTGCCTGTTCGATGACGAGCGCGCGCTCGTGCGTATCGACATGTCCGAGTACATGGAGAAGTTCAGCGTCCAGCGTCTGATCGGTGCGCCTCCGGGATACGTAGGCTACGACGAGGGCGGCCAGCTCACCGAGGCCGTGCGCCGTCGTCCGTACTCCGTGATCTTGCTCGACGAGATGGAGAAAGCTCACCCGGATGTCTTTAACGTGCTGCTGCAGGTGCTCGACGATGGCCGTCTAACCGATGGCCAGGGTCGCCAAGTGTCCTTCAAGAACACGATTATCATCATGACGAGCAACGTGGGCTCCAAGGCCATCGCCGATCTGTCCGGTAAGGACGAGGAGGAGATGCGCCATCAGGTCGACGCCGCCATGGCTCAGACCTTCCGCCCCGAGTTCCTCAACCGTATCGACGATATCGTGGTGTTCCATCCGCTTGGCATGGCGCAGATCGAGAAGATCGTCGACATCCAGCTTGCCGACGTCCGCGCGCGTCTGGCCAAGGAGCGCATGACGCTTGCCATCACCCCGGCGGCCAAGCAGATGCTCGCCGTGGGTGGCCTGGACCCCGTGTTCGGTGCCCGTCCGCTCAAGCGCCTGGTCCAGCGCGAGGTCGTGGACGCCATCGCCGCCGCCATCATCGACGGTACGGTGCGCGAGGGCGATCAGGTGACGGTCGATGCCGACAAGGACGGCGGCTTTACCGTCGTGTGCGACAACACGCCGTCTGCTACCTACGAGGTCCCCGACGCCGAGTAGATTTATGGGACATGCCTTAAAATCTGCCAGCCGTCTCTAAACGCCAAGGGCGGCGGATCCAATTGGGTCCGCCGCCCTTTTTCGTGCGACAATCGATAATGTTGAACACGATTGCATGGCAAGGAGATATGCAGATGATAGACAAGAACAAGACGAATGCGCCGGTCGCCAACGCCGCGCCGGCCGCGCCCAAGCCTGCACCCAAGCCTGTGCCCAAGCCGCGCGACCCCTACATCCGTGCCGAGAACGAGGATGACGACGGCTACGATCCTTATAGCGATCGTCGCCCCGAGCGCGAGCCCCTCTTCGAAGCCGACCCCTGGCGTTAAGTAGCTCATTTGGGACGGGGCTTTTTTAGCTACTTTGTTTTCGGCTAGAGGCGTTCATGCCTGCCCCCCTCGGCCGCTCGATATCCTCCGGGAGGGGCCACTAATAGAAAACTTGCTTATCCATTAATCAAGATACGCATAATCTTGCTCTCCTGCTAATCAAGAATCGTTATAATCTTGATTAGCAGGAGAGCAAGATTGGAGAATTATGGCATTCAACGACTTGGTGGCTCAAAAAATAAAGGACTTTGAGCAACAGGGGATTCCGCAGGTCTTTGAGCGCGACCTTGATCTGGGCAACCCGCAGGAGCCAAAGCGCGACAACATCGTATATGTGATTGTGGGCGCCCGTCGTTGTGGAAAGACGTATCGCCTGTATCAGGAGATACGGCGGCTTCAGGGCCAAGGCGTCGAGCTTGACCGGATGCTATATTTCAATTATGAGGATGAGCGCTTGCGTCCGTATGAGCCATCGCTACTAGCGGACGTGCTCGATACATTCTATGCACTATATCCTGCTGCTCGAGGCGAGGGCGCCTACCTTTTCTTTGACGAGATCCAGGAAATACCCGAATGGGGTGCGTTTCTGCGACGCGTGGTCGATACGGAGAAGGCGACCGTTTACGTGACGGGATCTTCTTCTAAGATGCTGTCCTCAGAACTTAAGAGCGAGTTCAGGGGCCGTTCTCTTGTGCGAGAGCTTTTTCCGTTGAGTTTTTCGGAATACGTCCGATATAAGACGGGGGGCGTTCCTGAGTCGAACGCGCCCTTCTCCTCGAGCGATGCAGCGTTGCTCAGACACCATCTGGTCGGATATCTCGAGCGAGGGGGATTCATCGCGACACTTGAGCAGACGCCCGCAGACGCGATTCAGCTGCTACAGGAATATGCGTCGCGAACGGTCGCCATGGACGTCGTTGAACGTTACGACGTCAAGAACCCCCGTTTGGCCTCGCTGTTTCTGGCGCGGTGCATGGCATCTTCGGGACGAGAGCTGTCAGTGAACAAAGTGTACAACGAGTTCAAGAGCAGACAGATATCCGTCAGTCGAAATACGCTCAGCGACTTACTTGAGTATTACGAGGACGCCTACCTGCTGTTTTCGGTGCCGGAATTCACGCGTTCGCTTGCCAATAATACGCGGTCTGCGTCTAAGGTCTACGCCGTCGATCCTGCGATGTTCGGAGCGTTCTCCCCCGCATCGGCACTGGATCAGGGTCAGAGGCTCGAGACCGCGGTGTTCAATGCGCTCAGAAGAAGGACCCCCGCCGTGCGGCCCGGTTCGGTTTGCCGCCTGCTGATTAAAGATAAGAATAAAAGCCATGAGGTGGACTTTGTGGCTGGGGATGCACTGCTCATGCAGGCTTACGGCCTGATTCAGGTAAGTGTGGATATGACAAGCGAGAAAACGCGCGAGCGCGAAATTGCCGCGCTCGATGCCGCGATGGCCCAGTTTGATCTTGGCGAGTCGGCAATCGTTACCATGGATGAGCAGGCCGATATTCCATGCAAACACGGCGTGGTACATGCTGTGCCCGCATGGAAGTGGCTCCTTTCCTAATCGTCTATGGATTTGCGAGGCCAGGACTCAGGTGTCATGGCCCGCTAGTCCTGGGCCTTGATGCTCGGCAGGAGAATCTGGGCGAGGTAGTCGGTCTCGAGTTTGGTCGCGGCGTCGGCTTTGCCGTCTTTGCCGACCAGTACGTTCTTGATCTGGCTATAGGTGTAGCGGTTGCCGGTCGTAAGCTCGACAAGCTCAATGGCCGTGTCCATGGGGTAGGTCGACACGGGATTCTGCGTCCGTCCGTTGATGGTCTGGGGCACCACGTACGGATAGACGGGGCCGCTGGCGTAGACGGTATAACCGTTGCCTAGATTGGCCGCACCCAAAACCGTATCGCCCTCATCGGGCGTAAAGCTCTCGCCCTCGCGCACCGCGATGAGCGTCACAATCGGCGTATCGCTGTCGCCGGCAAGATAGATGCATAGCGTGCTGCCATTTTGCCAAGTCTCGACCTTGCCGTACCATTCGACGGGGATATCGAGCTGGTAGAGGTCGGTTGCCTTGTGACGGGCGTCGGCATCACGGGCCGCCTGTGCCTTTTGCGCGCTCACGGCATTGACGGCGGCGTCGCGCCGCGCGGTTGCCGCCTGCTGGAGCACCTTGGCGGTGGCGGCGGAGCTCGCGCCTCCCTCCTCGGCATATTTGGCGGCGGCATCGATCTGGTCGTCGGTTACCGTGTCGGCCGAAGGCACCTTGAGCTTAAAGGCGGCCTGGCTGCTTAGGTCCTGTCCGTCGCTCTTGATCGTGACCTGCGCCTTGGTGGTCGGCACGGTATAGACGGTGCCGTCGGACGCGATGGGGGAGGCGGCAATGGAGAGCGTGTAGTCACCGGGTAGCAGTTTGATGCCACGGCCGTGCTCGTCAACATAGAGTGTTTCGCTCACAGAGGAGCCGTCAGAATCCTGGCCGCTCACCTGTACGGGAATCTTGGAGCCGGTGGAACAGTCGAGCCCCGCGGCATGTACACCAATCTGCACCGACATCATCGTGTGGGCATTGGCGGCGGCGATGGCAGCCTGCTCTTGCCGGTATCCGTTCCAGGCTGCGTAGCCTGCGCCGCCGGCGACGAGCGCAACGACCACAGCGCCGGCGACCATCAGATTGCGGCGCTTGGGCGACATCTCGCGGTGACGGGCCTCGGCCTCATGTGCCGAGGGAACGGACGGCAGGGGAATATCGCCCATGGCGATGGTCTCATCCACGGCTGGTGCGGAACCCAGGCCAGGAAGCTCGCGAGTCAGCGAATCTTCGGCCGGTAAGCTGTCGAGCAAGACGGTTTCCTCGCCCGTGTCGGATTCGGGCTGGTCGTCGGCCTCGCTATCGTCCTCTTCGGCTTCGTCAGGAGCGTCTTTGGCGTCGCCGCCTTCGTCCTCAGTGTCTTCGTGCACCTCGTCTTGCGCGTCGACGACCGAATCGCTAAACGAGAGCTCGTCTAGCGCGATCCGGTCAAGGCTCTCCAGGGCTTCGGCACATGCTTCCGCATCCTGGGCCGCATCCTCGCGGCCATACGTCTCATCGCTCATATATCCCCCAATGCAATATCGGCTCAACACTGTACCCAAAAATGGAGCCATATAAAGCGCATACGAAATATAAGATCCGATTTAACCTGAGCGCATCGTTCGGCCGCATCCTCGCGGCAGCAAAAGGCCCCCGGAACGCGGACGAATCACATTCCGGGGGCTCTGCAATGCGTTGAGTTGCGCGGAGCCGGCTATGCTGCTTCACATTCAAGCGGCGTTTGCGCCGGGCATGTTACTCGGCGTGCGCGTAATCAACCTTGGCGCGGCGAGCGGTAGCCTTCTCCCAATCGCTGGTGCCCTCAAAGACGTCCTGCTTGTAGGGATTGCGGCCGAGCTTCTTGGCACGGTAGACGATGTAGATGATCGCGGCGACGTTGGCGACCAGCGCGGCGATCGAGACCGCGGTAGCGGCGCCGGGGTCGAGCGTGGAGTGGGTCACAAAGATGGACTCCTCCTGGAAGTACGGGAATACCTGGGCAAACATGCACCAAATAGCCAGCGTAAAGGCACGGTTCTGGATCCAGCCGCCCTTGTTCCAGATAAAGGCGGCGACGGTGGGCGCCAGCAGCAGCGCAAAGCCGCAGAACCAGGAGTGGGTGGGCAGGCAGTTGTAGGTGTAACAGAAGTTCCAGATATCGTAGGCGATGATGTAGACCCAGGTCATGTCGGGCCACAGCATGTCGGTCTTGTCCTCGGAGGCGTAGACGCTCCACCAACCGGTCATGCAGAAGATGTTGATGATACCGGCGATGCCGTTGAACACGTTGTTCCAGCCGGCCAGCTGCGTAGCACCTTCGGACGTGACCCAGGTGGACTGGCCCAGGACAAAGAAGTGATAGGCACTCTCAAAGTCGGACACGACGGCGATCATGATGTTGATGGCGACGATCACAAACGGCCACGCGCGGAACCAATGCGCCTTGCCGATCTTGCCCCACTGGTACTTAATGGCGATGAAGCCCCAGCAACCGGCCAACGCCGCGTAGACCTTGGCGTAGTGGAACCAGCTGTTCTGGTACACATGGGTAGGGTTGGTGAGCGCCCACTCGGCGCCCTGCGAAACGCCGATGGCGATGGCGACGCAGTAGATGGTCATGGCCAGCGGAGCCACGCCAAAGATGATGGCCGCGCCGAGCTTGGTGCGGCGGCCGACCTCGTTGAGCACGATCAGGCCGATAAAGACCATGGCCCAACCGACCCAGTGGATAAGGGTATTGCTACCCCAAACATCGAACAGCATGCTGCTCTCCTTTCACAAGCCCGCGTCCCCTCTTCCGTCGCGGGCAGTTTGGCAAAATGTCGTCAGTTCCTGGGCTTGCGCTCGGGATACTTGGCGGTGTAGCCCTCGATGTGGAGCGTCGAGGCGATAATCTCCTTGACCGTCTCGTCGGGCACATCGGGGTGCGTGCGGATATACATCAACAGTCCCATGATGAGGGTGTAGAACGTCTCGTAAACATGGTCGATGCGCAGGTCGTGATGGGCGACAAAGTCCACCACGGTGGTGTCGCAAATGTATTGCGCCACGCGCTGGACCACGTTGTGCAGAAAGCCGCCGTAGAGCGCGCCGCTGCTCGAGGTGAGCGTACTCGGCAGCTCGTGGCCGCTGGCGACCAGGCGCTTAAAGAGCGGGGCAACGGTGTCAAGTGCGCCCTCGATATCACCGACGATGCGGTTGGCATTCCATTGCTCGAGCTCGGAGATAAAACCATCGATCGCCTCGTCCATAACGGCGGTGACGGCGGCGTCCATGTCGGCGAAGTAGTGGTAGAACAGCGAGCGCGTGCAGCCGGCTCGCTTGGTCACGGCCGAGACGGATAGATGTGACACGCCCAGCTCGGAACTCACGGCGCGCACGGCGGCGAGGATCTCGCGACGGCGCTCGTCGCCCGTCAAGCGTTTTACCGCGCTGTCGGACGCGAGGACGGCATCGGCCACAGAGATGTTTGCCGTGTTATCGCCCATGCGTTTGCCGCCTTTCATCCTCTTTTGCCTGACCGTTCGCCTAACAGTCTTGAATATTGTTGACGGTTCGTCAATACTATTTTTGACACAATGTCAACAATGGTGGGTGAACGGCATGGGGGCATGCCCGGCCTGCAAAAAAAGAGGGGTGCCGCGGCCTCGCCGGGCTGTGGCAAGAGAAGGGACAACCATGATTCTCAACGGACCGGGAATTAGCTACACCGAGCCCGATATCGGTTCGGAGTTCGTGCCGCCGCTGCCGGAGCATCCGCGCGAGGCAATCGTCAAGCTGTGCGAGCACTGCACCAACCGCCTGCTGCATCGCGACGAGCTGCTGGGCTACGAGTACTGGTCGTTTGCCGAGGCCGCAACCGACGAGCAGGCCGAAGTGCTCTGCAAGATGAAGATGCGCCGTCCCTATACGCTGCCCGAGATGGTCAAGCTCGCCGGCATGCCCGAGGCCGATATCGAGAAGATGCTCGACGATATGAGCTACACGGGTCTGCTCGAGTACAACTGGGAAAACCCCGAGCGCGCCAAGCAGTGGGTGCTGCCCATGCTGGTGCCGGGTTCTGCCGAGTTCCTCAACATGCGCGTGGGCCAGCTCGAGGAACACCCGGTCTACGCCAAGTTCTTTGAGCAGGCATCCAAGGGCCCGCTGTCCCGCGCCACGCCGATGGTGCCGCCCGGGGGCGCCGGTATCGGCATGCACGTCATTCCGGTCGAGAAGGCTATCGACGCCGCGAGCACCTCGGTGCCGATCGAGCATATCGAGCATTGGCTCGACAAATACGATGGCAAATATGCCGCCAGCACCTGCAGCTGCCGCGCGAGCCGCCGCGTGATGGGCGAAGGCTGCGCCGACGATCCGGCCGACTGGTGCATCGCTGTGGGCGATATGGCCGACTACGTGGTCGAGACCGACCGTGGCCATTACGTGACCCGCGACGAGGTTTACGACATCCTGCGCCAGGCCGAGGACAACGGCTTTGTGCACCAGATCACCAACATCGACGGCGAGAACAAGATCTTCGCCATCTGTAACTGCAACGTTAACGTGTGCTACGCCCTGCGCACCTCGCAGCTGTTCAACACGCCCAACCTGTCGCGCTCGGCCTATGTCGCCAAGGTCGAGAAGGACAAGTGCGTGGCCTGCGGTCGCTGCGTTGAGGTGTGTCCGGCCGGCGCCGCCAAGCTGGGCCAGAAGCTCTGCAGCAAAAAGGCGGGCGGACAGGTGCCCGAGTATCCGCGCCAGGAGCTGCCCGATGCCACCAAGTGGGACCACACCAAGTGGTCGCCCAACTACCGCAACGACAACCGCATCGAGACGCATGAGTCCGGCACCGCTCCCTGCAAGACGGCCTGCCCCGCGCACGTTGCCGTTCAGGGCTATTTGAAGCTCGCGGCTCAGGGTCGCTATGACGAGGCGCTGGCGCTCATCAAGCGCGAGAACCCGCTGCCCGCTATCTGCGGACGTGTGTGCAACCGCCGCTGTGAGGATGCCTGCACCCGCGGTCGTGTGGACGCCGCCGTGGCTATCGACGAGGTCAAGAAGTTCATCGCCCAGCGCGATCTGGATGCCGCGACCCGCTATGTCCCACCTGTGGTGACCCCGACGCGTGCCGGCGGCTTCGACCAGAAGATCGCCATCATCGGTGCCGGTCCGGCCGGCCTGTCTTGCGCTTTCTACCTGGCCGAGAAGGGTTACAAGCCCGTCGTGTTCGAGAAAGACGAGCGCCCGGGCGGTATGCTTACCTACGGCATTCCCAGCTTTAAGCTGCAGAAAGACGTTATCGAGGCCGAGGTCGAGGTCATTCGCCTGATGGGTGCCGAGTTCCGTTATGGCGTGGAGGTCGGTCGCGACGTGACGCTCGACGAGCTGCGCGCGCAGGGCTTTAAGGCCTTCTACGTGGCTATTGGCTGCCAGGGCGGTCGCCTTGCCGGTATTCCGGGCGAGGACGCCGAGGATGTGACCGTGGCCGTCGACTTCTTGCGCGAGGTCAACAGCGGCAAGATCGACGCGCTGCCCGGCCGCACCATCGTGGTGGGCGGCGGCAACGTGGCCATCGACGTCGCGCGCAACGCCTGCCGCCTGGGCTCCGAGCACGTTGAGATGTTCTGCCTGGAGAGCGAGGCCCAGATGCCCGCCAGCGAGGAAGAGCGTCGCGAGGCCATCGAGGACGGCGCGCACATCAGCTGCGGTTGGGGCCCCAAGGAGGTTCACCTGGACGAGGCCGGTCGCGTATGTGGCATCACCTTTAAGCGCTGCACGCGCGTCTTTGACGACGAGGGCCGTTTTGCGCCCGAGTACGACGAGAACGACCTGCGTCGTGTTGACGCCGATCGTGTCGTCATGTCGATTGGCCAGTCCATTGTGTGGGGCGACCTGCTGGCTGGCTCCAAGGTGGAGCTCGGCCGCGGCCAGGGTGCCCTTGCCGATCCGCAGACCTATCAGACCGCTGAGCCCGACATCTTTGTGGGCGGCGACGTCTACACTGGCCCCAGCTTTGCCATCGATGCCATTGCCGCCGGTCACGAGGCCGCGGTGTCCATCCATCGCTTTGTGCAGCCGGGCTCTACGCTCACCATCGGCCGCAACCAGCGTCGCTACACTGCGCTCGACCGCGACGATGTCGTGATCGAGAGCTACGACAACGCGAGCCGCGAGGTTGCCCACGTGGACCGCGAGCGCGAGAAGGCCGCGCCGTTTAGCGAGTACGTCGAGACCTTTACCGAAGAGCAGGTGCGCGCCGAGACCGCCCGTTGCCTGGGCTGCGGTGCCTCGATCGTCGACCCCAACAAGTGCATCGGCTGCGGCCTGTGTACCACCAAGTGCGCGTTCGACGCCATCCATCTGGATCGCGACCGCCCCGAGTGCTCCACGATGGTCAAATACGAGCAAAAGCTCCCCAGCCTGGGCAAGTACGCACTCAAGCGTGCCATCAAAATCAAGTTTGGGAAGAAGTAATGAGGTTCCGCCGTTCTAACGAACGGCGGCACTGCCGACGCTGTGCGGCACCCAGGTACCCCATCTTGCCCCTCAACTGCGGCGCCGCGGGCAAAAGCCCAGCGGACGCCTTGTTTCGGGGCAACCTGGGGCACCTGGATCGTCGCTCGCTGACGTTTGGCTGACATCGCATCAACCATTGTTGAAAGGTTTTCGCCTTGCATGAATTGGGAATCGTTTACCACATTATTCGCGATGTCGAGAATGTGGCGCGCGCCAATGGCGTGCGTCGCGTTTCGAGCGTGACGTTGCTGCTGGGCGAGGTCTCGGGCGTCGTTCCCGACTTGCTGCTCGACGCTTGGCGCTGGGCGGCGGATAAAAAGCCTATCACGCAGGGCGCGGAGCTTATCGTGGAGCCCGTCGAGGCCGTGACGCATTGCGAGGCGTGCGGCTGCGACTACGCGACGGTCGAGCACGGCAAGACCTGCCCCCATTGCGGCAGCGGCGAGACATACCTGTTGCAGGGCCAGGAGGTCATGATCAAGCAGATCGAGACCCCCGACGAGGACCCGGCAGACGCTGCTCCTGGCGATCTCTCCGACGCCCCCGATGCCGTCGACGCCGCCAACCCCCTCCACATCGCCTAACTTAGACATTGGGGACGTTCTTAAACGACTAGTCGAAAAAGAACGTCCCTAACGACTGGTCATTTAAGAACGTCCCCAACGACTTTTTTGCTAGAGCATATTTCTTACCATTAGTCAAGCACCATCTGTTTAAACGAAATAGCCTCAACCCGAGCACATTTGTGTCTGTTTAAAACCGGCAATAATGAACAGCGTGCTCAATTCGGTCATGTACATAGATCAGTTATCAATCCTCAGCAGTAAATCAGCCAAAATGCTGGAATGTAATCAGGTTGTAATAAATCAAGACGTTTAAACAAATAATGCTACCTTTTGCAGTTTTTCATATAATTCTGCTGTATTTGCAGCTATACTCTTTTTTGTCGTGTAGGAATTACGTAGACAAAAAGGAGGTTATGTGATGGTAAGTATTGTTCTTGCTAGCCATGGTGACTTGGCGGCTGGAATCAAGCAGACGGGCTCGATGGTCTTTGGCGATCAGCCGTCTGTAGCCGTGGTCTCGCTCGAGCCGAGCATGGGCCCCGACGACTTCCGCGCCAAGGTCGAGGAGGCAATCGCTTCCTTCGAGGACCAGGAGCAGGTGCTCTTCCTCGTTGATCTGTGGGGCGGCACGCCCTTCAACCAGATCAGCGGTCTCATCGAGGGCCATGATTCCTGGGCTATCGTCACCGGTGTCAACCTGCCTATGCTCATCGAGGCATATTCGCAGCGCTTTGACGCAAAGAACACTGCACATGCGATCGCAAAACATCTCGTGACTGAGGCTAAGGCCGGCGTGCGCGTCAAGCCCGAGTCTCTGGAGCCCGAGGAGAAGAAGCCGGCTGCGGCCGCCGCTGCTCCTGCAGGCGCCATCCCTCCGGGAACGGTCATCGGCGACGGGCACATCAAGATCGCCCACGTCCGTATCGACACCCGTCTGCTTCATGGTCAGGTGGCCACCACGTGGACCAAGCAGATCAACCCCAACCGCATCATCGTGGTTTCCGACGGCGTTGCTCACGACGAGCTCCGCAAGACCATGATCGAGCAGGCTGCCCCTCCGGGAGTCCATGCCAACGTCGTGCCTATCAAGAAGATGGCCGAGGTCGTCAAGGACACCCGCTTTGGTGACACCAAGGCGCTGCTGCTCTTCGAGAACCCGCAGAATCTGCTCAAGGCCATCGAGGCCGGCGTCGACATCAAGGAAGTCAACATCGGTTCTATGGCCCACTCCAAGGGCAAGGTCGTCGTTACCAACGCCGTCGCTATGGGCGATGACGACGTCAGGACCCTCGAGGCCCTCAAGGCCAAGGGCGTCAAGTTCGAGGTCCGCAAGGTTCCTTCGGATTCCTCCGAGGATCTCGACGCCATGTTGAAGAAAGCTAAGGCCGAACTGGCCGCTCAAGCATAGTAAAGGAGGGTCCGATACATGTCCGCGCTTACTATTCTTCTAATCGCGATTATCGCGCTGCTTGCCGGTATGGAAGGCATTCTGGATCAGTTCCAGTTCCATCAGCCGCTCGTTGCGTGCACGCTTATCGGTCTCGTAACCGGTCACCTTCAGGAGGGCATCCTCCTGGGCGGCTCGCTTCAGATGATGGCTCTTGGTTGGGCTAACGTCGGCGCCGCTGTTGCGCCTGACGCCGCTCTGGCCTCGGTCGCTTCTTCGATCATCATGGTGCTCGCCCTCAACGGTGGCGCCACCGATTCGGCTAAGGCAGTTACCGCCGCCATCGCCGTCGCCGTGCCTCTGTCCGTCGCCGGCCTGTTCCTGACCATGATCTGCCGTACCCTGGCCACCGCTATGGTCCACGGCATGGACGCCTGCGCCGAGAAGGGCGACTTCGCCGGCATCGAGCGCTGGCAGTACGCCGGCATCCTCATGCAGGGTGTTCGTATCGCCATCCCGGCAGTGCTGCTGTGCATCATCCCGGCCGAGGCCGTTACCAACGCGCTTAACGCTATGCCCGACTGGCTGTCCGGCGGCATGGCTGTCGGCGGCGGCATGGTCGCTTCCGTCGGTTACGCCATGGTCATCAACATGATGGCCACCAAGGAGACCTGGCCGTTCTTTATCCTCGGCTTTGTCCTGGCTGCCATCCCTCAGCTCACGCTGATTGCCCTGGGCCTCATCGGCATCTCCCTTGCCCTCATCTACCTTGGCCTTAAGGACCTGGCCAAGCAGGGTGGCGGCATGGGCGGTGGTTCCGGCGACCCGCTCGGCGACATTCTGAACGATTACGAGTAGGAAGGGAGTGATACATATGGCAGAGAACAAGATTCAGCTTTCTAAGTCCGATCGTCAGAAGGTTTGCTTCCGTCATCAGTTCCTTCAGGGCTCGTGGAACTACGAGCGCATGCAGAACGGTGGCTGGTGCTACGCAATGATCCCTGCGATCAAGAAGCTCTACACCAGCAAGGACGACCAGATTGCCGCGCTTAAGCGCCACCTGGAGTTCTATAACACGCACCCCTATGTTTCCTCCCCCGTCATGGGCGTTACCCTCGCCCTCGAGGAGGAGCGCGCCAACGGTGCCCCGATCGACGACGTCGCCATCCAGGGCGTCAAGGTCGGTATGATGGGCCCGCTCGCCGGCGTCGGCGACCCCGCCTTCTGGTTCACCCTTCGCCCGATCTTGGGTGCTCTGGGTGCTTCCCTGGCTCTGTCTGGCAGCATTGCCGGTCCGCTGCTGTTCTTCTTCGCGTGGAACATTATTCGTTACGCCTTCGAGTGGTACACGCAGGAGTTTGGCTATAAGGTCGGCTCCTCCATCGCCAAGGACCTCTCCGGCGGTCTGATGGGCAAGGTCACCGAGGGTGCCTCCATCCTTGGTATGTTCATCATCGGCGCCCTTGTCGAGCGTTGGGTTTCCATCTCCTTTACCCCGATCGTCTCCAAGGTCACGCAGTCCGCTGGCGCCTATATCGACTGGGCTAATCTGCCCGCCGGCGCCGAGGGCGTCAAGCAGGCATTGACGATGTACAGCTCTGTCGGTGCCACCGCACTCGACCCGGTGAAGGTCACCACGCTTCAGGCCAACCTCGATCAGCTCATCCCCGGTCTTGCCGCCGTGTGCCTGACTCTCTTGGTCTGCAAGCTCCTCAAGAAGAAGGTCAGCCCGATCGTCATCATCCTGGCTCTCTTTGCCGTGGGTATCATCGGTCGCGTCTGCGGCTTCATGTAAGCACGCTTCGGTTTAAGACCGAAAGTTACTACGCTTAGGCTTCTGAGCCATTGAAACGGACCGCACCCGGTGGGTACACTGGATGCGGTCCGATTGTTTTTATTGGAGGGCGAGGCGCGTATGGCGCAATCTCAGAACAGCACGGTCGATCTGACGACGCCGGCAACCTGCCTGATGGGGCTTACCAGCCACGGTAACGTCATGGTGGGGAATAAGGCGTTTGAATACTATAACGAGCGCAATCCCGAGGACTTTATTCAGATCCCGTGGGACGAGGTCGACTATATCGCCGCCGAGGTTTTGCGCGGTACCAAGAAGATCACGCGTTTTGCCATCTTCACCAAGGACAACGGTCACTTTACGTTTTCGACGCGCAATGACAAGGAAACGCTACGCGCGGTGCGTAAGTACATTGACGAGGACAAGCTCGTTCGTTCGCCCGATTTTATCGACGTGACCGCCAAGGGCGCCAAGAGCATCCCCTCCGTCATCAAGGGCCTCTTCCACAAAGGTAACTAGTCATTAAAGAGCGCCCCCCTAAAGTGGGACGCGGTTTCCCATGAGGCTCGATCGGGAAAGTGCATCCCGGTTCGAGTGCCGATTGCGGGATGTAGTTTCCGGAACGGGCCCGTTTGGGAAACCGTGTCCCGTTTCGAGCCGAAATTCTGGGACACAGTTTCCCGGCGAGGTCTCATGGGGAAAGTCTGACCCAGAATTTGCCTGGATAGTGGGGTGCACTTTCCGGAGGGCTGTTCCACCGCAACTTCGAAGAGTGGCTATACGTTGCATTACAGCGGCGTAAATCTGCTACACTAGTACAGCATGCCTCCGTAGCTCAGGGGATAGAGCACCGCTCTCCTAAAGCGGGTGTCGACGGTTCGAATCCGCCCGGGGGCACCAGAAAAATCGCAGGTCAGGAGTTAATTTTGCTTCTGACCTGTTCTGGTTTTAGGGTTAAGAACTGCTTTTGTTTGTAAATCTGGTAAGTAAATAATTTAACTTACCGAGTTTTCCACTGAAAACAGGAAATCACCATTTTGGGGATAAAAAGTTTTCAACAGCCGTTAGTCGGTTCCATTTTGGTGAATCGCTTCCTCAATTTGGGTAAAAAATTTCACCATTTTGATGATTCGGCTGCTTTGAGTTTTGATAAAAACGCCTGTTCAGAAGCTTGCGCTATACCCATTTTGGTGAAACCAATTAATAGAGAAATATACTATAAAGATATAGGGACGGCGATGCCGTCCCCTTCGCTCGCAGAGCTCGCTGCGCGGTCACGTGCCGTGACCTTGCCGCCGGCTGTGCCGTCGATTGATTCGCTCACTGCGTTCGCTGATTGATTGATAGACTAATCCGTTTTCTCAGTAACACCAGTCATGAGTGCAGCAATTGACATGTTGAATCCATTGGCAATTTTGCAGAGGTTTGAAAGACTGACATTTCTTCGTCCGACTTCAATGCTCGCGTAGTAGGAACGATCCATCTCAATCAAATTGGCGAACTGCTCCTGGCTGTACCCGAGTCCAGCGCGGAGTTCTTTGCATCTCATGCCGAATGATTTCTGAAGCGTCTTCGTATCCATGACAAAAAGAGTCATGGATTGTTGTATTTATGCCAACGGACTATATACAACAATCCCTGTTAAGGCGCATAATTACCTTTATTGGAAAGAGTTCTGATGCCCAGTCGGATAGGGCACGGAAAAGGAATGGAACAGCACAATGACTCAGGGAAAGCATTTCGCTGCCGGTGGCGATCACTTCGCCGCACTGCCAAGCAAAAAGATTCACGCCCCGAAGGGGATCGCGCGTCTGACCGTCACCGCGGCGACCATGGCCGCCATGACCGGATCGAGCCTCATCTCACCGTTCGCGGCATTCGCCCAGACCGGTGACGGGGGCACGCAGCACCCCGCCGTGATGTCGCCGATCGCCGCCCACGCCGGCGCGGCAGCCGGTACCGGCGCAAAATCCGCCGCACAGACTATCGCGGACCTGCAGAAGGCAGTCGACGAGGCGAAGGCGAAGGAGGACGCCGCCAAGGCATCCTACGATGAGGCCGCCGGTCCCTACAACGAGGCGGCTTCCGCCCGCGACCAGGCCAAGGCATCCTACGATTCGGCAGTCAGCGCCGGCACGGCAGCCGACCGAGCGGCAATGGACGAGTACGCCCGTCAGGTCGCGGAGGGCAAGGACGCCGCCGATGCCGCCGGCAAGGACCTTGAGCAGGCGAAGGCGGGTCTCGCAGACGCCAAGGCGGATGCATCCGAGAAGGACGAAGCGTACCAGTCCGCCCTCAGGGCGGCCCAAGATGCCAAGGACGCCCTCGATAAAGCCAAGGCAGATGCCGTAAGCGCCGCCCCGGAGGCTATCCGTGCCGCCGAGCAGGCCGTGCGCGACGCCACGGATGCCGTGAGCATGGCACAGGCCGATCTCGACAACGCCAACGCGACGCTTGCCGATGCCCAGTCCAAGCTGGTTGCGGCCCAGTCTGCAAAGAATTCCGCCGATGCCGTCCTCGCTGCAGCCAGGCAGAACAAGGACGCGGCGGATGCGAAGGCCGCAGCAGCCAGCGCCGCCTATGAGCAGGCGAAAGCCGACCTCGCCGCAGCGGAGGCAGGCGCCAGCGGTCCGGAGTACGATGCGGCAAAACAGAAGGTCGCGGACGCAGAGGCAGCCCTCGCTGCCGCACGAGCGATGCAGTCCCAGTGCGAGTCCGAGCTCGAGCAGGCGCAGTCCGCTGCAGCAACGGCACAGACCGAGCTGAATGATGCCCAGGCGTCCCTCTCCGCAAAGCAGCAGGCCGCGGCCGATGCCGAATCCGGCGTGAACGCCGCCCAGTCCGCACTCGATGCCGCGAACGCCGACATCGATGCGGCCAAGCAGGCGAATGCCGACGCCGTCGCCAAGCTGGACGCCGCGAAGCAGGCTGTCAAGGACGCCGAGTCCGCCAAGGCGGCCGCCAACGTAGAGCTCGCGAACGCCAAGGCCGCAAAGGATACCGCAGACGCTGCCGTGACCGCCGCCCAGCAGAAGGTCGACGAGGCACAGGCGAAACTCGATTCCGCCGACGCGCAGCTCAAGCAGGGAGCCATCGGCTTCTTCCGTGCCATGGGTGCCGATGACGCAGTCAACATCATCCTGAACGCCAAATATGCCGGAAAGACCGAAGTCGGCAACTCCAAGGACGCCACGTCCCTTGATAACATGCTCAATGCGATCAGGTGGATGAAGTCCGTCAACGACTACCGCAAGTCGGTCGGCCTGTCCGAGCTCCAGGTCACCTACAAGCTCATCGCCGGTGCCATTGCGGATGCCAACTACAGTGACACTGTGCTCGATCATGCCCGTCAATATAATTTTGCCGAAAACCTGGCATGGAATTACGGAATCGATCCGAGTGGGCAGTGGATCGAGCAGGAGAAGGGCTTTTTCGACAAGGCAACGGAGGCCCTTTATGGAGTCACCGGTCTTGTCGGCAAGGATGCCTATGATTTCTATGCAAAGAACGGCGTCGCAATCAACCATTGGATTGCAGACAACTGCCGCTGGGAGAACGGCAGCAGCGGCACCGTCGGCCATTACATGAACATCATCAATCCCGAACTCGCCGTTATGGGAATGGCAACCTGCACCAAGGGCACCATGTCCGGGCTTCAGACGCAGTGCTACACCGCAGAGATCTCCGGCTGGTCCGGCTCCGGTTGGAACACGAACCCCATCTCCGTCGACGAGTACGAGCAAAAGCTGACCTCCTATATCAACGGCCTCAAGAACGCCAAGAGCGCACTCGACGCAGCCAAGGCCGATCTCGCATCCAAGAAGCAGGCAGCCGCCGGCGCCGCCGCAACCGTTCAGCAGAAGCAGGTCGCAGCGGATTCCGCACAGGCAGGTGTCGATGCCGCGAAGCAGGACGTCACCGATGCCCAGCGTGCCGTCGATGCCGCAAAGGCTGATCTCGCATCCAAGCAGCAGGGCGTCACGGATGCCCAGACCGAGCTTGATGCGGCGAAATCGGACCTCGATGCCGCCAACGCGGCAGTCGATACGGCAAAGTCGACCGTCCAGCAGAAGCAGGTCGCCTTTGATGCCGCCAACGCAGCCGTAACGGCCGCACAGACCAAGCTGGATTCCGCCAAGGCGAACACCGAGGCCAAGCAGCAGGACGTCATGGATGCGAACGCCGATCTCGCGAAGTTCTTCCAGGACGTCGCCGACGCCAAGAAGGTGCTCGATACCGCAAAGAGCGTCCACGACGCGGCGGCAGCCGATCAGGCCGAGAAGGCGGCGCTCCTCGAAGCCGCCAAGCAAAAGGCGGACGGCACCGCGAGCGCCCTCGCAGATGCCCAGCGTGCCGTCGATGCCGCAAGGGCCGACACCGGCGTTGCCGCCGACAAGCTCACCGGCTCCCAGACCGATCTCGAGGACGCACAGTCGAACCTCGACATCCTCACCGATCTTGCCGCGAAGCTCGCAGAGGCACAGCAGCGCGAGCAGGATGCAGTAAAGGCCGTCAATGACACCAAGGCCGCGCTCGATGCTGCGAAGGCGGATACCATCGCCGCCGAGTCCCTGGTCTTTGCCGCCGAGCAGGCAAAGGCACAGGCAGACGCCAAGCTGTCGAAGCTGAACTCCATCGACGCCGGCGCGGCGATCGCTTCCGGTCATGATGTGAACGCGGATGACGCCCTCAACGCGCTTTTCGCCGCAGCAGTCGAGGCACGTGCCAAGGTCGCGCCCGCCAAGGCCATCCTGGACGAGAAGCAGGCCGCGGTGGACGGGCTCCAGCCCGGCTATGATGCGGCACTCGCCGCCTACGAGTCGGCGAAGTCCGACCGCATCGCAGCGGAGCAGAAGCTTTCCGATGAGATTGCCCGACAGGATGCGGAGGAGGCCGCAAAGCAGCAGGCGGCATACAGCCCGAAGCACCTCGCCGGCACGGATACCGCCCAGACCGGCAGCCTCGCCCAGACCGGTGACCGCGCGGGACTCATCGGCGAGACGTTCGCCATCGGCGGTACCGTCCTCGTGGCAGCCGGCGTCTTCCTCGATCAAAAGAAGCGCCGCGAGCAGATGTAAAAGCGAGCCGGGCGTTGGATATCGGCTAGTGTCCAACGCCCGGTTTCATGGACCGGGAGATCGGTGTGAGAACAAAGGCTATTATCGTTGCGCTTCTGGTGTGCCTTTCGGCACCTCAGATTGGATGTGCCGGCGTTGCAAAGCAGGGAAGCGGCTCTACGGAAAGGGCCGCCACAGCGGTAAAGAATAAAGACAAAAAGAAGCCAAGCGAAGAAAAGGCGGCGCAAACCTCTGGAACCAAAACCGAGGAGAAGAAAGAGTCCGACGACAAGGACCAGAAGTCCGATGACTCCAAGAAGGAGGATAACAAGTCTTCCGATTCCTCGAAGTCGGACAACAAGGGCGATTCCTCCCAGTCCAAGCAGAATTCCGGCAATTCGCAGAGTTCCGGCAGCAACAATTCCTCTTCCAACGGCGGCAGCCAGAAGAAGTGGGTTGCCGAGCAGGGCCACTGGAAGACAGATTACAGCCAGGTCTGGGTGCCGAATGTGGTTTATACGCGCCATGAGCGTTACATTTGTAGTGCATGCGGTGCATCTTTCGATTCTATAGCCGCTTGGTCAGCTCATAGTGACGCAATGTGGGAACAAGGTCAAGACCATGGAGCATATATCAATGATTCGTATACTACCTCTGAGGACCAGGGACATTATGAACAGAAGGCTACGGGGCAGCATTGGGTCGTCGATGTTGCCGGTCACTGGGAATGATGGACATATGTTCCTCTCCTCTTACATTCGGTAAATGTTTATTTATTTGTAGGCGGCCGGTTTCGGTCGCCTTTTTTAAACGCCCAGTCTGGGAGCAAACGATAGGAAAGCAATCAAACGAGAGGCCGCTCCAAAAGAATCCGGCGGTGCCGGATGCTTCGGGTAAAAACTTCCGCAAATCGGTAAGGTCTTCCATCA
The DNA here is from genome assembly GCA_902466735.1 of uncultured Collinsella sp. Taxonomy (GTDB): domain Bacteria; phylum Actinomycetota; class Coriobacteriia; order Coriobacteriales; family Coriobacteriaceae; genus Collinsella. The sequence continues at coordinate 28,541 of CABQSB010000011.1, forward strand.
ACTTGCTCCAGCCCTCGCCCGGAGTCCGCTGCGCGGTAATGCAAACACTCGGCATCCCTCGCGTTCGCATTACCGCTTCGCTCTCGCTACAGCGAATTTCTAACACTCAGCATCCTTCGCGTTAAAAATTCGCTTCCGCTCACGGTCTCCGCTGACACTACGACACCGCGAAGCCTTTCGCTCGAAACGAGGCCTCTCGTTTCGTGTCTACGCTACGCTCCGCCCAATCGCCGTCCCGGTGATTGCAAGATGACTGTGGGTGGCATTTTTGTGGGCCCATTCGGACCCCAAAAACACCACGCCACAGACCTTGCTTATCGCCTGCTGCGGCGATAAGGTTATTGTGAAGTTGAAACTTCGCGATGAAGAATCGCGGCGACGATTCTTCATTTTTGGAACGACGCCAGCCGTTCCTCATCAAGGAAAGCGAATCGCATAGCAGGTTTTGATCGGAGGCCTCTCCGATCGCTGATTCGTTTTCCGAGGAGGAATCATGAGCAGGCTCCGCCCACACACCGTCAAGGCGTCTCTTTCAAATGACGAGAAGAAAACCATCGCTGCAATCGCAAAGCGACATGAGATGAGCGAGGCGGAACTCATCCGCTTCGTTTTGTGCAATGCCGACGATCTCGATATCGATTTTGGTTTTTCGGAAATCGCCGGGCAGAAATTCCGAACCGATGACATTCACGTCCGGGTCTCGCCGGAAGAAAAAAAGAAAATCGAAAGCAATGCTGATTCCCTTGGCGTGACCGTGAGCTCGTATGCGCGGCGCGTACTGCTCAAAGGGAATGTCGAGAAAATCGATGTCGATCGGGCGTCGATCGACAAGATCTATCACGAGCTTTTGAAGGAAGGAACAAACCTCAATCAGCTGATGTACTTCATGAACGCCCAGGGGCTTCCTGCGTACAACGAGAAAGCTGTTTTCCGCACACTCGAAAAGGTTTACCAAGTTGGGCGTAAGCTAGACCGTTTCATCGACGAGCTCGAGAAGTGCTATTTCGTCGGTGGTGATGTGAAATGACGGTTATCAAACAGAAAAGCGTTTCGAGCGACCGCTACGCAAAGAACGTCCGTAAATACATCAACGGAAAAGATGCGCTTGCGCGTGGCGGCTGGAACATCGAATACAGCGATCGCTGGTTTTCGAAAATGGATAGAACCAGAAAGGTTTTCCATCACGACAAACCATCGAGAGCCGGAGCCAAAAACGTAATCCTGCTTCATCAGATCCTCGCGTTCCTTCCGGAAGAATGCTCATGCAACGGGGGCAAGATGACCCCCGATGCATGTTTGGCCTACGCGGAGCAATGGCTTGCGAAGCACTATCCGCATCAACAAGTGATTCTCGCGCTGCACGAAGAAAGCGATAAGGCGGGAAAACGCTACGCAGTGCACATGGCGATCAACCGTACCGATTTGTTAACCGGCAAGCGTTGCGAGACGGGCGGGCGGCATGGAAAGTACGAACGCGCCTCATGGGTCCGCGAACTCGATAAGGACTGGAATCTCGCCCAGCTCGAAAAAGGAAAGAAGAATTCGAAGATTCGCGATCGCCAGCCGCGCGACACAGAAAAGGAGATTATCGGTCGCGGTGAGTACAGTTATAAAAACAATCTGCGCGAGTTGATCCATCTTGCAATCAACGAGGGTCATCCGAAGAATATGGAGCAGTTTAAAAAGTTACTTGCCTCATGGGGCGTAGACATTTTCATCAAGAACAATCGAGTCTATGCGACAGATCTCGATATCAAAGAGGCCGGCAATCCGAAGTGCACTTTCAACCTGACTCGTCTTGACGGGCGGTTTGCGGTCAAGCAACTTGAGGCGGCCTTTAAAAATAACGTGCTGGAAGCCGAGCGAGCCCTTCCTTATGAGAGGCGTTGCGAGATTTACATTCAACGGCTTAAGAAAGCGTATTCGGCGTGGGTCGAGCAGGCAAAGGCGAGCAAGGGCGTCGCCTACAATCTCTTCCCTAAGTTCATCGCACCGAAGTGCGATGAAGATCTGCTCGAGGATCCGGCGGTTCGCGATGAGCTTCTTGCCCGGCGCGGTTACGCAAGGGAGATTCGCAACCGTTACGCTGGCGCCGTTCCCGATGCTGGCGATGACCGCGTTCGCGCCGCAGGCCGAGCCCATGGTGGCAACGTCGACATCTCGCCGCAGGTCGATCGTGCGGTCGACCGAGGCGATTACGCTCGCGGAGACACGCCTCGCTAGTTTTGGAAAGCCTATCGTCGGTGCCCTAGCGCGCTGCCATCCAGTGCCGATTCTGCCATACTCGCAATTCGGCGAGGGTGAGGAGTATGAATTGATCGGCGGGAGTCAGCCGCTCTGATAGAATCGTCCTTGCTGTCGGCAGCCCTCGTGCCGGGCAGAGCCCTCCATTTGATGGGAGGTGATGCCCATGATCGATTTCACCGAGCTCGTGAAGCTCCTGACCGCTACGGTCTCGCTCCTCACGGCCCTTGTCGGCCTTTCCAAGGCACTCAAGCAGGGTTCGAAGCCCAAAAAGAAAGGCCACCGTCGCTAAGACGATGACCCAACTTCATTAAGCAACGGCTCTGCCCAGCTCTCTACAACTTGGGCTGCCGTCGGCACCATTTTACCCTCCTGACAAGGAATTCGTCCATATTTCAAAAATCAAATCCTATTCGCGCGTGGGCGCGTGGGCGTAAACTTTTAGTTGGGCAAATCCGGCAGATTGGAGCTTGAAACATGAGGGATATGCACCTCATGTCGCTCATAAAACGTCTCCTGACCTCGAAGGAGAACGTTTTTTAGCGACAGAAGGAGACATAAATATGATCTGGTTTACCAGCGACACCCACTTCGGGCATGAGAACGTGCTGAAGTTCACCGACCGCCCGTGGGAGACGATTTGGCAGATGAACGACGCCATCGTCGACAACATCAACGGCAGGGTTGCCGTGGACGACGAGCTCTACATCCTGGGGGATTTCTCATTCAAGATGACCGCCCAGGATGCCTACGGGCTGCGCAAGCGGATCGCCTGCAGGCGCATCCACCTCGTCCCGGGAAACCACGACAAGGACTGGACCCAGCCGGCGGTCGCGGGCGCCTTCACCGTGGAGCCGCCGATCTGCGTGCTCAAGATCGACGGGCAGAAGATCGTCCTGTGCCATTACCCCATGGCCGACTGGCAGGGCATGAGCCATGGATCGTGGCACCTCCACGGACACATCCACAGCAGCGGCGGCGCGTACAACGAGTTTAACCGCAAGCAGGGCCTTCTGCGCTACGACGTCGGTTGCGATGCCAACGGGCACTCCCCGGTGAGCCTTGACGAGCTGAGGGAATGGTTCGCCGGAGTCGACGAGCCGTGCGGCCGGGTGAAATGGCCCTGGTGGGTCAACGAGACCGGCGACAGGCAGGTCGAGCGCGAGCTGGCGGCGTACAAGAGGGAAGAGGTGATTCGATGACGGTCTATGTGACGGGCGACATCCACGGTGGGCTCGACATGCAAAAGCTCCGCGACTGGGGGCTTGGCGATAGTCTTACCAGCGACGACTATCTCATCGTTGCCGGCGACTTTGGCTTTCCGTGGGATTTCTCTGCCGAGGAATGCGCCGACATCGCCTGGCTGGAGTCGCGGCCCTACACGGTACTGTTCGTCGACGGCAACCACGAGCGCTTCGATCACTGGGAGGAGCGCCCCATGGAGTTATGGCATGGCGGGCTGACGCAGCGCCTGTCGGACACCTCGCCCATTCGGCGCCTGACGCGCGGCGAGGTCTTTGAGCTCGACGGTTCGACAATCTTCACCATGGGCGGTGCCACGAGCGTGGACAGGGAATACCGCGTGCCGTATTCCAGCTGGTGGCCTCAGGAGCTCCCGGATGAGCGCGATTTCGATACCGCGCGGACAAAGCTCGACGAGGTCGGCTGGAAGGTCGACTGCGTCATCACCCATACCTGCGCCACGCGTATGCTCTCGCCGACGCTCTATCCGGACTCGGGCTGGGAACGCCCTGATGTGGACCGGCTGACCGGATTCCTCGATGAGCTCGAGGACCGCCTGGACTACAAGCGCTGGTATTACGGCCATTTTCACCGAGACGGCAACCCGGACGAACGGCACACGGTGCTGTATGACCGAATCGTGAGACTCGGGGACAAACTCCTGCCGTGGGGTGCGTACTGATGACGGTCTATGTGACAGGCGACGTGCACGGCAGGGCCGAGTACGGGGCCAGCAGGTTCGCCTTCAGGTCTTGGCCACTGGGCCGGACCCTGACGCGCGATGACGCGGTGATCGTGGCCGGCGACTTCGGCTTTGTCTGGGATGGCTCGAATGCTGAGAGGTATTGGCTCGACTGGTTCGAGTCGAAGCCCTGGACCACGTGTTTCGTAGACGGCAACCATGAGAACCACCACGCCCTGGCCGGGCTGCCGGTGCGGGAGTGGAACGGCGGGCTCGTCCATGAGGCGCGACCGCACGTGCTGCACCTGATGCGCGGGGAGGTGTTCGATATCGACGGGCTCACGGTCCTTGCCATGGGCGGTGCCGCGAGCAACGACAGGCAGTATCGCAGGGAGGGGAGGAGCTGGTGGCCCGAGGAGATGCCGAGCGAGAAAGAGACGGAACACTGCCGTTCCTCGCTCGACCGCGTGGGCTGGAAGGTCGACTACGTTGTGACTCACGAGGTCCCTGCCGCCCTGGCAGAGAAGCTGTGCTGCGAGCGCGGACGCGAGTATCGGGACGACCGGCTTCAGCGATTCCTTGCCGAGCTTGACGGGCGACTCGGCTACCGAGCCTGGTTCTTCGGTCACTACCATCGCGATAAATGGTGCGACACCAGGCATCGCCTTATCTACCGAGACATCGTGCCGATCGAAGATGCTGCGCCCGGTTCTAGAAACCTTCTAAAAGCGCTCTAGAAGGTTTCTAGAAATCAGTTACCTGACAGGAAGGGCGCGGGACTACTCGCCCCTCATCTTGGTCATGACCTCGACCTTGGCCTCGGCCACGGTCGCCCGCCGCTCGGAGGCGGCGAGGCGGTCCTTGAGGGCGGCGACTTCGGCCATCAGGTCGCGCTGGGCCAGTAGCGCATCGCTCAGCTCGGCCTGGGCTTTCAACGCAGCGTCACGCTCGCCGCGCAGTCGCTCGATCTCATCGGCCATGGCCTCAGCCTCGGCGTGGAGCTGGGCGACCTGCCTGCCGAGCCCCTTAGCACGGGAAAGGTGCCTGACGCCCGCGGCGTGGAGCTCGTTGTTCTCGAGTTCGAGACTCGCGGTATCGAGTTCGAACTTCTCCTCTATAAAGGCAATCCGCTCATTGCAGTCGGCCTCAATTTTTTCATTCCGATCCGTCGCCTCGGCGAGCTTGCGGTTGAATTTGTCGAGCTGGGCCCTGAGCAGCGCGTTCTCGGTCTTGAGATCGGCGGTCTCGCGCAGCAGCTTCTCTCGCCAAGCCTTTTCAATCTGCTCGGCGGCCTCATCGAGGACGTCCTTCACGCCGGGCGTCTCGCTGATTTTTCTGTCGTTCGGGTTGTCTGTCATCGTGCGGCACTCCAATCAACAATGGGCATGGCTCCGCCATGCCGTACGGCTGGGAACAAATACGCGGCCGCTGTTGAGTTGTGTTTGCCCTGCGCTTGGTGAGTTCTAAAAGCGTCTCAAGTCATACGTTCACGCAGGTTTTCGATTGGAGAAATACCGCACGTTTTCATGGTATCACGTGCCTTAAAGAACATGAATGGGCGGTCATATCGATTCGTTGAAAATAGCACCTACGACGTGCTGGTGGCGGGAGAGTGATGGCGTTAAAGATGTCGAGAATGATTATGGGAGTATTTTAGATGCAGGTATGAGAAAGGGTCGAATCGAAGTGTCTGGCCGGACGCCAATTGTCCGGGAACTGTTTCGGTTCGACCCTGCTTCATTTTACATCCGCGGCATGTTTTTGTAGACGCCTGGCGATTACCGACCTTCACGACCTCGATGACGGTTTCCCCGTCCTCGATTCTTGCCAGATTGCGGTAGACATGCTGCGTGAATGGTCGGATATCATTTGAGCCAGAATCCTCTTCTATTGAAGCGGATTCTGGCTCAGTGGTTTTTAACTCGGTTGTTTGACAGAAGCCCACGTCGATAGTCGGGCTGTGGACTTAAGATTTCGGGGGCTCCCAAGCGTTTTCGATCGCGGCGCGGTAGATTGCAGCGTAATTAAGCATCCAGCTGCCATCACCCGCTTTTTGAATAAACCCCTTATTCTTCAAAGAGGTATAGGCCCGGGAGATCGTGTTCTTACTTAGGTGGTAGCGCTCCTCAATCCATTTGCTTTTTGCGTAAAAGCCCATGGCTCGTTTGTTTTTGGAAGGATTTCCAAGCTTCCATACGAGGCCGAGGATGAGGCGCTCGGCAGCGACAGTGGTGGCACAACACGCCCAGTCGGGCACCGAAATAAAATTCGCGTTATCCATTTTCCTTCTAATCTCTCGTTGCTCAGTAACATCATCGGAAAATTTGTCGGAAATCGACGGTAGCTCGCTCATGTTTACCACCTAGTCAAGGTGGGCGGTACGACCTTCAAGCTGCTTGAAAAGCTCATAAAACGAGCTTTCAAACATGTAATTCGAGCGATGGATTTGGATGAGCTTGCCGGACTCGCGCATGAATTTGCGTGCGGTGTTTTCGCTCCAGCCAGTGAGTTCGCGGATATCGTTAACGCGGAGCAACCGATCGCACTGAGCGGCACCAGTGGGGAAAGTCGGTGTGGACGCCTGAGTGCTAATCTTTGGAGTAGCCATGATGAGCTATCCTTTCAATGAGGGCCCTCCCTGTGCTTGTAAGACTTACCAGGTTCATAAGCACTTGGGGGGCCGGTTTCTATGACTACATGCGTAGCCATCTGACAGCTTTAGCATGTATTAAAACTCATTAGTTGTCAATCAAATATAGCATCTACCTGCGGAAACGGTATTATAGTACCGTAATATTATGAATAAAACGATGAATGAAAAACATGCTATTTCTCGCTTCTCTGTATATAGGCGTTGATGAAGTCTTCGTAGCCTTTAACTGCTTTTATTTCTGATTGTTGAACGAGGCTTGTATACGTTTTGAGCGTGATATTGGGGTCCGCGTGGCCAAGAATACCTTGCACGCTTCTAACGTCCGATCCGTTCGCCAGCATAAAAGTGCTTACGCAATGCCTGAGCTGATGCGGGCAGATGCCCTTATATAGTTTTCCGCCAGTCGAATTATTCGGCTCATAGATTCCAAGATTGCAGCTAACTGCGAAATCGCGAAACCAATGGTTGAAGATGTAGTTCTTCATGTGACAGACAGTAGGGACCCCTTGCTCGACAGCAATATCGCTAATGATGGGAGTGCTGCCAGTCTGGGACAGCCCCAGAGAGGCCAGGAGCTCTTTTTGTATGGCTGACCATGATTGAAGACGTTCGGCCAGGGTTTCTCCAACGGGGATTTTGCGTTGGCTTTCTTGTGACTTGGGTGCCCTCAGTTCATGATCGTTGGTGTACTGCCTGTCAATTTTCAAGGTTTTATTGGCAGGGTCCCAATCGCGCCATTCGAGGCCCAGCATCTCGCCTTTTCGCATACCCGTATACACTAGTACTAGCGTACCAACAGCTTCGGCGGTGAGCTCAATGTGTTGAAGATGTGTGCATAGGGTAGCTACTTGCTCGATTGTCAGTGATTCTCTTTTGTTGCGTGGTCTGCGAACATGAACGGTAGCGCAGGGGTTTCGGTCAATTATTCTCTTTGCGACTGCATTCGACAGAATCTGGCGCAGTTTCGCATTGATTCGTACAAGCTCAGATGGTTTGTATTTTCCCGTACGACGAGCTTCGGCATATGTTTCTTCGATTAGATCGGGAGTTAGCCCCTCAATTGTCTGAAACGCACCGAATAGGTCTTCGATATGCCTGCAATCGTACGCTTCTCTTTCATAGCTCGTTGGCGCAAGCTCGGTGTCCCTATTTTCATGAAAGGCCCAGCAGTAGGACGCAAGCAAAGTGGGCTTTTTAGTTTTAGTGATCGTGCCAGAGGAGTTGATTTCAGCCAGCTTGGCCTGCATTGCAGCCTTAGCTTCTGTTTTAGTCTTGCAACGAACCGTATAAGTTGGGGATCGTTTGTAACGCCCTGTCTTAGGGTCCTTGACCCCAAGGGAAAAATAATAGCGATAGGTGTTAGGTGATCTCTTGTCTTTCCAACACGTGCCTCTTCCGCTAATGAGTGGCTGTTCTGACATCTTTGCACTCCGTTTCTTTGAATAGTTTTCAACAATTCATTGAGTGCAGTTTAGCTAAAGTTGTTAGTAATATGTTTGTAAAAGCGTAGGCGCAGCTACCGGAGGTAAAAGACACAAACTGCTATGTTTATCTGCGGTTATATGGTGTTCAATGATGCTTGATGAACAGTAGGGGGTAGCATTAAATCATATCTCCTAAAGCGGGTGTCGACGGTTCGAATCCGCCCGGGGGCACCAGAGGAATATCGAGCCCGGTACCACCACAGTGCCGGGCTCTTCTGGTCTAAGGGCCGGATTCGGACCGTCGACACCCGCGTCACCAATTTCCCCGCGGGGGGAGTTTTCGAATCCGCCCGGGGGCACCAGAGGAATATCGAGCCCGGTACCACCACGGTGCCGGGCTCTTCTGGTCTAAAGGCATGCCGTAGTTTTCGATGATTCAGCTAAAGCGAAGCGCCCGTTTGCCGGGGGAGCAAACGGGCGCCATTGAGCGAATGTTTTTGCGTCATCAGCCGCTGTGGGCAACGTCTTGATGACTAGTTGGTCGTGCCGGAATCGTCGCCTGAATCAGTACCAGAGCCAGAAATCGAAACCGTCAGCGTGATCGTGCTGTCGGTAGACTGCTTGCCGGTGGGGGAGACGCCCGTGACAGTTGCGTTCTCGTTGCCGCTCACAGGGTTACCGTTCTGATCGCAGAACGCGATGTTGTAGAACCCGGCGTTGTTGAGCGCGGTGACTGCGGCGGAGATGCTCTTGCCGTACAGGTTGCCCGGAACGCTGGCCTTGCCGGACTTCTTGGCGATGACGACAGTGATCGTGGCGCCGGGCTTCTGCTTGCCGCTGGGGTTCCAGCTAATGACGGTGCCCTCGGTGACAGAATCGTTCTCCTGGTAGCTCACGTTGACGCCAAAACCGGCCACGTCGAGGGCGTTGCGTGCCTGGGCCTCGGTCATGTCGGTCAGATCGGGGACGGAGGTGGTGTCGGGACCGCTGGAGACCTTATACGAGATGGTCGTGCCCTTCTCGACTTCCTTGCCGGCTTCAGTGCCCTGCTCAAAGACCTGACCTTCTTCGGCCTCGTTGGCCTCCTCGGTTGCGTTGCCCTTGAGCCCTACGCTTGCCAGTGCGGCCTCGGCTTGGTCCTTGGTCAGGCCGAGGAGCTGCGGAACCTCAACCTTTTCGGAGGGCTTAGGGCCCTTGGAGATTACCAGGTTCACCCTCGTGCCCTTGGCCTTCTTGGTGTTGCCGTTGGGGGTCTGCTCGGCGACCTTTCCCTCGTCGACATCGTCGTTGTAGCTCTGGTCGACGGAGCCAACCTCAAGGCCGGCTTTCTTGATCAGCTCAATAGCGGTTTCCTGGTCCTTGCCCAGCACGTCGGGCACCGTGACCTGTTCGCCACTGAACATGCCCGTGGCAAAGGCCACTACAATGCCAATCACGGCGACGGCGGCAATCACGGCGGCGATGATCTTGTTCTTGTTGGACTTAGGCTTCTCAGCCTCGTAGGAGCCCGTGGAGCCCGAGGCAGCACTGCGGGCGGTATTCTGACCGCTCACGCCCGAGACGGGACGAACCATAGCGCGCGTTGAGTCGGAAAGCTCGCGGGTCTTGGTGGCACCCAAGTCGCCGGCGGCACCGATGACGCGCGTGGGCTCCGAGACGTTGACAGCACGGCCGGACAGATAGCTGTTGAGCACCTGACGCAGCTCGTCGGCTGTCTGGAAGCGGTTTGCCGGGTCCTTCTCCATGCACTTGAGGATGATGCGCTCCAGGTCGGCGTCAACGCCGGAGTTGATCTGGCTCGGCGGGATGGGGAGCTCGTTGACCTGCTTGAGCGCGACCGAGATGGCGTCATCGCCGTCAAAGGGTACGCGGCCGGTGGCGCACTCGTACATGACGACACCCAGCGAGTAGATATCCGAGGTGGGACCGAGGTCCTGGCCGCGGGTCTGCTCGGGGCTTACATAGTGGGCGGTGCCCAGCACATTGTTGTCCTGCGTGAGATGACTGTTCTTGGCGCGTGCGATGCCAAAATCCATGACCTTGATGTTGCCGTCGGGCAGCACCATGATGTTTTGCGGCTTAATGTCGCGGTGGATGATCTCGTGCTTGTGTGCGACCGAAAGCGCGGAGCTGATCTGCGAGCCGATCTGCGCGACCTTCTTGGGATCGAGGGCGCCGTGGCTCTTGATGCCGCTCTTAAGGTCGGTACCGCGCAGGTACTCCATGACGATGTAATAGGTGTCGCCGTCCTTGCCCCAGTCGTAGACGCCCACGATATAGGGGGAGGACAGGCCGGCAGCTGCCTGGGCTTCCTGCTTAAAGCGAGCGGCGAAGGTGGCGTCGCCGGCATACTGCGGCAGCATGATCTTGACGGCAACCGTGCGGTCGAGGACCTGATCCTGTGCGCGGTAGACGGTCGCCATACCGCCCGTTCCCACCTTATCCTTGAGGAGGTATCTTCCCCCGAGGACCCTCTGTTCCATTCCTGCTCCTAACATAACTATTCGCTCAACGATGTGTGTAGTACCAAATGTGTGGCCGCTGGGGCCGTGTGGCGCGTAGCCGCTAGCTCATCGGCCGTGGCGCGTCCCAAGTATCCGCTTTGATCACGGGCATCACGCCCCCTGTGCGGCGAGCGCCGCGGTCAGGACGATACCGGCAATCTTAGCCGCCTTGACGTCGTGTTTGTCGTAATCCTCCAGGGCCACCGAGATGGCAACCGTGGGTGAATCGTAAGGTGCAAAGCCAACAAACGTAGAGTTGACGTTGGTGCCGCCGGTCTCGGGCGAACCGGTCTTGCCGGCAACCTTGACGCCCGGAATCTGGGCATCGGTGCCGGTACCGGACTGGACGACGGCGAGCATGGCCTGCTTGACCTGGTCGGCCGTGGCAGAGCTGACAGCCTGGCCCAGAGAGCGGGACTGCGTGGTCTTAACCACGGTTCCGTCCGGGGCGAGTATCTGGGACACAAAGAACGGGTCCATGACCACGCCGCTGTTGGCGATAGCGGCGGCGATCACGCAACTCTGCATAACGGTGGTCTGCGGGCCAGGCGTGTGGTCCATGCCGACGGGCTGGCCGGCGCCTGCCCAAGCGGTCTCCCACTCGGTCATAAGCGACGGGTCGGCCATGATGGAGGCGGCGGAGGTCAGATCTTGGCCGAGCTTTTGGCCGTAGCCAAAGGCGTTGGCAAACTGGACGAGCGAGCTGGCGCCAATCTCGTTGGCCACCTGGCCAAAGACGACGTTGGACGACACGGCGAAGGCCTGCTGCAGGCTGATGGTGCCGTAGCTTTCGTTGGCATAGTTGGTGACCGGCGCGTTGCCGATGTCCATGGAGCCGGGCGCCTGGTACGTGCTGGTAAGGCTGGCGGTGCCGGTTTCGAGTGCCGCGGAGAGCGTGACGACCTTAAAGGTCGAGCCCGGGGTGTACAGTGCGTCCATGGCACGGTTGTACATGGAGCCGTCCTCGCCGCCGCCCGACTGGAGCAGCGCATCGATATTGGTGTTGTCGTAGGTGGGCGAGCTCGCGCACGCAAGGACCGCACCGGTGCGCGGATCCATGACCACCACAGCGCCCTTAAAGCCCTTGAGCGCCTGCTCGGCAGCCGTCTGGATGCGCGAGTCGATGGTGAGCTTGGCGGTATTGCCCGGCTGGGTCTGCCCCGCGAGCGACGCGATGGCGTTGTTCCAGCTGGAGTAATCCTTGGAGCCGGTGAGCGTGTCGTTCATGACGCTCTCGATACCAGCGGTGCCATACTGCTGGCTCACGTAGCCCACCACGTGCGCGGCCATATTGCCGTTGGGGTAGGAGCGGGCGTAGGTGCCGTCCTCCTGCTGCAGCGACTCGGCCAGCGTCACGCCGTCGGACGTGATGATGGAGCCACGCTGGATGTACTTGGAGCGGGCGATGGTGTGGTTGTTGGTCGGCATGTCCTGGTAGTCCTTCGCCTTGATGACCTGGACATAGGTGAGGTTGCCGATAAGGATGGCGAACAGCGCCGTGAAGGCAAGCACGGCACGAGTCAGACGGTTGGCAAGTGCCACGCGGCCGAGCACGCCGGACTCGGGCGTGTCGAGCAGGCGACGACGCATGCGAGAACCCGCGGAGCGGTTGCCGTGGCTGTAGGAAGGTGCGTTGGCAAAACGTGTACCGGTCGGGGCAGCGGCGGATGCGACCTGGTCATCGGTGATGGCGGCCATGGTGCCGGTGCCGGTGAGCTCGGCTTCGCGTCCAGTTGCCTCGTCGCCGGCGCGCAGCAGCAGCGCGACGATAATAAAGCTCGCCAGCAGCGAGGAGCCGCCCTGGCTCATAAAGGGCAGGGTGACGCCGGTCAGCGGGATCAGGCGGGTTACGCCGCCAACGATTAAGAATGCCTGGAAGCTGATGGCCGCCGTAAGGCCGGTCGCGCTAAAGGCGGCAAGGTCGGACTTGGCGCGGGCGGCCGTGGTGAGGCCACGCACGGCAAAAAGCATAAACAGGATGAGCACGGCGCCGCCGCCCAAAAGGCCCATTTCCTCGCCGATGGCCGAGAAGATAAAGTCGGACTCGACGACGGGGATGTTGTTTGCCATGCCGTTGCCAATGCCGACGCCGGCCAGACCGCCGTCGGCCAGCGAGTAAAGTGACTGTACGATCTGGTAGCCCTGGCCCTGGGCGTCCTTAAACGGATCGGCCCAGACCTGGAAACGCACCTGCACGTGCGACAGGAACTTGTAGGCGCCCACGGCTCCAACGGCTAGCAGTGCAAGGCCGATGATGACGTACGAAAGGCGCCCCGTGGCAACATAGAGCATCAGCAAGAAGATGGTGTAGAACAGCACGGCCGAACCCAGATCGCGTTCGAAGACGACGACGAGCAGGCACACACCCCACACGGCAAACAGCGGCAGCAGCAGTCGCAGGCGAGGGATCTTAAGACCTAAGATCTTGCGGTTGGAGATGGAGAGCAGCTCGCGGTTCTCGGCCAGGTACCCGGCCAGGAACAGCACGATAAAGACCTTGGCGAACTCGCCGGGTTGGATGGTAAAGCCCGCGATGCGAATCCACAGCTTGGAGCCCGAGATCGTGGTGCCGATAAAGATGGGCAGCATCAGCAGGATGATGCCGATAATGCCAAAGGTGTACTTGTAGCGCATGACCACGTCGAGGTTTTTAACCAGTGCGAGCGTTCCCACCATCAGGGCCACCGAGACAAACAGGATGATGAGCTGTGAGATGGCGAGAGCGGGGGCGAGACGCGTCACGAACGTGATGCCGATGCCCGAAAGCACAAAGACAATGGGCAGGATGGCGGGGTCGGCACCGGGCGCCAAGATGCGCACGGCAATGTGGGCCGCGGCAAAGGCGGCAAAGAGGCCGATCGGTACGGCGAGCGTCTCAAAGGAGATGGCAGCGCCCGCGGTGAGGGCGTACATCGCATACAGCAGGATGACGGGGAACGCCGAGGCGATGAGCAAGAGCAGCTCGGTGTTGCGGCGACTCATAAGCGGCACTCCCTTTCTAATTCTTATCGGAGGCTTCGGCCTCGGCGGACTGTTCGGCGGTTTTCTCGGAATCTGATTCGGAGGTCGATCCCTGATTGGTGTTGTCGCGAATCGTCTGCGCGTCAATCACCTGGCGGGTCTGCTCCTCGTCGATCTGGTGGCGGTACTTGGATATCGTGTCCTGCGCATCGTCAACACTTGTTTGCGGAATGCCCGCCTTGAGGCGGTTTTGCGTGTCTTCGGGCAGGTCGGATAGCTTGATGCTGGTTTCGCTTTCGAGCCAGTGGAGCTTGAGTCCGAGCGGCTTGCCGGGCAGGCCGCGCCAGACGGCGACATTGCCCTGGTAGGTACCCAGGTAGTACGAGCCGGTGACACCCGTGTAGGCCCAGATGCCAGCTGCCAGCACAAAGACGAGGGCCAGAATGGCGGCGATAGTAATGTTGCGGCGACGCACGCGCTGCGCCTCGCGCATAACGCCATCGTCAACCAGGTCAACGACTACTACGGTCACGTTGTCGTGGCCGCCGGCGGCAAGCGCCGCGTCCACTAGGTTGTCGACGCAGATTTGCGCGGTTGAGGACTGCGTGGCGATGTTCTCGATATCGCTATCGGGAATCATGCTCGAAAGGCCGTCGGAGCACAGGATCAGACGGTCGCCTTCCTCGATATGCAGAGTGAAGTGGTCGGCATACATAGCGGGGTCCGAGCCCAGCGCGCGGGTGATGACCGAACGGTTGGGGTGGACGCGAGCCTCATCTGCCGTGATCTCGCCGGCGTCCACGAGCTCCTCCACGTAGGAGTGGTCGCGGGTCACGCGGATGAGCGTGCCCTCGTGGAGCAGGTAGGCGCGCGAGTCGCCCACGTGGGCGATGGCGAGCGTATCGTTTTCGATATAGGCGCAAGTGGCTGTGCAGCCCATGCCGGGCTTGCCCAGGCCATTCAAGGCGGCCTCGATTACGGCGGCGTTAGCGGCCTCGACGGCTGCCGCCAGGCGTGCGGCGTCGGCGGACTGCGGGGCCGTCTTGGCAATAGTCTCAACGGCGATGGAAGAGGCTACCTCGCCGGCAGCGTGACCACCCATGCCGTCGCATACGCAAAAGAGCGGCGACTGCACCAGGTAGGAATCCTCATTGTGCGGGCGTACGCAGCCAACGTCGGAGCGGGCGCCCCACATGAGTTGCGTGGTGGTGCCGGCATCATAGGTCGAGTCGGTCTCGATGCGCTCCTCGGTCAGGGGCTCAAAGCTCATGGTCGACCCGGGGTCTTTGAGCTTGGCCTCAACGGCGGCAACGTCGATCTCGGCTGTGTCACCGGGAGAGACGGTGTCGGTCTCGGCGTTTGATTCGGAATCGCCGGTGTCCGGGGAGCCGGGCTCCTCGGACACGCGGGCGGTCGCCTCGTCGTCTTGTGGGCTGACGTCTATAGGATCGGGCGCCGGCGTAGACGCGGGCGCAACCTCGGATGCCGGGGCTATGGGAAACGCCGGCGCGGCGGGCTCGGGTGCCGCAAACACCGCAGCGCTCTCGTTGATTGCCGCGGCGACGGGCTCTGCAAAGTGAGCCGGCGCCGGGGTTGCTTCGGGCGCTGTGGGCTGTTCCGCAGCATGTGCGCCGATGGGCGCCGCTACGGCATCCTCTTCGTCCTCGTTATCGGCGAGATCCGAAATATCATGCGTTACATGCGAAAGAGGCAGGGAGAACACGGTGTCCTCGGGCTCTACGGGTGCGGAGCCCGCCGGAGCGGCGTGGGCCGGCGCAGCTGTGGCGGCGGCCGGTGCCTCGGTCATAGTTGCGGACTTGTTCTCCTCGTCGATCATCGACGGTTCACCTTCATGACCACATCGCCAATCTGGACTTCGTCGCCCTCGCGCAGCGTTGCAGGCTCCACAAGCTGGCGGCCGTTGACGAGCGTGCCGTTAAGCGAGTTGAGGTCCTCGATGATGAGCGCCGGGCCCTGCAGCGAAAAGCGCGCATGCGAGGCCGAGACGAACGGTTCGTTGATGCAGATGTCCGAAGATGGCGAGCGACCGACGATGACGGGGCCGAGCATGTCTACGTGGATGCCGCGGATACCGCGCGGACCCTTGTCCACATCAATCGTCCAGATAGCCGAGTCGCGGCGCTGCCCGCGCACGAGTCCCACGCCGGTCTTCATGACGGCGAACAGGAAGATATAGAGCAGGGCGACCAGGACGATGCGGCCTGCAAAAAGGACGATATCGATGTTCATAAGCGACTATCCCCTAAATTCAAAGGTGCTCAGGCCAAACGTCAGCAGATCGCCGTTGCGCAGCGGGCAGCGCGTAATGCGGCGGTTGTTGACGAGCGTGCCGTTGGTGGAATTGAGGTCCTCGATCGACCAATCCGAGCCCGTAAAGGTGAGCTGGGCGTGGCGACGCGACACGTTGGGGTCGCGCAGGGCAATGTCGGAAACCGAGCGCTCGCGACCGATAGTCACCTGTGCGGAGGTGATGCTATGGCTCTCGCCGCTCACGACGTCGACGAGCTGGGCGAGCGGGCGCTGCGGGGCGCGAGTGCTCGCCATGTTGGAGGCGATGCCGGCTGCGGCACCTAGGCCCACGGCGGCACCGGTCGCGGCGGCTCCGCCCATGCCGGCAAGCGCGTCGCGCGAGACGGTCTGCGGCACCGGGATAGGAGCGGCGGGGTCGGGGACGCTAGGCGCGAAGGGATCTGCCACGGCAAGCGGATCGGGAGCGGCGGCGCGAGGCGTCGGCTGCTGCTGGGGCATGGCGGCGGGGCGCTGCTGCGGGGCAGCAAACTGCTGCTGGCCGGCGCGCGGGGCGCTGGCGGCACGGCTTTTGCCGCGGAGTTGTTCTGGCCCAGGCCGTTTTGATAGGCGCGCTCTTCTTCGTACAGGCGGCCGAGCGTGGGGGCATCGACGTTCTCGGCAAAGACCGAGAACTTGCCGGCGCGCAGCTGCGGATCGATCATAAAGCGCACGAGGGGCTCGCCGACAAAGACATAGCGGCGCTTTTCGGCCTGCGCCTTCACGAACTCGCGGACCTCGCGCGAAAGCTCGGGGTAGAACGGGGCGAGCATGGGATCGTCGTCGGCGGCGATAAGGATGGTATAGAGTGCCGGCGCCGTGTTGACGCCGTTAATCACCAGAGTCTGATCCTCCATGTCGCGAGCGGCCTGCTTGGCAAGCTTCTTAAAGGAGAACGGGGCACGGGTGGCACCGAAGATGCCGGCCACGTGGTCCTCGAAGATGTTCAGGAAGTTCACGAAAGATCACTCTCCGTATAGGTTCTTTGGTATCCGAGCAAATATAGGCATATCCCAACGATTATAGAGGATAGGGTTCCCGCAACCGCCGCCTTGGCGACGACCGCGGCTGCAAGGCTGGCAATTTCCATATGGTGTGCAAGACAGGACGCCGCTGCGCAGCCGATGCCGGTGACAGCGATGGCGGCGATTGCGGCAAGGTTTGAGCCCTGATCGGCACGCTTGGCATGGGCATTGAGCAGCGCAGATGACGCTGCGGCAGTTGCCGCGACCAGCACAAAGGCAGCCCAAAGGAGCGGGTCTCCCAGCGCTGCGGCAACGTTACCGAGCCCCAGTACGCCTCCGGCTGAAAGCGCGACCGTGGCCAGACGGGCAAAAAGCGCGCCCATGCCCGTTGCCGCTGCGGCGCTTGCCGGGCCGAGCCAAAATGACGCGACGCCGGCGGCGACCCCAGCTGCCAGGAAGGTATTGCCGGTCAGACAGCCAAGCGCGAGTGCACAGGTGAGCGCGGCGCTCGCGGCAGCCTCGGTGCGACCCCAGGCGATCCACCAACCGGACATGGCGGCGGCAAAGATCACCGCGACGGGCAACATCGACAGGATGCCCTGTGCCTGCATGGTGGCGTTGGCCATGAGCACCAAAAAGCCCACAGCCGAGATGGCCGAGCCAATCTGGGGGGCCAGGCCAGCCGCCGCTCCGATCGCGATGGCCGCAATGACCAGGCCGGGAAGCGCCGCGACCCCGGCCGTTTGCATCAGCAAAAAGCTAAAGGTGCCGCACGTTAGCGCCGAGATAGTGCGCATGGTGTAGTCGCGCGCATGGCTCCAGCGCGTGCCCGCCCAGCCGAGTGCGGGGTCGACCTCGATGGCGTCGTCCTCGTAGTGCGACGGCTCGATATCGTCGAGTTCCTGCTCGTCATCCGAAAGCTCGCCAACCATTTGCTCCAGGCTGCGACGGCCCTCGCGCACGCTGCCCAGACCGGCAAGGAGCTGGTCGCAAAATGCCTCGATGCTGTTGGGGCGGTCCTGCGGCATGGGGGAGAGCGCGCTCATGAGCGCGGCCTCGGCTCCCGGGGGAAAGTGTGGTATCAGCTCGCTGGGATAGGTGGCGCCGCCGATGATGCGGTCGAGCGAGTCGGCGGGCGTGGTCGCCATAAAGGGAGCGCTGCCGCACAGGCCCTCGTAGATAACGCAGGCAAGGGCGAAGACATCGGCGCGTTCGTCGACCGTGCCGGTCTCGATATCGAGCTGCTCGGGCGGCATGTAGCCGATGGTGCCGCCGCGCGAGCCGCCAAAGCCACCGGCGGACGACAGTCGCGCCATGCCAAAGTCGGTGAGCTTTACATTGCCCGAGTGGTCGATGAGCACGTTGGCGGGCTTAATGTCCAGGTGGAGTACGCCATTGCTATGGGCGAAGGTGAGCGCCTGGCCCAGGGCATCGGCAATGGCCGCGGCCTCGTCAAAGGTGAGCGAGTGGCCGTCCACGCGATGCAAAAACTCGGCCAGCGACATACCGTCGACATACTCCATGACCAGGTAGGCATAGGCGGTGTCATGCGTAAAGTCGATGACCTGCACGATATTGGGATGTTGAAGCATGGCGGCAGTGTGCGCCTCGCGCAGGACATCCATGATGTCGCTGGCGGGCATGCCGGCGCCGTTGATAAGGGGGATGCGCTTAATGGCGACGCGGCGGCGCAGGTGCGTGTCGCGGCAAATCTCGATGGAGCCAAAACCGCCGGTCGCAAGTGTCTCGAGCGGCTGGTACCGCTTGAGCAGCTCGCGAGAGCTGGTGCCCTCCAAAGGAACGTCCGGCGAGAACCGGGCGGTATGTTGCGAGAAAAGCGGCATGGCCAACCCTCGTGCGTTTAAAGTTCGTTTGCGAGTGGCGGGCGCGGAGCCGAGCCGTTCGCGGTGGCATAGATGCTGCTAGTGTAGCACGCTCGGGCGGATGGCGAGGAAACGGGGATGAGGTGGTCCGATCGATTCGAGCCCGTCTCTACGCGTCCGGAAAGCGCATTCCAGTTTTCAACAAAATAATGGGATGCGCCTTCCGATTGGGGCGGGCTGCGGACAAAAGCTGGACCGTGATCTGGCCCGGATTGGAGTTCGCCTGAATCGTTGATGCCGGCTGGTGTGGGAACAGAGATAAACGAGCGGCTCGAGCGATATAATGATGCGCTATGGAGGCCATATGCTTTTTCCCCGCCGTTCTGCTACATCTGCCTGCGCCATTGCGCTTGTCGTAATGGCGGTCACCCCTTATCACCGGTTTTCGTCTTCAATCGGCCTGGCGTCAGGTGCAATGACCTGGCTCGTTATCCTGGGCGTATGCCTCGCGGCGTTTGTTCATGGTGCTGCGCTATGCAAGGGGGGAATGAGAAGGCCGAGGCATCTCGGTGCCATCGGTGTTTTCCTTGGTGTTATTGCAACGGTTCCCGAATGGGCCGACCTGGTTTTCTATGCTCGCGGAGATTCTATTCCATTCGTGTTTGCACCGATCTGGCTGTTGCATGGCGTCTCGTGCGTCTCGTGCTTTGTTGGGTCGCTGCTCCTCTCATATGTTATTTGGGTCACGGTGGGCTCTCCTTGACGCAGGGGGCGACGCGGGCTGACGAAAGAGAAACTCGTCACCCGCAGGACGCGATTTTTACAGAAACAATAGCCGTCCTGTCTTGCCTGCTGTTTTGCTGTCGAGTTTCATGGAGAATTGTTCCCGAGCCATGGGGGGGCACCCTCTGTTTCGGCCGCGTCAATTGGCCTTGCGCTTTTAATTCCGTTGGTCTATCTCGCATTGACTGTGGCCCCGCCGTTTTGCCGCCCTCGTGCCTTTGGCCATGGGCGGCGCGACGTGTTTGCCTGTTCTGTGCTCGTAGCAGTTCCTATTGGTCTTATTCCGGCTGTTGAGGCGGCATACTTCGCAAGCGATGCCGTGGTCATTGCATTGCTGGCGATGGGGTCCGTTATCGCTGCTGCCTTCGTATGCATGTTGCTAAGGGGGAAACGGGACAACAATTCGGATATCGCCTGTGCGTCCGACACATTCGATGCGGGGGTGTTTTCCCCTGCCCTGTCGCCTAGAGAAGAGCAGTTTGTTCGACTGCTGCTCAAAGGGAAAACGCCGGCGGAAATTGCCAAGGAGACGGATACGAAGCCATCGACGGTGAGAACAACGCTTCACCGAGCATACGGGAAGGCGTCGGTTGCGGGCTCACGCGAGCTCGTGGCGCTGTTTGCGGGTGAGGGCGATACTGTAGGGCATGAGCTACCGCAGCGGCATGCTGACGATATAGTGGCATCAGCTCGAACGCGCCGGCTGTTTCGATACCTGCTCACATTATTCTTTATCCTCCTTGCGGCGGGGCCCTTGGTAATGGCGGATAGCGATTGGGGGTCCGGTGTTTCGCGGGCTGTCGCCTTTTCCCTCTTAAGCTACGCATTGGGTCTCGGACTGCTTCTGTCGCTACGCTACGCGGGTGGAAAAGCGAATCGTGGCGCTGCGCTGGATAGAGCGGGTGAAGCGATTTGGCTCGGAAGCCCGTACGTATGGGCGGTGCTATCTGCTGTGGAATGGTCTTTTATCTATATCGCGGCATTGATGTGCATACGCGTTCCGTTGATGGCTGTGCCGGTCCTGTTTTGCGGCGTGGCGTCTACGGCTTCGCTCGCTGTTGGGCTGCGTCCGTTTAAGGTGCATGCCCATGCTCGGGCTATCGTGCCGTTGGTGTCAATGGGCATGGTTGCCTTAATCTATGCGGTCGCTAGGGGGCGAATCCATGGACTTGCGGTGCTGACGGGGGTGCTGCTCACATATATAGTGATGCGAAGCTGTCCGCAGCGCAAAATGCTTGGGATATGGATGCTTTGCTTCGGGGCGACGGCTCCTGTTTGGGCTGTCTTGCTCAATATGGTGCAGGATCTGACGGTTTTCGAGCCGTTGTTCCTCGCGTCGTTGTTGGGGCAAAGTTCGGCTGTCAATGTCGTCGTGGCAACGGTGATTGTTTGCTGGTCTGTGCCCATGTTCGTTACGCACATCGCGCTCGCCCGCTCGGTTGAGGACGAGAAGGCCGTCTTGGAGTACCGGGCGAACGGGTCCACCGAAACGGCCCGCGTGCGCCAGCTGGCCCTGCTTACGTCGCGCTCCCTTTCTGATGTTCAGTCGCAAATTTTGCTGATGACGGCAGAGGGGGCAACGACAAAGGCCATTGCGGAGGATGTCGGTTACGCTGCATCTACGGTGCAAGCGCTGCGGTCTGCATCTTACCGCCAGTTGAAGATCAAGAATAAGGCGGAGCTAATTTTATTGTTATCGCAGGTAAATAACGTGTAAACGCCTGAGCAATCAACTCAATAGCGGGTGTTTACAGACATCATTCTCTATTCATGCAAAGGTTGCCGTGCGCCGACGCATTGTTAACCGCTTTTGATTGGAGAAGGCCATGATTAAGCCAAGGAGTGCTATTGCTCGAATCGGAGTCGGCTTGGCGATTGTTGCGGGTTTGTCGATGGGTGCACCTGCCGCATCATTCGCTCAAGAGGAGTTCGACACTTCCCAGGTTTCTAGCATTTCGCAGAGCGCGGATGCTGGAATTGCCACATGCAAGAACAACAAAGATACAGATTTCGCTTTTCAATGTTCTGGCACGAGCGCAACCGGCTATCGCCCGAAGCACGACTCATCTTCAGTTTACATTTGGATTATGGGCTATTCGGGAAAGCCATTGCGCTTGTACGTGGACGGTGCCTATGACAATAAAGGAACGGGCAGTATGAATTGCACGCAAGGCGTGTATCGCTCCAACCATGAGCATGAATGGGAGATTTACAACCTCGTTCGGGAGAATAAGCGCAGTTATGCTCGTCTGACCGCATGGGCCGAGTCCGGATACGGCACGGTCTATGGAAGGTGGAGCCCCGATTGCTTGGGCCATTTTAACAAACTTCCCTCCTAGCCAATCCGCAGCTTCTTGTTGTGATTAGGGCCGGGCCGAGCGTTACTGCTCGGCCCGGCCAATGGGAGGGTGATGTCGGTTGAATAAAAAACTAATTCGACATGAGTTATCCAAGATATTTGGAAACCATATATTTGCGTTGGCTCTTATTTTGGCGACTGCCATTTCGATGGCAGCTGCCATCGAGGCGTGGTGGACGCTCGAGACTGAACGCAAGCAGCTGTTATCTTTTGGCTACGGCATTGGTCTGCAGTCTCAGACATACCTCGGCCAAACGCGTGAAAGTAGCTTTGGCAACTGGATTGTTGTGAGCGCGAACGCGCCGTTGTTAGCGTCGGTGTTTTTCTATGCGCTGCCGTTGCTTGCCATGTTGGCCGGGTCGTGGTCATGCCTGTCCGAGCGTTTGAGCGGTTACGAGGCACAGATCTGCACGCGTGTTTCTAGAAATGCATACGTGAACGTGAAGATGCTGTCTGCTTTCCTCTCTGCGTTTGCGGTCACGGCTATTCCGCTACTCGTGAACTTTCTGATTGTCTCCATACTGTTTCCCGCGTATCTCCCCCGAGTCGACGAATCGACTTACGTCGGGCTCTATCTGCATAGCTATTTTTCTGGCCTGTTTTATTCCCGGCCTCTGTTATACGTGCTGGTTTATACGCTGTTCGATGCGGTGGCGCTGGGGGTTCTATCCATGGCCGTGACCGGTCTGTCGGTTGTGTTTCGCGGCAGAATCAAGGCGATGGTCGTTCCATATCTGATTATGGTTGCATGGCACTTTGTTAACGATTGGATTTTTTGCGTCCTTTCATGCGTCGGCTTTAACTGCAACATTCTTAACAGCATCAGGTCGGAATCACTAAATAACTGGCCCGATATCCGAGCGGGGGTTGCGGAAATCATCTTGCTGTTCGTCTTTTCTTTGATTTCCGCTAGATTCTTAAAAAGACGCGAGGTGGTCTGATGCTGTTTAGGCTGGTCGCCGCGGACCTGAGGACCGTTTTGAAGAAGAACATCATCACTTTTATTGCAATTGCGGCAGTGACCGTTGCGAACTTGGTGTACGCCTACGGATTGTCTTCTGTGTATGGGGTCAGGACGGATACCTTGGGGTTTGCGGATAATCTCGCGCTCGTGTTTGCCGGATCTGCTCCGTTTGAGCCTAGGCCCGGGGTCATGTTTGTGCCTCCGCTAGGATGGCTATTTCTCATTCTGCTTATTCTCTATACAACACTCGACTATCCGACCGAATCGTTGCACGGGTTTGGTTTGCAAGCGCTTGTTCGATGCCGGGCAAGAACCCTTTGGTGGGTCTCGCGTTTTATCTCGGTGGCGGCGGTAACGGCATTTTCACTGCTCGTGGTGGTTTGCTCTGTTGTGATTTGGAGCTTGGTGGTGAGCGCCTCGTTCAGCGCGGTCATTCATGGTGAGTCGCTTCAGCTGGCTAATTTGGCGCCGTGGTTTCTCAAAGCTGGCGAGGCGGATGCGCTGCCGTTTTTCATAGGTCTCTTATTTGCTTTCGAGGCGCTTGCGTTTGCGCAGGCAGCGGTTGGCTTTGTACTTGGGCCGTCGGTCTCGTTTGTGGTTTTAATGAGCTACCTGATCTGCTCGGCATATGCGCGGCATTGGGCGCTGCTGGGAAATGCCTTGATGCTGTTGCGCTGGGGTGGAATTGTCAAAGAGGGAATCGCGGCGGGCTCGAGTGGCTTGTTTTCAATTGTGATTATGTCGTTATGTCTATCGTTGGGTGGACTGTGGTTTCGAAGGGCAGACCTTTTAGAAAAGGGGGACAAGATATGAGCGTGATCGTTAGGGACGTATCGAAGCGTATGGGCAAAAACGTTGTCCTGCGCAACGTGTCCATCGAGGTTGACCCTGGGACCGTGGTCGGGCTTCAGGGGATAAACGGTTCGGGCAAGACCATGCTCATGCGAGCGGTCTGCGGATTGATCAAGCCTACCGAAGGCGAAATCTCGATCGATGGCCAAAGGCTTGGGGCGGACATCTCGTTCCCGCCGAGTCTGGGGATGTTGATCGAGGCGCCTTCCTTTTTGGGATATCTGTCTGGCTACGACAATCTGGAGCTCATCGCTCAGATCAAGGGCGTTGCCACCCCCGAGGACATTCGCTCTGCCCTGCGACTCGTGGGGCTCGATGCAGACGAAAAAAAGAAGTTCCGAGCATACTCGCTTGGGATGAAGCAGCGTCTGGGGATAGCTGCGGCAATTATGGAGAAGCCGAAGCTGCTTGTTCTCGATGAGCCAACGAATGCCCTCGACGAAGCGGGCGTTGAAATGCTCAAGCGCGTTGTGGCGATGGCGGCATCAACGGGTCGTGAGGTCCTTCTGTCCAGCCATGACGGAGAGGTGCTCGAGGAACTGGCCGATCGGGTTTACTGCATGCGCGACGGTGCCGTTGTGAAAGTTCGGGAAAGGTCGTGAGCGCGATGAAGAAGACCCTGTGGACGAGAAGATCGGCGCTCGCGCTTTTTTGCTGTGCTGCTGCCGGCCTTGCGGGCATGAGGGTGAGCGTCGTTAACGGGAACCGGACGGTCATTCCTGAGAAATATTACGCGGAGGGCGAATGGCTCTCGATGGATGGAGCGTTTCTGGGGTCGAAGGATGTGGTGACTGATGGGTATTCGTTTTGCATAGACGGGGCAGAGTTGCTCACGCCGCGCGAGTATCTCAAACGAGCACATGACGATTATTCAAAATATGGCACCGTGGATACGAAAACGAGACTGAAGGATGCCGACATCACGTGCGTTATCGCCGTAAAGATGCGTGTCAGAAATAGGGATAATATCGACGGTGGAATCAAAGCGTATGTTTGGCATCTGGTTCCGGAGTCTGCGCCAAACTATGATTTTGTAGTCAATACCGATCTGATAACGCAAGCCATGCCGGTCCTTGGCGGCTCTGCTGCGTTTGCCGTGGAGGTTGGGGCAGAAAACGAGTTGCTCGTCCCATTTATGATGCAGAACACCAACGACTATTTCGAAGGTTACGAGACCGTCCGTTTTGAGAAAGCATTTCCCGGGACTTACACGATGAAGATGACCGATCTGCCGGAGCGGAGGCTCTTAAGGTTTGAAGTGAAATAGCTCGAGAGCAAGGCAAAACGGGTCCATTGGCGGTACGCGCGCCCGATTCCAGGCGCCCCGGCCCGGAATCGGGCGCGGGACGAGGCGCCTTCGGTGTCGGCCGGCCTACCGCTTCTTCTTGCTCTTCTTCTGCTTGCGCTGCTTGCCCTTGGTCTCCTGGGGCTTGTCGCCCTGTTTTGCTTCGGCAGCGGCCTTTTCTGCCTTCATCTTCTTGCGTTTGGTCTCGATGCGGAGTTTTTTGTTGATGCGCGCCTTAAGGAAGGGACCGAACTGCTCGGCATCGCCGCGGACAAAGGTGTCCTTAGGGATCGTCACGCCCTGGTCGGCGAACATGGCCACAAAGATGCGCTCGCCGTCGAGCACGTGGTCGAGCTTTTCAAACGGGAAGAACTGCGACTTGCCGCTCGTGCCCCAAACCATCAGGCCGTCCTCGTTGGCGGCGACGCGGCGATAGCGGCCACCCATGGACTCGTCGGCCTCAACGGCGTCGATAAAGTCGCGGGCGAGGGTGTGGTGCAGGTTTTTGCTCCACCAGGCCAAAAAGGCGCCGAATACGATCAAGACGACGCCAAACTTGATCCAGTTGCCGCCGGCCACCAGCATGCCGATGCCGATGAGCGCGGCAATTGCCGCGGCGACATACAGCGAGCCGCGACGCCTGGGCGAGGCGACCAGGCGGGCGAAGTCGGTGACGAGGTCGTTTTCGTATTGGTACTCGTTGAGGTACAGGATGCCGTCGTCGGCTGCGGCCTGCTCCTCGAGCGCGACCTCGACCTGGTCGGCTGCTTCGGAGGGAACGAGGTTGCTCTCTGCGTCTGCCATGCTCTTTGGACTCCTATCGCGGCGGGCTCGCCGTACGGGTTATTATGGAATGCAGTATGCCGTGCGACCGCATGGCCGCCGCGGCAACAAGACTCAGTATACCCGGGGGAGCACCCATGGAATCGTTGTACCGAAAGTATCGCCCGCTCACCTTTGACTCCGTGGTGGGCCAGCAGCATATCGTCTCGACGCTCGAGCACGCCATCACCGAGGGGCGCCTGTCCCACGCCTACCTGTTCTGCGGACCGCGCGGCACGGGCAAGACCACCATGGCGCGCATTCTGGCCAAGGCGCTGCTGTGCCGCAATGCCGAGGCGGCGCGCGCCGAGGGTGCAAGCGGCTGCATGCCCGACGGTACTTGCGAGGAGTGCGAGCTCATTGCCGAGGGTAACCACCCCGATGTCTACGAGCTCGATGCCGCCTCCCGCACGGGCGTGGACAATGTGCGCGAGGAAATCATCAACTCCGTCAACTTTGCCCCGGTGCGCGGCAAGTACAAGATCTATATCATCGACGAGGTCCACATGCTCACGACGGCGGCGTTCAACGCGCTGCTCAAGACGCTCGAGGAGCCGCCGGCACACGTGATCTTTGTGCTGTGCACCACCGACCCGCAAAAGATTCTGGAGACCATCCTCTCGCGCTGCCAGCGTTTCGATTTCCATCGCATCGGCAACGAGGATATTGAGCATCGCCTGGCATACGTATGCGAGCAGGAGGGCTTCGATTACGACGACGAGGCGCTCGCCATCGTGGCGCGCCATGCCAAGGGCGGCATGCGCGACGCGCTCTCCACACTGGAGCAGCTGAGCGTCTTTGGCAACGGTTCTGTGCATGCGGACGACGCCCGCTCGCTTTTAGGCGAGGTTTCGGACCAGATTCTGGGCGAGTTTTCCCGCGCCATTGCCGATCGCGATGTTGCCGAGCTCTATGGACTGATCCGTGCGCAGGTCGAGGAAGGAAACGACCTGCTGGAGCTGACGCGCGACCTGGTGGCGCATGTGCGTGACGTGTACGTTGCCTGCGTTGCCGGTGCCCGTGCCGAGCTGTTTGAGGGCGGCTCCGAGCAGGCCGAGACGCTTGCTGCCGAGGCCGCTGCCTTTGGCGAGCATCCTGCCGACCGCCTGGCCCGCGTGCTGACGGTGCTCGACGATGCCGCACTGGAGATGAGGGGCGCGAGCGACGTGCGCCTGGTGCTCGAGATTGCCTGTACGCGTCTGGCACGTCCCGAGGCTGATTTAACGATTGAGGCATTGGCCGAGCGCGTGGCGCGTCTGGAGGCCATGGTTGCCAACGGCGCCGTGCCGGCGAGCGTGGCTGCTGCTCAGGCCACCGCGCCTGCAGCATCCGTACCCGCTGCTGCCCAGCAGCCGACGCTGATCTCGGGTGCCCGAGCCGCTACTCCGGCGGCATTTGCTACCACCGCTGATACGTCCGCGCGCCAGGGCGGTATGCCTTGGGACCGTGGTGCTGCCGCTCCGGCGGCTCAGCCTGCGCCCCGTTCTGCGTCCGTGTCGGCTTCCAAGCCTGCAGCGTCTGCACCTCAGTCTGCGCCGGCTCCGACGCCTCAGCCCGTTGCAGCCCCCGCGCCTGCCACCGCTCCGGCACCTAAGCCCCAGCCCAACACCGCCGCCCAGGTTGCTGCCGCTGGTGCCGCCGAGACCCCCGCGGTCGAGGATGCCGGTGAGCTCCAGCGCAAATGGGCCGAGGTCGTCGAACACGTCAAGGCTCGTCAGGCCTCCTACGCAGGGCTTTTGCTCAATGCCCGCGCCACAGCAGACGACGGCTCCAAGCTCACGGTCTCGTTCCCCGCGGGCTCGACCTTTGCCATCAAGATGCTCGGACGCGCCGACACGCAGTCGGTGGTCCTGCCGACAGTCAGTGCGGTCTTCGGTCGTCGCACCGTCGACTACGTCCTGGATGGAGGTGGCACGCCGGCTCCTCAACATGAGGAGCATTCTCCATCTGCACGGGCTGCGGCATCTGCGGACCCGCAACCCGTGTCCTCGGCGGCCCCTGCATCCTCGAACGTCAGCGCGACGCAGCCAAAAGCAGCACCGATAGCGGCGCCGACCCCGTCGGCGCCTAAGCCCGTCATGGCCAAACCGGCTGCTCCGACACCCGCGCCCAAGCCTGCCTCGCCCGCGCCCAAGTCGTCTGACCTGGGCAAAGCCCCCTGGCTGCGCTCCGACAACCCCGCCGGCGCTCCTGCCACGGGCAAGCTCCCGACCGAGCCCGCGCCCCGAGCGCCCGAGCGCGCGTCCGCTCCCAAGGCTCAGCCCGCCGCGCCGTCTGCGCCATGGGAATCCGAGCAGGTTCCCTACGACGATGCCATGGTTGGCGGTTTTGTTGCCGATGCTGGTGGGGACGATCTGCCTCCGTTCGACGTGCCGGGTGCGGCGTCCGCGCCCAAGTCCGCTGCAACTGCCCCCAAAGAGGAGGACGCTCCTGCAGCTCCCTGGGAGTCCAACTCCGGTGCGGGCGGCCCCTTCGGCCATCAGGGTGCAGCCCCGAGCATCCCGCAGACCGAGGACGAGGCCAAAGCCCTCATCCGCAGCGTCTTCGGCCAGTCCACCATCTTCAAGCCGGTGGAGTAGCTGCGCAGGCGGGTATACTGCTCAAGAAGAGAACCCCTTGCCCGGGCGCATCTGTATTTCGGACATGTGCAACGTGGTGCCGCGTATATCGCATTCGAGCAGACAGGCGCGTGACGGTCGGCCTAGGATGCTGAGGTCGATACGATACGTCGCGCGGCTGTCCGTGTACTCGACTTGCTCGGCGTTGACGGTTGCTCCGATTGTAAATAAAGAGCCCAGTTCGGCATCGACAATCTTGGAGTCCTTTATCTTGACCTTGAACTCTTGGTAGAGGGACGGGCTGTTGTAGTAAATGGTTCGGGTTCCGTCGGTGCATTCATCGGTCGTCTCCCATTTGACGACGGGCTGGTCCGAGCTGGCTATCAGCAGTTCTGCTCCAAAAGCTATGGCATGGGTGATGATAACCAGTAATACCCAGACGACAAAGAGATAGAGAACCACATATGCAACGGGGTGTTTTGAGCGGATGTTTTGGAGTACGGCTGGGACATTCACGAGGGCACCTCCAAATCGTCATCTATGACAATCAAATTATACCCAGCCGCCATGCGTGCCGCCTCGAGCAGCGGCTCGGCATTTTGCCATGTAGCCTTGTAGCCCTACGCATAAACTGCCTGGTTCCAGCTCTGCTAGATGTAGCTTGAGATAATTATGCAACCTTGCATAATTCGACCTTGCATAATCTTGGGCGTGCGTCACGCTCAAGGACATGTATATCGACTGAGGTAGCGTGTCCGCCCCGCTTGCTTGCCCCGCGCCGTGGTACGATTTTTGAGTTTGAAAGTCCCGTCGCGCTCCGGCTGCCCTTGCAGCTTGTCGCGCGGCCGCACGTAAAGGAGCCATCATGGCCGGTATGAACATGCAGCAAATGATGAAGCAGGCTCGCAAGATGCAGGAGCAGCTTGCCGCCGCGCAGGAAAACCTTAAGTCCCAGACCGTCGACGCCTCTGCCGGCGGCGGCATGGTCAAGGTGACCGTTAACGGCGAGATGGAGCTCGTCAACCTCACCATCGACCCCGATGCCCTCGATCCCGAGGACGTCGATATGCTGCAGGACATGATCATGGCTGCCGTCAACGAGGCCGTCCGCGGTGTCAACGAGCTCGCCAACAAGCAGATGGGCGCCATCACCGGCGGCCTCAACATCCCGGGCATGCCGTTCTAAGACACGCATATATATGAGTGTCAACCATAGTCTGCAAAAATTGCTCGATGAGCTGGGCCGTCTGCCGGGCATTGGTCCCAAGTCGGCCCAGCGCATCGCCTATTACCTGCTCGAGGCCGATGCCGAGGAGGCGCGCCGCCTGGCCGAGGCTATCCTGGAGGTTAAGCAGGAGGTTCACTTTTGCAGCCGCTGCTTTAACTACGCCACGGCCGACGAGTGCTCCATCTGCCAGGATTCGATGCGCGATACCACTCGCATTTGCGTGGTGGGCGAGCCGCGCGATGTCCAGGCGATTGAGCGCACGGGCAGCTACCACGGTCTCTACCACGTATTGGGCGGCGTGATCAGTCCCATGGACAAGATTGGTCCCGAGCAGTTGCACATTCGTGAGCTGCTGGCACGCTTGGGCCACGAGGACATCCACGAGGTCATCATCGCCACCAACCCCAATATCGAGGGCGAGACCACGGCGAGCTACCTGGCCCGCACTATCAAGCCGCTGGGCGTTGAGGTATCGCGTCTGGCGAGCGGCCTTCCCGTGGGCGGCGACCTGGAGTATGCCGACGAGCTTACGCTCGGGCGCGCCATCGAGGCCCGTCGCACGATTTAGGTGGCGAGCCTGCTCCTGCCGTATGTTTTCCTCGCGACGCACGGGGTAGTCATAATTTCCCCGTGCGACTGTAAGTTTGTTGTGCAACAAAGATGCTTTGTATCCGCTTATCGCATGGATGCTTCCACTCGCATCCTTAATTTGCCCATTCGTTGCGCAACCTTTTGGGTTCGCTGATACACTCAAATATGGATTCGAATGAATGCACCGCTCCCGAGCGGCGTGTTTTTGTTGGAGGAGAACGCATGCGGCCCGGTGGCGCTCAGACAAAGCGCGGCGCCGCGGTGCGCATGCGACGCCGACTGGGCTTGGCGCCGCGGGCGTACGCACTGCTGTCTTGCTCGCTGGTGCTGGTCATAGCTGGCGTTTCTGCCTATGGCATGACCGTGCCGTCCATGATGCAGGCACATGCCGCACGCGAACCGCGCGTGGGGCATGAGGTCAAAAGCGATCTGGGCACCACGACTGGATATGCTTGGGCAAGTGTGGTCGCGCATATTGTGTTTGGCGCCGACGACGCGGACGGCGCCGAGGCCCCGGACAACGAAGTCACGCTTGCCAATGGCAAAACCATCGTGCTCACCAACACCAAGATCATCGATCGATTGTCCAACAATAGCGTGGCGGCAACGGTGAATAAGGTCGAGCAGCAGAAGGAGCAGGACGCCCAGCAGTCCGGAAAGCCCGGTAGCTCGGATACTTCTGGCTCCGGCTCGGATTCGTCGAGTTCGGGCGGTGGCTCTGGGTCGGGTTCCTCTGCCGGAGGGTCTGGAAACGGCGGCTCGACGGGCGGCAACACTGACAACGATGCAAACTCCGGTGGCCTTTCCGCTGCTGAGGAAGAGAGCATTCACAGCTGGCTTGTGACCAAGTACAACATGCTCGACGGCTATGTTTCTCGTGCCAATGACGTGGTCTCGACCTATAACTCTACGGGAGATCCCAGGCCGTGCGACAGCCTGGTCGGGGAGATGTTTGTCATTCGAGCCGAGTTCGGTCGTCAGACATTCTCGCCCCGGTCAAAGTGGTATCAGCAGTATGCCAATCTGTGGGGCTGTTACACCAACCTATGTCAATGGGTCGGCCATTACGGCGATGATGACGTCGCGCTCGGTAACTTCAACAATAACGTGGCGGCGCTTGCCCTATGATGACCGATCTTGCATCCACCACACCACAATCGCTCGGTCGCGATCCCATGGTCGGCCTGCGCCTGGCGCGTGTCGACGGGTTTGAGCCGGCCATTGCGCTCGGTCAGGACGAACTGCCTGCCTATCTGCGTCGTTTTACGATACTGTTTGCCGACGATGCCACCATGCGCCGTGGCGGTATCGGCCGCGTGACGCGTGCCGTCAACGCCCAAGGCGAGGCCGTGGCACTCAAGCAGCTCATCTTGCCAACGTGCGATGAGTTTGACGATGCCGCCGCCCATGAGGCGCTGGTCGCCAAGTTCAAAGCGGCGTTTCGCGAGGAATACGAATGCCATCGCGCCCTTTCGGGCCTTAAGGGCTTTCCCCGCCTCTATGGCTGGGGCGAGGTCGACGGTGTGCCTGCAATTGTCATGGAATGGGTCGAGGGCGAGACGCTCGCCCGCTTGCGCTCGCGCTTTGCCGTGGACGATGCCGGCCGCCTATCGCCGCTTGTGGCGGCGCGTCTGGGTCGCGACCTGTTCGATCTGCTCTGCCGTATGAGCCTGGTGGGCGAGGGCTTTGCCCACCGCGATATCTCGCCCGCTAATATTATGGTGCGTACGGCGCGTCTACCGCTTGACCGGCAGCTTGCCGAGGGCACCTTTGACCTGTGCCTGATCGACTTTGGCTCGTCGCTGGCGCTTGAGCCTGCGTCGGCCGTGGCCGGTACCGGCGGCAAGGCGTCGTTTACGGAGCGTTATGCCACGCTGCGTCGCGCGACGGTTGCCTATGCCCCGCCCGAGATGCTCACCGACGATATTCCCGACCTGCGCGCTTTGCGTATGTCGCCGGCGATTGACGTCTATGCCGCGGCAAGCACGGTTTACGAGCTCATTGCCGGCATCGCGCCATACGAAGCCGCGCCGAGCACTTCGGGCACCTCGGGTTCGCGCAAAAAGACGCGCGACATCGCGAGCCCCTACCGTCTCAAGATGGACACGCGGCCCGACTATCCCATTGGTGCCCATGCGCCCGGTTGTGATTTGACGCAGCTGCTTCATCGCGAGCCCGATGTGGCGCTCGCCGCGGCCGAGCAGGCCCAGCAGCTGGGGCTTGAGCCGGATTCCGAGGAGCTACGCGATGCGCTGGCGTTTGTCGATGCCCAGCTGTTCGACGTGGTGATGGCCTGTCTGTCCAGCCATCAAAAAGATCGTCCCGAGCCGGCGGCGGTCGAGGCGGCGCTCTCGGCGTTTTGTGACCACTATGCGCAAAATGTCGGTCGTTCGCTCCGCGGCGAGCCGCTCACGCCGTGCCCCATGGATGCGTCTGGCCGTGCGGTTCGTCGCGCGCTGATGGTCGGCGCGACGGTCGTCTGTGGCGTGGTTTGGGCTGTGGTCGTGGTTTCGGCCGCGCTGCTGGCGTCGGGCGCTCGCGTGACGGCGACTTTGGGATCGCTCGTGTGGTCTGGGACGCTACCGGGTATTATTGCCGCACTGGCGTTGGCGCTGCCAGGCATAGCCGGCGTTACCGCGGGGGCACTTGCGCGCAATCGGCGCTCGGGGTTCCTGCAGGGTGTGCTTGCGCTTTCTGCCTGCGAGGTTCCAGTACTGGTTGTGGCTGCATGTAGCGTATTTTCCCAACGCGCCGTGATGGGCGGCCTTGTTGCCGCTCTGGTTGCAACCTATACGCTTACGTGGTTTTTGCTTGCGATGGGCTTTGCCTTTGAACTTCCCGTTTCGGCACCGCGACGCACAAAAGCCCAGATGGCGACTCCGCTTGCCGGTGGAGCCGCAGCTGCCCGTACTTTTGGCGGACCTGTCGAAGTATCGTCCGATTCTATTTCTACGACCAAGGAGGCCTAGGTCATGGCATCTCAAGTTAAGCTCACCCCATGCGGGGCCATGTTTGACATCTTTAAGCGCGCGGCGCATCTGAGCCATATCGAGCTGTGCGGCCTGGTGCTTTCGTCCCGTCCGCTCGCCGACGGCCGCAGCCCGCAGAGCCGAGCCGCCGATCGCTCTTGGGTTTCCCGCTTTATCGTTCGCGCGCCGGTCGGCACGCTTCAGCAGCGCTACTTTGCCGAATACGGTACCTCGGCTGCGCGTATTATGTCGCAACTGGCCCTGCGCCAGCGAAATCCCATGGACTCCACGGCTGTGATCAATATGGTGTGCGGTCCTGCAGGTGAACCGATGGTACGCGCGCTCGAAGAGTGCCATCAGGACACGAATCTCTATCGCAACGCGCTCGATCGCCTGTCCCAGGCGGCGGAACTCATGCCCGCCGAGCGCGCCGAGGCCGTGCTGGTGCTGTTTGTCGCCGTCGGTTGTTCGGCGGATGTGCGGTCCTCGGTGAACTATGCCATCGACTACGCGCACGCGACCTGTGGCGGAGGCACCTCCACGCCGCGTTCGCTTGGCATGTCGATGACCGCGGGCGAACGCGAACCCGCTCCGGCGCACCCCTTGGGCTTGCTGCGCGTACAAAACAGTTTTGTCGTGAGCGCCCCGCGCTGGATTCAGCCGAGTGAGCAGGGTGTTGAGATTGGTGCGCTGGCCACTGGTGAGGGCGATATTACCGACGTCGGCGACGATGTCTCGGCCCGCCATGCCCATATCTGGTGCGATGCTCAAAATATCTGGCACGTCGAGGACTTGTCGTCCACCAACGGAACCGTGGTGGTAAACGGGGCCACGCGTGTCTGCATTCAGGTCGAGCCCGGCCGTTCCGCCCAACTCAATCCCGGCGACGAGCTCAAGCTCGGCGAATCCACTACCTACGCCATCCTCTTCGGTGCCCTCTAGCCGGCAGATAGGGACGTTTCTTTTCTGCCGGCACTTGGGGACACTCCTCGGCGCGCCAGAGCCAGTCGCCCGGGGATGGAGGGGCCATTTTGGCCCTTGGCGGTCAGTCGGGGCGAAACTAGAAGATCTTTCCGATTCGCGGCTGTTCATGCTTGTAGAGCATCTAAAACAATAGGATGTTATTCTGGAATATGCCGGGTGCGTGAACTTGCCTGTCTTAGCCTTAATAAGGTATAGGGGAGTTTGGCTCAGGGGTTCCGTCTTGTTCTTCAGCGCAGTATTGTGGGACAGATTTGCTGAGATTGGCGCCTTACACCGCAGAGCGCACGGAAGGCTCTCGATTTGTGTTCTGGCCCCAGAATACAGGGCCTGATACTTACCAACTGTGGCATGGATGTAACATCTGTAGAAATCAACCCTTTTGTTGTCGACCTTTGTAAGAAAAACACTGCCATCAACTCTTTGGATGACGAAACTAGGGTGCTTGAGGGGAGCCTTTACTCCCCTCTGAGAGATGACTCATGTTTTTCGCTTGTCGTTGTGAATCCTCCGTTACTGCCGATTCCGGATGAGATTCCTTATCCCTTCGTTTGAGATGGAGGACAATCGGGTCTGGATAAAACACTTCGTATTCTTAAGGGTGGCGATACGCATTTAGAGAAAAACGGTAAATACTGCTAATAGGGGTGACGACGATGGTGCAGGGGCGACCCGCGATGCTCTCATCAATACGTCGGATACTTGGGAAATCAGGTCTAGATGCATGTATGATGATGCTGTGTGGCTATTCAATTAATCCGCGTTCCGAATGGGTGCAGGGTATAGCTGCGACATCGTATGCTTTTGACCCGGCGCGATACTCAGATATTTCTGAGGCGGTTGACGAAGTTTATACGCACTATGCCGCGCAAGGCGTTTCGGAAGTTTGCACATCTACGTTATGGGCTTAGGTTTCTTCAAGCGAGCAGGCCGGTTGCGTTATTTCGAGCGATTTTTCTAGTCTAGACGACAAAAGGCAAAGGATTTGATGGGTATAAAACGCGGACGTTTGTGGGCGGATGCTCAAATCTATTGTGGCAATCGGGCGGTTGAAAAAGATATTTCAACCGCCCGATTGCCAGGTTCGTCGGAGGAGATGTCCGATTCCGACTCTCTTGTAGGAAGAGCTTGAGATCGTATTGGCCCAAGGCAATCTTAAAGCAGTCTCATTGGCAAATCTTCGCTCCTGTTGTGTTGAGGTGTAAGGTATCAGTGATTGATGTTTTGTGGCGGGTAGATTGGGGCCTTCCTTGATTCGATGCGTTCTCTCGAGGTTCATCAGAGCAAAAGGGGCTTTCGTCTTCATTGCTATCACGGTGATTGGAACCGCTCTCTCCTATGCCATGCCATACGTGAACGGGAAATTCTTAGATTTTCTTCTCGGTAACCGCAGCGAAAGAGACGCCGTACTCTTCGCGCTCCTGGTTGCGTCAATAGGAGTTTTCTCCACCCTCTTTACTTATTTTGCAGGAACACTTTCCATTCGCATAACCACGAGACTTTCCTTTGATCTTCTCAGGGAGGCCGTCTTGCGTTTTGAAAGAGACGATTACTTGGTGAGTCGGACCATCGATCCAGCCTATACAACGCAACGGATTATTTCCGACTCCAGCGTGGTCTCATCCTTCGTTTTGGCGAATTTTATCAGTGCGCCGCTGTCCATTGTAGCCATTCCCATCGTATTGCTTATCATATGGTCAATTGATTCAACTCTCGCGGTGTTTTCCATCATTCTCCTCATCGTGTATTTCTGTGTAATTACTGGGTTGAGGAAACTTTTGTATAGGGTCACGTATGAGAAGAAAGAGGCGGACAGCGCCTTTTACGCCGCAATTGCATCGCAGCTTAATCAGATTCTCAACATTCAACTGACATCTTCGTACGGCAAGAGCGAACAAGCGCTCGACGCTGGGTTTAAGAGCTATTTTCCCAAAGTTTTGCGCTCCGGAAAGCTATCATATTCTCTGACATCGCTCGATGGTCTTTTCGCAGCGTTGTTTCAAGCGGTGATACTTGTTGTTTCCGGAGTACGAATCATTAACGGAACTATGTCAATAGGCGAGTACACTATCATCGGTACATACTTCGCGGTTCTCTTTAAGACTTTGAAAAGTATGATGTCATTGTTCAAATCCTATCAAGATGCCAAAGCATCATGGGATAGGACGGCTATCGCGACGAGAGAAAAGGAGAGATCGGGGTGGAATCGGACCGATTTAGCTAAACTCGATGAAATAAATGACATTTCGGTATCTGATTTGGAATTCTCGGTTGCCCTTCCAGACGGATCTGTCCGAGAGGTCCTCGGCGGGTTTTCTTTCAAGTTTTCCGGTCCTGGTACATATTGCATAGTTGGGGAAAACGGAAGAGGCAAGACGTCACTTCTTTACTTGATGCTCGGGCTATACTCATCGAAAGGCAAAGTAAAATACAACGGCGTGCCAATCGAAGAATGCGACTTGGATTACATACGTGCGAGAGAGATATCGTGCTGCCCACAGTCGTGCTTCGCGCCGGACGAAACGGTGAAAGAGCTGTTAGAGTATTTCGACACGCCCTTTTCTTCCTATCACCGGGGTGTAGATGGCCTACTTTCGCTGGAAAACAGCGTGAAGGAGTTGCTCGGGAAACGTTGCTCCGCGCTTTCGGGCGGTGAGCTGCGCCGAGTGTACTTATGGTCGGCGATTTCACGCAAGTCGTCAGTTTTGGTACTCGACGAGCCCACGACTGGGTTAGACGCTGTAAGCCGCGCCGAGCTTGCGGCCTATGTTAAGCGCAACAAGCAAAGCCAGCTGATCATCGTTGTCTCTCACGATGACGAGATGGTCGGCGCGGTAGAAGGGGTAGTGGATTTAGGCAGCATGTACCAGGGTAAATGATGACAAGTGTAGTGCTACCCAACTGGCAGAGATAACAAAAAGGCGATGCAGATGCACGTAGCATTCAGGCGGTTCGGACTCGGTGCCTTCACGCCATCGCAACGCTTTCAGATATAGTTCTCGTTCTCTTACTAAAGGAAACTTTAGTCTACGTCATCTTGTCGAGACAGAGGTGAAGCGAAGTGTTGTCGCGACGTATCTTATTCCAGGTGGCTCAGTATCAGCGTGAGAATCGCACCAAAGTGTACTTACGATTCTCGTGTCCCACGGACAACATGAGCTGAGCATTGAGGTTCCACCCTTTGCTGCAACTACACGGGGTTGGACGGCAATGAATATGCCGGGCCGCATACCACGCGCAGCGGGGGTCCATGTCCCAGTATGTTGCCTACAGCAGCCTCGATGTCCACGCACACATCATCTCTGCCTTCGCGTTCAATCCATTTGCCGGAGAGTGCGAGGGTTGCCAGGCCGTAGAATTCGAGCCGAACAAATGAAATGCGGTATCAGCGCATAGGATTAAACTGACGATTGCTTTGCACTGAGAATACGCTTGGAAAGCCGCTATGGGTGGCGGCCCGGGTTAAATAGAGAAGCCCGTCCGATCACTTTCATGTGGCGAACGGTCGGGCTTCTTATTCCACTTGCCAATGCTCGGCTCATATTGGAAGAAAGCTACGCTAATGTTTGCGTGACACTCCTATTTTCTCCGAAGAAAGAGTCGGATAATGAAGAATAGAATTAAAAAAGGTGCCAGATATAACGCAAGTATAAAGGCTAATCCAACGAGACCTTGCAATAATGGCATAACTCCTCCCAGACACGAGATTTTGGTATTTGTTCCCATCTTATTCTGAATTGGACCAAATAGTTCCTAGCCACAAAACTACTCGTCAACTGGATCGCACCAATCTGCTGGCAAAACACAGCTTGATTCTTTATCGACATAGCACCAATCCGCAACAGGGCACTCGGCGATGTCGTAAAAATTGCATATATCAACTCCAAGACAACAAGGCTCAACGGGAGGATGTTCATTTGAACCAACAGGATGGATATGCTTCATAACAGCTCCTCACCTTAATCCAATTAGAGACTACGTTTGATCAATGCCACAGTGATCTACAACGCAGATGCTGCCGCCATCCATGTCATAGTCGCAGTAATCGTATGCACCACAGCCATCTGCTTTATCATAAACAGTACAGATGTCAGTAATGCCCAAGAGGCAGTCAAAAGACATCGGCTTCACGCCTGCCTCGTCGCCACTTCCTGGATTAATCGGATGAATATGCTTCACGACTACCTCCCTTTGAGTGCAGAAAAACCTCAATATTGTGTATAACAAACCAAGATGTCTAGTTCACCATATTTCTAGAATGGTTTCGGCGAACGTAGCAATAAGCTTCGCAGACGGTAATCAGAAGAACGAACACCTCCACAATGGTGACAGCAATGCGCTGAACCGCTTATTCCGATACAGTAGCTTCTCGTTGATTTTTCTCCTGCGAAGATGAGTGGCGGGAAATAAGGTCAAAAGCCATCTCGTAGCACATTTTTCTATATTCACATGATGCAGGGTGTAGACTCTTGGGCAAGTAGCCGTGCTCGCCTGCAGCCTCCCAGCTACAGCCCCCACCACAGAAAGACCGAGCCCAACAGTCCGTACAGTCAATTCTTTTTTCGACACCCTGACTCCAGTTTTCAATATACCTAGTTTCGTCAATTCCGGTGACGATGTTGCCCATTTTGAATCGCATCATCCCGACAAACCTGTGACAGGGGTATACGTCCCCTTCGGGAGTCACGGAAATAAAACGCCTGCCAGCCCCGCATCCGACAAAGGCGATCCTGTTGCTCATAATCAAATCAACTGCAGTTTTCAATGTTCTAAACAAGGGCTTTTCCCCTTGATCAATCTGTTTGAGATATTGATCCGCCAAATCTATTAGGCCCGCCCTGATTTTGTTTAATGAGTGTTCGTCGAGTTTGATATTCTCATCGAATGAGCTCACGGGCGAGAAGTAAATCCTTCTGAAGCCCATCTCTTTAAACTGAAGATAGTCTTCAACAAGGTTACAGTTATTATTTGTTAAGGTCGCTCTTGCGCCGAAGGGGAACGACTCGGAAAAACGACGAACGTTTTTGTCGATATCGGAGAAAGAGCCGCCTCCCGTCTTGTACGGGCGCGATGCATCGTGCTTGCATCCTGTACCATCGAGACTAATCAGAACAGAAAACCCGTGCTCCTTGAAAGAATTCACAGCAGTGTCATTCAAAAGCGTTCCGTTGGTCGTAATAGAATAGGTAAAGTTTCTATTGGGGTATATTCTTTTTGAATAGTCGACCGTTTTCCATATCAGCGGCTCGTTAATCATGGGTTCCCCACCAAAAAAGACGATCGCAAGCGTTTCGTTTTCCGATGAACTTGCGACGAGGTAGTCGACCGCCTTGAAGGCTATCTCGTCTGTCATCAGCAGAGGAGACGTTCCATAATC
This sequence comes from uncultured Collinsella sp., assembly GCA_902466735.1. GTDB lineage: Bacteria > Actinomycetota > Coriobacteriia > Coriobacteriales > Coriobacteriaceae > Collinsella. The sequence continues at coordinate 68,115 of CABQSB010000011.1, forward strand.
TCCTTTACCGGCAAAACAGTAACTACAACCAAGGTTGCATGCATGTGAAACGTGGAGTTCGATGGATCTAAGTTTTCGAGGCGTGTCTTTTGTTAAGAAAGTCCGCTCAGACAATCGTTGATACTCATCAATGTCGTCTTCAAGTTCTGCTATGGTCGTTTGGTCGTAGCCTTTCGCAGCAAGTGACTTTGTTAGCAACTTCGAGTTGACCGTTCTTCCCGATGCTTCAAATATGCGAAGCGCATCTTCTGATGCTTGGTCAACCTGAAAGCAATTGCGAGTGACCTCATCGAAGCAGTAACGACGATCACTTACTGAGAAAAAAATGCATACGTTCCTCAATTTCATGCTGGACTGGCACTAACCTTGTTTATTGTTGCGCAGCTATAAAAAACCACCAGCGGGGATTCGGTGTGCGGCCCAATCGGACTCCCAAAAGGTTCTATTTGAGACTGGCAAGCTTTGTGTTGTTGGCACTTCGACAGCGCTCTTTATTCCAACATGGAGCCTTGCAGTTTGAGTCGACTTGCCTCTGGAAGGTCCGATCTTAACTTGATTTAGGATGAAAACAGATTACAGGCGCGCTCCTCTAGAAAGAAAGGAAACCAATCGCCGCCTTTCACCAGGAAAGTTTTTATAGCCCACCTCGAGCAAAATGAAAGATGCGAGAGCGATTGGGGAACAACGCGAATCTCCCCTTTTGGGTGGGAGCGAGCCTTCAGCCACCGGCGAACGACTCGCCCTGGTCAGAATCTGGAAGTGGTGCCGGGCCGCTTGGGCCTCCCCGGTGACTTCGTGGGGCTTACCTGCCTGACGTCGAGGAGTACATCCGCAAGATTCGTTCCCTATGCCGTTTGCTCTCACGCCCGCCTTGGTTCCAAGTCGGGCGAGCACGAGGTCGCGCCGGCGCATCCGCTGGGACTGCTGCGCGTGCAAAACGGCTACGCGGTGAGCGTCCCGCGCTGGATTCAGCCGAGTGAGGAAGGCGTCGAGATCGGCGCGCTGGCAACGGGGGAGGGCGGCATCACCGATGTGGGCGATGACGTTTCGGCTCGCCATGCCCACGTGTGGTGCGATGACCAAAATGTCTGGTACGTTGAGGACCTGTCGTCCACCAACGGAACCGTGGTGGTAAACGACGCGACGAACGTCTGCACCCAGGTCGAGCCCGGCCGCTCCGCCCAGCTCAACCCCGGTGACGAGCTCAAGCTCGGAGAATCCACAACCTACGCCATCCTCCTCGGCGCCCTCTGACTCATCTCCTAAATAAGTTGCGGTGAAATAGGGGCTGTTTAAGGCTACGGCCGGCAAACAGTTCCTATTTCACCGCAGCTGCCATTTGGTCCCTCGGTGACGGAAGGATCAATTTTGCCCTTGATGGTCACCCAAGGTAAACCTTTACCGCCCGCCTATATTTGCCGAAATTACACTTGACGGCGGGGTACAATAAGCCCGCATGCGGATTTCCGTTGCGGGCGCTTCCCATCGCCGGGGCGTGCCCGGGAGCATCCGGCATGCGGCCTTTGCGGCGCTCGGTCATGTGCAAGACGGGCGGTCGGGTCTGTGGGGCGCATCAGTTGCCCCTCGCCTCGGCATGCCTTCTCTCCACGCCATGTACCTGCTGCCAAGTCCGCCTGCCAGATGATTGGAAGCAACAGCGAAAATCCCATCACGCCAACATCCCGGCGATCGCCGGGGCCTGTATACCTATATGAGAGGAGAGGGGTATATGGCGCGTAAGTTTAAGTCTATGGACGGCAACGAGGCGGCCGCATATGTTTCGTATGCGTACACCGAGGTAGCGGGAATCTATCCCATTACGCCGTCCAGCCCGATGGCCGACCATGTTGACCAGTGGGCGGCCCAGGGTCGCAAGAACATCTTCGGCACCCCGGTCAAGGTCGTCGAGATGGAGTCCGAGGCAGGTGCAGCCGGTACCGTTCACGGTTCGCTGGGTGCCGGTGCTCTGACCACCACCTACACGGCTTCTCAGGGTCTGCTCCTGATGATCCCGAACATGTACAAGATCGCGGGCGAGCAGCTCCCGGGCGTCTTCCACGTCTCCGCGCGTTGCGTCGCTTCCCACGCCCTGAACATTTTTGGCGATCACTCCGACGTCATGGCCTGTCGTCAGACCGGTTTCGCCATGCTCGCCGAGGGCAACGTCCAGGAGGTCATGGACCTCTCGCCGGTGGCTCACCTTGCCGCCATCGAGGGCAAGACCCCGTTCCTTAACTTCTTCGACGGCTTCCGCACCAGCCACGAGATCCAGAAGGTCGCCATGTGGGACTACAAGGATCTTGCCGAGATGTGCGACATGGACGCCGTCCAGGCTTTCCGCGACCACGCGCTCAACCCTGAGCACCCGCACACCCGCGGCAGCCACGAGAACGGCGATATCTTCTTCCAGAACCGTGAGGCCTGCAACAAGGTCTACGACGAGCTTCCCGCCGTCGTCGAGGGCTACATGAAGAAGATCAACGAGAAGCTCGGCACCGATTACGGCCTGTTCAACTACTACGGCGCTCCCGATGCCGATCGCGTCGTCGTGTGCATGGGCTCCTTCTGCGACGTGCTCGAGGAAGTCATCGACTACCTCAACGCTCACGGTGAGAAGGTCGGCCTGGTCAAGGTTCGTCTGTTCCGTCCGTTCTCCATCAAGCACTTCGTCGACGTTCTCCCCGAGACCGTCAAAAAGATCGCCGTCATGGACCGTACCAAGGAGCCGGGTTCCATCGGCGAGCCGCTCTACCAGGACGTCGTCTCCGCTCTCTACGAGGCCGGCAAGACGGGCATCAAGGTCGTCGGCGGCCGTTATGGCCTGGGCAGCAAGGACACGCCTCCCGCGTCCGCGTTCGCTGTCTTCGAGGAGCTCAAGAAGGACGAGCCCAAGCGCGAGTTCACCATCGGCATTGTCGATGACGTGACCAACCTGAGCCTGCCCGAGGCCGAGGATGCGCCCAACACCGCAGCCCCCGGCACCATCGAGTGCAAGTTCTGGGGTCTGGGTGGCGACGGTACCGTCGGCGCCAACAAGAACTCGATCAAGATCATCGGCGACCACACCGACAAGTACGTCCAGGCCTACTTCCAGTACGACTCCAAGAAGACCGGCGGCGTCACTGTCTCGCACCTGCGCTTTGGTGATTCCCCGATCCGCTCGCCGTACTACGTGACCAAGGCCGACTTTGTCGCTTGCCACAACCCCAGCTACATCGTTAAGGGCTTCAAGATGGTCCGCGACGTCAAGCCGGGCGGCACCTTCCTGGTCAACTGCCAGTGGAGCGACGAGGAGTTCGCCGAGCACATGCCCGCTGTGGCCAAGCGCTACATCGCGAACAACAACGTCAACGTCTACCTGATCGACGCTATCGACCTGGCCGCTAAGGTCGGCATGGGCAAGCGCACCAACACGGTGCTCCAGTCCGCCTTCTTCGCGCTGGCCAAGGTCCTGCCCGCCGAGGACGCCCTGCAGTACATGAAGGACGCGGCTACCAAGTCCTACATGAAGAAGGGCCAGGCTATCGTCGACGCCAACCACAAGGCCATCGATGCCGGCGCTACCGCCTTCCGTAAGTTCGAGGTTCCGGCCGACTGGGCTACCGCCGAGGATGCCGCTCCCGTCGAGCTCTCCGAGGAGACCAAGTCCGCTATCGCCCAGCAGGTCAAGAACCTGCTCGAGCCCATCGATCGCATGGACGGCGACAGCCTGCCTGTTTCCGCCTTTGTCGATTGCGCCGACGGCCAGTTTGAGCTGGGCGCCTCCGCATACGAGAAGCGCGGCGTCGCCGTGGTCGTTCCCCACTGGGACGAGACCAAGTGCATCCAGTGCAACCAGTGCGCCTACGTGTGCCCGCATGCCACCATCCGTCCGTTTGCGATGACCGAGGACGAGGCTGCCGCCGCGCCCGAGGCTACCCGCACGCTCGACGCCATGGGCCCCAAGGCCAAGGGCATGAAGTTCACCATGGCTGTGTCCCCGCTCGACTGCATGGGTTGCACCAACTGCGTCAAGGTTTGCCCCAAGGGCGCCCTCGAGATGGTTCCCACCGAGCAGGAGATGGACCAGCAGCCCGTTTGGGACTACATGGTCGAGAACGTCTCCGAGAAGAAGGAGCTCATCGCGGCCAACGTCAAGGGCAGCCAGTTTAAGCAGCCCTACCTGGAGTTCTCCGGCTCCTGCGCCGGCTGCGCCGAGACCGCCTATGCACGTCTGGTGACCCAGGTCGCCGGCGACCGCATGTTCATTTCCAACGCCACCGGCTGCTCCTCCATTTGGGGCAACCCCGCTGCCACCGCTCCTTACTGCAAGGACAAGGACGGTCACGGCCCGGCGTGGAACAACTCCCTGTTCGAGGACAATGCCGAGCACGGCCTGGGCATGGCCGTTGGCTATGAGGCCGTTCAGCACAAGCTGATCGCCGCTACCCAGGACATCATCGCTGCCGATGGTCCGTCCGATGAGCTCAAGGCCGCCGGCCAGGCTTGGATCGACTCCGTCAACGACGCCGAGGCCTCCAAGACCGCTGCCGCTGCCTACGTTGCCGAGCTCGAGAAGTGCGGCTGCGACGCTTCCAAGGCGATCCTCGCCGACAAGGCTTACCTCACCAAGAAGTCCTTCTGGATCTTCGGCGGCGACGGCTGGGCCTACGACATCGGCTTCGGTGGCCTGGACCACGTCCTGGCTTCCGGCCACAACGTCAACGTCTTCGTCTTCGACACCGAGGTTTACTCCAACACCGGTGGTCAGGCCTCCAAGGCCTCGAACTTGGGCCAGGTCGCTCAGTTCGCCGCCGCCGGTAAGGTGACCAAGAAGAAGTCTCTGGCCGAGATTGCCATGAGCTACGGCTACGTCTACGTGGCACAGGTTGCCATGGGCGCCAACCCGGCTCAGACCCTCAAGGCCATCCACGAGGCCGAGGCCTACGACGGCCCGTCCCTCATCATCGGCTACAGCCCCTGCGAGATGCACTCCATCAAGAAGGGCGGCATGCAGAACTGCCAGGCCGAGATGAAGAAGGCTGTCGAGTGCGGTTACTGGAACCTCTTCCGCTTCAACCCCGAGGCTGCTGCCGGCAAGAAGTTCTCACTCGATTCCAAGGAGCCCGCGGGCGGTTATCAGGAGTTCCTGATGAACGAGGCCCGTTACGCTTCGCTGACGCGTTCCTTCCCCGAGCGCGCCGAGGAGCTCTTCAAGGAGAACGAGCAGGCCGCTATGGACCGCTACGCTCACCTGTTGAAGCTCAAGACGGTGTACAACGAGGCCTAGGTCTCCCACCGCAGGATCTGAGGGCTAACCTTCGCGGACGTCCTCGGACATGAAAGAACCCCCGCTGCGCACTACGTGCGGCGGGGGTTCTTTCGTCCTGCGGAGTGTCCGCGAAGGTTAGCCCTCAGATCCTGCTACGACTACGTCCTCGGATTGTGGGGCTGAATGAAGGACGTGGCTGTGGGGGTGCCTTGTCCCGGTCGCTGTTTCGCGGCGTGGCCGCGAAACCACGCGCCACTTTGGGCATGGAGGGCTAGCTGATTGTGGCCTTCTGCTGCCCCAGTGCTGTTTCGCGCTTTGCGCGAAACATCGCAGCACTTTGGGCATAGTGGGGGAGTTGGTTGTCGCTGCCTTCTATCCCCTTGCTGTTTCGCGCCTTTGGCGCGAAAGGCGCAGTACTTTGGGCGTGGGGGCTGGCTTGCGGACTCAGATGACCTAGAGAGATATGGGTGCAAACGAGAAATCGTTGTTGGGGTCGTCCTTTTCCATAAACTCATCGAGACAGAATGTCATATAGATTGGAACGTAAAGGATCTTGCCCTCTTTGCAAAGGTTTTCGTGGCTCAGCACAACGGCCTCGGGAATTTTGTACTCGCCCACACTCATCAAACGGTCGAGGGCTGCATGTGCTCGAACTTTCTTGCCCGATTTGACTTCGATTGGGACAACATGCCCGCGGGCACCTTCGATTACAAAGTCGACTTCACCGACCTCACGCGTTTGGTAGTACCACGTATCTGCTCCGAGGGCAACGAGTTCCTGTGCGACCACGTTCTCATAGAGGCCGCCGAGGTTGGGGGTTTTCATGTCAAGGTAGACGGCGCGTGCCGTGCTGCCGGGATACCGCGATGCGAGCATACCTGTATCGGACTCGTATAGTTTAAAGGCCGTCGTTTTCTCCGTCCTCTTGAGAGGACTTCGTGCCTCCGTCACCTGGGGGACCATCAATCCAACGCCTGCGTTCACCAGCCATAGGAAATCCTGCTCGTATTTTTGAAGACGAGCTCCCTCGCCTAGAGACGAGACGATAAAGCGATGGGACTCCGCCTCAAGCTGAACGGGAATTTGCTCGAAAATGGAGCGAACGTTAAACGCTCGAGTCGATGCATATTTAGAGATATCGCTTTTGTACTGATCGACTAGCTGAATTTGAAGCTCACGCGTTCTCACGAGCGAATAGCCCGAATCGATATAGTTCTGAACGACCTCCGGCATGCCGCCGCAAACGATATAAGCTCTAAAGTTTTTGAGCATCGCCTCATGAATAAAATTTTCGACGGGACGCCTCTCGACAAGGCAGCTGCGGATGTCTGCAAGCACATTCTCGCTGATGCTGTTTGCCCAACAAAACTCTTCATAATCCATTGGCCGCATAACAATGTGCTCGACATACCCCACCGGGAAAGAAGAGATCCCCTTAAACTCAGTCCCAAGCATAGACCCCGAGAAGACATAGCTAAAGCGTCCGTCCTCGACCAGCGCCTTCATAAGTGTAACGATCTGCGGATACTCCTGAATCTCATCGACAAAGATAAGCGTATCTCCCTCAACAAGCGGTGCATCCGCAAGAAGGGCCACACGGTTGATGAAGTCAATGGAGTTCTTAGCGCCAACAAGTACGTCTCTTGCCTCGGCATCAAGTAGCAGATTGACCTCATAATACGAAGCGTAGTTGCTCTTTCCAAACGCGCGAATCGCATAGCTCTTGCCAATCTGACGCGCACCGGTAACAAGCAGGGCCTTATGGGAGTTATTCTTCCAGCTCAAAAGCCTATCAGTGACTTTGCGGCGTAGCATTAAAACACCTCATTGACAAAAATTGGCAAATAGATTTGCCCCTAATCATACAAAAATTGACAAATAGATTTGACCCAAATCATACAAAAATTGGCAAATAGCAAAGCTCACTTAGGCCTCAAAGCCAGCGAGCCAGCACGGTACTTTGCGAAAAGGCTGGCGGCGCCGTTGTTGAGGGTGGCCAGGTTGACAGTGGCGCCGTTAGCGTTCTCGGCTGCTTGGGCGCGCAGGAGCGAAAGGGCGTCGGTAGCGTTCATGCAGAAGCCGACGGTAAAGTTCCATACTGCGAACTCGCAGTCGCTTGCCGCGGGGTGAAGCGCGATCGGCTATCCCTTATGTTGGATGAAAAGCCCCATGTTTTTGCAGGGGTGCATACTCGTCAAATTAATGTATAGAATCGCGTATAGTGCGAGTAAGATATTGCGCTGTCCGTTTTGTGTTTAGCAAAGATATAGTTTGCATAATCTGGTCTAATCCCTGCTCTATTTAAATAAAGTTGCACGTAAATGGCGTAGATATGCCTGAACTGGGCTTCTTTACGCTGAGCGGGTAAAATCGACCGTTCGCCGCTTAGGTATTTTCAAAATGAATAAAATGAGCGATAAAGAGAATATAAACCTTAATAAACTCGCGTATCGCACGGACGCGGGTTATTAATGGGTTGTAGGCCTTTTACAGAAAGGATTCCAGCAATGTCTAAGCCTCTTGGCAAGCCCGATCGTATTGTCGTCGCCCTCGGCGGCAACGCCCTCGGCAACAACCCCGTCGAGCAGATCGAGGCCGTGAGCAACACCGCCCACGCTCTCCTTGGTCTTATCGAGCAGGGCAACGAGATCATCATCACCCACGGCAACGGCCCGCAGGTCGGCATGATCCAGAACGCCTTCGCCGCTGCCCACGATGCCATCGGTACCCCCGAGATGCCGCTGCCCGAGTGCGGCGCCATGTCCCAGGGCTACATTGGTTATCACCTGCAGCAGGGCATCGGCCGCGAGATGCACAAGCGCTATAAGCGTTGGCACGCCGCCACCGTCGTCACCCAGATCGAGTGCGATCCCGACGATCCCGCGTTCAAGAACCCGACTAAGCCGATCGGTCCCTTCTACACCGAGGAGCAGGCCAAGGAGTTCATGGCCGAGGATCCCTCCAAGGTCTTCGTCGAGGATTCCGGCCGCGGCTGGCGTCGCGTCGTCGCTTCTCCCGATCCCAAGAAGATCGTCGAGGCTGACTCCATCCTCAACCTGCTCGACAACGAGTTCATCGTCATCGCCTGCGGTGGCGGCGGCATCCCCGTCGTCCGCGACTACGAGAACAAGGGCTGCTACAAGGGCGTTCCCGCCGTCATCGACAAGGACCTGGGCGGCGAGCTGCTGGCCGAGGACTGCGACGCCGACGTTCTGTTCCTGCTGACCGCCGTTGAGCATGTCGCCATCAACTTTGGCAAGCCCAACCAGGAGGAGCTCGAGGACCTCACCGCCGACGAGGCCGAGCGTCTGGCCGACGAGGGTCAGTTCGGCAAGGGTTCCATGGAGCCCAAGGTCCGTGCTGCCATCAAGTTCGCTCGTTCCCGCAAGGGCCGCACCTGCATCATTGGCGCTCTGGACAAGGCCGCCGAGACCATGGCCGGCCTCTCCGGTACCCGCATCCACGAGTAGTCTCTACTCTGTTGCCTCTCTCGTGGGCGCCAGGCAAAGCGCCCACAAACTAGCCTCTCTTCATGAGCCCCGCAGTCCGCTCCGGCTGCGGGGCTTTTGCTATTGAGGTAGCTGTTCATGGGTAGTGCTGCGGGCAGCGCCAAAATGACGAGAGTGGATAATCTCCCACTTTGAGCCTGCAAACAGGCCAAAAACGGGAGATTATCCACTCTCATTCTGCGGGTACTCATTGGGGACAGACTTAAATGAGTAGCCGTTGGGTGTTCCTATAGTTTTGTCAACCTTCGACGCTACTCCCGGTAGGGCACCCGGTCGCGCATCACGGCGTATATCGCCCTGAGCCGCTTCCTCGCGACGGCCTTGAGCGCCCGCCCGTGCCCCATGCCCCGCGCCCTGCAGGCCCGGTAGTACTCGCCGTAGCGCCCCGAGGACCTCACCAGGCTGTTGCACGAGAAGATCAGCAGGGACTTGAGCCTCGCGTCGCCGCGCCTGGACGCCCTGACCGACCTCACCGACGTGCCGGAGCTCCTCACCCTCGGGGCTATGCCGCAGTACGAGGCCAGGTGGTCGTGGTCCGGGAACCTCGCGATGTCGACCGACACCGCGAGCTGCGCCGCCGTCCTCGGGCCGATGCCGGGCACGGTGAGCAGGCACGCGTAGGTCTCGTCGCCCTCGAGCAGCGCCGCCGTCTCGGCCTCGAGGGCCCCGGCCTCGTCGAGGGCCTCCGATATCCGGGCGGCAAGGAACCTGACCTGCCTGTTCTCGGCCTCGACGAGCGCCGGCGGCGGCGCGGTCGAGGCGGCCGCGGCCTCCCC
>CABQSB010000012.1:0-71811 GCA_902466735.1 uncultured Collinsella sp.
GGGGCGCGAATCGCAGAGCAGAAGCTCCACGCTGTTCTCGGCCCCCGCCGTCGCGCGGTCCGCGGCCTCGGCGGCAAGCGCGTCCCAGGCGTCTGCGTCGTGGCCGGCCCAGCGAGAGAAGCCCCAACGCACGCGGAGCAGCCCGGGCGCGCGGTCGAGCGCCTGGCTCGCCGCCTCCACGGCCACGCTTCCGGTGCCGGGGAAGAGGTCTACCAGCACGGGCGAGCCGTGCCGCACGTCGCGGAACCAGCAGCCCGCCTCGAGCAGCGCTGCGGCGTAGTCTGGCCGTCTCGGCGCAAGGCGCCCGCGGCCCGCAGCCGCAGACTCCCAGCCCCGGTTGAAGAGCGGCTCGCCCGTGAGGTCGATGCCCACGAGCGCCCGCTCGCGCGAGAGGCGCACCACGATGCCCACGTCAGGCGCGTCCGTGTTCACAAGCGGCCGCGCCCCCATGCGCGCGAGGAGTCTGTCGGCAACGGCGTCCTTCGAGCGCAAGGCAACGAACTGCGTGTTTCTCAGCTGCTCGTTGGTGCCGCGTGCCTCGATTGCCATGGTTGCGCCGGGTGCCACGTGGTCCTCCCAGGGAATCGCAGAGAGACCCTCGTAGAGCTGGTCCGCATTTGCGGCCCCCACGCGGGCGAGCACGAGCGTCACGTTGGAGGCGAGCCGCGACCACAGGCAGCAGCGGTAGGCGTCCGCCAGGCTGCCGGTGAAGGAGACCTGGCCCACGAGGGGACGCACCCCCTCGGCGCCAAGCGAGTGAAGCTCTCCTGCCAGCAGAGACTCGAAGCCCTTGGGGCACGTTGCGACAAACTCCATCGGGACACCTTTCGCCCGTAACCTGCGCGCCAACCGGCGCGTCCGCCGACGCCCGCGCGCCGAGAAAACCGTTGCGACCATCATACGTGTGCCCCGCCCGCGCACCTGGCGGCACAGGCGCATCCGCTCACAGCTCCACAAAGTCGTTCGTCCGTATGTGCGCTCCGCTCCGCCCCGTCACGGATAGAATCTAGGGTGCACTGTTCGTGCTTGTTCGAAGGCAGCCGCGACGCACCACGCGTGCCGCGCGGCGGGAAAGCAAGGGGGAACCATGGACGCAGGCGTGAAGGATACCATCAAGCTCTGGCAGGACAACGTCACCGAGCCCGACCTCAAGGCCGAGCTTGACGCCCTTGTCAGCGCTGGCGACGAGGACGCGCTCAACGACGCCTTCTATCGCACGCTCGAGTTTGGCACCGCGGGCCTGCGCGGCACGCTCGGCGTGGGCACCAACCGCATGAACGTCTACGTTGTGGCCCAGGCCACCCAGGGCGTCGCCAACTACCTGAACGCCCACTACGAGAACCCCACCATCGCCATCGCGCGCGACTCCCGCCTCAAGGGCGAGGACTTCCAGCGCGTCGCGGCGGGCGTGCTTGCCGCCAACGGCGTGCACGTCTACGTCTACCCGCGCATCGAGCCCGTCCCCACGCTCTCCTTTGCGGTGCGCTACCTGCACACCTCCGCGGGCATCGTGCTCACGGCGTCGCACAACCCGGCGCAGTACAACGGCTACAAGGTCTACAACGACAACGGCGGCCAGATCGCCAACGAGGCGGCCGACGAGATCAGCGCCTCCATCGCGCAGACGCCCGTCTTCGGCGGCGTCAAGATGATGGACTTCGACGAGGGCATCAAGCAGGGCCTCATCGAGTGGACGCCGGAGGAGGTTCTCGACGCCTTCATCGAGGCCGTCAAGAAGGTCTCCGTCCCCGGCTTCAAGGCGCCCGAGGGCTACAAGGTCGTCTACACGCCGCTCAACGGCACGGGCATGGAGTGCGTCACGCGCATCCTCAAGGAGATTGGCGTGAACGACGTCACCGTGGTGCCCGAGCAGGCCAACCCCGACGGCAACTTCCCCACGTGCAAGTACCCCAACCCCGAGTTCCGTGAGGCGCTGCAGCTGGCGCTCGACCTTGCCGAAAAGGTCAAGCCCAACTTGGTCGTGGCCACCGACCCGGATGCAGACCGCATGGGCACCGCCATTCCGCACGACGGCGAGTACAAGCTGCTCACCGGCAACGAGATGGGCGTCCTCATGATGGACTGGCTCATCAAGATGGCAATCGACCGCGGCGAGGACCCCAAGCGCAAGGTCGCCGTGTCCACGATCGTCTCGTCCGTGATGCCGGACGCCCTGGCGAAGCACTACGGCTTTGAGATGCGCCGCGTTCTCACCGGCTTCAAGTACATCGGCGACCAGATCGACCAGCTCAAGGACGAGGGCGAGGAGGACCGCTTCCTCATGGGCTTCGAGGAGTCCTATGGCTACCTCGTGGGCACGCACGCGCGCGACAAGGACGCCATCGTCGCCGTGGAGATGTGCGTCGAGATGGCGGCGTACTACGCGGAGCGCGGCATGGACCTCTACGAGGCCATGGAGGAGCTCTACAAGCAGTACGGCTACTACCTCAACGGCACCGTGAACGCGCAGTTCCCGGGCGAGGCCGGCGCCAAGCGCATGGCGCAGATCATGACCGACCTGCGCGAGAAGCCCCTCACCGAGATCGCCGGCTACAAGGTCGTGGGCGTGACCGACTTTGGCAAGGGCGCCGAGATGCCGCGTGTCTCTGGCCTGCAGAAGGAGCCCGCGCAGGAGCTGCCTGCGGCCAACGTGATCGAGTACCGCCTCGAGGACGACAACAAGGTGATCTTCCGTCCGTCCGGCACCGAGCCTAAGGTCAAGGCGTACCTCTTCGCCAAGGGTGCCACGCGTGCCGATGCCGAGGCCGTGCGCGCGAAGCTCCAGGAGGCCGCCGAGAAGGCCCTCTCGTGAGACAAGGGGAGTTTCCCTTTGTCTCATGAGAAGCTTGATGAAGCCCCGGCGCAGGTGCGTCGGGGCTTTTCGTTATGCTTGTCGGCTAGCCCGCGAGGTGCTCGCGCACGCGCGCGAGCTGCGACTTGGTGATACCGCAGGAAAGAAGGTACGCCTCGACCGAGTCGTAGCTCTCGAGCAGGCCGTCGTATACGCGGCCCATGAGCTTCGCTAGCACGTCCACGGTGGTGAAGCTAGGGGATGCTCCCTGGTAGATGTAGGCGTCTGCCTCCTCGCGCGAGGCAAAGGAATAGGTGTAGTCGGCCACGATGCTCGTGCGGCCCACGCCGCACAGCCCAAGGAGCAGCATCGACGTGATGCCTGTGCGGTCCATCCCGGCGGCGCAGTGGTAGAGCACGCACTCCTCGGGGGCCGCCTCGGCGAAGGCCGAGAAGATCTGGCGCACGGCCTCGTGGTTGTCGAGCATCCTGAGGTAGCCGGAGGCCAGGTAGTCGCGCGCGTCCCCGGGAAGGCGCAGCTTGGGGTCGTGCAGGTTGACGCCAAAGAGCGGCACGTTGGTGTAGGTGACGCCGGGATATGAGGCAAAGACGTCCGGCGAGCTGGCGCACTCTTGTGTGCTGCGAAGGTCGACCACGCGCGTGACCCCATATTCGCGCAGGTAGTGGGCCTCTTTGCGCGAGAGCGTGGAGGTGGACCCGGAGCGCAGGAAGCGATGCGAGAGCGTGGTTGCGCCCGGCGCGCGGCCGACTGCCGACGGAAGCGGATATCCGCCCAGCTCTCGGCAGTTGTCGCCCACGGGGAGAAGCCGGCCGCCATCGGTGGGGGAGGCTTCCTCCGGATTCTGCCTGTTCTGCTTGTGTCGCCAGCCCAGCATGCGCGTGCCTTTCCTACTCGTCCCTCTCGCGGTTGTAGAACTCGGTGATCTTGGCGTTGTAGTACTCGCTCTTCTTGCGCTCCACCCAGGCGTCGCGCTGCTCGGCGATGGCCACTGCCTCGTCGGCGGCTTCCTCCATGCTGCGTGGTCGCGCCTGGGCGAGATATGCGGCCATGCGCTCCATGGCACCAACGGAGCCCAGGTAGAGGGCAAGCGCCTCGCCAAACTCCGTCGGCCAGCCGCAACGCTGCGCCGCCCGCACGAGCGCCTGGCGTGCAAGGTCCTTCTCGTCTGTCTCGTCCACTGACCCTCCCTCGTTTGCTGCAGCAATCCTAGCAGTGCGCGGACGGGTGTGAAGTGGCCTCGAAGGCATTGCGCGGACCTCCCGGCGCGGTTCATACTCGTTTTCCATGGGTTGATTGGTGTCAGGCGAGAGAAACGAGGGCCAATGGCGGGGAACCAAGACTGGGCAGCGCGCGCGAGCGGCACGACGGGCATCCTGTTCGTCTGCCACGGCAACATCTGCCGCTCGACCATGGCCCAGTTCGTGATGGAGGAGCTGGTTCGCAGGGCCGGCCGCGCGGGCTCCTTCGAGATTGACTCGGCAGCGACCAGCCGAGAAGAGCTGGGCAACGACGTCCACCCCGGCACGCGCGAGCGCCTCCGCCGCGCGGGCATCCCGTGCGGCCATCATGCCGCACGCCAGATGGGACCCAGGGACTACGACCGCTTCGACTACATCGTGGGCATGGACCGCGACAACTACGACGGCATGTACCGGCTGCTTCTGGGCGAGAGGGGCATGGGCTTCTCGTGGCCGCCCGTCTCGGCGCAGATCGTGCACGAGGCGGACCCGTTGCACAAGGTCTCCCTGCTCATGGACTGGACCGACCACCCGCGCGACGTCGCGGACCCTTGGTACACCGGCAACTTCGACGCTACCTACAACGACGTGATGGCCGGCTGCACGGCGATGCTGGACAAGCTCCTCGCACAGGGCAGGTAGCCATGGGAGCCGCGATTCCCATGGAACTTCTGGCGCCTGCCGGTGGTCCGGAGCAGCTGAGGGAGGCCATCCACTTTGGCGCGGACGCGGTCTACCTGGCCGGGCGTCGGTGGGGCATGCGCGCGGGAAGCCGCAACTTCTCGGACGGGGAGCTTGCCCAGGCGATTGCCTATGCGCACGAGCGGGGTGTTGCGGTCCACGTGACCGTGAACACAGTCATGACCGACGCGGATGCCGACGCGATGCCGGCGTTCTTCTCGCTTCTTGCCGAGGCGGGCGCGGATGCCGTGATCGTGGCGAACCTCGGTGCCATCGCACTTGCGCGCAGGCATGCGCCGCAGGTGGCGGTGCACGTCTCCACGCAGGCCTCGGTCATGAGCGCCGCTGCTGCCGAGGAGTACGCGCGCCTTGGTGCCAGGCGCGTGGTTCTCGCCCGCGAGATGACGCTTGCGCAGATCGCGGAGCTGCGTCGGCGCGTGACGGGGGAGCTGGAACTTGAGGCCTTCGCGCACGGCTCGATGTGCATGGCATACTCGGGGCGCTGCCTTCTCTCGGCGGGCCTCATGGGGCCGGGGCGCTCGGCGAGCCGCGGTGCCTGCACGCAGCCCTGTCGCTGGGCGTGGTCGCTCACGGAGGAGAAGTCCGGCGTCGTGCTGCCGGTGGAGCAGGACGGCCGTGCGAGCTACCTGCTCTCGTCGAACGACCTCTGCATGATCGAACACCTGGGGGAGCTGCGCGCCGCCGGCGTTGACGCCATCAAGCTGGAGGGTCGCTCAAAGGGCGCCTACTATGCGGCGGCGGTGACCAACGCATACCGTCACGTGCTGGACGGCGAGGACGTGGCCCCGTGGCGCCGGGAGCTTGACCTCGTGAGCCATCGCCCGTACTCCACGGGCTTCTACCTGGGAGAACCCCAGCAGAATCCGGGAAGGGTGGACTACCAGCGCGAGAGGCGCCTCGTGGGCGTGGTGGAGCGGGTCTCGGCCGGCGTGGACGGCACCTGGGACGCTGCCGTGCGCTGCCGCAACCGTGCGGACGCCGACGACGAGCTCGAGGTTCTCTCGCCCGGGCGGCCGGTGCGGAACTTCGAGCTGCATGCTCCTCTCGTCACCAATGGCGAGATCTACCAGCTGAGACTTCCCTTTGCGGTGGAGCCGCTCGACCTGCTCTGCGTGCGGGCGTAAGAGTGAGTCATTCTCGCAATTCGCAGATTCAAGAGGTTGCTTTGGGGTATGATTGCTTCTGTAGTTCGGAAGTAACGAGGTGACATGCAGTTTGCCCAGCAGGACATCAGACTCTTCTGGGAAGATCCCGTGGCTCATCCACCTCGACGGGTTCCTCCAGAAGTGAGGAAGTCCTTATATCGGAAGCTGCAGATGATCGATGCGGCAGCCGACATTAATGACTTGCGCGTGCCTCCAGGAAACAGGCTCGAGCGATTGCAGGGAAACATGAAGGGGCGCTATAGCATCCGCGTCAACGACCAATGGCGTGTTTGCTTTACCTGGCGGAACGGAGAGGCGATAGGGGTTGAGTTCTGTGACTACCATTCATAGCTATATTTCCACCCCAGGCGAGATTCTTCTCGAGGAGTTTCTTGAGCCAATGGGCATCAGCCAGTACCGGCTTGCAAAGGCAATTGGCAAGCCGCAATCTGCGATATCCGACATTGTGAACGGTAGGAGGGGCATTACCGCTGAGATGGCGTGGCTTCTCGGGCAGGCGCTGGGAACCACTCCTCAGTTCTGGCTTAACCTCCAGTCGACGTACGACCTCAAGACACTTAATACCGCCAAGCTCCCTCATGTTGAGGCTTTGGCCGGATAGGCTGGCCTGTTGAAATCGCTCCGCGCACCGCGCGCATCTGCCACTTGCCGAATAACATTACAGCAAAGGCGCTGTCCTGCTCGCAATATGTTATATAGCAGATAACATTAGCCCAGGGGAGTTCGGGAACAGGCCTCCGCCCTTCTCGGCCCCTCGCATCCGTCCGCGCGGCACGCCGCGGGAGGGAAGGGGAGCACATGAGCAGGATCGTCATCGTCGGCGCAAACCACGCGGGGACTGCGGCGGCTAACGCCATTCTCGACAACCACCCCGGCAACGAGGTCGTGATCATCGACCAGAACAGCAACATCAGCTTTTTGGGGTGCGGCATGGCGCTGTGGATCGGCCGGCAGATCTCTGGCCCGGGCGGCCTCTTCTACCAGACCAAGGAGGGCTTCGAGGCCAAGGGCGCGACGGTCCACATGGAGACGCGCGTCGAGTCCGTGGACTACGACGCCCAGGTGGTCCATGCCGTCGCGGCAGACGGCACGCGCGTCGACCAGCCCTACGACAAGCTCATCCTTGCCACGGGCTCACTGCCCATCATCCCGCGCATCGAGGGCATCGACCTCGAAAACGTCCAGCGCGTGAAGCTCTTCCAGGACGCGCGGGCAGTGGTCGACAAGCTCAAGGACCCCTCGATCCGCCGCGTGACCGTAGTTGGCGCGGGCTACATTGGCGTCGAGCTGGCCGAGGCCTTCCAGCGCAACGGGCGCGAGGTCACGCTCGTCGACATGGCCCCCACCTGCGTCTCGAGCAACTTCGACGAGAAGTTCTGCGACCTCATGGCCGAGAACCTCCGCAGCCACGGCATCGAGCTTGCCTTTGGCGAGAAGGTCCTGTGCCTGGAGGGGGAGGGCGGCAAGGTTGCCCGCGTGGTCACCGACAAGGGCGCCCACCAGGCCGACCTCGTGTGCATGTGCATCGGCTTCAAGCCCAACACCGAGCTGTTTGCTGGCGCGGGCTTTGACACGCTGCGGAACGGCGCCCTTCTCGTCGACCACCACCAGGAGACCAGTCGTCGGGGCGTCTATGCGGTGGGCGACTGCTCGAGCTGCTTCTACAACGCCAAGGACGGCGAGCCGGCCTACATCGCGCTGGCGACAAACGCCGTGCGCTCGGGCATCGTGGCCGGTCACAATGCGTGCGGGGCGGCGATCGAGGGCGTGGGCGTGCAGGGCTCCTCGGGCATCTGCATCTACGACCTCAAGATGGTGGCTACGGGTCTCACCGAGGCGGCCGCCCGCAAGGCGGGGTATGACGTGCGCGTGAGCGACTTCTCGCAGGTGCAGAAGGCGACCTTCGTGGAGGGCGAGAACCCCGAGGTCAAGATTCGGGTGGTCTTCGACGGCACCACGCGCAGGGTCCTTGGGGCGCAGATGGCCTCGACCTACGACATGAGCGCGGGCATCCACATGTTCTCGCTGGCGATCCAGGAGGGGCTGACCATCGACCGCCTGGCGCTGCTCGACGTCTTCTTCCTCCCGCACTTCAACCAGCCGTACAACTACTACACCATGGCGGCGTACTCCGCGGTGCTCGGGTAGTAGGGTTGCGGCACCGGCGCGCACCGGAGCCGGAGGGCGCGGTGACGCCGGAGGGCGCGTTTTCGCAGCTGCGGCGTACGAACCCTCGCTTCCGGCGCCGTTTCGACGCCGGAGGGCGCGTCTCGTACGTGATCGCTTCGGTAACCTCAGCTTCGGCGTCATTTCGACGCCGGAGGGCGCATCTCGTACGGATTCCCGTCGGGAACCCTCCCTCCGGCGCCGTTTTCTCGCCGGAGGGCCCTTCTCGTACGTGATCGCTTTGGTAACCTCAGGTTCGGCGTCATTTCCTCGCCGGAAGGGCGATTCCCCCCGGATTCCGCCGCCGCGGGATTCTTTTGCCGGGCAATGGGATCCCGTTGCCCGGCAAAAGAATCCCATCGGATACACATTCGTCGTGCGAACGTGTATCGACCTGGGCGCGTCACAGGTTCGTGTACGAATGTGTATCGGTCGAGAAGGACGCCGGGACTTCTCGCCAGGGGGAGCAGTACCCGCGTCGCATCCGGCCGCCATGCGGAACTCTGTTGGAGGTTCCAATTACTGTCGTCTCCGGGCGTTAGACTCTTGAGAGTCAATTCGATACCACAGGAGACATGCATGCCCTCTGACCAGCAGTTCTCGTTCTTCTCCGCAGCTAGCGCCCCTCAGGCGGCAACGGCCCCGCAACCCGCCGCCGCGCAGGCCGCCGCCCCTGCGGCGCCCGCAACCCCCGCCGCCGCCAACCGCCCCTCCGCCGTCGACATCGACGGCCTCAACCCCGCTCAGCGCGACGCCGTGCTCTGTACGCACGGCCCGCTCCTGGTGCTTGCCGGCGCGGGCTCGGGCAAGACGCGCGTGCTCACGTACCGCATCGCGCACATGGTGGCCGACGAGGGCGTCCGTCCGTGGCAGGTGCTCGCCATCACGTTCACCAACAAGGCGGCGGCCGAGATGCGCGAGCGCCTCAACGCGCTGCTTCCCGGCGGCACCCGCGGCATGTGGGTGTGCACCTTCCACGCCATGTGCGTGCGCATGCTTCGCGACGACCCAGAGCTGGTGGGCTACCAGCCGAACTTCACCATCTATGACGACGATGACTCGAAGCGCCTGGTCAAGACCATCATGTCCGAGCTCGACGTGGACCCCAAGCAGTTCCCCATCCAGGCCATCCGCTCGCAGATCTCGGCAGCGAAGAACGGCCTGGTCATGCCCGACGAGATGCAGGGCCAGGCTCAGACGCCGCTGGAGCGCAAGGCGGCGCAGGTCTACCGCGTGCTGCAGGGCCGCCTCGAGCGTGCCAACGCCATGGACTTCGACGACCTCCTGGTGAAGGCCTTCGAGCTTCTCGCCAAGAACCCGCAGGTGCTCGACGCCTACCAGGAGCGCTTCCGCCAGATCAGCGTGGACGAGTACCAGGACACCAACGGCGTCCAGTACGCCATCACCAACCTCCTTGCCCGCAAGTACAGAAACCTCATGGTCGTGGGCGACGACGACCAGTCCATCTACTCCTGGCGCGGTGCGGACATCAAGAACATCCTCTCCTTCGAGAAGGACTACCCCGACGCCCACGTGGTCAAGCTCGAGCAGAACTACCGCTCCACCGGCCACATCTTGAACGCGGCCAACGCCGTGGTGGCCCACAACTCGCACCGCAAGGCCAAGCGCCTCTTCACCGACGCGGGCGACGGCGAGAAGATCCGCGTGTACCAGGCCGCCGACGAGCGCGACGAGGGCCGCTGGATTGGCTCGGAGATCGAGAAGCTGCACGACAAGGGCACCAGCTACGACGACGTTGCCGTCTTCTACCGCACCAACGCGCAGTCGCGCATCCTCGAAGACATGTTCCTGCGCGCCGGCGTGCCCTACAAGATCGTGGGCGGTACGCGCTTCTTCGACCGCCAGGAGGTCCGCGACGTGATGGCCTACCTCAAGGTCGTCGTGAACCCGGACGACGACGTTGCCGCGCAGCGCGTGGTCAACACGCCGCGCCGCGGCATTGGCTCCACGTCCATCAACAAGATCCGCACCTACGCGGCCGAGAACCGCATTTCGTTCTTTGCCGCCTGCGAGGCGTGCATCGCCGAGCAGGGCCTGCTCTCGCCCAAGGTGCGGGGCGCGCTCTCCGAGTTCACGGGCACCATCGAGGCCGGCCGCCACATGACGGGCGAGCTCTCGGATGTGGTGGAGGCCATCATCGACCGCTCCGGCCTCATCCGTGCCCTCGAGGCCGAGCACTCCATCGAGGCCGACAGCCGCATCGAGAACATCAAGGAGTTCTACGGCGTCGCGGCCGAGTTCGACGAGACCCACGATGACGCAGTCGAGACGCTCGAGAGCCTGGAGCAGCTCAGGGCCGCAGGCAGCTTGGTTCCTCCTGCCGGCTCAGCGCTCGCGTCTGACGACGCTCGCTCGCTCGCTTCGCTCACGAAATCGCCTGCAGAAGGAACCAAGCTGCCCGACGTCGCGGCGCAGAAGCTTCCTGCACTTCTCGAGTGGCTCGCGCTGCGCTCGGACCTGGACGCGCTCGCGGGCTCGTCGAGCGCCGTCACCATGATGACGGTGCACTCGGCCAAGGGCCTGGAGTTCCCGGTGGTCTTCGTCGCCGGCATGGAGGAGGGGATCTTCCCGCACTCGGCGCACGAGGGCGACCCGGCGTCGATCGAGGAGGAGCGCCGCCTGGCGTACGTGGCCATCACGCGCGCCCGCAAGCGCCTCTACCTCACCTACGCGCTCACGCGCCGCACCTTTGGCTCGGTGCAGGCAAACCCGCGCAGCCGCTTTGTGAACGAGATTCCCGCAGCGGACGTCGAGGCCGTGGGCGTTGGCTCTTCGGGCTTCTCGGGCGTGGGCTGGGAGAAGCGGGGAGACAGGCACGGCACCTTTGGCAGCGGCCGTGGCTCCGAGGTCTACGGCGGTCACGTCTTTGGCTCGCGCACGCGCTCGACGGGTGGGTCCGCCGCTCCAAGCGCCGTGTCGTCGGCGCCCTTGTCGCGCCCGCAGGCCCCGCGCCGCGATGCGGCAAAGGCGGTGGAGAGCTTCTCGGCAGGAGATCACGTCTCGCACAAGACCTTTGGCCCCGGTGTGGTCATTGCCGCCAAGGGCGACACCATCGAGGTGCGCTTCTCTCGCACGGGCAAGACCAAGAAGCTCATGAAGGGCTTCGCGCCCATCGTGAAGATTGAGGAATGAGACAAAGGGACTGTCCCTTTGTCTCGCTCTTTGTCTCACTTTGTCTCACGCTCGCGGACGAGAAGCGCCGCATGCCGTCTGGTGGAACGCGGCGCGTCCCGGATGCCCTACGCTCTTCTCGCCGGCGGAAATCGTGCGTCGGCGAGAAACCGGGCGAGGGTGAGGAGCAACGGCCATGGCCGAGTCGATACGCGTGGTGGATCGGGCCTTCGACATTCTCGAGGCGCTCTCGGACAGCCGCGAGCCCCTCTCTCTGACAGACATCTCCAAGGCGACCGGCCTCAGCAAGAGCACCGCCCACCGCATCCTATCCTCGCTGGTGGCGCGCCAGTACGCGGAGCGCGACGAGAGGGGCGGGTACCGTCTGGGTTACAAGTTCATCGAGATTGCGAGCTCGCGCATAAACAGCCTTGAGCTTCTCGCCGAGGCGAAGCCGTGCCTCTCGCGCATGCTGTGGGACCTCAACCTCACCACCCACATGGGCGTGCTCGAGGGTGCCGACGTGGTCTACATGGAGAAGATGGACGTGTATCCCCACACGCGCCTCTACACGCAGGTGGGGTACCGCTCGCCCGCGTTCTGCTCGTCGATGGGGAAGTGTCTGCTCTCGTGCCTCTCCGGTGACGAGCTGGCGCGCGTTCTTGATTGCTGCGACTTCAAGCGCTACACCCCCTATACTATCTGCTCGCGCGAGGACCTTGTCGAGCACCTGCGGAAGGTCCGCGTGCAGGGGTGGGCCATGGACAACGAGGAGTACCAGCTGGGACACCGCTGCATTGGCGCGCCCGTGTTCGACTACCGTGGCGAGGCGGTGGCCGCCATCAGCGCGAGCGGCACGGTGACGGAGCTCACGGACGATCGCATCGACATGGTCGCCGGCGAGGTCATGAGCGCCGCGCGCCACCTCTCGCGCCGCATGGGATACAAGGCCGCGTAGACGAGACGGGCGCTGCCGCGCCGGACGCCACGCCGGACGCCGTCGCCTCGCCTGCCATGCCGCCGCCAGCGCACACGAAACGGGCCCGCACCAAACGATGCGGGCCCGTTGCCTTGCGTTTCTCGGCAGCCGCTACACGATGCCCTTGAGAACGACGGTCTTGGTGTGCGTGACCTCGTCGAAGGTGGACATGACGCCCTCGGTGCCAATGCCCGAGTACTTGTAGCCGCCAAACGGCATCTCGAAGCTCCTGAAGAAGCTCGCGCCGTTGATCACGGCGCCGCCGCACTCCAGGCGCTCGGCGACGCTCGTGGCGAGCTTCATGTCGCGCGTGAAGACGCACCCGCAGAGGCCAAACTTGGAGCCGTTGGCAATCTCAACGGCCTCGTCGACGGTGTCGAACGTGATGATGGGCACCACGGGCGCGAAGATCTCCATGTCCTTGGCGACGTCTGCGGTGGCGGGCACGTCCGCGATGACCGTCGGCTCGAGGAAGGCGCCCGTGCGGTGGCCGCCGAGGATGACCTTGCCACCCTGCTCCACGGTGAGCTTGATCTGCTCCTCGGCCTTGATGGCGGCCTTCTCAGAGATGAGACAGCCAATCTGCGTGGACTCGTCGGCGGGGTCGCCCTGCTTGAGGGCCGAGATGCGCGCGACGGCCTTGCTCGTGAACTCGTCCACGAGGCTCCGGTGGATGAGGAAGCGCTTGGACGCGCAACACACCTGGCCGGTGTTGTACATGCGGCCCCACATGAGCTCGTCGACCGCCAGATCCACGTCCCCGTCGGGCAGGAGGATGAAGGCGTCGTTTCCGCCCAGCTCAAGGGCGGTGTGGGCAAGGTGGTCCGCCGCGTGGTGAGCGGTCTCGATGCCAACCTCGGTCGAGCCGGTGAGGGTGATAGCGTCGACGTCTGGGTCGGTGCAGAGCCAGTTGCCAACCTTTGAGCCGCGTCCGGTCACGATCTGGATGGCGCCGGGCGTGACGCCGGCCTCGCCGAGAAGCGCCGTAAGCTTGCAGAGCGTGAGGGGGTTGTCGGTCGACGGCTTCACGATCACCGCGTTGCCGGCGAGAAGGGCGGGTGCCACCTTCTGGTCGAAGAGGTCGCACGGGAAGTTGAAGGGGATGACTGCGGCGATGACTCCCAGGGGCTCGCGGCGGGTGATGAGGATGTGGTGCTCCTGCCCGGCCTCCATGCCGGCGGGAATCGTCTCGCCGTAGAGGTGCTTCGCGCGCTCGGCGAAGGCACGGAAGGCGATGGGGATGTTCGAGATCTCTGCGCGAGCCTCGACGATGGGCTTGCCCGTCTCGGCGCAGAGGGTCTGGGCCAGCGACTCGTGGTCGCGCGCCACGAGGTCGAGGAACTTCATGAGGATGTCGGCCTTCTCGTGCACCGGCACCTTTGCCCAGGTGGGCTGGGCTGCCTTGGCGTACTGGACGGCGGCCTTGATGTCCTCCTCGGTCGCTGAGGGGATGGTCTCGATGAGCTTGCCGGTTGCGGGGTTGGTGACCTCGATGGTTGCGCCGTCTGAGGCGTCGGCAGGCTTGCCGTTCAGGAACATTTTCATGGCAGGGTCCTTCCTTTCTTTGGGGTGCTTGCGGGTTTTTGGGCGCCTGCGGTTCTCCCCAGCGCTTGCGGTGCCGGGAGCGCTTGCGGCTACTTGGCGAAGCCGGTGAACGAGAGCATCAGGCCGCCGCAGGTGTTGCAGCCGTCGTCGACCTGGCCATACTCGCCAAAGGTGAACTCGGTGAGGAACGGCACGCCGTTGGCCTGCTTGGCGAGAAGGTCCGCCACCTCTCCAATGCGATCGCCAATGCCCGCGCGGCGTCCGCCGCAGTGGACCAGCAGGTAGGCGGCGGGGTCAGCGATGTCGCCTTTGAGCTCGCCGAGCGTCTCGCCGGTCGAGGCGACAAGCTCGTCCACGCTCGCCTCCATGCGGATGACGGCGGTGTTCTTGGCGATTTTGTTGCCAAGGCTGATGGAGCCGTCGTCGTTGCCGGCCATGGGGTGGCGGATTGCGACCAGGTCTCCGAGGCGGTCCTTCACGCCGAGCGGGGACACCACGGACTCGGCGAGAAGCGCGCCGCCGCGCAGGCCGTCGACGTCCATGCCGCGCCAGGAGGCGTACTTCTCGAGCGCAGGCACGCCGTCGATCTCGGCCAGAATGCGGTTGCCAACGGTCTTGGTGACGATGCCCACGTCCTCGGTCTCGTGGTAGGCGCCGGTGTAGACGTTTGCCATCGCGGGCGCGCCGTAGAAGAAGGCAACCGCAACGCCGTCCGCGAAGGCGCCCTCGGAGGTGTAGAGCTGCCAGTCACCGGCGATGGCGTTGTCCGCCGCACTGCCGCCAAAGAACGGGACGCGCCCGATAACGTGCGTGATGCCCTTGACGTAGTACTCCTCCTCGGCCGGAGAGGCGGCCATGAAGTAGTAGAGCGGGGCCTCGTCCTTGCCTGCGGCCTCCATGGCCTTGCGGGCGACCTTCTCGCCAAGCTCAACCGCGTCCTGCGCGGGATCGGTCTTGGGGCAGGCGGCGACGCCGACCGACATCCCCGGGTCGTCGAACGCCATTGCGCCGAGGAAGCCGTCGCCGCCCGTGAAGCCTGCCGGGGTGATGACGCCGGTGAACGAGGTGTTGCCGATTACCGGTACGTCAGGGAGCTCCTGCGCAAACTCGTCGAGCATTGCGGGAAGGTCATAGGCACAGCTCGCGTAGGCGAAGACCACCTTTGAGCTCCCGACGCCCTCGTCCTGGGTGCGGAGCTTGCCCACAGTTTCCTTGACGGCCTCACGTGGATCCAGATTGCTGCTTTCCCCGACACTTGCCTTGAGCATGACATCCTCCCAACGGTTGATACAGGACCAAAGCCAAATCCGAACTATGGGGTCGAACCCGTGCGCAAACCCGAACCCGAACCCGAACCTCATGCCAGATGGTACGAAGGCGGGCCTGCCAACGGGGCGAAGCCGTGCCACAGTGCGGAAAGGGTCGTTCCACTAGATGGGAACATGCAGGTAGATGCCATGAAAACTGACGAGAAGGACTGCCGTTTGGAGCCGCTCGCCCTACCGCTTGCGGCGCGGACGAGACAAAGGGACAGTCCCTTCGTCTCGTCCTTTGTCTCATCGGGAGGGTATGATGGCTTCTCACCAACCGTTTTGGCTTTCAGGTCTGGGGGAGCGATGGAGGACGTCCTCGCAAACATAGACGCGTCAGCGTTTGTCGGGAAGGTCGTCTACCTTGCCGTCGTCGTGGGCATCGCGCTGCTCATCCAGCGTGTGGTGGTGCACGGCCTCAAGCGCGCGCTGGACGCGGCCGGGGTGCCCAAGGCGTCGATCTTCGTCAACATCGTGCGCACGGTCATCTGGGCGTTTGCGCTGCTCGCCGTGCTCGAGCCCGTCTTTGGCGTCCAGCCCACGGCCTTTGTCGCCGCCCTGGGCGTGACCTCCGTGGTCATCTCGTTTGGCCTGCAGGACACGGTGTCAAACATCGTCGCCGGCCTGGGCCTCATGATGGGACGCGTGGTGCGCCCCGGCGACCAGGTCACCATTGGCGGCTTCACCGGCGAGGTGGTGGACGTCACCTGGCGCTCCACCATGGTGCGCGACAAGGGCGGCAAGGTCGAGGTCATTCCCAACTCCGTGCTCAACAAGACCGCGCTCACGCGCGAGACGGACTGGTCGGTCACCGACTGCCCCGTGGAGTTCTACGTCGAGCAGGGCAGCGATCTGGATGCCGTGACCCGCGAGGTCCAGCGCCTTGCGAGCGAGAAGTGCGGGGCGGCTCTCGCGCCGGGCTTCTCGACTGAGGTCCTCTTCGACCACCTTGGTCCCCTGGGCATCCATGGCACGGCTCACCTGCACCTTGTTGCCGGTTCAAACTATGCCGTGCAGGCCGATGCGCTCGTGCGCGCCATCTCTCGCGCGCCGTGGATCGCCCGGCCGGCGTCTGCGGACACGAGCGCATCGATAATCAACGACGCAACCAACTGAAAGGCAGTGACGCCATGAAGACAATCGCAAGCTTCACCGTGAACCACCTCGTGCTCGAGCCGGGCGTCTACGTGAGCCGCGTGGACGAGGACCCCGATACCGGTGCCGTGGTCACCACCTTTGACCTGCGCCTCACGGCGCCCAACCGCGAGCCCGTCATGGACACGGCCGCGGTCCACGCCATCGAGCACCTGGGGGCCACCTTCCTGAGAAACGACCCCGAGTGGGCCGGCCGCGTGGTCTACTTTGGCCCCATGGGCTGCCGTACGGGCTTCTACCTGGTGGTGTTTGGCCAGTGCAGCTCGCACGAGGTGCTGCCGCTCGTACGTCGCTGCTTCGAGTTCATACGCGACTTCGAGGGAGAGATCCCCGGCGCTCGCCCCGAGGCCTGCGGCAACTGGCACGACGCCGACCTCAACCTGGCGCACTGGTGGGCACGGCGCTACCTCGCCAACACGCTGGAGATAATCGACGACGCGCACCTCACCTACCCGGCACTGCTCGACGGCGAGAAAAGCGAGGAGGGCCACAATGCGTAGCGATATCAAGGTTGGCATCATCGGAGCCATGGAGGTCGAGGTCGCGCACCTCGTGGCGAGCCTTGAGGGCGAGTCCGTCTCGACTGTGGCCGGCATGGAGTTCCACGCCGGGACCCTCGGAGGCGTGCCGGTGGTCGTCGTGCGCTCCGGCGTGGGCAAGGTCAACGCGGGCGTGTGCGTGCAGGTGCTTGTCGACCGCTACGGCGTGACGCACGTGGTCAACACTGGCGTGGCAGGGTCGCTTGACGCACGCATCGACGTGGGCGACATCGTCGTCTCGACCGACTGCCGCTACCACGACGTGGACGCGACCGTATTTGGCTACGAGCCAGGGGAGATTCCGCAGCTGGGATGCGTGGGCTTCTCGGCCGATGCCGGGCTTCGCGCGCAGGCGGTGGCCGCCGTGCGCGACGTGGCCGGCGGCGTGCGTGCCTTCGAGGGACGCGTGGTCTCGGGCGATACCTTCGTGGCGGACGCACACGAGAAGGAGCGGCTGGCGCGCGACTTTGGTGGCATGTGCTGCGAGATGGAAGGTGCCGCCGTCGCCCAGACGGCATGGCTCAACCGCGTGCCGTTCGTGGTGGTGCGCGCCATCTCGGACAAGCCGGGGTCTACGACGCCGGTGGAGTACTCCGCCTTCGAGACGGCTGCGGCCGAGCACTGCGCGGCGATCGTCGCTCGCATGGTTTCTCGCCTGGGGGAGTAGGGCGGGGCGCCGAAGCTTTGGTTTTCTCAGCGATTGCGTACGAAGTCGCAGCTCCGGCGCGTATTTGACGCCGAAAGGTGCGTTGCCGTAGCCATCACGTACGAAAGTGCCCCTCCGGCGAGAAAAACTCGCCAGAGGGGCCATCTCGTACGCATTTGCTTCGATTACGCGCCCTCCGGCGTCATTTTCTCGCCGAAGGGCGCGTTTCCGTCAACGGGCCGTCGCCCCTACACTCCCTGGATCGCAATCCCCACGATCTCCGGACCGGTGTGCACGAGAAGGTCGGCGGAAATCCCCGAGCGAATGACCTCCACGGCGTTGTCCACCTGGGCAAGCACGCGCTCCTCGAGCTCGTCGAACATGTCGCACGCGCTCGAGCAGCAAATGGCCACGCGCACCTTGTCGTACCTTCTCGCCTGCTCCTCAACGAGGGAGATCTGCGTGTCGATGGAGCGCTCCCAACCGCGTGCCTTCCGCGCGACCACGTAGGCGCCCTCCTCGTTGCAGGTGATTACGGGTTTGATGTTGAGCGCGGATCCCAGTCGGTACACGGCGGCACTGATGCGGCCGCCCTTGCGCAGGTACTCAAGGCTCTTTACCGAGAAGAACACCGAGTTCTTGCGTGCCACCAGCTCGAGCATCGCGCCAATGTACTGCAGGGTGATACCCTCCTCGACCATGCGTACGGCCTCCATCACTACAAGCCCCGCGCCAACTCCGATGCTCTTGGAGTCCACCACAACAACCGGGAAGTCGTCCAGCTGGTCGGCAAGCATGCGCACGGTGTCGCAGGTGGCCGAGAGGCCGGAGGAGATGCTCACGAAGACTGCGGCCGCGTAGCCGTCGTCATGCGCGCGGTCGAACTCGCGTCGGATCGTTGCGGGCGAGGGGAGCGAGGTCGAGGGAACCTCGGTGGCCATGCGCTCGACGAGTTGCTCGGGCGTGATGGTGACGCCGCTCTCGAACGTCGAGCCGTCCGAGAAGTTTATGCGCAGTGGGACGATGCGCACGTCGTGCTCGCGCGCGAACGCGGTGGGCGTGTCCGTGCCCGTGTCGGTGATGACTGCGATTCTCTGGCTGTTCAACGTTCCCTCCAATGGACATCGGAGAAGGAGAGCGCGTCCGATTTTTTCATTGCCACAACTATAGCCATTGCATCTAGTTTTGAATACTAGATAATCTAATCACACAGAATCCAAGCGTTGCGGGGGGGCGAGTGAGAATGGCGGACGAGAAGGACCAGGCATGCTGCCCCGGTGTCCGTGACGCGTACCGCGCCCTCGCCGAGCGCATGACGAGCATCCACATCTCCCGCTTCTCCGAGCTCCCACGCATCGAGCTCTACCTGGACCAGCTTCTCTCCCTCGTTGACGACGAGCTCTCGTTCATGCGTCTGCCGGACGAGGGTCCCCTGGTCACTGGCTCGATGGTGAACAACTACGTCAAGCGCCATGCGGTGCCCGCGCCGGTCAAGCATCGCTACACCAGGCGTCACATCTGCTACGTGACCTGCGTGTGCCTCTTTAAGCGAGCGCTCTCGATCGAGCAGGTCACGCGCCTTATCGGCTATGTCGAGGAGGAGAACCTCGACCTTGCGCACACCTACGACGAGCTCTGCTCCGCGCTCGAGTGCGCGCTTGCCGAGCAGTTCGCGGTGGGCCCGGACTTTGTTGCGCCGGCGGTGGAGCCCGTGATCGACCTCCGCGACGCCACCGGCGCCAAGGTTGACTCTCCCCTCGACCGGACCATCGAGGCCGCCGTGGTGAGCCTTGCCGCAAAGATCTACGTCGAGCAGGTCCTGGCCCTCGGCGACGCGGTTGCCGCCGCGGCTGCGAGCGCTGCCCCCACGACCGACGGGACAGCCCCCTCGACCTCGTCACCAGACGTAACAACGGTAAAATAAGTTTGCATTATGGGTTGGGTAGGATAAGAGGGTAACGAAGGGCCCGAGCGGCCTCTCCTCAAGGAAACGGACAACACAACCAATGGCAAGCATCTACGGTGAGCCCGCGGTCATCAGGCGCATCGAGCAGCGCAGCGCTGTCCACAAGGTGACCTCCAACGGAACAATAGCCGCTGCGGTCATGGTGTTCGCTGCCATCGCGGCAGTCATCACGGCCAACTCTCCCGCCTTCGAGGTGGTAGAGGAGGTGCTCCACGCACCGCTCTCGCTGGGCATAGGCCCGGCGACCTTCTCGATCTCCATCGAGGGCTTTGTCAATGACTTTCTCATGGCCATCTTCTTCCTTCTCGTGGGCATCGAGCTCAAGTACGAGATGACCGTGGGACAGCTGAGAAAGCCCAGACAGGCCGCGCTCCCCATGCTCGCCGCGGTTGGCGGCGTGGCGGCTCCCGCGGTGATCTACCTCGCCCTCAACGCCGGAGGCGCCGTGCACGGCTGGGCCACGCCCATCGCCACCGACATCGCCTTCGCGCTGGGTGTGATGTCGCTTCTCGGCGACCGCATCGCCCCGGCGACCAAGGTCTTCTTCCAGACGCTCGCCATCGCCGACGATATCCTTGCCATCGTGGTCATCGCCCTCTTCTACGGGCAGACGCCCAACGTTGCTTGGGTGGCGGCGTCTCTCGGCGTGGTCATCGTGCTGTGGATCATCGCGCGCATGAAGGTCTACTCGGCCAAGCCCTACATGCTGGTGGGGCTGGTGCTGTGGGTGTGCATGTACAACTCCGGCATCCACGCAACGCTGGCCGGCGTGATCCTGGCGTTCTTCCTCCCCGCGCGCTCCGACGTGCGCCTCTCCAAGCTGGGCAACTGGCTTGACGCCCGCGCCCGCGAGCTGGACGACACGTATGACGACGAGAGCCACGTCCTGGGCCAGCACGACTTCACCACCGCCGCCGTGCGCGTGGAGCGCGTGATGCACCACGTCACCCCGCCGCTGGAGCGCATGGAGAACTACATCTCGGTGCCGGTGAACTTTGTGATCCTGCCCATCTTCGCGTTCGTGAACGCGCAGGTGAGGATTGTGGACATGGATCTTGCCACCATCATCGCAGACCCGGTGACCAAGGGCGTGTACTTTGGCGCCGTGCTGGGCAAGCCCATCGGCATCATCCTGGTGACGTGGCTTCTCGTGCGCATCGGCTTCGCCAAGCTGCCCAAGCACGTGGACTGGCCGCAGATCATTGCCGTGGGCATCATGGGTGGCCTGGGCTTCACGATGTCGATCCTCATCTCTGGGCTGGCGTTCCCCGATCCCAGCGAGGTCATGGCGGCAAAGTGCGCCATCCTCGCCGGCTCCGTCACCTCAGCCATCCTGGGTCTGCTCTTCGTGCACGTTGCGAGCGCCGTGAGGGAACGCCGAGAAGCCCGCGAGCACGCGATTGACCTGGACGACGAGTCGTAGCTGCTTGGGAGCGGCGCTGGACTTCGGCTCCGGCGCCGCTTGCCCTCTCCTGCATGGGGTTTCGTGTACAGAATTTGCGGTTGCCGGTCGTTTTTAGCTGAATTGCCGAGTACGAAGGCTCTAACTATTTATGGATCCGCAGGTAGAGAAATGGCACCGGCGAAGTGATACTAAGCTGGACCCCGAATTTTGACCGGCAACCGTAAATTTTGGGCACGCTCCGCTTTCTTTGCCCCTCTCCTCGCCAAGAAAGCTTCCCTCCGGTACGCCCGTTGAACCCCACCCCCGGCCCCACCCCCGGCCCCCGTCCTCGTCCTCGTTCTTTATCGGTTTCTGTGAAACGGTTGTTGCATTTGCCCAGTTGGCGGCCAACGCGTTTCACAGATACCGATAAAGAATGCCGAAGGGCGGGGGGAGACAGGGGAGGAGAGAGAGGCGGGCCCGGGTCCCGAGAAGCTCGAGGCCGAGAAAGGACCCCTAGTACTGCTCGAGGCGCTTGCGGATGGCGAAGTACTCGGAGAGCAGCAGCACCAGCAGGATGCTCATCACCACCACGGCGCCAACCACGGCGCCGGAGAGCCCGGAGAACCCAACGAGCAGCCACAGCACCGGCACCGAGAAGGCAAAGGCGATGAGGTAGAGTCTGCTCACGGCCTGCTGCTCGCGCAGCACCGTGATGATCTGGTACAAAAAGTCAATCGCCGCGCAGATGCCGCCGTTCACCACCATCACGTAGACCAACGGCCTAAACTGCTCGAAGTCCAACCCGTACAGGAAGCTCATGATGGGGATGCCAAGCCAGCCCATGAAGAGCCCCACGATCACCGTGATGCCCGCAATGACGCCCATCATGGCAAGGATGATGAGGTCAAAGCGCTTGTGCTGCTCGGGGTCGTCCCAGATGCTCGCCAGTCGCAGCAGCTGCGGCTTGTAGATCATGGCGGCGGCCATGAGGATGGCGTGCGCGGGAAAGTACATGGCGTTGTAATAGAGCTGGTTGTCGTACGAGAGCACGCCCTCGATGGCGAACTTGGGCATCGAGTCGATGAGGTTGTAGAGGAACGCCGCCAGGAACAGCGGGAAGCAGTTGACGAAGATCTCCTTCACGCCACGCCACGTAAGCGGGAGCGAGCGCTCGGTCTCCATGAGCGCCAGCGGCAGCGTGAGCAGCACAAACGACGCCGCTGCGCCCACAGCCATGCCAATGCTCGCGGCCACCATGTTGCGCGTGATAAAGAGCAGCACCGTGAAGACCACAAACGAGAGCGCACAGCGGACCGCCTGAGAGATGCCGGCCAGGTACAGCTTGTCCTTCTGCTGCAGCCTGCCCTCGTAGACGTCGCCCAGCGCGTCGAAGAAGCGGAATCCCATCACGCCGCACACGATGGCCGTCATGTCGCCGTCGTAGCCGCGGATGCGGCAGTACAGAAGGCCGATAAGCACCATGGCAACGCAGGTCGCAATGCGGTTGACCTGGTAGTCGTAGAACGAGTCCATCTCGTCGATGTCCGAGACCTGGTAGGTGCGCACGCCATAGTTGCCCACAAAGAACAGGAGCGTGCCCACGACCATGGCCATCGAGAAGAGGCCGGCGTTCTCGGCGCCCACAAACTGCGTGGCCACAATGGTGAGCAGCGGGAAGAACCCGCCCCAGCACGCCTGGCCAATGGAGTTGCACACGTAGTCGCGCGTGGTCTGGTGGGAGAGGTACTGCTCGGACTGCTGAGAGACGCTACCCGAGAAGACCGAGGAGATCAGGCGGTCCCACCAGTGGTTGGTGACGCGGCGGAGAAAGCCCTCCTTCTTGGGCTTTGCGGCGGAGCGGCTGGAGCGGCCCTCATGCCTCCCGGCGCGCGATCCCACGAGCGAGCTCAGACCTCCCTGCCGGGTTCTCCTGCGCTGCCTGCTCGTACGTGCCATGCGCCAATCATCCTCTCAAGGCCCCTGGGGCCAAGCTTCTCTCGTCCGCCTATTTATCTATAGGGGTCATTGTATCGCGCCGTGTGCGCGAGGGCCTTCGCCTGACTCTATCGTGTACGTTGCGTTTCGCCTTTGCGTTTGCTCGGTGGGGTTTGCACCGGCCTTGCGCGGGCTTGCTATGGTAGGTCCTGCATGCAGCGACATGCGGCACACGTGCAAGTCCGTCGGCGGGACCGGCGGAACCTGAGGGAGGAATGCATGACAGAATCCGAGCTATCGGGCCTAGGGCAGGGAATCGTGCCCGTGGCGCCAAGCGAGGCCGAGCAGGCGCGCTCCGCGCTAGCGCTGGTGGACGTCCCCGAGGAGCTTCGCGACAACCTGGCGCTCTTTCTGCGCCTGGTCCGCAAGGTGCTCGTCGAGAATGACCCAGACCTTCTCGCCACCTTTGACCTGCTGCTGGGCGACGCGATCCGCGTGACCTACGCCGACGGCGTGGCACACACGGACGAGAAGGCCGCCCTGGCCGAGAAGGCGTTCCAGGAGTTTGTCTCGACCATCGACGGGCTCTCCATGGACAGGGCGACGCTGCTCATGCGCGCCTTCGTCACCTACTTCCACCTGGCGAACATCTGCGAGGAGAACTACCGAGTCTCCTCGCTGCGTCGGCGCGAGAGCGAGGTCCCCACGACGGAGACCGCCGACCCCATCAACGACCTCACGGTGGCGTACGGCCAGCTGGTGGACGAGTGCGGCCGCGCAAAGGCGACGGCGCTCCTCAACCGCCTGGAGTTCCACCCCGTCTTCACCGCGCACCCCACCGAGGCGCGCCGCAAGGCCGTCGAGGGCAAGATCCGCCGCATCTCCGAGCTTCTCACCAAGCGCGCGTCGCTCGCGGGCGTCGAGCTGGTGGAGAACGAGCGCCTCATGCTGCAGGAGATCGACGCCCTGGTGCGCACCTCGCCCATCGCGTACAAGAAGCCCACGCCCGTCGAGGAGGCCGACACCGTCATCGACATCTTTGATGCCACGCTCTTTGACATGGTGCCCGAGGTCTACCGCCGCTTCGATGACTGGGAGCTGGGCGAGCGCGCAGGCACCGTGCCGCCCGTGTGCCCGGCGTTCTTCCATCCCGGCAGCTGGATTGGCTCCGACCGCGACGGCAACCCCAACGTCACCGCAAAGGTGAGCCGCAAGGTGGCCGAGAAGTTCCGCGTGCACGTGCTTGAGGCCCTGGCAGACAGGACCTACTACGTGGGTCGCAACCTCACGCTGGACGCGCGCTTCACCAAGCCCTCCGACGCCCTCGTGAACCTGTGGAACCACCAGGTCGAGATGAGCGAGGTCCTCTCGCAGCGCGCCCTTGAGGTCTCCACCTCCGAGCTGCACCGCGCCGTCATGATCGTGATCTCCGACCGCCTGCGCGCCACCATCCAGCGCACGGCCGACATCATGTACGCCTCGGCCGACGACTACATTGCCGACCTGCGCGTCGTCCAGCGCTCGCTCGCCGCGGCCGGTGCCGTGCGCACCGCCTACGGCCCGCTGCAGAAGCTCATCTGGCAGGCGGAGACCTTTGGGTTCCACCTGGTCGAGATGGAGTTCCGCCAGCACTCGCTCGTTCACGCCCGCGCGCTCGAGGACATCCGCGAGCACGGACGCTGGGGCGAGAGGGGAGAGCTGCAGCCAATGACGCGCGAGGTTCTCGACACCTTCCGCGCCATCGGCAGCATCCAGCGCATCAACGGCGAGAAGGCCGCGCGGCGCTACATCATCTCGTTCACGCAGTCGGCGCAGAACGTGGCCGACGTGTACGAGCTCGCGCGCCTTGCCTTTGCGCACGAGGCAGACGTCCCCGTGCTCGACGTGATTCCGCTCTTCGAGCAGGTGGAGGACCTGGAGAACGCCGTCGACACGCTCGACCAGATCATCAAGCTCGAGCCAGTCCAGAAGCGCCTCGCCCAGACCGGGAGGCGCATGGAGGTCATGCTCGGCTACTCCGACTCTTCCAAGGACGCCGGCCCCACCTCGGCCACGCTGGTGCTGCACGCGGCGCAGGCGGCCATCGCGCAGTGGGCCGAGAGGAACGACATTGACCTGGTGCTCATGCACGGTCGCGGCGGCGCGGTGGGACGCGGCGGCGGCCCGGCTAACCGCGCGGTTCTCTCGCAGCCCAAGGGCTCGGTCAACTGCCGCTTCAAGCTCACCGAGCAGGGCGAGGTCATCTTTGCCCGCTACGGTGACCCCACGCTGGCAAGGCGTCACGTGGAGTCCGTCGCGGGCGCCACGCTGCTGCAGTCCTCGCCGTCCATCGAGTACGTGAACACCGAGACCACCGCAAAGTACGCCGACCTCGCCGCCAAGCTGGACGCGTCTTCTCGCCGCCGCTATCGCGAGCTCCTGGAGACCGAGGGCTTTGCGGAGTGGTTCTCCACGGTCACGCCGCTCACCGAGGTCGGCCTCATGCCAATTGGCTCGCGTCCCGCGAAGCGCGGCCTTGGCGCGAAGTCCCTCGATGACCTGCGCACCATTCCATGGATCTTCTCGTGGTCGCAGGCGCGCATCAACCTGGCCGCGTGGTACGGGCTGGGCACGGCGTGCGAGGAGCTGGGTGACCTCAACCTTCTCCGCCAGGCGTACGCGGAGTGGCCGCTCTTCACGACGTTCATCGACAACATCGAGATGTCCCTCTCCAAGACCGACGAGCGCATTGGCCGCATGTACCTGGCGCTGGGCTCGCGTGACGACCTGGCCGAGAAGGTCCTGGAGGAGATGCGCCTCACGCGCAAGTGGGTACTGGCGATCGTGGGCGACGAGTGGCCGCTCGAGCACCGTCGCGTGCTGGGGCCGGTGATCCGCGCGAGGCTCCCGTTCGTGAACGTGCTCTCGGTGACGCAGGTGCGCGCGCTGCGCGAGATGCGCACCCGCGGCGAGCACCTCACGCCGGAGGAGCGCGAGCGGTTCATCTACCTCATCCTGTGCACCGTGTCCGGTGTTGCCGCCGGCCTGCAGAACACGGGGTGACGGCGGGGGCGTTTCTCGCCCCGTGACGCCGGAAGGGCCGCTCTTCCCCGTGGTGGCGCCGGGAGGCCCGTTTCCGGCGCTGACAAGTACGAAAAGCCCCTCTCCGGGGCGTCATTTCGGCGCCGGAGAGCCTGTTTTCGCAGCGTTTGCTTCCAAAGTGCCCCCTCCGGCGCCGTTTTCTCGCCGGAGGGCGCGTTCCCGCAGCGATGGCGTACGGAACCTTCCTTCCGGCGTCACTCCGGCGCCGGAGGGCCCTTCTCGTACGGATTTCCGTCGAAAGCCTCCGCTGCGGCGTCAATTCCTCGCCGGAGGGCCCATCTCGTACGGAATCCCGTTGAAAGCCTTTGCTGCGGCGCCGTTTTCTCGCCGGAGCCGGACTTTCCTCGGCGCACGCGTGCGTGCGCGGGACGCCTGCGCCTGACGCTCGCGGCCCTTCTCGCTGAGAAGTAATTGTGATGCGAGAAAAACTTTCAATTGACGGTTGCGTTACACGAGCGTTTTCGCGTAAGATACTCCTCGCTGCAACCCCAGCAGCAGAGATTTGGGCGTTTAGCTCAGGGGGAGAGCGCTTCCCTGACACGGAAGAGGTCAGAAGTTCAAATCTTCTAACGCCCACCAAATGTTCGCAGCCCAGAGGCTTAGCCTCTGGGCTGTTTTGTTTTGCTCGCCAAATGGGTCGCCAAATACGTCACCAAATTTCGAGTTTTTTGATCTTCTGGGATGCTTCTCAGTAGTCATCCGAGAAAACTCTCATCTTCTCTGTTTGCATACACATATCTTTCAAGGATTCGTGCCGCGGTTACATGGGGCTCGGCAAGGCACGACCGCAACATGTTGGTCAAGCATAATCTTTTGGATTCTTTTGGCGTGAGCGGCTTGGTTTTGGTAGGATTTGTCAGCGGCTTGACTAAGGGGGTTTTATAACTGCCATGCAGGTAGCCGTGTTGGTAACGTTTTACCGACTTGCCAAGAACCCCTCATAATTAATGCGTCTGCAAAATGACCAATTGCTTTGACCTGCTGAAACACTATATGTTGTGTTTGAACTAAAAAAAGAATACAGGATATAGATGCCTCTTTGTCGTATGATAGATGGCGGACAGAGAACGAGGACCTTATTTGCCCCATTTGGATAGATCTTTGAGCCGCTTGATCGGCCGCGAGGATTGTCCGCATGAGGACCTATGGTTTATCGAGAACACAGATTGCGCGACGGCGCCGCAAGACAGGGGCAAGCCCTGCCGGGCATCGTTTGGCTCTGAAGCGCAATGAGACTACGACGCGAAAGAGGCAAGAGGATGAAGATCATCAAGCGCAGCGGCACCGAGGTTGTCTTTGACATCGATAAGATCGTCAATGCGATTCGCGCCGCAAACTTGGAGGTCGAGGAGAGCTCTCGTCTAACCGACCGCCAGGTGGTTTATGCGGCGCAAAACGTCGCCGAGGCATGCGAGAACGCGGGCCACACCGTTTCGGTCGAGGAGATCCAGGATTTGGTCGAGGACGAGATCATGCGTCTCGACTGCTACGAGGTCGCCCGCCACTACATCATCTATCGCTATGTTCAGAGCCTGAAGCGCCAGAAGAACACGACCGATGACAAGATCCTGTCGTTGATCGAGTGCAATAACGAAGAGGTCAAGCAGGAGAACTCTAACAAGAACCCGACCGTCAACTCCGTTCAGCGCGACTACATGGCCGGCGAGATTTCCAAGGACCTGACTCAGCGCGTGCTGCTGCCCCAGGAGATCGTGGATGCCCACAACGAGGGCCTGATCCACTTCCACGATTCCGACTACTTTGCCCAGCACATGCATAACTGCGACCTGGTGAACCTGGAGGATATGCTCCAGAACGGCACCGTTATCTCGGGCACGCTGATCGAGAAGCCGCATAGCTTCTCGACTGCCTGCAACATCGCGACGCAGATTATCGCCCAGGTTGCTTCTTCCCAGTACGGCGGCCAGTCTATTTCGCTGACCCATCTCGCCCCCTTTGTTGAGGTGAGCCGTCAAAAGATTCGCGGCGAGGTTGCCCGCGAGCTCGAGGAGCTCGGTGTTTCGGCATCTGCCGAAAAGGTCCGTGAGGTCGTTGAGGACCGTCTGCGTGACGAGATCCGTCGCGGCGTCCAGACGATTCAGTATCAGGTCGTGACCCTTATGACCACCAATGGCCAGGCGCCGTTCGTGACGGTCTTTATGTATCTCAATGAGGCCCGTACGCCCCAGGAGAAGCACGACCTTGCCATGATCGTGGAGGAGACGCTTCGTCAACGCTATGAGGGCGTTAAGAACGAAGCCGGTGTGTGGATTACCCCGGCATTCCCCAAGCTTATCTATGTACTCGAGGACGATAACGTTCACGAGAATTCCCCGTACTTCTACCTGACCCAGCTGGCTGCCAAGTGTACCGCCAAGCGCATGGTGCCCGATTACATCTCCGAGAAGAAGATGCGCGAGCTCAAGCTGTCGAAGGGCGAGACCGCCGGCAACGGCGATTGCTACACCTGCATGGGTTGTCGCAGTTTCCTGACGCCCGACCGCTCGGGCAACGGCTTTAACAATGTCGCCAACGCGCTGAACTATGACCCGACCAAACCCAAGTACTATGGCCGCTTTAACCAGGGTGTTGTGACCATCAACCTGCCCGATGTCGCGCTGAGCTCGCATCAGGACATGGACAAGTTCTGGAAGATCTTCGACGAGCGCCTTGAGCTGTGCCACCGTGCTCTGCTGTGCCGTCATGAGCGCCTGATGGGCACGCTTTCGGATGCCGCGCCGATTCTTTGGCAGTACGGTGCCCTAGCGCGTCTGAAGAAGGGCGAGACGATCGATAAGTTGCTCGTGGGCGGATACTCTACCATCAGCCTTGGCTATGCCGGCCTGTATGAGTGCGTCAAGTACATGACGGGCCACAGCCACACCGAGAAGGAAGGCACGCCGTTTGCCATGGCCGTCATGCAGCGCATGAACGACAAGTGCGCGGAGTGGAAGGCCGAAAGCGATATCGATTTCTCGCTGTACGGTACGCCGTTGGAGTCGACGACCTACAAGTTCGCCAAGTGCCTGCAGCGCCGTTTTGGTATTATCCCGGGCGTGACGGACAAGGGCTACATTACCAACAGCTATCACGTCCACGTGTCCGAGGAGATCGATGCCTTCGATAAGCTTAAGTTTGAGGGCATGTTCCAGCAGCTTTCGCCGGGCGGTGCTATCTCTTACGTTGAGGTTCCCAACATGCAGGACAACCTCAAGGCTGTCATTCGCGTGATGCAGTACATCTACGACAACATCATGTACGCCGAGCTCAACACCAAGAGCGACTACTGCCAGGTGTGCGGCTACGATGGCGAGATCAAGATTGTTGAGGACGATGGCAAGCTGGTGTGGGAGTGCCCCAACTGCGGCAACCGCGACCAGGAGAAAATGAACGTCGCTCGTCGTACGTGCGGCTACATCGGTACCCAGTTCTGGAACCAGGGCCGAACCGAGGAGATCCGCGACCGCGTGTTGCATCTCTAATAACCATCCCAGGCTGCCCTGTAGCGAGGCCCCGGACCTTTACTCGCTATTTCGGACAGTCCTGGCTCACGACGGAGGCGCCACTGGCGCCTCCTGTTCGTGCGGAACTCATATCGAGCAAAGGTCCGGGGCCTCGCTACAGGGCAGCCAAGTTGATGTAGCTGAGATGCAGCGCGCAGTCTGCTCACTCCTCGAAGTTCTTAGCGGAAATAAGTCGAGTTGCAGCTGCGATTTACTTGCGATGGTGGTTGAGCCGCAACCCAGTTTTTATTGGACCTCGAACCCTATGCTCGATGTTCGCTTCGTTCATTGAGTTACCCTTTGCATGAGGCCGGGACATATCGTCCCGCCCGCAGTTTCGCAGGCCGCAGGCCGAGAATGTTTGAGGACGGGATGATATGTCCCGGCCTCCCGGGAGAGTTACCTATGAACTACGCGAACATTAAGTATTTCGACATTGCTGATGGAGAAGGCGTTCGTACTTCTCTGTTTGTAAGCGGGTGCCGTCGTGGGTGCAAGAATTGCTTTAACTCTGTTGCGTGGGACTTTGCTGCGGGTGAGCCGTTCGATCGTGCCGTCGAGGACAAGATTATCGAGAGTCTCGATCATCCCTTTATCGATGGTCTGACGATTCTGGGCGGCGAGCCCATGGAGCCCGAGAATCAGGCGGGGCTCGTTGAGTTTGTCGAGCGTGTTCGCGCGGCCTATCCAGTGGGGTCGGGAAAGACCATTTGGTGCTTTACTGGCGACGTACTCGAGGAGCTTATGCCGGGCGGTCGTCATCATACCGAGGTGACGGACCGCATCCTTGCCTGCCTTGACATGCTGGTGGACGGCCCGTTTGTTCAGGACCTGTACGATATCTCGCTGCGCTTTAGGGGTTCGAGCAACCAGCGCGTGATCGATATGAACGCTACGCGCGCCCGTGCTGAGCGCGAGGGCGTTGCGCTTTGTGATGCGGTTGAACTTTGGCGTGATGATCCGGTCTATTCGACCCATACTATGTAGCTTGTGGTCGATGCCGGAGGGCGTGGTACCATAGCGCGAACGTGAAATCGGAAAAGTGAGGCCCAGATGGTCGATCAGGAAAAAGTCGAGGCCGCCATTAAGCTGTTGCTTGAGGGCATAGGCGAGGACCCAACTCGTGAGGGCCTGCTGGAGACCCCGGCGCGCGTTGCCCGTATGTATGGTGAGATCGCCGGCGGTATGGACCAGAGTGCCGAGGAACACCTGTCCAAAACCTTTGCCGTCGCTTCGAACGATTTGGTTATCGAGCGCGACATCACGTTCTACTCGCTGTGCGAACATCATCTGCTGCCGTTTTATGGCAAGGCCGCCATTGGTTATATCCCTAACGGTCGGGTGGCTGGGCTTTCCAAGCTCGCCCGCACGGTTGAGGTTTATGCCCGCCGTCTTCAGCTGCAGGAGCAACTGTGCGCACAGGTTGCCGATGCCCTCATGGATTATCTCGCTCCCCAGGGAGCGATTGTGTTGATGGAGGCCGAGCATATGTGCATGACGATGCGTGGCGTGCAAAAGCCCGGCACCAAGACCGTGACGCTTGCTCGCCGCGGCGTCTTTGAGACCGATCCCGCGCTCGAGGAGCGTTTCTTTAGGATGCTGGGCCGCTAACCATGAGAGTCGTCAACGACTTTACATCGAAGACCGATGAGGGGACGTCGCGTCGCGGCTTTATGGCTTCGGGCCTGGCCCCCTTTGGTGCCATGCCTCGCATTGATTACATTTGTGCCAACGGGCTGTTCCGGCGGCACCTGGGCAACATCGTACAGTTGGAATCGGGGCGCATCTTCTGCCGCCACGGTATTGACCATCTGCTCGATGTCGCGCGCATTATGTGGATCAAGAATCTCGAGGAGCAGCTCGAATTTGACCGCGAGGTCATCTACGCCACAGCACTTCTTCACGATATCGGCAAAGATGAACAGTATGAATCGGGTATATCCCATGATGTTGCAAGCGAACGCGTCGCTGATGCGATTCTCGGCGGCATGCCCGATGACGTGGCGTTTGAGCCGGCCGATGCCGCAGCCATTAAGACGGCCATTCTGGGCCATCGAAAGCTGCGCGTGAACAGCCAACCGCTTGAGCGTCTGCTCTATGCAGCCGACAAAGCGTCGCGTGCCTGCTTTGCATGCCCCGCGCGCAACGCTTGCAACTGGAGCGATGATAAAAAGAACCTGTCGATTCGCGTGTAGTTAGTTTGCGCGGTCGGGGTTCTAAACGAAGGAGACGATCGCGTTGAGTAACAAGAAACTGCCCGAGAATGCAACCAAGACCGAAGGCGCCGAGCTCGCCCGCCGTGGAAGGGGCGAAATATCCACCGCAACGGCGGTGCCTCACGTGAGCTATGACGATTTGCGCCATGCCGATCGTATTGTCATTGACGGCCTGGAGGTTTTTGCCAACCATGGCGTGTATCCCGAGGAGAACGCGCTGGGTCAGAAGTTCATCGTTTCTCTGGTGCTCTATGCCGACCTGCGCGCGGCGGGGGAGCACGATAACCTGGACGCCTCGATTGACTACGGCTCGGTGTGCCACGATGTCGATGGCTATCTGCGCGAGCATACGTTTAAGCTCATCGAGGCGGCAGCCGAGGGGACAGCCCAGATGCTGCTGCGCCGTTATCCCTCGCTGCTTGGTGTGCGCATAAAGCTCGATAAGCCGTGGGCTCCTGTTGGCCTGCCCCTGGCAAGCTGCGGCGTCGAGATCGAGCGCGTGCGCTAGTCGACGCTAGAGCTTGTTGAGGGGTGGCTGCTTGAGCCGCTGAGACAGTGCTCTATTGTTGGGACAGTACGTGTCGAGCAGGGCGTGAAAGCGCTGATTGTGGCTCGGCTCGAGCAGATGGACGAGCTCGTGGGCGACAACCATGTCGAGGCATTCGACAGGGTAGGCGGCGAGCTCGCGCGCGATGCGAATGGCGCCGGTTTTGGGTGTGCAGGAGCCCCAACGCGTTTTCATGCTGCGCACGGAGACGCGGGCCACGGTGACGCCCATTGCGATTTCGTACGCGTGCACGATGTCGCGTAGCGCTGCGGTGACCTCGGACGCGTAGAGCTGGTCGATGTGGGCTTGGAGCTCGTCGGACGTTAGGCCGTCGAGGATTGCGCGCCGCTTGGCCTGTGGGCTTTCGTCCGATTCGTCGGTACCCATAAAACTTGCGAAGGTGGCCTGCTTGGGTCGCGG
Source organism: uncultured Collinsella sp. (assembly GCA_902466735.1). Lineage (GTDB taxonomy): Bacteria > Actinomycetota > Coriobacteriia > Coriobacteriales > Coriobacteriaceae > Collinsella. The sequence goes on from CABQSB010000012.1 coordinate 32,446, forward strand.
TGCGGGCGATGCAAAGTTGTGATCGAGTGCGTCCTGTACCGTGATGGGCTTGCCCCAAAGTGCAATGATGGACGAGGGGCTGAGCGGCTCTCGCGCTGTCGCCTGACGTTGCTCACGTTGGGCAAGTCGGCTGATAATCCAGGCGCTGTTGCGCTTCACAAACGCTTCGATGCGCTCGTGGCTGGCGCCGAGCGGTGCGCTGGCGTGGACCTCGCCGCTCGATGTGACGCGTAGGTTAAAGTTCTTGACGCGCTTTTTGGTAACGACGACGGGGATGAGCGTTCCATCCGGTTGGGGTACGGAAATCGTAAATTGCTGCGTCAAATGTGATCCTTCAGATTGGGGACGGGCCGGCATGTCGACCGTTCGGCATGCCGGCCCGCTCAAGGGATGTGAAATTAATAACGCTCAAAGAAGGCGAGCGCGTTGTCGCTGCAGAGCTTTTGCATCACGGTCTTGCCAAAATGCTTGGAAAGCATGTTCTGGAACTCGGGCATCTTGCTGGCATCGGAGAGGAAAGCGGGCACCGTGGCGCCGTCCCAGTCGCCGCCGAGCGCGATGACGTCCTCGCCGCCCAGGTCGAGCCAGTGCTCGATATGCGCCGCCAGCTGGTCGAAGGTGACGTCTGCGGCGGTCTTGTCGGTTGCGTCGTTGGAAAGGAACTCGCTGCAGTAGTTGAGGCCGACGATGCCACCCATGTCGCGAATGGTGCGGAACTGGTCGTCGGTAAGGTTGCGTTTGGCGCCGCAAACCGCACGGGAGTTGGAGTGGCTGGCGACGAAGGGACGCGTGGCGCGGGCGGCGACCTCGTCAAAGCACTCATCGTTGAGGTGGGAGACGTCGAGCACCATGCCGGCGTGCTCCATCTGCGTAAGCGCCTCGATGCCGGCGGCGGTGAGGCCGGCGTGGGTGTCGTGGCCGCTCGCGAGCGGTCCCTGCGCGTTCCAGCTGAGTGACGACATAAGCACGCCCAGGCTCTTGAGTACCTCGATCAGCGCGGGGTCCTCGGCAAAGAACGTGGCGTTTTCGATGGTGTGGATGCAAGCGACCTTGCCGTCCTTGAGCGCGGGGCGAATGTCTGCGGCGCTGCGCACGTTGACCATACGGTCGTGGTTGAGCATTGCCTGGCCGCTCATATGCGCCATGATCTGCGCCTGGAAGCGCGCGGCGTGGGCGGTGGGAATCTCGTCGGGGACAAACGTGGCGAAGCACTGTGCCCACGGCGTGTTGTCGATCTTTGCGAGCGAGATGGCACAGGCATTACCCTCGATGAGGTCGAAATCTTGCGGATGCGTTTCGTCGCCGGGGAAATAACCGTCGGTGCCGGCGGTAAAGCGCAGGTCGAGATCGAGCGTGGCCCAGCCGATGCGGTCGGCGGTGTCGCAGTGTAGGTCAAATACGGGATATGCCATGGTTCCTCCGGTTGCAGCGTTTCTTTGCAAACTGTCATTGAATTGTATGACTAGGGTATAGTTAGCGCCATATGTTCACGGCGGCCCGCGTTGTGCGCCGCCCTTATCACGGAGGTTACCATGTCCAACCAGGGCAAGAAGGTCAAGACCCATTATCGCGGCACGCTCGATGACGGCACGCAGTTCGATAGCTCCTACGATCGCGGCGAGCCGCTGGAGTTCACCTGCGGCGCCGGTCAGATGATCAAGGGCTTCGACGCCGCTGTTGTCGACATGCAGGTGGGCGAGAAGAAGACCGTGCACATTCCTGCTGCCGATGCCTACGGCGAGCACAATCCCGAGATGGTTATTACCTTCCCGGCCGAACAGGTTCCCAACATCGAGCAGATCGAGAAGGGCATGAAGCTTTTCCTGTCCACGCCGAGCGGTATGCCCGTTCCCGCCGTGGTCATCGACGTAACGCCCGAGGCTGTGACGCTCGACGCCAACCACGAGCTGGCCGGCAAGGACCTCAACTTTGATATCGAGCTCGTTGAGGTCGAGGGTTAGAGTATGCCTGAACGCTTGGTTTCGACGACATGCTTGGGAAATCTCAACGATCCGTCCTATGAACTCCTGCTTCGCCGGAAGTTGGGCGGCGTCTTTGAAGTTGACGAGCTACTGTTCGATTGGGACCGGGCTGATGTATGCGCGTTTGCGGGCGTGACGGAGCTGGGGCGCACGATTGATGTTCGGCTGGATGCTACCGACGGCGGTCGTCTTGCCGATGGCGACGTGCTCGCCATTGACCGTTCGGGCATGGTGCCCGTGGCGGTTGTCGTGCGCCTGCGCAGCGCCGAGGTTTATTTGGTCGAAGTCGACCGCATGGATCCGATTGCGCTCGCGCATGCGTGCTGGGAGATCGGTAACATGCATGCGCCGCTCTTCCGGGGCGACTCGGACGAGCATACCGTGCGCATGTATACGCCGGTGCAGCCTGTTTTGGGCCGTATGCTCCGGGGTGTCGAGGGTGTTCGGCTCTCGGTGGTTACCCGCGAACTCGATGCGGACCGACGCTTTGCATCGAGCGCGGCGGATGTCGTCGTGAGCATGGCTCCCGACTTTACCATCGTAAAAAAGACGCGCGGCTAAGCGTGCGTATGCGCAAGACGGGCTTTGAGGGGCGACCAATCAAAGTCCGTCTTGCTGTTGATAGGAGGCTTTGGGGGAAGCATATGGGTCTTGAGGGAATCAAGCTGATTGCATGCGATTTGGACGGCACGTTGCTGCATCCGGGGGAGCGCGAGCCGCGTTCCGAGGCCTTTGAGCTCATTGATGAGCTGCATCGTCGCGGTATCGTGTTTATGCCGGCGAGCGGCCGTCAATATGCGAGCTTGCGCTACCTGTTTGCCCCGGTGGCCGATGAACTCGCCTATGTATGCGAAAACGGAGCCCTGGTGATGAGCGAGGGGCGTGCCGTTGTCAAGCGTTCCATGGAGCGTAGCCTTGCTATGGATATCGCGAATGCCGTGGTTGCGTATCCCCATGCCGACGTGACCCTTTCGTGTGAGGGGCACCTCTACACCATGGGCGGCAACGATGCGTTTGTTGACCACCTGCGTTATGAGGTCCACTGCGATGTGGCGGTAGTCGACCGTCCCGAAGACATCGACGAGGACGTCATTAAGATTGCCTTCCAGACGCCCGAGGCGGAGCAGCAGGCGGCGCTGGAGTATTTCGAGCGCCACTTTAGCGATCGAGTCGATGTCATGACATCGGGAACCGAATGGACGGACTTTATCGGTTTCGATTCGGGCAAGGGCTCCGCGCTTGCCGATTACGGTCGCGCTCTGGGGATTTCGCCCGATGAGATGATGGCGTTTGGCGACAATGAGAACGATCGTGACATGCTCAACGTGGTGGGCCATCCCTATCTGATGGAGAGCTGCAACCCCAGCATGCGCGGCATCAACGACCGCGTCCGCTACGCGCGCACGGTCGAAGAAGAACTGCGTCGTCTACTTGCTGTGTAGGCATGTCCCAAACATCTACCGGCAGTCGGGGCAGAGACCCTCGAAGATGGTGTAGTGCGATGTGACGTCCCAGCCGATTTGCTCGGACGCCTTGTCGTCGAGTTGGGCATCGAAGGGGAGCGGCACGTCGATGACGCGGCTGCACGAGGTGCAGATGATATGTGCGTGCGGCTCGATGGTGCGATCGAAGCGGCTGCCGCCCGGCGTCTTAATAGAGAGAATCTCCCCTGCGTCGGCTAAGAGATTGAGGTTGCGGTAGACCGTGCCGCGGCTGATCTTGTCATCCTGTTCGCGTACGGCGTTGTAGATTTCGTCGGCGGTGGGATGGTTATAGCTTTGGCGCACAGCGTCAAGAACCAGCTTTCGCTGCTTGGTATTCCTTCTTTGCACCGCCATGCGCCTCGCCTCTTTTCTATCAACGGTCGTAGGTAAATGATACCGTATTTAGCACACAATACTAATAACGAGGAATGAAACCGTCTTCATGGGCAAATGGGGCTCGGGTCTGGGCGTCTACGAGGCGAAAACGCGTTCCCATGCGCTCATAGGAGGCATGAAGCGCCTCGAGATGAGACAGGATGTTTGCCGGAGCTCCCTGTATCTCCATCTCGACTGACCCGTCTTCCATGTTACTCACCCAGCCGGTGAGTGCGCGTGCCTGTGCGAGGTTGGTGTTGGTAAAGCGAAAACCAACGCCTTGGACTTGCCCCTCCCAGCGTAGGAAATAGCGCAGGGGAGTGTCTTGAGTGGCCTCGTCGCTTGCGAGCACAGTAAGCCTGCGGCGCAGCTCGAGCTCGACGTTTGATGGTTTTTGAGGCTCTCGACTGCCGCCGGTGACGCTGGAGAAGAACGTTTCGAAGAAGCCCATCGCTAGGCCTGCTTGACTGAATCAGCGGGAAAGGTAATGCCGGCCTGCTGGCGCACGGCATCCATGATACGCAGCGAGACAAGCGTGACATCGCGATAGTGGCCAAGCTCATGGCGCCCGGCAGACGTTTCCCAGATCTCGTCCTTAATGCTATCGATGCCGACGATGGCGGTGATAAAGTCGGCGAGCTCGTACTCCATGGTGTTGCTCGATTTGGGCAGGTTGAGCGCGCGCCCGTTGTCGCCTTGCTCGCGCGGCGCCTCGGTCGCCGATCCGCGCACGACGTCGCCGCGATAATCGATGCGTACGTTGCGGGGCGTGGACAGATGGTCAATCTGGATAGTGCCACGCTCGCCTTCGATCTGCGATGGCAGCAGGTCATTCGTAATTTTGGAGTGCGCAAGCTCGACGGAGATGCGGCCACCGCCGTAGCTGGCGAGGATGGAACCGCAGCCGTCGATGGGGCCGTGCGTGAGCTGTCGCGTGGTGGGGTCGAGCAGAGTAGTCATGCTCGTAAGGCCGGAGGGCATGCCGAAAATCTCGACCATGGGCTCGACGGTGTAGACGCCGATGTCCATGAGGGAGCCCGATGCCATATTGCAATCGAAGATGTTGCTGGCGCGTCCTGCGAGGATTTCGTTGTAGCGCGAGGAGTACTTGCCAAAGCGCAGTGAGGCGCGGCGAATGGGCGCAATTTCGCCCAGAGCGTCCTCGATGGCGTGGAAAGCGGGGTCGTGGAGCGGGCGCATGGCCTCGAGGGCCACGATACCTGCTGCCTCGGCAGCGCGGAAGACTTCCAGCGCCTGCGCTTCGGTGGCGCAGAAGGGCTTTTCGACGATAACGTGCTTGCCGCCGGCGATGCAGGCGAGCGCCTGCTCGTAATGGAGCGCGTTGGGGCTGCCGATGTAGACGGCGTCGACGTCGGCGGCGGATGCGAGCTCGTCGAGTGCAGTGAAGTTGCGCTCGCCGCCGCGCTCAGTGGTAAAGGCAGCGCCGCGCTCGGCGTTGCGCGAGAGCGTGCCTGCGAATACAGCCTGGTCGTTTGCATTGACGACTTGGATAAAGTCGTCGGTGATCATGGATGTGCCGATGGTCGCTATGCGCAGCATGTGTCCCCCTCGTGCCGTTCGGTTTACAGGATGAGTGTAGCGCGAGGGGGCAGGAAATAGCGTGCGAAAACGCCGTTACAGGTCGCTCTCGTTAAAGCCGGCGTCGATATCGAGGTTGCTGCCGTCGGCCGCCGTGGTGGCAAGCTCGTCGCAGCGCTCATTGAGCTCATGGCCGGCGTGGCCCTTAACCCAGATGAACTCCACTTTGTGCTTGCTCTTTGCGGTGAGCAGGCGCTCCCACAGATCGCGGTTCTTGACAGGCTGCTTGTTGGCGGTCTTCCAGCCGCGTTTTTTCCAGCCGTCGATCCAGTGCTTGTTAAAGGCGTTGACGACGTACTGCGAATCGGAATGGACTTCGACGTCGCAGGGGCGGTTGAGCGCCTCGAGTGCCACGATAACGGCCATGAGCTCCATACGGTTGTTGGTGGTCTTAGCGTAGCCGCGTGAAAGCTCGGAGGTAAAGGTCTTGCCGGCGGGGTTGGTGTATTTGAGCACGGCGCCGTAGCCGCCGCGTCCCGGATTTGATCGGGCCGAGCCGTCGGTATAGATGATGACCTTCACGGACTTCCTTTCGTTGAGTGCGTTTCATGTGAGTGACCATTGTAGCGCCATGCCCGCCGGGGGCTAGCAATCTATGATTTCTGCCCCGTCTTCCGACAGTTAGTTGGCATGGATGGTGCGGTTGAGCTCGTCGAGGTATTGCTGCAAGAGGGGAGAGGGCTTGCGCTCGTCGTGCATGATATAGCCTACGTGCATCGTTGGGGCGTCTGCTAACGGGATCGATGCCATGCCCCATTGCATTTCATTGGAGAGGACGCCGGTCGACAGAGTGTAACCGTTCGACGTGATAAGTAAGTTGGTAAGTGTTCCGCGGTCCGAGATTCGTATGTTGCGGTCGCAAGGGATATAGCTAAAAGGTTCCTCGGCGTAATAGAAGGAGTTTGAGGTTCCCTGCTCAAAGCTGTAGCGCGTATAGGGCGCGAGGTCGGCAAGGGACAGCTGAGGGCGGCGTGCGAGCGGGTGGCGTTCGCTGACGAATACGTGGACCGTCGCGTCGAATAGGGGATGGAAGCTTGCGCGGGCATCGGCGAAGGCCTTCTGCAGAACGCGGGCGTTAAAGTCATCCAGATACAGAATGCCGATATCGCTGCGAAACGCACGGACGTCATCGATGATCTGCGATGTGGTGGTCTCGCGCATGATGAACTCGAACTTGCTGTCGCGGCAGCGCTCGACCACGTTGACAAAGGCCTCGACCGAAAAGGCGTAGTGCTGGGCGGAAATGGCGAGGCGGGCTTGCGGGGTGCCGCCGTCCTCGTAGCGTGCCTCGAGCATGTCGGCCTGCTCTACGACCTGGCGCGCATAGCCCAAAAGCTCGGTGCCGTCGTTGGTGAGCGTGACGCCGCGGCTGGAGCGCGTAAAGATCTCCAGATGGAGTTCCTGTTCCAGGCTTTTGACGGCGTTTGAGATGTTGGACTGAGCGGTATAGAGGCGCTGAGCTGCGGCGTTGATTGAGCCGGACTCTGCCACGGCGATCAGAAAACGAAGCTGCTGAAGGGTCATCGACGCCATCCTTTCGATAGTTATCTATAAAACAGATAACAAGTTAGCGCTTTTTAGTGATTGACCGAGGAAGACAATGCCCGTACTATTCAAAACACACAAAGGCGGTAGGTTATTAAGCCGACTACGGAATCGGGACGCGAAAGGAGGCCCGCATATGAATTGCTTACCAAGACGAATGCCGGGCTCCTGTTTGCGCCCGTCGGCGTGATCAGGAGACAGCGACTTACTTCTCTCTTTTTACTTACTTTCGTTCGATCAAGGAGATCATCATGAGCCAGTTCATCAACAACCCCGAGCACACCTTTGGTTTCGATACCCTGCAGCTGCACGTTGGCCAGGAGAGTGCCGATCCCGCATCCGACTCCCGTGCCGTGCCTATCTACCAGACCACGAGCTATGTGTTCCGCAACTCCCAGCACGCCGCCGACCGCTTTGGTCTTGCCGACGCCGGTAACATCTACGGCCGTCTGACCAACTCCACCCAGGGCGTCTTCGAGGACCGTATCGCCGCGCTCGAGGGCGGCGTGGCAGGTCTTGCCGTCGCCTCCGGCGCTGCTGCCATCACCTATACCCTGCAGGCTCTTGCCCAGGCTGGTGACCACGTGGTGGCTCAGAAGACCATCTACGGTGGCTCCTACAACCTGCTGGAGCATACGCTCTCCCAGTTTGGCGTCGAGACCACGTTTGTCGATGCCCATAACCTGGAAGAGGTTGAGGGTGCCATCAAGGACAGCACCACGGTCATCTATCTCGAGACGCTCGGCAACCCCAACTCCGACATCCCCAACATCGACGCCATCTCCGAGATTGCCAAGAAGCACGGTCTGCCGGTTGTCGTCGACAACACCTTCGGCACCCCGTATCTGTTCCGTCCGCTGGAGCACGGCGCCAACATCGTCGTCCACTCCGCAACCAAGTTCATCGGCGGCCACGGTACCTCGCTGGGCGGTGTGATCGTCGACGGCGGTAACTTCGATTGGAAGGCGAGTGGCAAGTACGCCCAGATCGCTGAGCCCAACCCCTCCTACCATGGTGTTTCGTTTGCCGAGGCTGCCGGTCCCGCCGCCTTCGCAACCTATGTCCGCGCTATCCTGCTGCGTGACGAGGGCGCCTGCATCAGCCCGTTCAACGCCTGGGTTCTGCTCCAGGGCACCGAGACTCTGTCGCTGCGCGTTGACCGCCATGTCGAGAACACCAAGAAGGTCGTTGAGTTCCTGGCTGGTGACAGCCACGTCGCCAAGGTGAATCACCCGAGCCTGCCTGAGCACCCCGATCACGAGCTCTATCAGAAGTACTTCCCCCGTGGCGGTGCCTCGATCTTTACCTTTGAGATTAAGGGTGGCCAGGAGGCTGCATGGAAGTTCATCGATCATCTGCAGGTGTTCTCGCTGCTCGCCAACGTGGCCGACGTCAAGTCGCTCGTCGTGCACCCGGCTACCACCACGCACTCCCAGCTCTCTGCCGAGGAGCTCGCCGAGCAGAACATCACGCCCTCCACGATCCGTCTTTCCATCGGTACCGAGAACGCCGAGGATATCATTTGGGATCTGAAGCAGGCCTTTGCCACGCTGGACGAGTAAGGCGACTTGTGCAAGGACCCCTTGCGACTCGATAGGTATAACTGCATAAAATGCCTGCTCAAGGCGCCTGTGCGAACAATGGTTGCACAGGCGTCTTTTTTGCATAGAGAGGGTGCAAAAACAGGGTTTTTGACACGCTTTATGCAATCGAGATGTGGAAAACTCCTGTTGAGAGGATGTGAGTTTTACGCAATTGACGTGCACCTTTTGAGTAAAACCGCAGGTCGCGATTTGCTCGGGGTACTATGCAGCGCGATTAAATCACACGCAGCTCAAACGCAGCAAAAACGCACTACGGAGGTTTCCAGCTACATGAGGATCGATTCACGAAAACCGAAAGCCGCCGCCCTTTCCGCCGCTCTGACCGTGGCACTTTTGGCGGGCGCCGGCGCAACTGATGCCCACGCGGCAACACTATCCGATACGGTCGGATCTGCGCCGTCCGAGGCGACGCTGGTGCAGCCCGTCGACTACCGCGGCGACGGTTATGGCTCTATGCAGGAGTGGAACGCCTCGATGGGGGCAAAGCGCGATTCCCTGGAGATGCGCGCTCAGATCATTATGAATATGTATGGCGACTATGCTACCGATGACGAGCGCGCTGTGTTGCAGGGTTGCATCGACGGTGCGGGTAGCCTGTTGACGATGGGGGAAGTCGACGCCAAGTCGACCGAGCTCGACGAGCTTCGCTCCACGCTTGAGGATGCCAAGCGCGAGGCGCTCGAGGCTGCCGCAGCCGAAGCCGAGGCCGCTGAGGCCGTTCAGGCTTCGTATTACAACGCCGGCTCCGGCTCGTCTTATACGTCTGCTGCGTATTACGCGAACGGCTCGGGTCTGACGCGCTCGAGCGGCGTCAATAACTATAACGGCCGCCGCGAGACTTATTACAGCAGCAACGTGTTGTATCACCACCGCACGGGCGAGTGGACGCAGGATTCCGAGGGCTTTTGGCGCGATTCCGATGGTTACTACGTCGTTGCCGCGGGCGATAAGGCCCAAGGCTCTACGTTTACCGGTTCCAAGGGCGAGTGCAAGGTCTATGACTCCGGCTGCGCTGCCGGAACCACCGACTACTACACTGGCTGGTAATCTGCCATAAGCCAATAGGACATGACGGGCGGGCGTCTTTACCGAGCCTTTGGGCAACGTAAGGGCGTTCGTTTTTTGTGCGTGCTTGAGTTAACAGAGCGCTTACCGTGGCAGTACGCCGCGCATATGGGCGCGGGGCACACTAGTTCATGAGAAATAAGGTCTTTCTCTTGGAGGAAGTGGTCTTGTGAACGCTCGAGATATCGCCGTTGCCGTCGTCGCATTGGTGCTTGGTTGCCTTGGTCCTACGGCCGCGCTCATTGCGGGCGTGCAGGGGTCATGCGGGGCTGCTCCAATCGTGGTCGGCGCGCTGATTGCGGCCGCGCTGCTGGGAAGTGCGGGTGTAGTCCTTTGTCGCGACGATGAGGGCCAGGCCTCGGAGTCGCAGCTCTAACCGTCGGGACATCGACTACTGGTTATAGATGAAGATGAAAGCCGCCGTAAGGGGAGTGCCCTTGCGGCGGCTTTGCTGTTGAGTCTGTTGACGTGGTGAGTCGGGCGCTACCAGCTTGCCTCGATATCGCGAATGCGCTGATAGAGCCATTCGTTCTGCGGTGCCTGGATATCGTGCTTGGCCGCCAGACGGCAGATGGTGCCGGCGAACTCCTCGACCTCGGTTTTGCGCCGCGCGACGCGGTCTTGCGCCATCGAGGGCATGCCGGCGGGATCGATTCCTTCGATGAGGTGCACCATCTGCGTCAGGTCTGCCTCGGTCAGCTCAACGCCCTCGGCGTTGGCGACCGCAAGCGTTTCGCGCATGGCGGAAACAAGGCAGCGACGCTGCTCGGAGCCCGGCTCCGTGGCACTTCCGTACGTGCCGCCGTAGGCCATGCAGGTCTGGTTGATGCCGTCGTTGAGCATGAGTTTGGCCCACATGCGGTGCGCAATGTCGCTCTCGACGGTGTGTGCGATGCCGCAGCGCGTGTAGAGCTCGTCGATTGCGGTGATGGCTGCGGGATCCGTACCGGCCGCCGCGCCAAAGCGGATTTCGCCCGTGTTGGTAAAGGTGAGCTCTCCGTTGAGAAACACAGCGTCCATGCCCTGGCAAATACCAAGAACGGTATGCTCCCAGCCAAAGCGCTCGGCAATCTTTTGCTCGCTCGTGATGCCGTTGCACAGCGAGGCGATGAGCGTATTGGGTCCCACGACGCGCTCCATAGTCTTGAGTGCTTGGTCGAGACCGGTGGTCTTGACCGTCAGGATGACCAGATCGGCGGGCGTTGCCTTGCTGGCGCGGACGGACTTGAGCGCACAGGGCTTGCCGTTGACGGTGAGCGCATCGTTTGCGTGACGCTCAAAACGGGCGTCATCCATAACGTATTCGACGGCGTCATTGCCGAGGGCCTTGGCAATCATGCTGCCGTAGAGCAGGCCGACGCCGCCCTTGCCGATAAAGGCGATCTTGTTGATCTGCATGCGAATCATCTCCCCATATAAAAGGCGCCCGCGTAAGGGGCGCCTGATGGATTGTATGCCGCCGGACCATGCTGCGTGCACCGGATGGCCGTATTTGTTTGTTGCTCCTTTCATCGGGCTTTTTGCTGATGTTAAAGCGGTGTCGTGACGGCTCGATTTCTGCTGCGTTACGATACGTTCTCGATTGCGATTCCACGATGTTTCGGTCGCGTGACCATTGTGTTTCGTCTTGCCGGGGCGCTGATGGCGAAAGGAGGGGCCGTGCAATACCGCGTTGACCCCAAAAGTGGTAACCGAATATCTGCTCTGGGTCTGGGCTGCATGAGATTTCCCGGTGCGCCGGGACACCCCGATGCGAAGACGGCCGATGCCATCATTTCCCGTGCGGTGGAACAGGGGATTAATTATCTGGATACTGCGTATCTTTATCCCGGTAACGAGGTGTGCGTGGGCGCCTCACTTGAGCGCTTGGGGCTGCGTGACCGGGTGTTGCTGGCGACTAAGTTGCCGCACGCTTCGTGCAAATGTGCGGAGGATTTCGACCGCTTTTTTGACGAGCAGCTGCACCGTTTGCGGACCGACCATATCGACTACTACCTTATGCACAACATCACCTCGCCCGCCCAGTGGGAACGTGTGGTGGCGTTGGGCATCGAGGACTGGATTGCGCGTCAAAAGGCGGCGGGGCGCATTCGCCAGATTGGTTTTTCGTACCACGGCAGCGCGGCGGATTTCATGACGATGCTCGATGCATATGAGTGGGACTTTTGCCAGATCCAGTACAATTACGCTGGAGAGCGATATCAGGCGGGAACAGCAGGACTCATGGCGGCCGCGGAGCGCGGGCTCGCGGTGTTTGTGATGGAGCCGCTGCTGGGCGGGCGTCTGGCGGGCAAGCTGCCGCCGCGGGCTCGCGCTGTGCTCGACGACGCCCGTGACCCGCACCTGCGTACTCCTGCCGCCTGGGGGCTTTCGTGGGTGTGGAACCATCCTCAGGTGACGATGCTGCTTTCGGGCATGACCGATACCGCGCAGGTGGACGAGAATTCGTCACTGGCAGACCTCGCGTTGCCGAATTCGATGACTGCCAACCAGCTCGACACGATTGCGCGCGTGTTGATGGAGTTTGAGAAATCGAACCGTGTGCCCTGCACGGGATGTGGCTACTGCATGCCATGTCCCAAGGGTATCAACATTCCCGGCTGCTTTGCCGCCTACAACGCGAGCTATGCGCACAGCTGGTTTACGGGGCTGTCACAATACTTTACGGCGAGTGCGGTGCGCACGAGCGAGTCCAAGTTGGTGAGCAATTGCGTCAAATGCGGCAAATGCGCGCGGCATTGTCCGCAGCACATCGATATCCCCGGGCGCTTGGACGACGTACGCCGCCGTTTTCAGCCTGGTCCCGTGACGGCGGTGCTTAAGGCCTTCAACAAAACGCGCTCCTCATGACCCTTTTATAAGTTGCGGTGGAATACGGTCTGTTTGCGCCAAAATAAGGCACCAATAGACCGTATTTCACCGCAACTGATGAGGGGGAGTTGGAGATGCTGACGATCGGGTGTCATCTTTCGACGACGAAGGGCTATCGGGCGATGGGGGAGACGGCGTTGTCCATTGGCGCCAATACCTTTGCGTTCTTTACGCGCAACCCGCGTGGTGGCAAGGCGAAAGACCTTGATATGGATGATGTGGCGGCCCTGCGCGAGCTTATGGAGCAAAACGATTTTGGCCCGCTTGTGGCTCATGCCCCGTATACCTATAACCCCTGTTCGGCTAAAGAGCGGGCGCGCGAGTTTGCCTTGGAGGCCATGGCCGAGGACTTGCAGCGTCTGGAAGCGCTGCCCGGCAACTACTACAACTTCCACCCCGGCGCGCATGTGGGGCAGGGGACTGATGCCGGCATTCAGATGATCGTCGACACCTTGTGTCAGGTGATGTTTGAGGGACAGCAGACGACGGTGCTGCTCGAGACCATGGCGGGCAAGGGTACCGAGGTGGGCCGTAGCTTTGAAGAGCTGGCGCGCATTATCGAGGGTGCTGCCGCCAGGCGTCCAGAGCTATCGGACAAGCTGGGCGTGTGTCTGGACACCTGCCATGTGAGCGATGCCGGCTACGACATCATCCATGATCTGGACGGCGTACTCGACGAGTTCGACCGCGTGGTGGGTATCGACCGCTTGCGTGCCGTACACATCAACGATTCGAAGAACCCCTGTGGTGCCCATAAAGATCGTCACGAGTGCATCGGCAAGGGATACCTTGGCAGCGAGGAGTTTGGCGGTGGTATGCAGGTTATGCAGAATATTGTATCGAATGGCCGCTTGCGCGCATTGCCATTCATCTTGGAGACACCGAACGAACTTGCAGGTTATGCGGCTGAGATCAATCTGTTAAGGTCGTTGCAGCAGTAAAGGCTGCCATAAAGTGGAGTGCTCCATTCACGTTATGGGTTTGTTTCAATCAGTTTTCTAATTGCAGATTCTTCCAAGCGGGTGCATAATAACCCTCAGTTTTTGCAGACCTCTGAATCACGTGGGGTCATTGGAAGGAGACTGATTATGAAGCTCAAGAAGCTTGGCGCATTTGCAGCCACGGGCGCCATGGCGCTCGCTCTTGCACTGACGGGCTGCGGCTCGTCCAACGCCACCTCTGGTTCTGATGCCAGTTCCAGCAGCTCTGACGACGCTAAGGTCGAGAAGGTCGACGGCTCCAAGGAGTACGCGCTCGTCAAGGACGGTACGCTCACCGTCGGCACTTCTGCCGAGTACGCGCCGTTTGAGTACAAGGATGACAACGGCGATTATCAGGGCTTTGACCTTGAGCTCATCAAGGCTATCGGCGACAAGCTGGGCCTGGATGTCGAGTATGTCAACAATGACTTTGACACGCTGGTTCCGGGCGTCGCTTCGGGCGCCAAGTACGACGTCGCCATCGCGGCTATCACCGACACTCCCGAGCGTGAGAAGGAAGTTACTTTCTCCGATTCCTACTACATGGACGATCAGGCTATCGTGACCAAGGTCGATAACACCGACATCACGGCCGACAACTACAGCGAGAAGCTCAACAACGCTGACGCTACCATCATCGTCCAGTCTGGATCGACCGCCGAAGCCTTTGCCCAGGAGAACTTCCCCAAGGCCAAGATCGTCCCCTACAAGGACGCTACCGAGTGCTTCAGCGCCCTGCAGTCCGATAAGGGTGACGCCGTAGTCACCAACCGCTCCGTTGCCAGCCAGCTGACCGCCGAGCAGTTCAACACCTGCCAGACCATCAAGCAGGTCAGCACCGGCGAGGAGTACGCCATCGCCATCAACCAGGGCAATACCAAGCTCAAGGACGACATCAACCAGGCCATCAAGGACCTGACCGACGACGGTACCGTTGACGCCCTCATGGCTAAGTACAACATCAAATAACTACTTGATTGCGCGCGGGCCCTTTCCGTTTTGCGGAGAGGGCTTTTGCGTTTCTTGAACGGGCGTCGTCCCGTCCCGTAATGTCGGCAACTTCTACGATAGGAGCCACCTTGTCTCGACTGAACAAAGGGGCCGCGGAGCAGCGTTTTCCACTGCCCGCCTTGCTCAAAAAGCTAGCCTGCGTCATGGCCGTGGCGCTCGCGCTGGTGTGCGCGGGGGCATATGCGCCCACGACCGCCCAGGCGCTTGAGACCGCAAAGATCACCGCCCGACCCAACACCGGTTCGGGCAGCGCTGTGGTCGGCGGCACCGAGACGCGAATTACCTGGGAAGTTCAGGCCGATGCCGACGAGGAGCTGAGCGGTCTTTCGCTGACGTTTGTCGACGGCACGACGTTTGGTGCCGATGACACGCGATTGACGATGCTCTCGGGCGATGACCTCATGGACCGTACGCCCATGAAGCCTACGTGCAAGGTCGACGGCCAGACGCTCAAGATCGATTTTGGCGAGACGGCTCCGGCCGGCGGCTATTTCCGTGTCGAGGTCTACGGCGTGACCTTCCCCGTCGAGGGCGGCGACGAGGCTTTTAGCGGCACCTACACGTTGGCTGACGGTTCAACCAAGAAGATCTCCAAGATTCCTTCCGTCGAGATTAAGGGCGTGACGGCATTCGATAACTTCCTGGCCGACCTTAAGGAGCAGCCGTGGGTCGAGGCATGGAATTCCAACATGTTCCTTCGCCTGTTCCTGAACCCGGTCATTTTGGTTCAGAGCCTGCCGATCGTCTTCAAAGGCTTCCTCATGTCGCTCTCGATCGTGCTCGTGGCATTTCCGTTGGCCATTCCCTTTGGCTTTGCCTTGTCACTCATGCGCATCTCCAAGTCGCGCATCCTGCGTTGCCTTGCCGGCATCTATGTGAATATCATCCGCGGTACGCCGGCGTTCCTGCAGATCTACATCGCGTTCTTTGGCCTGCCGCTGGCCGGCGTCAAGGTTGACGATTATGTGCTGGGCGTCATCGTCATGGCCATGAACTCGTCCGCCTACCTGTGCGAGATCTTCCGCGCCGGTATTCAGTCGATCCCCAAGGGCCAGAACGAGGCCGCGCGCTCGCTGGGCATGAACGCCTTCCAGACGCTGCTCTACGTTATGATTCCGCAGACGTTCCGCAATGTCCTGCCTACGCTGACCAGTGAGTTCATCCTGCTTTACAAGGATACGTCGCTGCTCGCGGCCGTGGGCGTGGTCGAGATCGTCATGAACGCCCGTACCATCGTGGCCACGACGGGTTCCATTACGCCGTATGTGGTTGCCGCGCTGTTCTACCTGGTCATCACCCTGCCGCTTGCTCGCTTGGTGAGCGGTCTTGAGGCGAGGCTTCTGGGGACGGCCGAAACCAAGAAGAAGCGTCCCGCCAAGAGCGCTGGACAGGTCGTCGCGACGCCCGCCGACCACATCGCCGGTCTGTAAGGAGGTCCTATCATGAGCGAAACCAATAACTCGAACGAGGTCGTCGTCAGCATCAAGAACCTCCAGAAGGCCTTCGGCGATAACGTGGTCCTGCGCGATATCGATCTGGATGTGCACAAGGGCGAGGTCGTCGTAGTCCTGGGTCCTTCGGGCTCGGGCAAGTCGACGATGCTTCGCTGCATCAATCGTCTGGAGCATCCCACGAGCGGCTCGATCGTCGTTGAGGGCGTGGACGTTTGCGCCAAGGGCGTCGACCTTAACAAGGTACGTACGCATCTGGGTATGGTGTTCCAGCAGTTCAATTTGTTCCCGCACCTGTCAGTCAAAAAGAACGTCATGCTCGCACAGCAAAAGGTACTCAAGCGCAGCAAGGAAGAGGCCGAGAAAATCGCTATCGAGGAGCTGACCAAGGTCGGTCTTGCCGAGCGCATCGACTTTATGCCGAGCCAGCTCTCGGGTGGCCAGCAGCAGCGCGTTGCCATCGCCCGCGCCCTGTCGATGAACCCTCACGTCATGCTCTTTGACGAGGCCACGTCGGCGCTCGACCCCGAGCTGGTTCGCGACGTTCTTGGCGTTATGCGCGATCTTGCACGTGACGGTATGACCATGATCGTCGTGACGCATGAGATGGGCTTTGCCCGCGACGTCGCCGACCGCGTCGTCTTTATGGACGGCGGCGTTATCGTGGAAGAGGGTACGCCGAGCGAGGTCTTCGACCACCCCAAGAGCGAGCGCACCAAGGCGTTCTTGGGAAATATCTCGTAGCCGCTTTATATGACTGACATAACAGAAAACGGGAGCCGGATGTGATCCGGCTCCCGTTTTTGTTGGGATGCGAATGTGTTTTGGTGCAGAGCTCGTTATGGGCGGAGCTCATTGCCGCTAGGCGAGCTCGGCTCCAAGGGCGCGGCAGGCCGCCTCGCCCTCATCGTCGGGAGCGTCGTAGCAGATGACGGAATCGACGACGTTGACGCCCGCCTCGTCGGCGTCGGCCTTCCAGTTGTCCATCCACTCGCCCTCGGCCCACGAATAGGAGCCAAAGAGGACGACCTTCTTGTCGCCGAGAACCTCCTTGACCTCGTCCCACATCGGCTGGAACTCATCGTACTCGAGTTCCTCGGAGCCCATGGCGGGGCAGCCGAAGGCGAAGGCGTCGTAGTCGGCGGCCCTGTCGGCAGAGAAGTCGGCGCAGGGGATGACCTCAGTCTCGGCACCCGCGGACGTGGCGCCTTCGGCGACGAGGTTTGCCATGGCCTCGGTATTGCCCGTGCCACTCCAATAGACGACGGCGATCTTGCTCATATGTTTTCCTTTCGGTTGTGCGGCGTGCGGCCGCGTTTTGTATGCTCTATCGGGTTGCCTGGACAAGTTGTCCCAGGGTGCAGCCCTGTTGATAGATGTACGTAAGGTATTGCGTGCATGCGCGATAGGAATCGAAGGTCGTGAGCGCCTGCTCAACGTTTGTGTATACCTTCCATGCGCCAAAGACCTTATAGTTTTCGCCGTGCTGGACGATAAACTGATGGACATCTTCGTAGGGATAGCCCAAAAAATAGCCAATTTCGTGGGGGAACTCGCACATGCACCCCGTATCGCAGTGCCTATTTCGCGCGAGTGCGCAGACGCTGCTGTCATAGGCGCTTTCTGCGGCATTGCTGCTTGCCAGCGTGATGCGCGCGGCGAGATGCACCAGGGATGCGGGCAGGTTGTGGACATCGTAACCTTCGGCGGTAAGCGCCGTCGTGGCGCGGGGGTCGGAGAGGTATCGCATGAGGTCCGCAGGGCGGTACACATAGATGAGCGCTCCGCAGGGGCGCCAGACCAAAACACTCAGGTGGATGCCGAGCGGGTCAAGCTCGCGATTGCACTGGGCGATAACGTTGAGCAGGCGCGCGCGGCGTTCTGCGATGGTTTCGGTTGTGGTCGAGCCGTCCCCGTGGGCGTAGGTGCCTGGATAGGTAAAGAGCGATGCCGGCTTGATGCCCGCGAGCGTGGGAGAGCAGTTGCGCACGACAGCCGTTTGGTATGTTGGGATGTCAATGGTTCGAGTCACGATGCTCCTTTCGGGTCCTCAGTTGTTAGCCTAGGAAAACTTATACACGAAAGTAAGCCATGGTCAACAAAAAAGTTTGAAGAAGGAAACTAATTGACCGAACAGACATGATTTTGGGTTAAGATGGGGACACCCCATGGGGGTATCTAGATAGTGCTACTTGAAAGGGGAGCGCATGAGTGACTTGCTCAACCCTGCGAATCTCATCGTGCTGGCCGTCATTGCCGTCGGCATGTTTTTTGGACTGCGTCGCATTGCCGCTTCGACACACGGGAAGAGTTGTTGCAGCGATGGTGCGAGCGGCAAGAAGGCCAAAAAGGTTGTTGTGGTGGATACCGATGCGTCACACTATCCCTATAGCGATGAGCTGCTCATCGGCGGCATGAGCTGTGAAGGCTGCGCTCAGAATGTAGCCAATGCCCTCAATGCGCTGGATGGTGTGTGGGCTACGGTAACGTACGCGGACCACACAGCGCGTGTGCGCTCCAAGCGGCCGATCAATCGCGGTGTCCTTGAGACTGCCGTGAGAGATGCGGGTTACTACGTCATGACGCTGTAAGCGTCGCTCTGGGTGCGCTTCCTTGGCTAGGCCCGTCCGCGCAGCTCGATGTCTTGGATGTCGTCGAAGTCGATGGCGATGTCTCGGAGCTTGAGGAGCTTGAAGGCGGGGAGCGCCTCGTCGAGGATGCCGGTGCGGCTGCGATAGCCGTATGTATCGTAATAGGTGACACGAACCAAGTCGCCACGTTTGAGACCCTCGAGTTTTTTAGAGAGCACGAGGGCTTTTTCTTCCGTGAGCTCACGTTTTGGCTCGACGGTGATTTCCTGCTTGCGCACGAGTTCGTAGTATCCCGTGAGGGCGGCAAAGGGCATAAACTGCGCGGCACGGCCGGCACGGACGGCGCCGTTGGCGGTGAGCTTGGGGTCGGCGGATCGACGTCTTCCCTCGGGGTCCGCTAGACGTTCAAAAGGCGTCGGTGGCCGCATCGGCTGTTGTTGGGACTTAGGCACGATGTCCTCCTACCTGATCGTTGCGTTCGCGCGCGGTGGCGCCGGCGGTAAAGCTTAATCCCTTGACGAGCGCGTTCTTGCCGTACTTGCCTTTCACGGCCAGGACGGCGCGCGCCAGGTCGCGCTCGCGCTCATCGGCCTCGATATCGCTGAACAGATCGATGGTGGCAAATTCCTCGGGCACAAGATTGCCAAATCCCAGGTTGATGCGCTTGACCGGTCGTTTGGGATCGACCGTTTGTGCCCAAAGGTCATCGAAATACCCCATGATTTTCTTAAACGAATTAGTGCGCTCGGGCAGCTTTCGCGAGGCGTTGGAGTGCGCAAAGAGTGCGGCATAGCCACCACGCGGTTTGCCGCCATGCTCTCCCACAAAGATGCCATCGATTGCCTGCGCTTCGCGCACCAGGCGACGCCTTTCGTCATCGCGCTGGACGGGCTTGGGAGCACGGGGCGCGAGCTCGGGGCCGTCGGTCGCTGCGGGCACGATGCCCGAGGTGCTCGAGCGCAAGTGTCCGCAGCCGTCTATATACTGCGCCGTGCCGCTGGCGTTGAGCCGGCGTATGTCGGCGCGCTCGCTCGCGTAGCCCACAAAGAGCGAGATGCTGTCGCAGACCACGTGCTTATCGACTAGATCCAACACGGCGTTGTCGACCATTTCGCGCAAGACGGTGTAGGCCTGCTCGTAGGCATAGCCCTTCGAGAGCACCTGTCCTGTGGTGGTCGAGGTCGCTTGCGGGCGATAGGCTTGGATATCGGCGATGGTTGTCGGCTCGCGCCCGAAGGCGTGGTCGATGAGATATTCGGCGTTGACGCCGAGTTCGTCGTAGAGCAGGTTCTCGTCGAGTGCGGCGACGCCCATCAGGTCGTAGACGCCGTATTTCTCGAGACGGGCCGCCACGCCGGGGCCGATGCCCCAGATGTCGGTGATGGGGCGATGGGGCCAGATCTCCTTGCGAAAGATCTCGTCGTCGAGTACGCCAATGCGGCTGGCTACGTGCTTGGCGGTGATGTCGAGCGCCACCTTGGCCTGGAATAGGTTGGGGCCGATACCGACCGTCGCCGTGATGCCGGTGCGCCCCAAGACCTCGTCGCGCAACATGCAGGCGAACCCTTCGGCATCGGTGTGATAAAGGTCCAGATAGGGCGTCACGTCGATAAAGCACTCATCGATGGAGTAGACGTGCACGTCCTGGGGGCTGACGTATTCCAGATAGACGCCGTAGATTTGCGCCGACACCTCCATGTAGTGTTGCATGCGCGGCACTGCTTTGATGTAGTCGATGCCGTCGGGAATCTCGAATAGACGGCAGCGGTTGTGTATCCCGAGGTCCTTCATGGTCTGCGTGATAGCGAGACAGATGGTCGTGCGTCCGCGCGATTCGTCGGCAACGACCAGGTTGGTGGTGAGCGGATCGAGCCCACGATCGACGCACTCGACGCTGGCATAAAACGTCTTGAGGTCGATGCAGATGTAGGTGTGCTGCTCGTGCTCCATCCGAGCCTCCCATCAAACACATGTTCTTATCGAATACCTGTTCGATAATACCTGCTCGACCGGACACCGTCAAAACCTGCCCCTTTTTGGCAGGTATGGTCGTGCGGCTGCATCGGGTTTTTAACGCAGCCCTAAAGAGTGCGTAACAGCTCGGAAAAGCTCGCTTCGTAGCATGAGGCTAACGATTGATACCACCATAAAGCACGGAAGGGTTGTGGGGATAATGGTCAACTATGGGTTTGGTATGCCGACGCGCTTGGTTGCGGATGGGGATGTGGCTCGCTGGTGCGGGCGATTGGTTGCCCACTATGGCGGCACCAAGGCACTGGTCGTGCTGGGAGGCGACAAGCGCACGCGTGATGAGCTCGTTTCGGCGGCGCTGGGCTCGGTTGATCGCGCCCTGCTCGAGCGCGTGCTTTTCCGCTGCGGCTCGGTTGAAGGCGACGGAGGAGACGAGCTGATCGACGAAGCCGTGGCCCTGGCGACCGACGAAGGCGTGGACTTTGTCTTGGCGATTGGCGATGCCGATACTGCCGGCTTTGCGCGCGAGCTCGCCCGTCGCATGGCGGCGCTCGATGTCGGCGAAGACGGTTTTGTCCCTTATGGATGTATCGTCTCGGAGGGCAAGGTGCCTGCCGTCGTGGGGGCCGGCGAGGTTCCCGTTTTTGCCATCATCGCGCCCGAACTGCTGGAGGGCATCGGGTCTCCTCTGCGTGAGTTGCTCGGTAGCGTCTGCGCTGCGGCCTAATATTTGGCATAAAGGGATAGGTTATTTTTGATTGGTAAAGCGTTTGACCTGCCAAATTAAACCTGTCCCTTTTTGGTCGGTTGCCGTTTGGGGGCCGATAGGCAACGCTCGCTGATTATAGTCTTGACCTGCGCTAGAATAGTGGCATCTGAATGTCCGGGCGCATGGAGGCGTGCGCCCGTATGCTGAGGAGGACTCTATGGCAACTGTTGCCGCACCTATCGATGCTACGTCGACTGCCGCTTGGAAGGCGCTCGAGGCCCATCAGGAGAAGCTCGAGGCCGAGGGTATCGACCTCAAGGCCTGGTTCGCCGCCGATGCCGAGCGCGTGAACAAGCTGAGCTTTGACGCCGGTGACCTGCACTTCGACCTGTCCAAGAACCTGGTGACTGATGAGACCGTCAAGCTGCTGTGCGATCTTGCCCGCGAGGTGAAGCTCGAGGAGCGCCGCGACGCCATGTTCTCCGGCGAGCACATCAACACCACCGAGGACCGCGCCGTCCTGCACACCGCGCTGCGCCGCCCGGCAAGCGAGAAGGGCCAGCTCATCGTCGACGGCCAGGACGTCGTCGCCGACGTGCACGAGGTTCTCGACCGCATGTATGCCTTCGCCGAGCGCGTGCGCTCCGGTGAGTGGAAGGGTGTTACCGGCAAAAAGATCGAGCACCTGGTGTCCATCGGCATCGGCGGCTCCGATCTGGGCCCGGTCATGGCCTACGAGGCCCTGCGTCCCTACGCCGACGCCGGTATTGACTGCCGCTACATCTCCAACATCGACCCCAACGATCAGGCAGAGAAGCTCAAGGGCCTCGATCCCGAGACCACGCTCGTGATTATCGTCTCCAAGACTTTCACCACGCTCGAGACCCTCACCAACGCTCGTGAGGTCAAGACCTGGATGCTCGAGCAGCTCAAGGCTCAGGGTGCCATCGACGGCTCCGATGAGCAGAACGCCGAGGCCGTGGCCAAGCACTTTGTCGCCGTTTCCACCGCGCTCGAAAAGGTCGAGGCCTTCGGTATCGACCCCGCCAACGCCTTCGGTTTTTGGAACTGGGTCGGCGGCCGCTATTCCGTCGACTCCGCCGTGGGTCTGTCGCTGATCGTCGTGCTCGGCCCCGAGCGCTTCCAGCAGTTCCTTGAGGGCTTCCACGCCATCGACGAGTACTTCTGCAACACCCCGCTCGAGAACAACGCCGTCGCGCTGATGGGCCTGCTCAACGTCTGGTACGTCAACTTCTTCGGTTCCAAGAGCCACGCCGTGCTGCCGTACTGCCAGTATCTGCACCGCTTCCCGGCCTACCTGCAACAGCTCACCATGGAGTCCAACGGCAAGCACGTCCGCTGGGACGGCAGCGCTGTGACCTCCGATACCGGTGAGATCTTCTGGGGCGAGCCCGGTACCAACGGTCAGCACGCCTTCTACCAGCTGCTGCACCAGGGCACCGTGGTGGTCCCGGCCGACTTTATCGCTTTCGCCAACACTGCCAACCCCGCAACCGACAGCGGCCAGGACGTCCACGAGCTGTTCCTGGGCAACTTCCTGGCCCAGACCAAGGCGCTCGCCTTTGGTAAGACGGCCGACGAGGTTCGTGCCGAGGGCACGCCCGAGCAGATCGTCCCGGCCCGCTGCTTTGAGGGCAACCGTCCGACGACCTCGATCTTCGGCGACACGCTGACCCCGTTCGCACTCGGCGAGCTCATCGCCCTGTACGAGCACATCACGTTTGTCGAGGGCACGGTCTGGGGCATCGACTCCTACGACCAGTGGGGCGTCGAGCTGGGCAAGCAGCTTGCCAAGCAGATCACCCCGGCCTTCCACGACGACGCTGCCAAGGCCGAGCAGGACGCTTCGACCCAGGCGCTCATCGAGTTCTACCGCGCTCACCGCAAGTAGTTTTTACGGCCGAGTTGGCTTATGGCTGAAAGGGGCCCGTATCCGTTGGGATACGGGCCCTTGCTATTTGGATAGGATGGAATGTATCGGGAGGCGCCTCGACGGGCATCGCAATCGTCGAAGGCGCGCCGTTCATGTTCGGGACAATATGACTTTTTACCCGTTGCAGACAGAGCCGCCGTGGGTGTTCTGTATGATGGCTCAGACAAGGTTGTTCAATGATAGGGAGGCATATATGGCAATCAAAGCCATCGCAATGGATATCGACGGTACACTCACCAACGACCAAAAGGTCATCAGCCCGCGTACGTGCGAGAAGCTGCTCGCTGCGCAGGAGTCGGGCATTAAGCTCATCTTGGCTTCGGGTCGTCCTGCATGGGGGCTGCACGCCTTGGCGCAGGAGCTCGACCTTCAAAACCATGATGGTCTGCTAGTTGCCTTTAATGGCGCGCACGTGGTCGACGCTCAGACCGATGAGGTCCTATTTGATCAGGCCATGCCGGCTGACGAACTGCACCGTCTGATTGATCATCTGCGCAATTTCGACGTGATTCCTATGATTTCGCTCGGTCGCGATTTGCACGTCGAGGACTCGTACCATTGCATGATCACGCTGCCTGACGGCTTGCGGAAGAATATCGTCAAGTATGAGCGCGATGCGTGCGATCTTAAGATTCGCGAGGTCGAGAGCCTGCATGAGGTCGTGGACACTTATCCCGTGGACAAGCTGCTGACGGCGGGTGATCCGACCTACCTGCAGGCGCATTACGAGGAGATGTATGCGCCCTTTACCCAGACGCTTTCGGGCATGTTTACGGCCGACTGGTACTTTGAGTACACGGCGCCCGGTATCGACAAAGCCCGTGCGCTCGAGGGTGCCCTGCCCAAGCTCGGTATCGATGCCAGCGAGGTCGTCTCGTTTGGCGACGGCCAGAACGACAAGTCCATGATTGAGTGGGCCGGCACCGGTGTTGCCATGGGCAACGCCGTCGATGAGGTTAAGGCAGTTGCCCAGATGGTAACCGCCAATAACAACGAAGACGGTATTGCAGTGGCGCTGGATAAGCTGCTGGGCTAGAATCGCCGATATATGGTTCGGGCGCCTGCTTACAGGCGCCCTTTTGTTAGGGAGGGTGCCGTGTCCGCATTTCCGTTCGATGCCGTTATCTTTGACATGGACGGCGTTATTGTCGATACCGAGTATTACTACCTGGGCGAGACTGCCGCGTTTGCCAAGGAGCTTGGGCTTAACCTGACTCAAGAGGAGTTGAATGGGCAAGTCGGTACCTCGCATCAGTTCTTCCTGCATATGCTGGTCGATTGGTTTGAGCGCGCCGGTAAGGGGCATTTCACTGGCGAGGAAGCGTTGGCCCGTTGGGACGAGTGGGCGCATAAGCGTCCGCGCGACTATCAGGCTTTGATTAACCCAGGCGCCGTGGATACGATTCGAGAGCTGCCGCGCCGTGGCGTTCGCGTGGCGCTTGCCAGCTCGTCTCCCATGGATAGCATCGAGGAAGTGCTCAACGCGTGTGGGCTGTCGGATGCCTTTGAGTATGTGGTGAGCGGCGAGCAGTTTAAGGAGAGCAAGCCCGAGCCCGACATCTACCTGCATGCGCTGGACCTGCTGGGGCTGCCCGCGAATCGCTGCTGCTGCGTTGAGGATTCGGTGCCTGGCATCACTGCCGGCAAGCGAGCCGGCCTGACAGTCATTGCCAAGCGCGAGGAGCGCTTCGGCTTTAGCCAGGATGCCGCGGACAAGATCATCGACCAGCTGCCGGAGCTGCTCACGCTTTCTTAGGAGCGCGGTAGTTGCGCGTTTTTCGGGTCTGATGAGTAAATAGCCGACATTTTGGTGCGACACCTAGCATACTTTAAGCTAATGCGGGCTTAAGGACTTGTTGAATGCCCCTAAGTCCGTTTTAGACTTAATTGTGCTTGGAGAGGGTATATGCCACCGACTGAAGGGCTAACTGACGGTAAAGCAGCGATACCGCTGTACCAACAGGTTATCGATATCATCAAAAACGAAATCAACTCCGGTGCCTACAAGGCAGGCGCGCGGATACCCAACGAATTCGAATTGGCTGAGAGCTATAAAGTTGGCCGCGTTACCGTGCGACGCGCTATTGAGGAGCTCGTCCAACAGGGCTATCTAACGAAGCGACAGGGGAAAGGCACGTTTGTCAATGCCCCCAAGCTCAAACGCAAGATTCGCCAGAAGGATGACGTCCAGAGTTTTTCGGACGCATGCCGCGTAAACGGAATGGAACCGGGGGCGCGTGTCATTTCGAGAAAGATACTGCCGGCGGATTCCACCGAAGCACAGTTCTTTGGTGTTCCCGTTGGAACTGACTTGATCTGCGTTGAGCGCGTGCGTACTGCCGATGGCGTCCCTGTCATGCTCGAGAACAACATATATGTTTACGAGGACAACGCCTATCTATCAACGGCACCTCTATCTAACCAATCCATTTTTGAGTTCGTGCGCAACCGGACGGGCCGCACGCCCGCGTTTACCGACCCATGCACGCTTGAGATCGCGTGCGCGTCGCCCGAGGTCGCTCGGTTGTTGGCAGTTCCCGTTGGCGAACCATTGTTTTATATGGAAGCCTTCTTTTTCGATGAACAGCGGCGGCCGTTTATCATCGGTCGTCAGCGGATCGTTGGGTCTCGCTACGTTTTTGACATCTAGGACATTGCGAATGGAAGCGCCCGGTGGATCATCTCACCGGGCGTCTCCATACCGTTCACGGCGCAAACGCAACCGTTCAACCGCGTTGCGGCAATCAGTTTGAAATTATCTTGATGACGAGAAAAGCTGCTGGTAATCTATAGAACGTCATAGAACGTTTGCCTTGTGCAAACGTTGAGGCGAGATGCGATGCAGTCTCGAGTTCTTTGGAGGTATCTATGTCAGATACGAAGGCGAAGAAGACAAACAGACGTTTTAAGTTCAAATTACCGCATGTCTATACGATCATGTTCTTGCTGATCGTTGTCTTTGCGGTCTTGACTTGGATCGTTCCCTCTGGTCAGTATCAGCGCAAGATGATTTCGACAGCGGCGGGCGAGCGTGAAGTCGCCGTTGCTGGAACCTATGAACAGGTCGATAAGAACTACACCGATTCCGAGACCGGCGAGACCATCAATCTGGGTCAGGATATCTTCGCGGTCCTGCAAGCGCCCACTAAGGGCATCCAGGAGGCTGCCGACGTCGTTGCGTTCGTCTTATTGATTGGCGGATCGTTCGCAATCATCACCAAGACCAACGCTTTGAATGCCGGCATGAGCCGTGTGATTAAAAAGCTCAAGAACAAGGACATCCTCATCATTCCCATCACGATGACGTTGCTGTCCATTTGCGGCACTACGTTTGGTATGTCTGAGGAAGCCCTGCCGTTCTATGCCATCTTCATTCCCATCATGATGGGTATCGGTTATGACTCGATGACGGCATTCATCATCTGTTTCCTTGGCCCTAACCTGGGATATTGTGCCTCGACCATCGACCCGTTTAATGTTTTGATCGCCCAAGGCATCATTGGCATCGAGGGCAATCCGCAACTGTGGTTGCGCGCCGTTTCTTGGGTCATCTTCACTGCCGTCGGTATCGCATGGGCCATGCGCTACGCCATGCGCGTCAAGAAAAACCCCGAGTCGTCCATTACGTATGAGGACGATAAGCTCAAGCGTATCGAGTTTTCCGTGACCGATGCCTCCATTGAGGAAGAGTTCACTATCCGTCAGAAGCTCGTGCTTATCGATTTTGCTTGCGGTATGGGCATTATCGTCTGGGGTCTTGTTACCCAGGGCTGGTACATGAATGAGATTTCCGCCGTGTTCCTTGGCATGGGCTTGCTTGCCGGTATCCTGGGCGGTCTTGACCAGCAGACGATCGCTGAGGAGTTCGTTAAGGGTCTCGCCGACTTTGCGTACGCTGCCATCGTTATTGGTATCGCTCGCGGTATTCTGGTCATCGCCGAGGGCGGCATGATCATCGACACCATCCTCCAGGCGCTCGCTACTGCGCTCGCCGGTGCACCCGCCGCCGTCTACACCACGTTTATGTATATCGTCCTTGGCCTGCTCTCTTTGCTGGTTCCCTCGAGTTCTGGCCTGGCGGCGCTCACCATGCCTGTTATGGGCCCCCTGACCGAGCTTATGGGCCTCAATCCCGAGGCAGCCGTTACCGCGCTCCAGTTTGCTAATCAGACCATCAACACCATCAGTCCCGTGGCGGGCATGACGGTCGCCGGCCTTGCCGTGGCTAAGATTTCGTTTGGCCAATGGTGGAAGACCATTTGGAAGTTCTTCATTTTCATGGTCGTCTTTGGCCTGATCGTAACGGCAATCTCTGGCATGCTTCCGATGTAGGTGGTTGTGATGTCTGATCGTTTGACGGTCCTGACGTCTAAGAGCGTCTTTACCGGTACGGGGGACCTGCCGTTTGAAGGTTTCGTAGCGGTCCGTGGCAATCGAATTGAGGCTGTTGGCACCAAGTGTGAGGTAGCTTCGTATTTGACCCAAGCGGACGAGGTAGTTGACCTGGGCGACCGCACCGTCATGCCTGGCCTGATCGATGTGCATACCTTCTATACGGGCTGGGCGCTGCGGACGTTGGGGTCTGATCTGTCCGGCGTCGCCGATGCCAAAGAGGCCGTGTCGCTCTTGCGTGCATGGAAAGATGATCATCCGGATTGTGCGGCGGCTTTTGGCCACAACATGCCCGAAACGTTGGCATCGGATGCCGAGAACGCAAATACGGCAGCTGTGTTTGACGATTGTTTTGGCGATATCCCTGTCGTCTGCTTTACACCGGGTGCGGAGACCTGCGTTCTCAATGCTGCCGCCAGTGCGCGATACGGCTTTACACCCCAGGCGTGCTATGCCGAGAAGATCTGGCGCATGATGAGCGATTTCCTCGCGCTACCCGAGGTGCGCGCCGGGTATTCGGACTACATGAGCATGCTTAACGAGCGCGGCGTTACCGCCATCAAGGAGATGGCGTTTGATGACTACTACGGCTTTGCCGACGAAATGGCTCGCCGTGAGGAATCTGGTGAGCTGACGGTTCGCGTCTCTATGATGTCGCAGCCGGTGGGTGCCGGTGCAAATCTGGCATATGCCCGCGAGGCGCGAGAGCGCTTCCGGGGACCGTTCGTTCGTTTTTCTGGCTTCAACCGTATGACCGATCGCGGCGTATGGGCGGGGCTTGCCGAGATGATTGACCCCTATGAGGACACGGCCGATGCGGGAGCTGCCGGCAAGACGGTTGTCGAAGAGCCCGAGTGGGATCTGATTGAGAACGAGCTGCGTGCAATTGATGCTGACGGCTTCCGATATTCCTTGCATTGCCAGGGCGATGGCGCCGTTCGCCGCACCGTGACGCTCTATGCCTCGCTGCCTCGAGACGAGCATGGACGGATGCTTCGCCGCCATGCGATTACCGATCTCGAGAACTCTGACCCGACCGATCTTGTCGAGTTTGGCAAGTTAGGTGGAATTTGCGAGGTCTATCCGCAGATTTTGACGCTGGACAGGCGCGAGGACTGCCTGTCGATGATGCGTCGACAAATTGGCGAGACGCGACTTTTGCATAGCTGGAATCGCCGCGGCATGGAAGATTCCGGATGCACAGTGTGCTGTGGCACGGATTTACCGCTGTTGATTCCGAGCTTGGGCGAGTCAATCTACAGTGCGTGCGGCGGATACTTCGACGACGGACTGCCCGTGAATGAGGTCAACGCGCTGACGCTTGTCGAGCTCTTGCGCGCTTGGACTGCCGGGGGCGCGTACGACCTGATGCGCGAAGACGAGCTGGGTACGCTCGAGGTCGGCAAGCTTGCCGATATTTGCGTGCTCGATCGGGATGTGTTTGACCTCGATTATCGCGACGCACGCGATCTTGCGGTTGATATGACGATGTCGGACGGACAAATCGTGTTCGATCGAAATAAGGAGGCATAAGATGTCTGAATCCAAGCCGACGCTGCGCCGCGAGCAGATTGCGGGCATGAATATCCACTACATCATGTGGTCGCTCGATTACTTCCTTGATGTGCAGCAGCGTTTGGGCTTTGAGTCCATTGAGCTGTGGTGTGCGGAGCCGCATGTGACGCTCGACCACACGGGCTACTTTGAGGCTGAGGTCCTGGCGAAAAAGGCTGCAGACCGTGGGCTTAGGTATCGTACTCTGTGCCCCGAGAATGTTGTCTATCCTTGGCAATACTGCGCACACAAGCCGCTGCATGAACAGCGCAGCCTGGCGTACTTTAAGCACGGCATTGAGCTTGCCGAGGTACTTGGGTGCGACCGTATGTCCGTCAACTCGGGCTGGGGCGACTGGGACGAGGATCGCGAGGAAGCCTGGAAGCGCAGCCGCGAGCACTTGTCCATTCTGGCGGAGTATGCCGGCGAGCACGGTCTGGTGCTTACGATGGAAAGCCTGCGTCCCGAGGAGAGTAACCTTGTGACGACGGTTTCCGATGCGAAGCGCATGATTGACGAGGTCGCGAGCCCGTACTTACAGCCCATGGTTGATACAACCGCGATGGGCGTTGCAGGCGAGACGCTCGAGGACTGGTTTGCCGCCTTTGGTGATGGGGCAATTCACGAGATGCACTTTATCGACGGTGACCCGTATGGCCATCTGGTGTGGGGCGATGGCAAGCACGATATGGACGCCTTCGTCGCCACGCTCAACGCCCATGGTTTTGACGGCATGCTGGGCCAGGAAATTACGGACGGTCGTTACTACGATGACCCGGCGGCGGCAGATGCCAAGAACATGGCCGCATTCGAGAAATATCTGATTGACTAAAACAACTATCGGCCACGCAGCCAATCTCATTGATTGCGGACCAAACAAGAAAGGAACTGGATATGAACGCACACGATCTGATCAAAGAGGCAATTGCCGAGAAGGGCAAGTTCGACAGCGTCTACTGGATTGCTTGCGGTGGCTCCATGATCGATTTGATCCCGGCTCATGAGCTTCTGCAGCGCGAGGCAACCACCTTCACTTCGTATATCTATACCGCGCGTGAATTCGACATTATGCGTCCGCGTCGTCTGGGCGAGAAGTCCCTGGTCATCGCTTGTAGCCACAGTGGCAACACCCCCGAGGTCGTCGAGGGCTGCGAGATTGCCCTTGCTGCCGGCGCTACGGTGATCGCCCAGACCGACAACGCTGGATCTAAGATCGACTCCGGCAAGTGGACCACGTGGGTCTACCCGTGGGGCGAGGGTGTGCCGCAGGCCGAGGTCCCCGCTGGTATTTCGCTGTCGCTTGCGGCAGAGCTGCTCGATCAGCAGGAGGGCTACGCCGATCTTGCCGATATGTATGCCGGTATCGCCGAGATGGATAAGATTCTTCCCCCGGCACGCGAGAAGGTAAATGCCGAGCTGGGCGATCGCTTTGCCAAGCTTTGCCAGGAGCACGAGTTCTTCTATATTCTGGGCAGCGGTCCCAACTTTAGCCAGACCTACGGTTTCGCTATCTGCTCTCTTATGGAGATGCAGTGGCAGCACTGCAGCTACATCCACTCTGCCGAGTACTTCCATGGCCCCTTCGAGGCTACTCAGGATGGCGTTTTTTTCTTCCTGCAGATGGGCTCCAGCGAGTGCCGTGCTATGGACGAGCGCGCCCTGGCGTTCCTTAAGACGCATACCGATACGCTGATGGTGCTCGATGCCAAGGAGTACGGTATGGAAGCCGTGCCGGCGAGCGTCCGTGCCTATCTGGACCCGGTGCTGTTCTATGCCATGAACTGCGAGCTGCGTGCTGCACGCGGCAAGGTGTTTGATCACGATCCCGATTTCCGTCGCTATATGGGTGTTGTCGAGTACTAGAAGGGACAAAGGCCATGGCATTTAACGTTAACGCGCTCGGATTTGGCGACAACGTCGTCGATCGCTACGAGCATATCCATACCATGTATCCTGGCGGCAATGCGGTGAACTTCGCCGTTTATGCCAAGAAATGCGGTGCCGCACGCTCCGCATACATGGGCATTTTTGGCAATGACGCCGCTGCCGAGCATGTCATTGCAAGCCTCGAGGATGAGGGTATCGAGCTTGACAAGTGCGAGCAGATGATTGGCGAGAACGGAGCGGCTCGCGTCACCGTCGTTGACGGTGATCGTGTCTTCCTTGGCTCCAACGAGGGCGGTATCCGTGGCGATGCGCGCTATGTCCTCGATCGCTTTGACCTTTCGTACGTGAAGCAGTTCGATGTGGTTCATTCGGGCAACTATTGCTTTACCGAGCGCGAGCTGCCCAAGCTGAAGGCTGCGGGCGTCACGGTCTCTTTTGACTTTTCGGACGACTCCACCGACGAGTACTACGAGCAGATTGCGCCCTACGTCGATTTCGCTTTCTTTAGTGCGGCGGATGCCGCGAGTGAGGACGAGATTCGCGAGCGTCTGGCATGGGTGAAGGGCTTGGGTCCGCGTTTTGTGTCGGCTACGGCGGGCGCCGAGGGCTGCATTGCTTACGACGGCGAGCGTTATTACCGCCAGCTGGCTAAACCGGTAACGGACATGAAGGACACCATGGGGGCGGGCGACTCGTTCCTCACCTCGTTTTTGATGTGCTATCTCGATTCCGCCAAGCGTGGTGAAGATGGCGCCGAGGCCATCGAGCGTGCGCTCGACTTTGCTGCCGGGTTTGCCTCGACCGTGTGCGGCATGGAAGGTTCTTGGGGCCACGGAGCACCAATCGTCGAATAGCTTAAGAAAGCGTACGGCGGTCTGGCTATGAGGCTTTGGACGGCCGATGCAAAACAATAAGCGAAACGCGAAAAGGGGGCTCGCCATGTGGTGGGTCCCCTTTTGAACATTGGAGAAGACCATGAGTATTAAAGCGTGCGCGGCTGGTTTTTGCTGTGCGGACGTCTATCAAAACATCGGCGTGTTCTATCCGACTGGTAATGGCATTGACTGGGGTATCCATCTTGCACGAATGGGAGTTTCGGTATCCGCCGTGTCGGTTGTCGGCAAGGACGAGTACGGAGACAAGATGAGAGAGGCGCTGGCCGCTGAGGGGTTCGATATCTCACATCTGCGGGTGGAGGATGGCGACACCTCGGTGATGCTCATGGCATTGAAAGACGGCGTCGATCGCGTGCATCTCGAGGCAATCGATGGCGTAATGGAGACATATCGACCGAATGAAGATGACCGGGCGTTTATCCTAGAGCATGACATCATTCATACCGACCTGTTTGGCAATTGTTTGGACCTCCTGCCCGAATGGCATGATGCGGGCAAGACGGTGGTTATGGACTTCTCGGTGTTCAGCCAGGATCCCGAATATGCCTGCGAGGCTCATTTTCCTTACGTAGACTATGCGTTTATGTCGTTTGAAGAGGACACTCCGGAGCTGCGTGATTGGGTACGTCACGTACAGAGGTTGGGGCCGCGGGTGGCAGTTGCCACGCTTGGCGAGAAGGGAAGCATTGCCTTTGACGGCGAACGCTTCTATGAGTGCGGGATCGTACCGGCGGAGAAGGTCGTTAACACCGTGGGCGCCGGTGACTCGTATATCGCCGGGTTTACCAAGGGCGTGATTGATGGCCTTGATATTCCGGCGTGTATGAAGGCGGGCGCCGAGCTTTCGTCCCGCGTCATCGGCTCTTTTGAGCCGTACTAGGGTCAAATGCTTGGAAAGGAGTGCGAAATGGTTATCGACATGTTGGTCCAGCCCATGCTCTACGGCGAGATCTATACGCCGGGTGATGAGCCTGATGGATTCGGTTTTTGGTCACGAGAATTTGGTATGGGGCATATGGGCCCCATGGATTGGGATGAGCTTCAAGTCGAGATGGACGTCTGCGATGTGCAGAAGAGCGTGCTCATGCCGCTCGATGTAACCACGGCATGCGGAGGGCATTTTGGCACCAATGACCAGATTGCCATGCTGGTTGCCGCGCATCCCGATCGTCTGTGGGGATTTGCGAGCGTAGATCCGCAGGTGAGCGGTGCCGCAGACGAATTGGGGCGCGCCTTTACCGAGTTGGGGGCAAAGGGGCTTTGCCTGCATCCGGCAAAGCAGGGTTTTGCTCCCGATGATGCCGTGGCCGAGCCGCTTTACGAGCTGTGCGAGCGCTATAACAAGCCGGTGGTTTTCCATGCCGGTATGTCTTGGGAGCCGGGCGCAGAGCTCTCGCGCAGTAATCCGCTTGTATTTGAGCACACAATCGCAACGCATCCAAATGTGCGTTTTAGTTTGACCCACTTTGGCTGGCCCTGGGTGCGCGAGACCGTGGCGATGCTGCTCAAGTATCCCAACTGCTACACGGACACCTCTATCACTTACATCGATTCGCCCGAGGAGATGATGCAGCGTCTTTTCACGGTCGATATGGGGCCGCTGTGGTATGAGCGCGCGCTATCGCATCAAGTGATGTTCGCCAGCAATACGCCGCGCTTCCGTGCGTTCAAACTCAAGCGGGCGCTCGATACCGTGTCCATGCGCGATGATGCGCGAGAAAGGCTCTACTGGGGTAATGCCCTGCGTTTTCTTGAAGGGGATGAGTGAACATGGTGACGCTCGAGACATTGAGCTATCTATCGACTGCTCCGGACCAGTTCATCGATATTACCGAAGACGTGCACGCTGCCATTGAACGCAGCTCGGTGACGAATGGCTTGGCAGCGATTATTTTGTCGCATACGACCTGTGGAATCGTGGTAAACGAGGGGCTGCCCTGCGTGGAGACGGATCTTATGGAGACGCTTGATCGCATCGCCCCACTAGATGCCCCCTATGCGCATGCACACTTCCTGCCGAGCTATGGAGCCACCGGCAACAACTCCTGTGGGCATATCAAGAGCATGATTTGTGGAAACAGTTGCTTCTTTCCTGTCCAAGATGGCCACATCGTGTGTGGAGGTGCCCAGAACATCTATCTTGCGGAGTTTGACGGTCCGCAGAAGCGAAAAGTGTACGTCGAGGTGCTGGGGGAGTAACGTCCCCGCGATAACCCTATGAAGGAGTACGTCATGTCGTTTCTAACTTCGATGTTCAAGACCGAAAAGCCGGTTATCGGAATGCTGCACCTGCGTCCTCTGCCGGGCGATCCACTGTATTACCCGGGCGGAAGCGTGTCGCAGGTCGTGGAAGCCGCCAAGCGCGATCTCGAAGCGTTGCAACGGGGCGGTGTCGATGGCATTTTGATTACCAATGAGCTCTCGATGCCCTATGAGCAGCACGTTTCTCCCTCAACCCTTGCATCGATGGGCTATGTAATCGGGGTTCTGTCCCATGATTTGTCGACCCCTTGGGGAGCTGAAGCCATTTACGATGGTGATGCCACAATCGAGCTGTGCGCTGCCGTCGAAGCGCAGTTCACGCGCTGCAATTTTTGCGGTGCCTGGGCCGGTGATCTCGGGCTGATTAACCGAGATTTCGCTCACACCATGCGTCGCAAGACGGCGCTGCGCCTGGACGACCTCAAGCTTTTTCACTTCATCACGAGCGAGGGGGAGGTTTATCTCAACGACCGCACGACTGCGGACATTGCCGATTCACTTCTCTTTAATTGCCTTCCAGATGCGATGGTCATCGGCGGTTCGGCTGCCGGTCGTGGTGCTTCGGGCGAGCTTGCCGATGAGGTCCGCGAGCGTGTTGGCGAAGTGCCTGTGGTATGTGGCACCGGTTGTCGCGAAAATACCGTGGCTGACGTATTTGCTCACTACGATGGCGCGTTTGTCGGCACCTGCTTAAAGCGCGACGGAAAGCTGGATGCCCCGGTTGATGTTGAGCGGGTAGTTCGTTTTATGGCTGCCGCTCGTACGGCGCGAGGGGAGTAGGCACCTATGGCGTTCTATCTGGGTATTGATATTGGGACAAGCGCCTCTAAAGGCGCTTTAATCGATGATCGATGCAATATCGTTTGCCAAGCCTCTTGTGGACACGAGACGGACAACCCGTGTGATGGATGGTACCAGCATGATGCGGAGGCAGTTTGGTGGGGAGATTTTTGCCGCTTGTCGCGCGAGCTGGTGGTGCGATCGGGGGTTAATGCGGCGCAGATTGGATGCGTGGGCCTTTCTGCATTGGGTTGCGACTGCGTACCGGTCGATACCGAGTGCAACGCGCTGGCACCCGCGATTTTATATGGAGTCGATGCACGTTCGAAGCCGCAGATTGACGAGCTTCTTTCCGAATATGGGCCAGATCGCGCACGCGAGCTTTTCGGGCACGATCCCTGTTCGTCAGATATTGCTCCAAAGATCTTGTGGTTTAAGGAGAATATGCCCGAGGTGCACGAACGTGCCGCGAAGTTCCTGACGGCGTCATCGTTTCTGTGCGCGAAGTTGACGGGGCGTTTTACGGTGGACCGTTATTTGGCGGAGGATTTTCTTCCCCTATACGATCGCTACACTTGGAAGGTTGATGCTCGGGAATGTGCTCGTTTCTGCCGGCCTGACCAGATGGCGGAGGTAATGTCGGCTACCGATATTGCCGGGGTGATTACGCAGCGTGCGGCTGAGGCGACGGGGCTCGTGGCAGGGACACCTGTCTTGGTGGGAACGGGCGACTCTGGTGCCGAGGCCATTTCGACGGGTGTATTCCGTCCCGGCGATATGATGGTTCAGTTGGGGAGCACGGCGTATTTCATCTACTTAGCTGATCATATGGTCGATGATGCTCGCCTGTGGCCAGGGACGTTTATCATTCCCGGAACTTACGGGATCTGCGCGGGGACCAATACAGCGGGTGCACTCACATCGTGGCTGCGCCAAGAGCTGTATCGCGACGCCGTAGAGGCCGAGGGCCACGGTGGCCCCGATGCATATTCGGTTATGGCGCATGATGCCGCCGATGTGGCGCCGGGTGCCGATGGGCTCCTGTGTCTGCCGTACTTTGCGGGGGAGCGTACTCCGCTCAACGATCCCGAGGCGCGTGGCGTCTTCTTTGGCCTGACCGGAAGGCATACGCGAGCACATATGGTTCGCGCCGCCTTTGAAGGCGTCGCGTATACCGTTGCATCCCATGTCGACATTATCGAGCGAGAGCATGGACTGCCAATTGGGCGCATTATGCTTGTCGGAGGTGGAACCAAGAATCCAGTTTGGATGCAAGCTATCGCCGACGTATGCGGGCGCGAGGTCTCGGTTGCCAAGGTTACGGTGGGCGCATGCTTCGGTGATGCCATCATGGCAGCTCTCGCAGGTGGCGCCTATGCATCATGGGATGAACTCGCCCAAGTCCTTGGCGTTGCGCAAACAATCGTGCCCGATATGGCTGCCCACGAGCTATATGCGTCGCGCCGCCATATCTTTGACGAATTGTATGCACGCAACCGTGATCTCATGCACGAATTGGTGTAATGCCGCCGAACTGTACCGCCTTCCAATAGGGGCTGCGTTGTGCGATTCGCATGCCCCTTGGCATTTTTGCCACAGGGGTTAGCGAAGGTCAAAAACAGAGTGCGCATTTGCTAAAACTGCCGACTCGATGCGCTTTGCGTCACAGTTTTTGAGTGAGGCAATGCGCATCGAGGTCCTTGTGAGCGATCTGATGAGCGATTGCGCGCTTGTTTCTGTGTTTGCCTCGGCCGGCGCATCGGTCTCGAGCAGTAGACGGTCGAGTGGAATCTGTCGGGCATATTCGCGTCCTCGTTTAGATGCGAGCATGCGTTCGTTGACGGAAAAATAACAGCCCGCATTACGCGTGCGGACGAGTTCGTCCGAAGTACCGCTAAACCAGTGGAAGATGATAGCGGGGGAGTCGGGGTTTGGGATGAGTAGTCCATGCGATTCGAGGACGTCCAGTACGGCTCCTGCCGAACGAACGGCGTGAATTGATATCACGCGCCCGGTAAGAGGATGCTGCACGAGTGTATCGCAGAGCCGGTCAAATGCCTGTATTTGTAGCGGCTCACTTCCGCCGCATCGAGCGGAAAAGTCGAGCCCGACCTCGCCGATGTGGCGCTCTTGGGCAGCAACTTCGCAAAGCAGATTGACTTCGGCAGGACCGCAGCGGCCGTCGGCGAGCCACCAGGGATGGAGGCCGATGCCCTTGATGACGGTAGGAGGGCGACGGGTTCGCCCATGTGCGCTAGCGAAGTCGCGTGGATCGACGCCGCAATCAAATAGACCCAAGCCCAGCGCCGTTGCCTCATCGGCAACGGCGTCCGGGTGAGCCATTAAATCAAGATGGCAGTGTGCATCAAATAACCGGGGCTCCATCTCGGCGCGCTCCGCTAGTCTAGGCGCTGGCCATCGGGGCGTACGCGCTCAGCGCCGCGGCCGCTGATCTGGCGGATAACCTCGCCGGCAATCATCTGACCCATGATGGGCGGCATAAAGCTGGCGGTTCCGAGCTCGGTACGCTCGTGGATGTTGGAAGGGTCGCGGGGCTGTGTCTTAACCGATTCCTCGCAGCTAAACAGCACATGAAGACTTTTGATGCCGCGCTTCTTGCACTCTTTGCGCATGATGCGGCTCATGGGATCGCGGACCGTTTCGAAAATGTCGGCAAAGCGGAGGCACTCGGGATGGAGCTTGTTGGCCCCGCCCATGGAGCTAACCAAACGAATGTCGTGGTCTTGAGCATATTTGGCAATGGTGAGCTTGGCCGAGATGGTGTCGATGGCGTCGACGACGTAGTCGAGCTTGCCGTCCGTCTGCTCCAAAACGCTCGCGAAGAACTCGTCGATGTTGTCGCTCAGCAGGTATTCGGTACGCTTGATGACGGTGGCGGCGGGATTGATATCGTGGATCATGGCTTCCATAACATCGACCTTGCGTTTGCCGACGGTGCTGTGAAAGGCGATAGCCTGGCGATTGATATTGCTGGGCGCGACGATGTCCTTGTCCAGAATGACGAAATGACCGATGCCGCCGCGGGCAAGTGCCTCGCAGCAGTTAGATCCCACACCTCCGCAGCCGAGCACCAGCACCGTGGCATCAGCGAGCTTATCGAGTGCCTCGCGGCCCATGATGATCTCGAGCTTGGTGTCGCGTGTCTCGTTGGCGGCTGCGGCAGTGGTTTCGGTCATAAATATCCTCCGATGGGGAAGCAGGTCGTGTTTTAGCTATCGCCATTATAGGTATTATTACGATGGTTGATTTCCGGTCTCAACCGAACACATTGAGCTGACGGCACGCTCCCGCAGTTAACCGAACGCCCCCGCGGCCCCTCTCGGGCCCCGGGGGCGCCATTTTCCCAGTTGAAGGAATGGTGGAGATGTGTTTCGATGGGTCCGGTGGCCATGCTCCGCCCGCCGCCCGGCACCTCTTCCCAGACTCAGCCGGACGGTCGGTCCGTCTATTCCGTTTTTCTCCTAGGCTAGGCCAGCGGGGCATCGCCCCTCTCTGCGCGCGCCCTCTCGATGAGCCCCGGCGTCAGGTCGAGTTCCCCGATGGGCACGTCCCCCACGCCGTAGGCGTCCAGCAGCGCCGCCGCGTCCTCCCCGAGCATCGCCCTGAAGGCGCGCGCGGGCGTCGCGAAGCCGAGCGCGCCGCGGGGCTCGGAGTTCACGTGCGACATGGCCAGCGCCAGGTCGGCCGGGGCGAGCCGGTCGAATCTGATTCCGGCGCCCTTGGGCAGCAGCTTCCTGATCTCGACGTGGTTGCGCTCGCAGGCGCCCTTCTGGTCGCTGCGCCTGGGGTCGCAGTAGAACAGCCTCGTCTCGCCCGGCCCCTCGCCGATGAGCGCCGCGATCGCCGCCTCGTCGGAGAACTCGGCGCCGTTGTCGGTGAGGACGGCGCGGAACACGCGGCGCGTCCCGTCGGCGCCGAGGATGGCCCGGACGCCCTCCAGGGCGTCCGCGACGCACCCGGCGGTCTTCTCCTCCAGCGGCAGCGCGAGCTGGAGCCTGCTGGGGCGGTGCAGCAGCGTGAGCAGGCAGGCGCCGTCCTCCCGCGCGCCCTCGACGGTGTCCATCTCCCAGGCGGCGGCGCACGCGTCCTCGCCCAGGCCGAGGAACGCGGCGTGCGACCTGCGGGCCGAGTGAGGCGTCGCCCCCTTCGGGGCCCGGTGCGACCTGGGCCTGTAGCCGACCTTGCGCCTGAGCTCCATGTTGGTCATGCCGTCGTAGCCCGCCGCGACCCAGCGGTAGATCGTCGAGGGCGACAGGTCCACCGGGCCGCCGTTGCGGGCGGACAGCTGCTCGGGCGAGAGTCCCCGGCCCAGGCCGTCGCGGATGAGGGCGAGCGCCTCGGCCGCGGCGGGCTCGTCGGCGTCTATCCCGCGCCTGGACGAG
>CABQSB010000013.1:0-69730 GCA_902466735.1 uncultured Collinsella sp.
TCATCGACGCGCTGCTGTTCGCCACGAGCGTGGCCGTGGGCATCACGCCGCAGATGCTTCCCGTCATCGTGACCACGAGCCTGTCGCAGGGCGCCAAGGACCTCGCCCGCCGCCAGGTTATCGTCAAGGAGCTGCCGGCGATCCAAAACCTCGGCGCGATGGACGTCCTGTGCTGCGACAAGACCGGCACCCTCACCGAAGACCGCATCGTGCTCGAGCGCTACCTCAACACCGACGGCAACGAGGATGCGCGCGTGCTGCGCCATGCGTTTTTGAACAGCTTCTTCCAGACCGGCCTCAAAAACCTTATCGACCTGGCCGTCATCGACCGTGCCGATGTGACGCCCTCGACCGTCGTGCCCGATTCTATGCTGGGCCAGAGCCTGCGCGACCGCTATACCAAGGTCGACGAGGTGCCCTTCGATTTCTCGCGCCGCCGCCTGAGCGTAGTTGTCGCCGACGCCCAGGGCAAAACCCAGATGGTCACCAAGGGAGCTGCCGAGGAAATGCTCGAGATCTGCTCCTTTGTCGAGGTCGATGGCGCCGCCCAGCCGCTTACCGAAGATAAGCTCGCCCAGATTCGCAAGCAGGTCGCCGGGCTCAACGCCGAGGGCCTGCGCGTGATTGCCGTGGCGCAGAAAACCAATCCGCGCTGCGTGGGCGAGTTTGGCATTGCCGACGAATGCGACATGGTGTTGATGGGCTTTTTGGCCTTCCTCGATCCGCCCAAGGCGAGTGCCGCGGGCGCCGTCGCCACGCTCGAGGCCAAGGGTGTGGCGGTCAAGGTCCTGACCGGCGACAACGACCGCGTCGCCGCCACCGTCTGCGAACAGATCGGTATCGCCGCGAGCAACGTCTTGCTCGGCTCCGAGATCGATGCGCTCGATGACGCCGAACTTGCCGAGCGCGCCGAGAACACCCACCTCTTCGCCAAGCTCTCGCCTCTGCAGAAGGCGCGCCTGGTGCGCGTCATGCGCGAGCTGCTCGGTCACACCGTGGGCTTTATGGGTGACGGCATCAACGACGCCGCCGCCATGCGCGCGAGCGACTGCGGTATCTCGGTCGATTCCGCCGTCGACATCGCCAAGGAATCCGCCGATATCATCTTGCTTCAGAAGGATCTGGGCGTGCTCGAGCGCGGCGCCATCGAAGGCCGTCGCACCTACGGCAACCTGCTCAAGTACCTCAAGACCACGGTGAGCTCCAACTTTGGCAACGTGCTGTCCGTGACCGTCGCGAGCCTGTTCCTGCCGTTTTTGCCCATGAGCGCCCTGCAGCTGGTGCTGCTGTCGCTCGTCTACGAGATCGTGTGCATCGCGCTACCGTGGGACACCGTCGACGACGCCTGGACTGCCCGCCCGCGCGCCTGGGATGCCGCGTCCATTAGGGGCTTTATGCTCGAGCTGGGCCCCGTGAGCTCGCTGTTTGACATTGTGACCTTCGCCGCGCTCTTCTTTGTGATGTGCCCTGCCGCCGTGGGCGCAAGCTGGGCAGAGCTTGCCGCCGCGGGCAACGTCGCAGGCATGGCGACCTTTACGGCGCTCTTCCAGAGCGGTTGGTTTGTCGAGTCCATGTGGTCGCAGACGCTCGTGGTCCACATGCTGCGCTCCCCGCGCCTGCCGAGCCCGCGCGACCACGCCGCGCCCGCGCTGTGCGCCCTCACCGTGCTGGGTCTGGCACTCGTCACCTGGCTGCCGGCAAGCCCCATCGCCGATGCGCTGGGCCTCATGCCGCTGCCGCCGAGCTTCTTCGCGCTGCTCGTCGGCATCGTCACCGCCTATATCGCGCTCACCCAGCTGGTCAAGCGCCGCTACATCGCCCGCCACGGCGAGCTGCTGTAACTTCACCGGCACCTTCGTCAAGGATGTTTGGGCCGCCGCGACCCGCCCCCGCTGGCCGCGGCGGCCCAAAACAGCTAAAAAAGCCCCGTCCCAAATTAACTAGTCTTGAGGTGTCCAGGACCAGAAGAAGTTGATGAGGGCCACGCGCGAGACGGCACCGGTCTTTTTGTTGATCGAGGCGATATGGCGGTAGAGCGTGGAGCGCGAAAGGAAGAGCGTTGCGGCGATGTCCTGAACGCTCTCGTGCGATGCGACCAAGGCCTCCAAAATATCGCGCTCGCGCTCTGTAAGCTCAAAGGCGACAACAAAGGCATGGAGACGTTCGTCGAGCATGAGCTCCGGCACCTCCGCGAAGGCGGACTCGCTCTGAGCAGACGCGAGGTCCGCGCCAAGATCATCGGCAGCAAACGCCAGCTCGCCGGGCACCGCAGCGTCATCTGCCCGATGCCCAAACTGTCCCAGCAGCGAAATCGCAATGCCCACAAACAGTACGAGCACCGCACCCACCGCCAGCAGCACGTTCTGGCTCGATATGATCGCCACCGCCGGCGCCGTCACGAGCATCGCGCAAATGTTGCTGATGACACGACCCATGCACGGCCACAGATACGACCAGTGCGCATAAACCGAAATGGCAGCAAATTTCGTCGTGAAAAACACCACGAAGAAGCCCGAACCCAGATAGAAAATCGCCATGGCCGCAAGCACATTGCCGCCATTGCCGTCGACGAGCAAGACAAAGAACGAAAGCGTGGACAACATGGCAGTGCAAGTCATGGTGATGTTCATATACGAACGACCGTGCAGGTCAAACAAGGCGCCGGCAGCTAGAGCGCTCGCCGCCATCAACAGGCGCGGCCAATCGCCCAAATCGATGGCCCCGGCGGCGTGCGAGGTCGTGAGCCCTGCATTGAGGGCGGCAAACACACCGGTAAGGCAGGCGGTTGCGACCGTCAGACGCACCACGGCGCGCCGAAAAGCCGCCGTTGATTCAGAATCGTCTTGCCACTTGGCGCCAAATTCCGACGCATCCACCGAAAGCTCGGCGATATCGGACTCGCGCCCAGGCTCAGATTCACCGCGCAGCTTGGCACGACGAGCGTCGTGGAGCAGCGCCACCTGCACAACCGCACAGGCAACAAGAACAAACTGTTGCGGAATCCCCGCGGGCATCACCATATGGTTGAGCACCTGCACCAGAACGCCCAGGGCATACGAAAGCGCCGCCGCGCGCGCCAAATACGGCGTCCGTGCAAAGCGTCGCGCAAAGTTGGCATGGGCGGTCGATCCACAGTAGCCCAGCGTGCAGCACGCTATCAAACCGCCGGCGATTACCACCTCAAACCGAACAGCCATAATCAGCAGCAGCAATGCCGATACCAGCAGCACGCCCGTGACGTCGCTCGTCGTATCGATCGCATGGGGGCGGCGGTAGTACAGAAGGGGGCGCACAAGAAAGCCGATCACGCTCGCACCGACGATGAAGCTCTCGTAGACAACGACCTCGCTCGGCGGCACAAACTCGGCAACGCGCACGTCAAAAAGATACTCGCCAGCCAAATACGTAAAATAGAACAGCGCCAGGCATATAATCTCCCGAATGCCCCGACGCAGGTATGCGGCTGTGTCTCCCATGCCTCTCATGAATCCCCCCCCCGCTCAACTGTCTGGAATTTAATTTTAATAAAGAATCAGTCCCGATAACGAAGCCAAGCTCGAAATGCGACGAATTTGACGCCAGCAGTCCGCAGCGCGCAGCGATTTTGAGCCACATGGCCCAGAAAGGGCACGACGTAGACTGCCGGCTCGGCAAGGAGTGTCCCCGGCGACCAGTCGTTTAAGAACGTCCCCGATGACTACTGCCATCCCGCTTTCACTTCTTTTGCAAGTTTTCACTTCTTTTGCTTTCGTTCACGTCTTTTAGCAAAGCGCCCGGCGGGCATAAGCTGCTCGCCGGGCGCCTTGGTTAGAACGTTATAAAGCATGACTTTCGAAATGCGACGGTCAGGTCTACCTCCTAAGGGCCTGAGGTGCTCAAGATTGGGAGCGACAAGCCCGACGAAGCGTACTTTAGGTACGCGAGGAGGGTTGGAGCCCCAAGGTTGAGTGCCTCAGGCCCTTAGGCCAGGTCTTCGCCGTTGGAGGCGATTACCTTCTTATACCAATCAAAGCTCTTCTTCTTGGAGCGCTTGAGGGTGCCGTTGCCCGCGTCGTCGCGGTCGACGTAGATAAAGCCGTAGCGCTTGGACATCTCGCCGGTGCCGGCAGAGACGAGGTCGATCGGGCCCCAGGTGGTGTAGCCCAAAAGGTCCACGCCGTCCTCGGTCACGGCATCGCGCATGGCGGCGATATGCTGGCGCAGGTAGTCGATACGGTAGTCGTCGTTGATGGAGCCGTCCTCCTCGGCAACATCCTTGGCGCCCAGACCGTTCTCAACCACAAACAGCGGCTTCTGATAGCGGTCGTACAGGTCGTTGAGCGTGATGCGGAAGCCCAGCGGATCGATAGCCCAGCCCCACTGGCTCTGCTGCAGGTAGGGGTTCTTGGCACCGGCGAAGGCGTTGCCCTGGGTGCGCTCGACATCGGGGTTATCGGCACCGGCGGAGCAACGGGTGCTGTAGTAGCTAAAGCTGATGAAGTCGACGGTGTTGGCGGCCAGGATCTCGCGGTCCTCATCCGTCATGCCCACATCGATGCCCAAACGCTCGAGCTTCTTGACGGCATAGGCCGGATAGTAGCCGCGGCTCTGAACGTCGACGAAGAAATAGTTGCTCTGGTTGTCAATCTGCGCCTGGCGCACATCGCCCGGACGGCAGCTGTAGGGGTAGTAGCTACCTGCGGCAAGCATGCAACCGATCTTGACCTCAGGGTCGATCTCGTGAGCGATCTTGGTTGCCCAAGCGCTGGCGACGAGCTCGTTGTGGGCGGCCAGGTACTCGACGGCCTCCTTGTTCTCGCCCTCTTCAAAGACCAGACCGGCACCCATAAACGGCAGGTGCAAGATCATATTGATCTCGTTGAAGGTAAGCCAGTACTTTACCAGGCCCTTGTAGCGGGTGAAGATCGTGGTCGCGAGGTTCTTGTAGAAGTCGATGAGCTTGCGGTTGCGCCAGCCGCCGTACTCCTTGATGAGGTGAATCGGGCAGTCGAAGTGCGTGATGGTCACGAGCGGCTCGATGCCGTGCGCCTGGCACTCGCGGAACACGTCCTCGTAGAAGGCCAGGCCGGCCTCGTTGGGCTCGGTCTCGTCACCGTTGGGGAAGATGCGGGTCCACGCCAGGCTCATGCGGAAGGTCTTAAAGCCCATCTCGGCAAAGAGGGCGATGTCCTCCTTGTAATGGTGATAGAAATCGATGCCGGTCTGCGCGGGATAGTAATAGCCGTCCTCGAAGTCGAGCATCTTGCGCTGGCCGGAGACCACCGCATAGCGCTCGGGGCCGTGCGGTGCCACATCCACGTTGGCCAGGCCGCGGCCGTCCACGTCGTAAGCGCCCTCGCACTGGTTGGCAGCCGTCGCGCCGCCCCACAGGAAGTCTTTACGGAAAGCCATGCATCAATCCTTTCACACGCTGTTTGTCGTGGCTTCAGTATCCCCGTAAGCAGCGCGCTACTCAACGGCAACGGCGCAGGTCGACACT
Source organism: uncultured Collinsella sp. (assembly GCA_902466735.1). Classification (GTDB taxonomy): domain Bacteria; phylum Actinomycetota; class Coriobacteriia; order Coriobacteriales; family Coriobacteriaceae; genus Collinsella. Next base: position 5,480 of record CABQSB010000013.1, read on the forward strand.
TCTTTTCGCGCACAGGCGCCCCGCAGCCGCCCCCGTCTGACACTTTCTGATACCGCCGCCCCACACCACCACAAAGGGGACAGGCACCTTTGTGGTGGTTGGGGACGGTTTGTCTCGATCTGTAACAGGTAGGCAGCCAAAACCGGGCTTGGTGTTACAGATCGAGATTTTCGGGCAGCCCCCCGCAGTTTGTCTAAATCTGTAACAGGTAGAGACGATTTAGCCCGCTAGATGTTACAGATCGAGACAAACAGGAAGCCCCTAGTCGCAGGTGATGTCGAGGTTTTTGCCGATGAGGCCCACGTAACCGCCCTCGGCCGCCTTGGGGCTGTCGGCGTGGCAGAGGACCCACTTGTCGGCCTTCCAGTAGCAGTAGCTGTCACCGGCGGCAGGCATGTCGGCTGCAGCCTCGGGGCGCGGGCCGTTGGTGCCCGCCGGCAGCGCCACCATCACCTGAAAGCCGCCGTCGTCGACCATGCAGGGCGTGTAGTGAAGCGTGGTGGCGTAAACCTCGACGAGCGTGCCGGCGGGCGCGCGAAAGGCCTTGACCTGAGCGGTGTCGAGCTTGCCGTCGACAATTTGCTCGCGCTTGGCCAGCAGCAGAATAAAGTCGCGCGCACCCAAATTAAACTCACTGGCACGGTGATACTCCAGACAGTTGAGGCGCGTGTTGTGGCCGTTGCACCAGCCCGGCTGGAACGGACGGCCGCCGTACATGAGCAGGCCGAGCGTGTCGACACCCTCAACCTGCTCGAGCTCGGGTGCGGAGGCCACGTACTTGGTGCCCTCGGGAATGGGAGTAGCCGCAAGCGCCTCGACAAGCGGGGCGGTCAGGTTGGACGGCACGTCGTCCCACACGCGACCATAGGATTTGAACTCGGGATCTGATACAGAGTAGATATGCATGTTCGCTCCTGTTCGTTTATGTGACAGTATGAACATTCTAGAACATCATTCATCCACGACCACGATCAATACCGAAAACATTGCATGACGAAATCACCCGCTCAAAAAGCGACATGCAGCTTCCTAGTCGAGATAATCTTTAAGAAACTCAATAACGCTCATACACCAGTAGTCGGTCTCCGGCGCATGGGGCTTCATCAATGCGTGCCCCCCTTCTGAATACATGACTCCCTCATGGTGTACTCCAGCTGCATCCAGAGCATCGACCATCTTTTCATAATTGTCGGGCGATACAATATCATCGTCAGCGCATTGCCAAAGATATGTCGGAGGATACTGCTCCCACACATGCTGATTAATACAGAAATCATCGAGCGAGTCGCGACCAGCCCCGCCGCACACCGAATCAAGAAATCTATTGTCTGATGCGTTCTCAAAGCCACGAAGATCAATCGGTGCATAACACAGGACCAAGGCTTTGGGTGCCTCGCATCCGTAGGACGCAAATCCCTTGTTGTCCGTCCCCCACTCGGCAGTTAAATGCGCACCAGCAGAAAAGCCGATAACTGCATAACTTTTTGCGACATTAAATTTCGCTGAATTCTCGAAGACAAAACGGACAGCTCGATTTAAATCGTCGATTGGACGCGGCATCAAAGGCTCGACCCTCACCCTGTATGACAGCACGAACACGTTATAGCCCGCATCGTTGAGCTCGGGGGCAACGGGAAAGCCTTCCATTTGATGACAAACGCTCTGATAACCTCCGCCCGAAACCGCAATGATAAAGGGAGCCCCGGGTCTCCCGGAAAAGAAGAACAGTTTCGTGTTGCGTCGAGTCGGATCACGGATGCAGTCGGCTTCATCCCATATATCGTAGGCAACTTGCCTCCCGTCATCCACGAGCTCGACAATCCGATTCAATCCACGCAAAACGCGAGTAGTTTCATATGGATTAGCATCAGAATTCATATGAGACACGATGGGTTTATTCCACATGCGCTCCCAAGTTGAAGGCCGGCAAAGCATAAGGTGCTCGCCAAAGCCAGCGAACTCAGGAAGGAGCGCGATTTCGCCAAACGTCATATCGGCTGTAATTGTCATAGCTAGTCACTCCAAAAATGAGGGTGGGCTCGCGTGAATCAACGGCAAGCCCACCACATGCAATCTGCCGCGGGGTTTTCGGCAGCTTACATCCCAAATAATTGTCTACTCCACTACTGCCTCTTCATCAGGGCGATACAGGATGTAAACGAGAACGAAGTTAAGAATTAAACCGACGACATTGCAAAGAATTGCGCCGATGAGGCTGCTCATATCACCAGAAGGATCCATATAACCGGGGAAGCTAAAAATGCCGCTCGACGTCATAACGAACGTACAGGTGTTGAAAATCGCCGGGATAACAGCACTGATTGCTCCGGCGACCATGGAAGCGATAATGATCTTCTTGTGCTCCAAGATGATGCCGTACAGCGCCGGTTCCGTAATCCCGAAAAAGCCCGTAATGCCACAGCTGAACCCAAGACTCTTTTCACTCGGGTCCTTCGAGCGGAGGGCAAACGCCAAACAAGCGCCGACAACACCCATGCTGCAGCAGAGAAGTCCAAGGATAGGATCGGAGCCGACGGTCATAATATTGTTGATGGAAAGCACGATCAGGGCCCAATGGAGTCCAAGGGGGATCATAACGAGACCGAATATCGGCCCGAGAATAACGCCGCAAAGGACGGGGCTGAACTGATAGACCGCCAGCACTGCAGTCGCAAGCAAAGAGCTCGCCTGCTGAATAACGGGGCCGATCACAAGGAGCGAGACGGGGGCGGCAACAGCAACCGTCAGGAACGGGACGAGCGCAAATGCCACAACATCGGGAAGAACCGCCCGCAGCCACTTATTAAGAACGGATGCGAACCAAGCCGCCACGATAGCAGGAAACACCGTGGAGGAATAGCTCACCATTGTGAACTTCATGCCGAGCAAATCCAGCGCATCGCCCGCTCCGGCCGCAGCAACGAAAGTCGGATAAATCAGGATTGCACCGAGTACCGCACCGATATATCGATCGGTTCCAAAGAACTGAGCAGCAGATGATCCGACAAGAACGGGCAGAAAATACATGCAGGCATTTCCCATGCCGTACAGCAGAGTGTATATTCCGCTCTCGGCGGAAACAGCACCCGCCGTCGTCAGAATACTAAGGACGGCGTTTATCATTCCGCATGCGATCAAGGCAGGAAGAACGGGCATCATGATGCCGCTGATGAGCTTCATTAGCTTTCCCAGAAAGCCCTTAGTCTCTCCTTCGCTTGCCTCGGAATCTCCGGCATCAATCCCGGTTTCCTTGGCAACGATTTCATAGACCTTATCGACCTTAGGTCCCACAATCACCTGATATTGCCCCGCGGAATGGCGAATGTCGATCACGCCATCAATCGCCTTGACTTTTGCATCGTCTACGATGCTTTCGTCCTTAAGGTTGAACCTTAAACGAGTCATGCAGTGAGCTACAAATGTAACGTTGTCTGCGCCGCCCACCATCTCGAGAATCTCGGCAGCGAGCTTGGTTGTATCTGCCATAAATACCATTTCTCCCATGTTGAGTTTTATATGTAACCATCAGCAAAGCGCGCGCCTTTGCCAACTAATTACCTTGTTTTCGATGCAATTCGATTGATGTGCATCATGAGGTAGAGTCTTTCTTCGTCTATAAGTTCCCGCCCCGTCAGTCGGCTGAGAACAGAAGCAATATCATCGGCGCACATTGATGCCACCGGATATTCTTTTTTGAGCGAGAGGTACATCTTGCGGTTGTCGCTCACGATGCTTTCGCCAGAGTTCAACCTATTGAATAAGTACTGAAGATGGGTTGCGAACCTTGCGTAATCGAAACCTTCCCGATCAACTTGAATGCCAAGCCGATTTTCAACAGCAACGGTTGACTCCTCCAGAACACGATCGTAGATATCCGCGCTAAACTCTTTAACTACTTCGCATGAGTCCGAATCGGCCATGTTATTGATAAACGCCATGGCAATTCCAACTGCCTCATGAGCTGGAAGCCTAACGTTAAGACGTTTCCTGATTATCTTAAGTGCATACTCGCCGATTCTAAATTCGACGGGATATTGTTGGCGGACATCAAACGATAAAGGCATGCGGACAACGATATTTTGCTCTTTGCGCTTAACCGCATACGCGATATGGTCCGCAAGGATAAACGGCAAATTAGGGCTCACCTCATAAGACAGCAAACCTGTCGACATATCAATAACATCCGAGGTAAGCTCGAGAAGCTCGTCGGGGACCTCGTCAACGAGAGCGATGTAGCGAGAGCTAACGTTATAAAACGTTCGTTGAATCTCCGAAAGAGGGACCTCGTCTCCGACATTCTTAAACCCCAGACCACGGCCGAATGCAACCAACTGTCTGCCATTTCCATCGACGCAGAGGACAGCGCTGGTATTAATTCGTTTAACAATTTCCATGTGTCCCCCCCCTAAACAGAACAAGGCTCCCGAAGCAGAATCCGACAATCAATGTCGACAGATGCTGCTTCAGGAGCCTTGCCTGAATATCACTCTGAGGACTAGTTTAAGCGAGCTAGTGCTAATGACCTCGAATAAACACTTCTAAACAGTTAAACGGTCGATATCTCCGTGTGAACGGTTTGGAGGCAGAGGGCGGCCCTATGCCTGCTGATAGTGCAGGTGCTTCTCGTCGATATCGGCCAGGTCGCGGTCGAGATAACGACGCGCAAGCCAGTTGGCCATGGGGAGGTTCTGGTCCAGGTAGTTGCCGCACTCCTCGGGAGCAGCGCCGGGGATATCGCCCTCAAAGCCAGCAACAAACTCGAACAGCTCACGCACAAGCGGCAAGATTTCCTCGCTCGTCAGCTCACCAAAGACAACCAGGTAAAAGCCCGTGCGGCAGCCCATGGGACCAAAGTAGACAATGCGGCTCGACCACTCGGCATGATTGCGAAGGAACGTCGCGCCCAAATGCTCAATCGTGTGGCACTCGGCCGTGTTCATGACCGGCTCCTTGTTGGGCGTGGTCAGGCGCAGATCAAAGGTGGTGACGGCGGCGCCGGTCGCCGGATCGCGGTCGATGCGGCTCACGTACACGCCGGGCTCAAGCAGCAGATGGTCAACGGAAAAACTCGCGATGCGCTCCATGGCAGATCCTCTCGGTAGTCAATTTAGGACGGGACTCTTTTAGCTGGTTGGAATGGTCGCACCAATCATACCAGTCAAAAAAGCCCCGTCCCAAATGAGCTACCCGGGACGGGGCCCGAATGATTTTTTAATCCCCGTCCCAGAAAAATCATTCTAGGCAGTGTACGAGATGGTGGCGGCTACGGCGTGGCGCCAGCCGGTGATCTTTTTGGCGCGCTCGTCGGCGGTCATGGCAGGCTCCACGATGCCGCGGGCCCCATAGACGTCGACGACATCGCGCGTATACATGCCCAGCGCAATGCCGCAGGCCCAGGCCGCACCCAGGCCGCTCATCTCGTCGTTGCTCGCGATGCGGATAGGCGAGCCAACCAAGTCGCTCTCAAACTGCATCAGGTACGCATCGCGCGTGGGACCGCCGTCAACGCGAAGCTCGGCAAGTGCCGCGCCCGAATCCTCGACCATTGCGTCAATTACGTCAAAGATTTGATAGGCAATCGATTCGTCTGCAGCTTTTACGAACTCCGCGCGACCCGTGGTGCGCGTCATGCCAAAGACGCAGCCCTCGGCGTCACTCGCCCAGTGCGGCGCGCCCAAACCGGTAAACGCCGGCACAAAGTAGACGCGGCTCGCCGGATTGGCGGCGTAGCACAGGTCGGTAACTTCCTCGGGGTTATTGATGAGCTCCAGATCGTCGCGCAGCCACGTCTTGACGGCGCCGGCATAGCTCACGTTGCCCTCGAGCACGTACTCGGTCACGCCGTCCATGCGCCATGCGAGCGAGCTCGAAAGCCCGTGCGAGCTGGCAACGAACTCGTTGCCGACGTTCATCATGACCGAGCTGCCGGTGCCATAGGTCGCCTTGGCCATGCCGCGACTATGGCAGCCTTGGGCAAACAAGGCCGCGTGGCTGTCGCCGAGCACGCCGTGAATGGGCACGGGCGCCGGCAAAAAGCCGCCCAGATCCGTCGTGCCGAACAGGCCGTCGGAATCGGTCACCTGCGGCAGGCAGGCCACGTCGACGCCAAAGGCCTCGCACACCGGCTCGCTCCAGCAGCCACGGCGCAGGTCAAAGAGCTGCGTGCGGCTGGCGTTAGACCAGTCGCAGCGGAACTCCGCACCGCCCGTGAGCGTCCAGACCACCCAGGCATCGATGGTACCCAGGCACAGCTCGCCCGCCGCGGCAGCCTCGGCAGCAGCGGGAACGTTCGCGAGGATCCAGGCCATCTTGCCCGCCGGGTAGTAGGGCGAGAGCACCAGACCCGTCGTGTCACGCACCAGCTCGGCCACACCCTCGCGCGCGGCCAGCTTGTCGCACAGCTCGCGGGCGCGGGCGCACTGCCACACCACGGCATCGCACAGCGGCTCGTCCGTCGTGCGGTTCCAGGCAACGGTGGTCTCGCGCTGGTTGGAGATGCCGATGCCGGCGATGTCGGCCGGATCGACCCCGGTCTCCTCCACCACAGCGCGCGCCACGGCCAGCACATTGGCGGCAATCTCGGCCGGATCATGGCTCACCCAGCCGGCCTCGTTGACAATCTGGCGATGCGAGCGGTCGGCACGATGAATCAAATGGCCGCCCTCGTCCACCAGCAGCGCCTTGGTGCCCTGCGTGGACTGATCGATCCCGATGATGTATTTACTCATGTACTCTCCTGTCTCCCCCGCCGATTCAAAAACTAAAACCCGACGGACAAGGAGCGAGCGGCCACCAAGTGCCGCAGATTGCCGTGAAAGAGGAGCGCCGCGTACTTTGCGTACGCAAGCGACGGTTTGAACGGCAAGGTGCGGTGCTTGGCGGCCGCGCAGCGTCTGTGTCTACTAGTTGCCGAGGAACTCGGCGACGGTCTTGGCAATGCCTTCACCGGTGAGGCCGTAGTGCGCAAAGACCTCGGGGCTCGTGCCGGTGATGACCGGCGCGTCGGGCAGGCTCAGGCACTTGACCGGACGCGGGCAATGCTCGCCCACCACCTGCGCGACCATAGAGCCCAGGCCGCCGAAGGGGCTGTGCTCCTCGACCGTCACGACGGCGCGCGTGGCACCGGCAGCCTCGATCACGGCCTCGGCGTCGAGCGGCTTGACGCAGTACATGTCGAGCACCGTTGCCGAAATGCCCTGCTCGGCCAGCAGGTCGGCGGCATCCACGGCGTGGCGGACCATCTCACCGGTGGCGACGAGCGTCACATCGTTGCCGCGGCGAACCCAGGTGGCACGGTCCATCTGGAACGGACACTCGTCCTCGGTATACACGTCCTCGACCGGGTTGCGCCCCACGCGGATGTAGGCCGGCTTGTTATCGTTGACCAGGGCGCGCACGAGTTCGGCGGTCTGGAAGCGGTCGCTCGGCAGATACACGCGCATGTTGGGAATCGCGCTCATGGCGGCGATATCCTGCGCAGAGTGGTGGCTCATACCTAAGGCGCCGTAGGACACGCCGCCCGAGATGCCGATGAGCTTAACATTGGTGTTGGAGTACGAGACGTCGACCTTGCACTGCTCATACGAGCGCGTGGTCACAAAGGACGCCGGCGAGGCGGCCCAGGCCTTCTTGCCGCACGAAGCCATGCCGGCGGCGATGCTCACCAGGTCCTGCTCGGCAATGCCGACCTCGACGGACTGCTGGGGATACCGATCGAAGAACGGCGTGAGCGACGCGGAGCCGCGGGAGTCGGAGCACAGGACGACGATGTCCTTATCGGTCTTCGCGGCCTCGAGCAGCGTGTCGCAGATAACCTTGCGATTGGCGATCTTGTTAGCCATTGATGGCCTCCTTATGGGCAGCGAAATCGGCGATGATCTGGGCATATTCCTCATCGTTGGGCAGGTGATGATGCCAGGAGGCCTTGTCCTCCATAACGGGCGAGCCATAGCCCTTCACCGTGTTGAGGATGATGACCGTGGGCTTACCCTTGGTCTCGGCGGCCAGCGTCAGCGCGGCGTCGATGGCCTGGACGTCGTTGCCCGGAATGGAGAGCACGTTCCAGCCGAAGGCGGCCCAGCGCTCCTCCTGCGAGTCCTGCTTCATGACGTCCTCGGTGCTGCCGCTGATCTGCAGGCGGTTGCGGTCCACGAGCGCGCACAGATTATCGAGCTGGTAGTTGCCGCCGCTCATGGCGCCCTCCCAGACCGAGCCCTCGGCAAGCTCGCCGTCACCCATGATGGTGTAGACGCGGTAGTCGCGGCCGTCCATCTTGCCGGCAAGCGCCATGCCCACGGCCACGGGCAGGCCATGGCCCAGCGAACCGGAGTTCATCTCGATGCCCTTGAGCTTGTTGTTGGGGTGACCGATGTAGGGGCTGCCGAACTTGGAGAAGCGGGCCTTGACGTCGTCGAGGTCCAGATAGCCCTCGTGGCAGAGCACCGCGTAGTAGGCCTCCATGGCGTGGCCCTTAGAGAGCACGAAGCGGTCGCGACCGGGATCGTCGACGGTCTCGGGCGAAATGTTGAGGTGGTTGGCGTAGAGGGTCATGAGGGCGTCGATCACCGACATGTCGCCGCCGATGTGGCCGCCGGCGCCAGCCATGATGATATCGACGCAATCGCGGCGAAGGTCCCAACGCAGGGACTCAAGCTCTTCGATAGTTGCCATTTCTACTCTCCTCGCAGGTAGGCTTTGACGTCTTCTTCAATCGGGTCGTACAGGTCGGGGGCAATGCCGATGTACTTGCACGCCTCGTAGAGCACCGGCACCACGTTGGCGTGAATGGCGACGCAGTGGTGGATGTAGGGGCCCTCGACGATCTTGGCCTCGAGGCGCTTGAGATTGTCGACCTCGACCCACAGGTAGGTGCCCATGCCGGCCGGGCCGTCGATGCCGCGGGCGTTGCCCAGCAGCAGCGAGTACTCGCCGTTGTCGCCGTCAAAGCGGGCAAGGGTGAGGTCGCCGTGCTTGGCCTCGGCCGTCAGCGCGCCGGGGTGATCGAAGGCCAGCGGGTAGGTGAGCTTAGGCTTGACGGCCGCACAGCTGCAGGGCCAGGGGCCGCAGTGCTGCAGCAGCTCGCCGTTCTCGTTATCGGGATGGCGCACGGTCCAGTCGGCGAACATGCCGCGGTGACGGCCCAGGTCGGCCGCCTCGACCATCAGCGCGGTGATGGCGCCGTGGATATCGGTCTCGCACACGACGGGGATACCCATCTCGTTGAGGATGGCGTTGGCGGCGCAGGGCATAATGCCCAGCTCGTCCTGCAGGGCGTTCCAACACTGGATGGCGCCGGCGTTGCAACCGTACTTCTCGACCAGGCGCTTCATGGCGATGGCGAGCCCTGCGACCGCGGGGACCTTGTCCTCGGGGATGCAGATCTCAAAGCTGTCGGTGATGTGGGCGAGCATGGCGTTCATGGCCTGCTCGTCGGCCTGGGCATCGCGCACGGCCTGGACAAGCTCGGTCATGGGGATGGGCGAAAGCTGGATATTGAACTTTTCGAGCAGCTCACCCTCGTTGCACATCGTGGACCAGAAGTCGAACGGACGGGTGGCCATCTGCAGAATGCGGGTGTGCTTGAAGGTCTTGACCACGTTGCACACAGCCAAGAAGTCCCAGACGCCGCGCTCGAACTCGGGGTCGGTCAGGCGGCAGTTGGTCATATAGGTGAAGGGAACCCGGAAGCGGCGCAGGACCTTGCCGGTGGCGAACAGGCCGCACTGGCTATCGCGCAGACGGGTGCCATCGGGCTCGGGGCGCTCGTCGCGCGGGCCCCACAGCAGCACGGGCAGGCCGAGCTCGCGGGCAAGGCGGGCGCAGACATACTCGGTGCCAAAGTTGGCGTGGCACAGCATGATGCCGTCGACGCCCTCGGCGCGGAACTTCTTGACGATAGGCTCGATATGGCTGTCATCGAACAGCAGGCCCTCGTCGTTGATGTCGTCGATATCCACGATGTCGACGCCGATCTCGCGCAGGCGATCAGCCGTCAGGCCGCGATACTTGATCGCGTCCGGCGCGCTAAAGATGCTGCGGCGCGTGGGCACAAAACCGAGCTTGATCTTATCCATGTACGTCCTCCCCTAGTCACATGTTCAGTAAACAGACGCGTGTTTCGTTTTGTTCTGTTTACTAAATGTTTTACTCTTCTGTTTAGAAGTTTAACGCGAAATACCCGTAGACGGTAGAGAAATCAGCCTAAACGGTATGTAAACAATCTGAACATACAAGGGGAACAAAAAGAGGGCCCCGAAGGACCCCCTCTTTGAACGACGTTATGCGTGCCGCCCCGCGCATCTTGGCACGGCGCGTGCGATGCCGCTTTCGCCTAGAGCTCGCGCACGCTCTGGCGCTCGACAAAATAGGTCGATACGGCTGTCTTGCAGGTGTAGCTCTTGGGATTGCGGATGTTGCCCACCAGACGGCGCACCGCGATCTCGCCCACCTCGTGCTTGGGAACGTGCACCGTGGTGAGCGGCGGGTTGGAGAAAGCGCCCAAAGATAGGTCGTCAAAGCCGATGATCGAAACATCCTCGGGCACGCGTATGCCGTGCTCGTTCAGGGCGCGCATAGCGCCCACGGCGAGCACGTCGTTCTCGGCAAAGAAGGCCGTCGGCAAGTCATCGCGCGAGACGCCGTCGAGCCACGCGCCCATGTCGCGATAAGCACCCTCGAGCGTGGTGCCCAGCGTGACGTGCCAGGTCGGGTTGGCCTCGAGGTCCGCATCCTCAAGCGCTTGGCGATAGCCGCGCTCACGATCTTTAAAGTTGCGAATGCGAAGGTCGCCTGCCAGGTAGCCGATTTGTCTGTGGCCCTTCTCGATAAGGTAGTCCACGGCACGCAGCACCGAATCGGTGTTAGCAATGACCACGGCATCGAAGTACTGGCGATCGCTCCAACCGTCGAGCACGATCAGGTGGGCGGCAGCGTTGGCGAACAGGGCGTAGTCTTCCTCGCCCAGCTCGGTGCCCATCAGCACGATAGCAGCAGACGGATCGGCGATCAGGCCCTCGACCTGCGGGCGCACGGCGTCCAGGTCGCTAAAGTCGAGTGTGACAAAGCTCGTGCTCATGCCGTGACGACGCGCCTGGCGCTCCACGCCCTCGATGACCGCGGGATGGAAGGTGCTCTCGTCCAGGATGGCGCCCGTCTTGCGCGCAAGTACAAACTGGATGCTCTCGAGCTGCGTCGACTGCTGATAGCCGAGCGACTGCGCACACTCCAGGATGACCTTGGCGGTCTCCTCGCTCACGCTGCGCTTGCGGTTGAGCGCGTTGGACACGGTTGCGGGCGAAAAACCGGTGATGCGGCTGATCTCGCGAACACTTGCTTTGGCCATTGGTCCCCCTAGCGGCGGCCGTGGTGGAGCATCGCGACTCGATGGCTCGGCAACTAAACGGCCGCAAATTCAAACTAAACATAATAGTAAATGTTTATGAGCTAGTTTAGCCTGTTGTCAAGCGAAGTGGCACGACTATTCCCCCAACGGGCGCATTTGCTCGGTAGCTAAAAAAGCCCCGTCCCAAATTGACTACATGGGGCGGGGTGCAGGAATCGTTTAACCTAGGACGCGGGCCATGCGCGCCTTAAACTCGGACAGGAAGCGCGGGGCGTCAACGGTCAGCGCCACAAGCGCGCTCTTGTCGGGATCGGACAGGCGGTGCTCGTCGCAGATGGTGCGGCCACGGTACTCGCCCAGCAGGTCGACACGCAGATTGCAGCCGAGCGCACCCACGAGCGTGGGGTCGATCGCCACGGCAACGGCCAGGGGATCGTGCAGTGCGCAACCACCCAGGTAGGGTGCGTTCATCTCGTACGAGCCAATGTAGTGCTCGACCATGCTCGCAAATGCGCAGCCCGCCATGGTGCCCGAGCCTGTCCAGCCGGCAACATCGCGGCGCGTGAGCACCACGCGATGCGTCACGTCCAGGCCCACCATGGTGAGCTTGCGGCCCGAGCGCAGCACGGCATCGGCGGCCTCGGGATCGCTTGCCATGTTGGCCTCGGCACCCGCGCTCACGTTACCGGGCACGGTCAGGGCGCCGCCCATCACCACCACGCGGCCGATAGACATCATCGCCGCCGCATCGCGCTCCAAGGCAAGTGCCAGGTTGGAGAGCGGGCCGGTCGCTACGTAGACCAGATCGGGCCCATAGGTGCGCGCGGCATCGATCAGATAATCGACCGCGGCATTGCCATCGGCCGAGGTCGCCCCCACTGGCTCGTAGGGAGACGCGGGCACGCTCGCGCCGCCGATGCCGTTCTTGCCGTGGATGAGCGTGGTGGACGCCGGTGGCGTATAGGGCTCGGTCGCCTGTAGGGGACGGTCGGCACCCAGATACACCGGCACCTCGGGACGACCCAACAGGTCGAGCACCGCCAGGCAGTTATGCGCCGACTGCTCGACGCGCACGTTGCCAAAGCACGTGGTGATGCCCACGAGCTCCACCTCGGGGCTCGCGATGGCATAGGCAAGCGCCATCGCATCGTCCACACCCATATCCAGATCAAGGATCAGCTTCTTGATTGCCATTGTTCTACTCCGCTTCTCCGTCTTGTACGTAATCGTCTAAACCAAACGCGCGCTCGACTTCGCCACGCGTGGGAATCGACTGCTGTGCACCCAAGCGCGACACCGTCACCGCCGAGGCACGGGCACCCGCGGCCATGCACTCAAAGAGCGGCAGGCCCTCCAGACGAGCCGCGGCAAGCGCACCGATAAACGTATCGCCCGCGGCCGTCGTATCGACCACCGTGCTCGAAAGCGCCGGCATGCGCAGCAGCTCGCCGTCGTCGCCGAGCGTAACCGACCCGGCACCGCCCAACGTGATGACCGCAGCTCCGGCACCCTTGGCGAGCAGGGCATTGAGCGCTGCGGCGCAGCTCGTATCATCCGCGGGCAAGATGCCCGTCAGCACCTGGCACTCGGTCTCGTTGGGACAGACCAGGTCGACCGCCGTCCAAGCCCCTGCCGGCACGTCACTTGCCGGCGCCGGGTTAAAGACCGTATAGAACCCCAGCTCGTGAGCGCAAACGAGTGCCTCGGCCGTCGCCGCCAGGTCGCATTCGCCCTGGGCGATAAAGACGCTTCCGGCAGCCGGGGCAATCTTGCTGGCGTCGCCGTCGAGTTCATCGGCCACCAGGCACCTCAGCGCGCAGGCAACGTCCTCGCCCGTAAGCGCATGGTTGGCGCCCGGCGACAGCACAATACGGTTGTCGCCACCAAAGCGAATGATGGTCGCCGTTCCCGTCTCCACGTCGTCGCGACGCGCCACAAAATCGCAGCTCACGCCAGCGTCTTGGAGCCCCGTCACGAGCGACGTGCCAAACGCGTCGCGACCGACCGCACCGATCATGCATGTGTGCGCGCCCATGCGCGCAGCCGCTACGGCCTGGTTGGCGCCTTTTCCGCCGGCGTTGGTGATAAACCCGCTGCCGCCGACGGTCTCGCCCGCACGCGGCATGCGCTCGCACGCCACCGAAAGGTCCATGTTCATGCTGCCGAACACCGCGACGATGCCGCAATCTGCCATGGAAACCTCCTCGTCCGCGGGCTCTGCACCCGCTGCCGGTCGTCGATCGTGCGCTCTCACGCCTCTATAACTTTAGTTCACTTTGATGTGGACGCGCGCTTGAGCTTGCGCCAGCAGCAAGCATTCACAGGAGCAGGCGGCTACAATAAAGGCGTGCTGATTATTCTCGTCATTTGGATGATGTTTTATGGAACAATTCCCGCGATCGAACTCGCGCAGCTCACGCCACTCGAGCGATCAACAGGCGCCGCACGAACGCTCGCGCGCCAGCCGCCAAACCTCCGAGCCGCGCCAAGCCGCAGACCCCCATCGCGCGTCTGCCAACAAGGGCGCCCACGCCAGCAGCGCCACAAAAGAGCAGGTGCCCGCGCGCCCCAAATCTCGGTATATCCCCGCCCTCGACGGTCTGCGCACGCTTGCCGTCGTCGCGGTGGTGCTCTATCACCTCAACCTCACCTGGGCGCAGGGCGGCCTGCTTGGAGTCACGATTTTCTTTGTGCTCTCGGGCTACCTGATCACGCGCCTGCTCATCAACGAAGTATCAAAGACCGGCCGCATCGACCTCAAGAGCTTCTGGATCCGCCGCATCCGTCGCCTGGTCCCCGCCGTGGTGACCGTTGTGGTTGTAACCTGTGCGCTGTGCACCGTCTTCAACCACGTGATGCTCACCAAGATGCGTCCCGACATTCTGCCGTCGCTGCTGTTCTTTAACAACTGGTGGCAGATTATGCAGGACGTTTCGTACTTCAACGCCCTGGGCGACCCCTCGCCGCTTACGCACTTTTGGTCGCTCGCCATCGAGGAACAATTCTACCTGGTTTGGCCACCGCTGCTGTTTGCCATGGTGTCCATGCATGTGAGCAAACCCAACACGCGCCGTGTGGTCCTGGGACTCGCAGCGGTATCCGCCCTTGCCATGATGGTGCTCTACAACCCTGCCGCCGACCCCAGCCGCGTGTACTACGGCACCGACACCCGCGTCTTCTCGCTGCTGCTGGGCGCCTGGATGGCCTTTATCCCCAATCGCGACCTGGCGCCGGTGCGTCTCGCTCATCGTTTGGGGCTCAATCGCCTGGCTGGCGCCGCCAAGCACGGCAAGAACGCCGAGGGCAAGCCTGGCGAGAAGGCCGACAACGCAGCCGAGACCGTCCCGGCACAGCCGAGCGCCCTCGTGCGCTTTTGGTCCTCGCCCGCATCCATCGATGTGTTGGGCGTCGTGGGTCTGGTTGGCCTTGCCGCCATGGTCGCGCTCACCAACGGCTACACCGCGTTCCAGTATCGCGGCGGCACGCTGCTATGCTCCATCCTCACGCTCATGGTCATCGCGGCCTGCGTGCAGCCCCAGGGAATGGTTGCCCGCGCACTGTCCGCCGAGCCGCTCGTGTGGGTTGGCAAGCGCTCGTACAGCATCTACCTGTGGCACTATCCGCTACTGTTGCTCATGAACCCGGTCGCCAACATCAACGATACGCCGTGGTGGCAGTACATTTTGCAGGTGTTGTTGGTGGTCGCCGTAGCCGAATGTTCATATCGCTTTATCGAGACGCCGTTTAGAAAGGGCGCCTTTGGGCGCACCGTATCCGAGTTCCGCGACGGCACCACCGCGCCCGCCAACTGGGTGCGCGCGCACGTCCCTGTCTGCGCAGCCTGCGCTGTCGTGTTGGTCGTTGCACTGGGCGGCCTGATCTTTGTGCCCGAGACGTCTGCGCTGAGCGGTGAGGGCGCCGAAGTCCTCAACAAGGAAGCCAAAAACACCGCGCCCACAGACCAACAGGCGGCCGACGACACCGACAAGGACAACGACGGCTTCCCCGATGGCTCCTACGACCTGTTGATGATCGGTGACTCCGTGTCGCTGCGCGCCGTTGATTCCTTTGACGGCGTGTTCCCGCACAGCCATATCGATGCCGAAAAGGGCCGCCAGTTTGATGCGGGCCGCGCGACATTTGAGGGCTATCTCCAACAGAACCTTGCCGGCAAGATCGTGGTCTTTGCACTGGGCACCAACGGCTTGGTAACCGACGACCAGATCGACGCCATCATGACCGATGCAGGAGATAAGCGTATTGTGGTGTTTGTGAACACGCGCAGCCCGCAGCCGTGGGTTGGCTCTACCAACCAGGCCATCGCCAACGCTGCTACGCGCTACAAGAACGTGCGCGTTATCGACTGGTACGGATACAGTGCCAATCGCAACGACCTGTTCGATGGCGATGGCACGCACCTGTCGACCACTGGCGTGACTGAGTACCTCAACTTGATCCACGATGCAGTCAAGAAGGACCTGCCCGTGCATCCCGAGGATCACGTCAACGATCCGCAGCCGGCGGCCGTCAAGTCTGCCACCGACGCGCTCGTCAATGCGCTCGCTCTCAAGCCGCACAAGCTGGGCACCGACAAGTAACCTGCAGCGCAAACTTCCCACATCCGGAGGGGGTGCCCGCCACGGCAGGCACCCCCTCCGACAGTTAGGGACGTTCCTTATGTGCCGGCACCCAGGGACACTCCTGACACAGCCGAGGAACGCCCTCCTTGCGACCAAATTCTGGGCGCCTCGCCACCCCGAACGTTGTTTCCAAGCCCACACCCGCAGCAAACAACCCAAAATCACTCTTTTCGAGCCGGCTCCAAGGGGTCGTGGACAAAAAGGGGCAAATATGAGTACTGTTACCATTTTAGTAGCAGGCAAAACCACCCAAAATGACGTCCGAGCGACCCCTACAACCCCCTAAAGCAGCCAACCTGACTGGTTTAAGACATATTGGAGCCAATTTTAATGAACATACTATCGGCTATGTCCATTATCTTCTTGGATGTAAATGCTATTCACTTAGCAACAGTACTCATATTTGGCATTTTTTGTCCACTGCCATATAACTAATGCCCTATAGCGGGCAAAAAACAGGCCGCAGTCCATCGCTGCGGCCTGTTCGGAAGCAAAAGTGGGCGCTAAGCGCTGTAACCCATCGCCTGCAGGACAAACATGACGACCGTGAGCACCGTAATCACACCGATAGTCGCCCAAGTGAGCACGTTCCACACGCGACCGTTGCGGTTAGTGCCCATAATGTGACGGTCGGCGGCGATAACCACCTGGAACACCAGAACCACGGGCAGTAGCACGCCATTGATGACCTGCGAGGTCATCATAATCTGGAACAGATCGACACCGGGCATGAGCACCAACACGGCAGAAATACCGATGATGGCCGTAATGATGCCGCGGTAAACCGGGGCCTCATCCCAGCTGCGATCGGCGCCGCGCTCCCAACCAAATGCCTCGCAGATGGCACTCGACGTAACGCCCGGCAGCACGCAGGCAGCCAAAAAGCTCGCTGCAACCAGGCCCGAGGCAAACAGCACCGTGGACCACTGACCCGCGATGGGCTCCAGCGCGCGGGCGGCATCGGCAGCATCGCTAATCTGAATACCCGCCGGGAACAGCACCGTACCGGTCGTGATGATAATAAAGCCCGCAATGATATCAGCAGCGATCGAGCCGCTCACGGTATCAATGCGCTGCAGCACGATGTCGTCCTCGCCCGCGTTCTTATCGACCACGTTGTTCTGCGCCAAGAAAATCATCCACGGCGCGATGGTGGTACCGATCGTTGCGACCACGAGCGACACGTAGCTGGGGTCATTTTGAATGTTAGGCACGACCAGGTCGACCGCGACCTCACCCCAGTTGGGGCCAGCCATAAACGCGGCGACAATATAGGTCACGAAGACGCAGCTTACCAACAGCAGAATCTTCTCGATGCGCTGGAAACTACCCGACATGGTAAGCATCCACACCAGCAGCGCCACCAACGGCACCGAGATGCTCGCCGGCACGCCAAAGAGAGCAAGGCCGCTGGCGATACCCGCAAACTCCGAAATGGTCACAGCCGTGTTGGCGATCAACAGCGCCGCCATAGCAAGTACACTCTTGCGCACGCCAAAGCGCTCGCGAATGAGCGATGCCAGGCCCTTGCCCGTGACGCAGCCGCAGCGCGCCGCGGTCTCCTGCGTCACGATGAGCAGCACGGTCATGACGGGAAGCATCCACAGCATCTTGTAGCCATAGCTGGCGCCCGCGCTGGAATACGTTGCAATGCCGCCGGCGTCATTGCCCGAAAGCGCCGCCAGCAGACCGGGACCCATAGCGCCAAAGATGGCCGCGATGGTCAACTTTTGCTTGGTGCCCGACTTTTGCTTGGTATTTTGCACGCGACCACCTAACCCATGACCGACATGGTGAGCAGCACCGCAGCGGCGCAGTACGCTACGCACGAGATCATGACGGCAATAACGTTCATGGCGGTGCCCGACGTGTTGAGGTCATGCTCGTCACGCCAGAACAGCACCATCAGGTAAATCACGGCGCTCATGTTGCCAACCAGGCAAATGATGGCAGCGATATTAAAGCACCCGGTAAAGAGTTGCTCCTCAAACATGGACGCATCGGGGAACGCAGCGGTGCGCACCAGCTGGGCGCACAGGTAGGTCACGAGTGACAGAATCAGGCCCATGCCCGTGCTCTGGAAGAAGAACCCCAGATACGGCTTGGGCTCGTCGTCGTGACCGTCATACTCCAGGAAGTAGTTCTTGACGAACGACACCATGCGCGAGGCCGCCAGCAGCACGAGCGGCATGGCGCACATGGGGAACACCACCAGATGCGCGGAGCCGAGCGCCGTTCCCAGCACGGTCGCCATGATGCACGACGCGATGCCCCATACAACAACCCAGTACTGGCGATGCACGAACCAGCTGAGCACATTCGTCGAGTCATCGGACGCGCTATCGCCCGAGCCGACACCGGCGATCTGCAGGTCCTCCTGGTGCTCCTCGGCGATAACGTCCATGGCGTCGTCGAAGGTCACGATACCCAGGATGTGGCGGTTCTCGTCACAGACGGGGATAGCTACCAGGTCATACTTGGTCATCTCATCCGTTACGTCTTCCTGGTCCTCGTCCGGCGACACATAGACCAGGTCGCGATAGGCCAGCTGACCCAGCGTGGCGTCGCGGTCGGCTACAATCAGCGTGCGCAGTGAAAGCACGCCGGTCAGCATGCCGCTCGGATCCTCGGTATAGACGTAGTAGACGCTCTCGAAGTCCTCGTCGAGCTCGCGAATCGCCTCGATGGCGTCACCGACCGTTGCCGTGGCGGGCAGGGAGACAAACTCCGAGGTCATGATGCGGCCGGCGGTGTTGTCTTCATACCCTAACAGGTTACGAATCGCCTTCTCCTCCTTGACGCCCATCAGGCGCAGGAGCTTCTCGGCCTTCTCATAATCGAGCTCGTCGATCAGGTCGGCAGCGTCATCCGGGTCCATCATGGCCAGCATCGACGATGCGTCCGTGTCGGACAGGCCCTCGAGCATCTCGGTCATGAGCTCGTCGTCATCGAACTCCGAGATGGCCTCGGCGGCCTGAGCCGTGTCGAGCTGTGCGAACACCTGCGCGCGTAGGCGCGGGTCGAGCTGCTCGATAATGTCGGCGATGTCGGCAGGGTGCAGCTCGCCGAGCGTCTTGTGCGACACCGAGAGCTGGATGTTCTTAGTCGAGCGATCGAGCAGGTCCATGTAGGACCAAGCGATGATGTCCTCACTGAGCGGCTTACCCAGGTGCTTCATAAAGCCTTCGACGATATGCTCGAGCGCGGGGCTGATGGCGCGTAGCAGACCGCGGGCACCGACCTCGGCACCCAGCAGGCGCAGCTGGTTTTCGCCCGACATGGAAAACTTGATGTCGTTTACGCGCACGACCTTCATGCCCTGCGTGTCGACGATCTGCTTGTTGAGCACGTCGCGTGCGAGCAAGAGCTCGGTCGGCTGCAGGTACGAAAAACGGATTTCGGTGGCCGACGCCTTAAGGTACACGCCCGTCTCGTCGATACGGTCGACCCATTTGCGCCAACTGATCATAAACGGCGTCTTGCCGGGTCCGCGGAACGCGAGCGACGTCACGTGCGGAAAAACTTCGCCGGTAGCAATACCAAAATCGTTGACCACGCCGAGCTTTTCGCCGTCGACGTCCAAGACCGGCAATTTGAGCATCTCACTCAGATAATTCAATGGTGCTCCCCATCATTATTCCTCCGGACGCGGCCATGCCGGCGCGCCATCCGTGGACTTTTAGATATTTATACGCATGCGCGGGCGGCACGCCGCTCGGCGCTCACACCCCGTGCATGCGCAGAAAGCACCTGCATGGGGTCATCGACTGTATGGTCGAGGTTTGGATTTCACCTGTAACCTTTCTCTTGACCCTTATTATCCGCAGTAACTATAGCATCAGCATCGCGCTGTGGCGCCAAATTTATGCGCTGCACATCGCAGGCATACCAAAGGCTGACGCATCCGTGACATAGTCATTGGGGACGTTCTTAAATGACTACCCAATAACTACTCTGCGGTGTCGTTGTCCTCGGCAAGTTGGGGGAACACGGCATCCTTGGGCATGGTGGCCTTCGTCAGCGAGGTGAGCTTTTTGCTCAGCGACGTGTCCGTCTTGACCAGGTCGCTGAGCGTCACGATCTTGTAGCCGTCGGCAATGAGGCCGTCGATAATCTGCGGCAGCGCCTCGAGCGTCTGCTCGGCGCATTCGTCTCTATCGGTGAGCAGCACGATATTGCCCGGCGTCACCGAATCGAGCACCGTCGAGACCTGCTCGTCGGCACCGTTGAGCAGCCAGTCGCCCGAGTCAATATTCCACGAGACCACGGCGGAGACCAGGTCCATCGCATCAATCCAGTTTTGCTCGTCAAAGGCAGCGTAGGGAGCACGCAGCAGCATCGTCTTCACGCCGGTCGCCGACTTAATCGCATCGGTGCCTTTCGTGATCTGCTCGCGTACCGCCTCACGGTCCTGACCCTTGAGCGAATCGTCGCTGTAGCTGTTGGATCCGATTTCGCACCCGGCATCGACAATCGCCTTGGCCGTGGCGGACGAGGCCTCGACCGCATCGCCTGAAAGGAAGAACGTCGCGGTGACGCCCTTTTCCTTGAGTACCTGCAAAATCTGCTTGGTCGCTCCGCTCGGGCCCTCATCAAACGTCAGCGCCACGTACTTTTCGTTGCCCTTGGGTGCCACGCTCGCGCACGCAACGACGCAATCGGTAGCGGGCACAACCTCGCCGCGGTCCTGCGTCTTACCCGATTGCTCGCCGACCCACACCTCCGAGCGGCCCTGGACACCCCACGTCTGCACATACTCGATAGCGCCCGTGCCCTCGACCTTGAGCTTGGGCTCGATAACCGAAGCCTGAACCTCGTGCTTCTCGTAGGTGTTACGGCCATCCTTGACCGTCACCTTCTCGCCGCCCTCAAGTTCGCGGCTTTTCCACTTACCCTGTTTTATGCGCTTGCCGTCCACCTTAACCGACAGCTTTTCGCCGCCATGGCGGGTCAGCACGCTGTCATCGACGGCCAGCAGGTCGCCTGCGTCGTAGGTGTCAGTCAACTCCTGGTCGTCGATGAGATTCTGCAGCGTAGAGCCCACGCGCACCGCGGTCTTCTGGCCGTTGAGCTCCACGTCCACGCTGCGGTTGACGTAGCCCACGACGGCAGCGATAAACAGCACGAGTGCGCAACCCACGGCGATGAGCGCATAGGGCAGACGGGACGGTCGGCGCGGCGAGCGCCCGTTGCCGATGCGCGCGCTGCGGTCGCTAAACCCGCGGCTATGGTTGAGGTACATCGCGCCGGGCTTACGGCGACGGCGGCGCTGACCGCCGGGCAGCTGCCCCAGGTCGCGGCGCGCCGTCGGACGCGCACCCGAACGCCCGTTTAAGTTGGATCCGTTTTGGCGCATGTGCCCTCCCCCATAAACACAGCAAGCCGGAGCAACAGGTCTCCGGCTTGCCTCCCATCATTTGGTACGTCGCTATTTTGTAGCTTTTGACGAGCCTCCGCTCGCCTTTTGGTATTCGTCCTTAAAGGCCTTGAACATGCCGCGCGTCTTGCCGAGCTGCTTGCCCAGCGCGCGACTGCCCTTGTCCACGGCAACCGATCCCTTGTCGTCGAGTACCATGGCGCCCTTTTTGACCTTGTCGCCCACCACGACGCTGGCCTCGGCGGCCTTGGCAGCCGCACCGCCCGAATACCCGAGCGACTTGACCTCGTCCGAAACAATCATTGCGCCGTTCTCGTAGCCGCGCAGCATCGTCGGCGGCACCTGCGTGTCACCAACCAAAACACTCGAAGCAGCACCGGCGGTCACATAGAATGCCTGCACGATGCCCGAGCGTGGCTTGAACTCAACGTCCGAGCAATAGCCCACGACGTCGCCCGATTCCGTGCGCACGTCCATACCGACCCAGATGATGCAATCGTCCAGGTTGATGTCGAGGCGCTTGGCAGCGGCGGCATCGTATGTGTCCTTGACGTCATCGACCGCAATGGCGCCCTCATAGACGCCGATGGCATCGAGCGCCACAAAGCGGTCGGGGCGCTCGATCATGCCCGCGATATCGGGCTGGCGGACCATAAAGCCGACCACGCGCGTACCGCCCGGGGTAAAGACCGGAAAGTGAATCTTTCCGAGCTTTTTAGGGCTGCGCGGTGTGCCGTCCTTTTTGGTGCGTTTGTCCTCGGTAGGCTTGCGATAGATCTTGGCGCCGACAAAATCCCCGGCGCGCATTATGCCTCGGTCGAGGGCTCCGCAGCCTCGGTATCAGCCTCGGCGGCGTTCTCGACCACGACGTCGGCGGCAGGCGTCACGTTGCCGCCCGAAATGGCGTCGTTGAGCTGCTCGCGCAGCTGGTCCATGCGCTCGCGGGCCAGGTCGACCTTGGCGCGCAGGTCGTCGGTCTTGGCGTCGACCATCGGGCCAAAGTCATTCACCGCAGCACGGGCCTCCTCGGCGCTGTGCTCGTAGGTGTCGCGCATATTGTCCCAGGCGTCGTTGGCGATATCGGCAGCCATGGCGCGGGTCTCGGCGCCCGAGCGCGGGGCCAGAGCAACACCGATAATAGCGCCGGCAGCGGCACCAAAAAGTGCGCCGGAGACAAAGCTGAAAGTCTTACCCATGATCATTCCTCTCCTGCGGGCACGTCGGTGCCCACCGTTTGAATGCTGTCCATTATACCCGCAGCGCATCACTTGCCGCTCCGCTCATCTGCGTACGGCAAAGGCGCAGGTACGTGATGGTGATAAACGCGTAGGCCTACTCCTGAGGCATAGCCGGCATGGCCACCGTGGCACCCGGGTCCTCGCCGGCGCCGTCCACGAGTGGCAGGCCGCCCTCATGCGCAGGTCCTGCCGGAACCGTCGCCGCACCGCCAAAGACGGCAGCGGAGGCCTCGTGGTTCTCGGCAACCGCGCCCTCGGTATCAATCGCCACCTGGGGCTCGTCGTCAAAGTTGGGGACGCCCTGGGGCTCGGTGGGAACGGGCTCGGCGGTCGCATCGGCAACGGGCTCGGCGTCGACCGGCACATCGCCCTCGTCAGCGCCCTCGTCCTCGGCAGCATCTTCGCCGTTCGCAGCAGCGACGGCCTCGTGAGGATCCTTGCCCTCGGCCTCGGCGCGCATGCCCAGCACCAGGTTGCGCAGGCCCGCGACCGTGCCTTCCACGTCGGGGGCAGGCTGGTCGGCGTGCAGGTACGCCCAGTCCATCATAAAGGTGGCCGACGACAGCGCACCGATGGCCAGTGCGTCGTCGGGACACGAAAGCTCGACCTCAAAGACACGCTCGTCATGCTCGCTTACGCGCGTGCGGCCGCACGAGATGCTACCGGCAAGACCGGTCTCGTTCATGAGCTCGACCGTCACGTGCTCCAGCAGGTGGCAGAGCTCGGTCTGACCCATGCAGTCCTGGAACTCGCGGCCGGAATCGCCCAGGCACAGGTGCTTGGCAATCGCCGGTACCAGGTAGTACACGCGCGCCGTGGCCTCGATGTCCTCCGAGGTCATGAGCGGCATGCCGGGGTTCACCAGCACATGCGCACAGATCTTGTCCTCGCTGACGGTGACCTTAAGGATGTTGAACAGGCCTGCCATAACTCTCCCCTACTCTTCCTTGTCCTACTCGTCGCCATCGTGCGGATTCGCAGAGCCCGCACCCGGCGTCGTCGGCTCGTCTACCGAAGACTCGGAATCTTTCTTATCGGTTTCGGCCGGAGCAATCACGCGAATGAGCGAGATGCGCTGGCCACGCATCGACTGCACCTTGAACTTGTACCCCGCAACCTCAAATACCTCTCCGATGTCGGGCACCGAGTCGCAAAGCTCCAAAATCCAGCCGGCGATGGTCTCATAATCATCGCTTTCCTCGAGCGGCCAGCCAAGCTCAATCGCGTCATCGCACGAAAAACGCCCATCAACGAGCCACTCGCGGCGCGAAAGGCGCGTGAGATACTTGTTGTCGGGGTCGAACTCGTCCTCGATCTCGCCGACGATCTCCTCGACGATATCCTCGATGGTGATAATGCCGGCCGTGCCGCCGTACTCGTCCACGACCACCACGATCTGGTCGTGCGAGGTCTGCATCTCGGACAGTAGCGGCAGGATGTCCTTGGTGTCGGGCACAAAGGTGGCGTCGCGCAAAAAGCCGGCGATGGGCTGGTCACCCTTGCCGTCGAGCGCGGGTTGGATCAGGTCCTTGATGTGCGCAATGCCGGCGACGTTGTCGGGATCCTCGTGATAGACGGGGATGCGGCTGAAGCCGGTCTGGCGCATGGTGGACAGCACGTCGGCGACCGTCTCGTCGTCCTCGCACATGGTGGTGTCCACGCGCGGCACCATGACCTCGCGGGCAACGGTATCGCCCAAGTCAAAGATCTCGTGGATCATACGCTTTTCCTCGTCGAGCAGGTCGTCCTGCTCCGAGACCATGTACTTGATCTCTTCTTCCGAGACGTTTTGGCGGTCGTCGGCGCTCTTGATGCGCAGGATGCGGGCCAGGCCATCGGAGCAGGCGCCGGTCAGCCACACGAGCGGACGGGCGATCTTTTGGAAAAACGACAACGGTCCCACGACCTGCTTGGACACGCCCTCGGCATTGGCCAGGCCGATGCGCTTGGGGACGAGCTCGCCGATCACGATGGACACGAAGGCGACCGCGACGGTGATGATGACCGGCGCCAGGCCGCGCGCGATGGCGGAGAGCGGCGCGATGCCAAAGCTCATGAGCCACGTGGCGAGCGGGTCGGACAGACTCGTCGAGGCGACGGCGGACGAGGCGAAGCCCACGAGCGTAATGGCAACCTGGATGGTGGCGAGCAGCTGGTCGGAGTCGGCAGCCAGCTTAATGGCACGCTCGGCGCGCTTGTCGCCTTCCTCGGCCTCGTGCTCCAACACGGCGCGCTTGGCCGTGGTGAGCGCCATCTCGGACATAGAGAAGTAGCCGTTGATGAGGGTCAAAACGAGGGTGGTGATAAGGGAGATGGTTATGTCCATCGGGAGTTTCTCGAACCTCCAAGATTCGGGACGTCGGATTAAAACGTTGGTGGCAGATACGGCAATTGCACTGGCGACCGAGCGGGGGCACGGGCGCTGGCGTGGTCGCTAGATTACGAAGAGGATCACCGCCATGAACTGGAAGATGCTGCCGGCGAGCACCCACAGGTGAAACACGCTGTGAAGATAGCGCACGTTTTTGGCGATATAGAACGGCACGCCCGCGGTGTAGCACACGCCGCCGACGGCGAGCAGGGCAAGTGCCACGGGGTTGAGCAGCGCCACAAGTTCGGGCAGCTTAAAGACGACGAGCCAGCCCATCAGCAGGTAGACCAGGCCGCTTACCCAGTGCGGTTGACGCTCGCGCATAAAGCACTCGAGGGCGATGCCGATGATGGCGATGGCCCATACGGCAAAGAACAGCACGGCGCCGCCGTCGTTTGCGAGCGTGATGAGGCAAAACGGCGTATAGCTGCCGGCTATGAGCAGGTAGATGCAGCTGTGGTCGATGATGCGGAACACGCGCTTGGCGCGCGCGGGTTGAATCGCATGGTAGAGCGTGGAGGCTAGGTATTCGAGGATAATGCTGACGCCATAGACAATTGCCGCGGCCATGTGGGCCGAGCCTCCGCCGCGCAGGGCAGCGAATACGATCAGGAGCACCAGGCCCGCGATACCCAGCAGGCAGCCGACACCATGGGTGACGGAGTTCATGATCTCCTCACCCACCGTGTAGTGTGGAACGGCCGCGGTCTTGGGTCGCGGCTTAGAACTGTCGCTCGAATCGGACATGCCGGTTACATCCTCCAACGTAAAGAGTTCTCAACACTATATCAAAGCGTCTGGGTGCGTGCGAAATTTGCACCATACGTGACCCTTTGTTTACCCATTCTTTGCCTGTTGACGCATCAACGGTGAACGTCCATAATGCGCTTGCATTAAATGTTGATGTATTAACATCTTATAGGAGAATACCGCATGACTCAAAACGCACACCCCCATCGAAAGCTCAAGATAGCAGGCATTGTTACGTTGGTAGTCGTTGTCGCGCTGCTGGGG
Source organism: uncultured Collinsella sp. (assembly GCA_902466735.1). Taxonomy (GTDB): domain Bacteria; phylum Actinomycetota; class Coriobacteriia; order Coriobacteriales; family Coriobacteriaceae; genus Collinsella. The sequence goes on from CABQSB010000013.1 coordinate 31,461, forward strand.
TTTGCCGGCAACTTTCTGTTTGACTTCGCGCTGAATCCCCGCGCGCCATACACCATGAAGATGATGCAGGACGGCAAGGACGACAAAGAAGGTGAGCAGCCGGATGCCGAGGACACCGAGGCGCGGGCATGGTTTAAAGAGAACCGCGAGAGCAGCAGCCTCACCGCAGATGACGGAACCGAACTTGCCGCTTGGTATTTTGCTGCGTCGGAGAGCACGCACGACTACGCCGTTTGCCTGCATGGATATACCAACGAGCCCATCGGTATGGCCCGATACGTCAAGCGATTCCACGACCGCGGCATGAACGTGCTCGCACCTGCCGCGCGCGCCCACGAGCGCTCCGGCGGCGACTATATCGGCATGGGCTGGCCCGAGCGCCTCGACATCGTCGCATGGATCGAGCGAATCGTTCAGACTGACCCCGAGGCGCGCATCTTGGTCTTTGGCGAGTCGATGGGTGCGGCAACCGCCATGAACGTCGCGGGGGAATCTCTGCCCGCAAACGTGAAATGCATTATCGAGGACTGCGGTTATACGAGCGTTTGGGACGAGTTTTCTCTGCAGCTCAAGGACGTGTTCGGCCTGCCCAGCTTTCCCTTGCTCGATGTAGCAAACTTGGTGTGCAACGTGCGCGCGGGCTACGACTTTCATAAGGCGAGCAGTGTGGAGCAACTCGAACACGCGACGGTTCCCATGCTGTTTATCCACGGCGACCAGGACACCTTTGTGCCGTACAGCATGCTCGACCAAAACTACGACGCGTGCGCCAGCAAGGTCAAGCAAAAGCTCACTATCCACGGCGCCACCCATGCCAAGAGCGCGCAAGTCGACCCCGAGCTCTACTGGAACACGGTCGACGACTTCCTCGACGAGTATTTTTAGGCAAATAGTACGGTTTACTGGTCTATCTGACCCCTAGCACTTCCGAAAAGCCGCCCGTGGGCACTGTGCTCGCGGGCGGCTTTTACTAACGTTGCACTACAAAAGCGCTTGATATGTCCAATGGTTAGGTGCTACTTGACCTCGATGAGCTCGTACTTGCTCGTGCCCAGGCCGATCTTCTCGGCATGCGCGATGCACGCGCGCCAGTCGGTGTCGGGATGCGTGATGCAGAAGGGATCCTTGGCCTGCTCGCCCTCCAGATGCTCGTGATTATGCTCCATCTTGGCCGCGCTGTCGGTAAGCTCGGTGTTAGGCAGCGGCTCGGACGCCAGGACGGCGTCGGCGCAGGCCTGGTCGATGGCGACCGGGTCGAAGCTCGCGAACATGCCGATGTCGTTGACGATGGGCGTGTCATTCTCGGGATGGCAGTCGCAGTTGGGGCTGATGTCCATGGCGAGCGAGATGTGGAAGCTCGGGCGGCCGTCGACGATGGCCTTGGTGTACTCAGCGATCTTGTAGTTGAGTACGTCGGCCGCGGCATCATAGTCGGGCTTGATGCAGTCCTGGTTGCACGCCGCAATGCAGCGTCCGCAGCCCACGCAGCGATCGTGGTCGATGGCAGCCACGTGAACCGTGCGAGTGCTGCCGTTGGCAAGCTCGCGCTCACGCGTACCGTCAAACGTGATGGCGCTGTGCGCGCATATCTTCTCGCAGGCACGGCAGCCAACGCAGTTGGTGGTATCGACGCTCGGCTTGCCAGCGGCGTGCTGCTCCATCTTGCCGGCACGGCTACCGCCGCCCATACCCAGGTTCTTCATGGCACCGCCAAAGCCGGCCTGCTCATGGCCCTTAAAGTGGGTGAGGCTAATCACGATGTCGGCGTCCATGAGTGCCTGGCCGATCTTTGCCTCGCGCACGTACTCGCCGCCCTCGACCGGAACGAGCGCCTCGTCGATGCCCTTGAGGCCGTCGGCGATGATGATCTGGCAACCCGTAGCATACGGGGTAAAGCCGTTCTGATAAGCGGTGTCAATGTGCTCGAGCGCGTTTTTGCGGCTGCCGACATAGAGCGTGTTGCAGTCGGTGAGAAAGGGTTTGCCGCCCAGCTCCTTCACGACGTCTGCAACGGCGCGGGCGTAGTTGGGGCGCAAAAAGCTCAGATTGCCCAGCTCGCCAAAGTGAATCTTGATAGCGACGAACTTGTTCTCGAAGTCGATCTGCTCAATGCCGGCGCGGCGAATGAGGCGTTTGAGTTTGTCGAGCTGGCTCTCGCGAGCATGCGTGCGCAGGTTGGTAAAGTACACCTTAGCGGGCGCTGCGGGTGCAGTTGCGGTCATAGATCTATCCCCTCGGTCTATATGGCGTTACAGACATAGAGGATGGTACCCGTTAAAGTAGGGTCGAAGTCAAGCACAGCCACTCATTGGGGACAGACTTAAATGAGTGCTTGCCGCCCGGCCGGCGAATCGGCAAAGACTGTCCCCGATGACTACTCCTGCACCTTGAGGGCTTCGGCCAGGCTGACGCGCTTGATGGAGCGCGTGTGTAGCAGCGCCACGACCAGGTAGGTCGCAAAGCCGATGCCGACGCATGCAGCCATGGACCAAGCGGGCACGTAGATCTCGATATTGCCGTTGTAGGCGAGCAGCATCGAGCGGAAAATCGCGGTCAGCGAGCCAATGATCACGGGCAGGCTCAGCACGAGTGACACCGCCACGCACAGCGTGATCGAGCGGATGTACAGATGCGAGATCTCGCTATCGCGATAGCCAAAGACTTTCATGTAGCTGATCGAACGGGCGCTGTGGTCGATCACCGCCTTGGTCAGCAGGTACATAAACAGCAGGAAGATAAACACCGCGAGCCCGACCATCATGCCGATCATTTTGCTCATCATGCCGATAAACTGGTCGCCCACGGCGCGCATGTCGTCGGGCGTGGTGTCGCCGGCAAAGTAGCGCGCGTCGAGGTCGAGCTTCTCGTTGCTCACATAGCCGTTGAAGTAGGCGGCATCGTTGTCGAACAGCTCGTTAAAGTCATCGATGCTCATATAGATATTCATGTCCGACTTTGAGCCCCAGGAGCAGCCCTTGCCCGCGTACTCAAGGGAATAATCCCGAGCCTCGTACTTGTCGCGAAGCTCGACCTTCTGGCCCTCGCTCCAGCCAAACTTGTCGAGCAGGCCGCCGCCAAAGACGACGTGTCCGTCGCCGATGTTGAGGCCCTTCCAGTAGCGCGAATCGGGCGAGATGCCGTAGACGGAAATCGTCTCCTCGCCATTACCATCGCCGCGGTCGTATTGCAGCTGGTAGACGGCATATTTCTCGGCCTGCGCGATTGCGCCCGCGCCGTTGTCGGTCGAATTGACCGGGTGGATATCGTCGTTGTCAGTGTCGATCTTAGAGGCCTTGTCGATCAGGTCGATGCCCTCGTCGCGGTTGCAGCCGAGGGCATCGGCAAGGTCATCGAGGCGCGCATAAAGCACATCTTTCTTGTCCTGGACCTTGGCGAGCGCGTCCTGCGCCGCGGCCAGGGTCTCGGCAGACGGAACGCTGGTCGCGGCATCGGCTGCCGCCTGCGCCGCATCGGCCGCGTCATCGAGCTCGTCGCTGGCATCTTGGGCGGCGGAGAGCAGCGCGCCGTCAACCGACTGCAAGCGCTCGAGTGCCGACCACTGCTCGCGCTCCTCGGCAGTGCCCTCGAGCTCCAGCGGAGCCTTGAGCGTGTACTGGTGCTCGGCGACCAGGCTTGTCTCCAGGTTGTCGGCGTAATGCGTCATCGTGGGCAGAATCGCCAGGCCAAAGAGCAGCAGCAGCGAGGCAAACGCAATGCCCACGAAGAGCGTGGCGAAGTTGCCTAGGTTGCGCAGGAAGATACGAAGGCGGAAGCGCGAGACAAAGCCCATGCGCTCCGGCAGCTGCAAGCCGCGCTTGGTGCCCGATTTGCCGCTCGCCTCGTGACGAAGGAACTGCAACGGCGTCTTGCCCATCTTGCGAAGCAGGCCCACCAGCGTGATGAGGATGAGCGCGGCAGCGGGAACCACGGCGCACTTCACAAAAATCTCCCAGCTCCAGTACACCTGGAAGGGAGGCAGGCTGTACGAACCGTAATAGAGGCCGCGCATGGGCTCGGTAAAGAACGCGACGCCGAGCGCGGTGCCCAAAAGCGCCGCGAGCACGCCCACGATGGCGGGAAGCGCCAGGTAGTGCAGCACGATCTCGCGTCGACGATAGCCGCTGGCGAGCAGCGTGCCGATGATGGCGCTCTCCTCCTCGATGGTGGCGTCGGTAAGGACCACAAAGACAAACGCCATGATCACGATGATAATGTCGAGCAGCGTCATCCACATCATGGAGTCGCCGTCTACGTCGTCGCGCGCGTAGCCAATACCCTGGTTGGAATCGGCGTCGATCAGATCGTCCACGCGCGCATCGGCATCGGTCAGCGCCTCGACCATATCCTGCTCCGCATCGATGCGATCCGCGGTGGGGAGGTCGCGATCGGTAAAGGCAAAGGAGTAGGTGTAGGCAGGTGCACCACCGGCATCCTCGAGCGCGGCAAAGCCGGCGTCGGTGACCTCGGCCACGCCGTACGTGATGGTGTTCACCGTAAAGTCCGAATTGTCGAGGAACAGCGCCTGGCTATCGGGCTGGGTCATGATGCCGCAGATGGTGTAGGTGCGGCCCTCAAGCTCGACCTTATCGCCCACGGCGAGGTCGTTGTTGGTGGCAAAAACGCGGTCGATGGCAACCTCGTCTTCTGCCTTGGGTTCCTTGCCCTCACAGTAGGACGCAATGTCCACCTTAGCGCGGTGCGCGTAGGTGCGCAGCGTGCGCTTGGTGCCATCGTCGCCGGCGGTCTTTTTGATGATGGCGTCGATGGAGAAGTTCTTGTAGAGCGTGACGCCGCCGACGTCGTCGGCTGCATCCTCGGCTGCCTTGAGCTGGTCGTCGGTAGCCTCGAAGGAGGTGGTCACGCGGCCGTCCTCAATCGTGTACGCATCGCGCATGTCGTCGATAAGGCAACCGATGGAATGCGCCGCGAGCAAAAAGCCCGAGGTGAGAGCGATGCTCCCACACATAAGCAAAAAGATGCCCAGGTACTTGCCGATATTGCGGCGCAGCTCGCGCGGGAGTCGTTTTGCGAGAGGTGTCATGGCGCCGCCTACCAATCGAGCTCGGCGGCCGCGACGGGCGACTCGCTGAGCTCGTCCTCGACGATGCGCCCGTCGCGCAGGCGCAGCACGCGATTGGCCATGCGCGCGATGGCGGCGTTGTGGGTGACGATGATGATGGTGCAGCCGTAGGTGCGGTTGACGTCCTCCATGAGCTGCAGGATTTCCTTGGATGTCTTGTAGTCGAGCGCGCCCGTGGGCTCGTCGCACAGCAGCAGGCCCGGATTTTTGACGAGCGCACGGCCGATGGCGCAGCGCTGCTGCTGGCCGCCCGAGACCTGGCGCGGAAACTTGTTGCGGTGCTCGTAGAGGCCCAGCGAACGCAGCAGACCGTCGACGTCGAGCGGTTTTTTGGACAGGTGCGCCGTGACCTCGATGTTTTCCTTGATGGTAAGGTCGGGCACCAGGTTGTAGAACTGGAAGACAAAGCCCAGCTCGCGGCGTCGGTACTCGCCCAGATCGGCGGGCTTGAGCGCCGTGAGATCGCAGCCGTCCACCATGATGGAGCCGCCGTCGGCATCCTCCAGGCCGCCGATCAGGTTGAGAAAGGTCGACTTGCCCGAGCCCGAGGGCCCCAGCATGACGCAGATCTCGCCGCGATTGATGGACGTATCGATGCCATCGAGCACCGTCAGGCGTGCATCGCCGTCGCCGTAGTGTTTCTTAAGCCCGCTGACCTGGACGTAGGCTCGCTTTGCCGCCATCTTATCCCCCGTTGTTAGCCACCTGCTACTTTCTAGGCTAATAGTAAACCCAGGCGAACTATTTTTAAGCGACAGGCGCGATTTTTTCCAAACCAGTCATTGGGTACTCATTGGGGACAGACTTAAATGACTGAAACCACTCATTTAAGTCTGTCCCCAATGAGTAAAATCGCTCATTTAAGTCTGTCCCCAATGAGTGGTCCCAAGTGCCGGCAGGAAAGGAACGTCCCCAAAGGCCGGCATATTGGGACAGTCCTTGCCAACCCGGCTGGCGAACCGGCGAATCGGCAAAGACTGTCCCCGATGACTAGTCGTTTAAGAACGTCCCCAAGTGACGGGTTACGGCTAGGCATGGGATTTGGCGCGCGTGAGGGCCAGGCCTACGGCGGCGATGGCGGCGGCGAAGAGCACGGTGACGCCCAGGTCGCAGGCGATGTCGCCCAGCACGGTGAACGTCAGGTCCGCGGCGAGCGCCTTGCCGATCGCGTCGTTCACCCAAAACGTCGGCACAAAGTGCGCCACCGTCTGCACGGCCGAGCCCATCATCGAAAGCGGCATCCAGGCGCCGCCCAAAAACGTCATGAGCAAGCCAAGCAGGTTGCCCACACCGTTGAGCAGCTCTTCGCGCGCGCCCAGGCTCGAAAGGGCAAAGCCAACGGCCAGCGGCGTGCACGCCAGGGCAAACGTTGCCGCCAGCGCCAGGCACACACGGCCCACGCCGACCTCGGCGACCGCGCCGGAAAAGCCCACGACGCCCATCATGCTCGACACAAACCAGATACAGACAGTGAGCACGGCGGCGGCCGCGAACACGGCAAGCGAACGCTGGCGCTCGGAGAGCGGACCGGCCTCCATGCGGCGCACGCGCTCGGGCTCGTTCATGCCCGAGAACACCAGCCCCACCGACACGATGACCGACGAGATGATCGCATACGCGCCAAAGTTGAAGTACGACTCGAGTGTAGCGGCGGCAGTCGAGTCAACCTTGACCTGCTCGATCTGGACCTCCGCACGCTTTGCGGCAGCATGCTCGGCGGCCTTGGCGACATCGCCGTCGGAAGCAGCTGGCTCAAGTGCCGCCGCAGTACCCGCGAGCGAGACCCACCGCGAGGCCTCGGCAGACGAAAGCGCTGCCGCCATGGTGCCGGAGCCGTACGTCACATCGAGCTTGGGCAGGTCTTCCCCCGCACGAGCGGCTGCAACAAGATCGTCCTCAAACCCCTCCGGGATAAAGAACACGCAATCGGCGCTGCCCTTGGCGCTGTTACTCTTGGCGAGCGCATCCGCAAGGTCGTACATGTCGTCACCAACGCCCGTGACCAGGTCAAAGCGTGAGCCTAGGTGCTTGGTAAGCGCCCGCGAAAGGTCGCTATTGTCGCGGTCGACCACGATCACATTGGTGTCGTAGGGCTTGTACTCGGTAAGCTGCGACGAGTTCCAGCTCACCGAGGCCGCGATGAATACGCCCATGAGCGAGATGAACACCGTATAGATGAGCAGGTATAACGGGTGCGCGAGCGCCATGCGAAGCGCGGTCTTAAAGGTGCTCATAGCGGCTCCTTCCAAAGATCAGCGTAGCGGCGACGACAAACACCAGGGTCATCAGGACGAGCGCGCCGGCGCGGACGGCGAAGGGCCCCAGATCCTCAAAGAAATACAGGCGGTTGAACATGTCGCAGATGAGCTTGACGGGGTTGAGCCAGCACTCGGCCGGGCAGGCGCGGGCGACATCGTCGGCAAGCGCCATCGCCGGCTCGCCGTAGAGTCCGGCGAACAGGGCGCACGTGGTAGCGAAGCCCGTGAGGATACCGGACTTGGACGCCTTGCCGCCCTTAACGGGAAGCGTGCCCACAAAGAGCCCCAGGCCCGTGGCGGCAAGCGCGGATGCAGCACCGCCCACCAGACACAGCCCCTCGCGCCCGCCAAAGTCGACGCCAACGACTAGGCGCACGTAGCCAATCGCGACCGCCATCGAGGCAAATGAGACCAGCCACGAGCCGACAAAGATGCCGGCCAGCGACGCTGTCTTGGAAAGGCCGCCCACGCAGCGGCGCGCACCAAGGCCCGACAGATTGGGCTGCAAATCGACGACGCTCAAAGCGGCAAACTCGGCAGACATCATCGCGACCAGACCAAAGAGCGCGTAGTAGTAAATGGTCGTGCCGTCGGGCGTGGTGCGCGTCAGGCTCACGCGGCGGGTTCCGCCCTCGAGCGACAGGGCGCGCGCAACCGCCTCCGGGTCGGCGAGCGCCGCCGGGTTGTCTTGGGCAATCTGGCGCATGAGCTCGGCATTTTGCGTATACGAGCTCGCCACCGTCTCCAGGATGCTGCGGTCGGTGAGCGCCGTACTGGCGCGCGAGCTATCGTAGCTCGAAAGCAACGTAAGCTTGGGCGCGCCCGCGGCATCGACCGTGTAGACGCCCGCGACTTCGCCGGCCTTGAGCGCACGGTTCGCGGCAGCCAAGTCTTCGTACTCGCTCACATCGAGCAGCTGGTCGTCGCCTGCCTTGGCAAGCGAAGCCGCCACATCCTTAAAGGTCGAGGCATCCCAGGCCTCGTCCGCCACGACGGCAACCGGCACCGGGTCGACCGTGCCGTCGGAGCTGAGGTTCGCAAACATAAACATGAACATCGTGGAAAGCGCGATAGGAAAGAGAGCGCCCCAGACCCACGTGCTCGGCCGGCGCAGCAGCGTCTTGACCGTGGTGATGATGGTGTTGAACATGGCCGCCCCCTAGTCGCGCAGCTCGCGGCCGGTGATCTCGAGGAACACGTCGTTGAGGGTCGGCGGTTCGGAATAGATGCGGCCGAGCGGCACGTCATGCGAGCGCAGCGCATCGAGAATGTCCGTCAGGTTGTGCGGGCTCGCTTCGCACGAAAACGTGAGCTGTCCCGCCGTTGCCGAAAGGTCCAGAACGTGCGGCAGGCTTGCGACGGCACCGAGCGCCGCACTCGGAACCTCGCCGACCTCGATTACAATCTTCTCACCCATCTGAATCATGCGCTTGAGCTCGTCGTTGGTGCCCTGCGCCAGCACGCGGCCGCCGTCCATGATCATGATGCGGCTGCAGATCTGCTCGACTTCCTCCATGTAATGGCTGGTATACACCACCGTGGCGCCCTCGTCGCGCAGGCGGCAGATGCCCTCCAGGATGGCGTTGCGGCTTTGCGGGTCGACCGCCACCGTGGGTTCGTCAAAAAAGATGAGCTCGGGCTTGTGCGCGATGCCGCAGGCAATGTTGAGACGACGCGCCAGGCCGCCCGAGAGCTTGCCGGGGCGGAACTTGGTAAAGTCGCCCAGGCCGACAAAGTCGATCGCCTCGTCCACCAGCGCGCGGCGGCGCTTGCGGTCGTTGACGTAGAGACTGCAGAAATAGTCGATGTTCTCGCGCACGGTGAGCTCGTCGAACACCGCCACCTGCTGCGGCACCACACCGATGCGGCGCTTGAGGTCGTAGCGGGCGGGCGTCATGCGCTCGCCGAACAGCTCGATGGTGCCTTTGTCGTAGGCGAGCAGCTGCAGGATGCAGTTGATGGACGTGGTCTTGCCCGAGCCGTTGGGGCCCAGCAGGCCAAAGATCTCGCCGGGGGCGATACTCAGGTTAAAGTGGTCGAGCGCAATAAGGTCGTCGTAGCGCTTAACGAGGTTTTCGACGTGGACGATGTCTGTCATGAGGCGGCCCTTCTGTTGGTCGTGGCCCGGTACGATTGCATCATCGCAGGAGCGGGCGGCGCGCGCCAGTGAGCTTTGTCACGAGTGCGAGGGTCTTGGTCGTGCGGCCTGCCGACGCCCCCGCTTTGCCACGCGGGAGGAATGTCACGGTTGCGCAGGCGGCCCCTCCACCATGCGCGGCTTCGCGTACAATACCCGTATGAACAGGCTTTTCGACAAATTGATCGTGCTGGCGTGCTGTATTGCGGCCGCCATGGGTCTTGCTGTGAACGCTCACCTGGTCGCGGCGTTTTGCCTTGGCGTTATTGCCACCTCGCTAGCCGAGGTCGCACGGGGGAACCGCGCCCGCCGTGCGAGCGAGGCCGCGAGCTACGTTTACGTCATCGCGGCTGTCTTCGTGCCGCCGTTTGTGCCGTTTGCGCCTCTCGCCCTCTATGACATCGCGCGGCGCGTGCGCCGTGAGCACGCCTGGATCGCGCTGGGCATTGGCGTCGTCTTTGTCTTTGCGCTCGTCGCGGACCTTCGCACCGACGCGCTCACCGCCCGAACGCTCCTGCTGACCGCCATCCTTTCGGTTGCCGCCACCTTGCTATCGCTACGTACCGCGCAGTTAGAGCGCGAGCAGCAGCGCATGCGCCGTACCCGAGACGAGCTGCAGGAACGAGCCCTCGCGCTCGAGGCGCGCAACCGCGACCTTGCCGACCGCCAGGACTACGAAGTCGAGCTCGCGACGCTCGCCGAACGCGCCCGCATCGCGCGCGAGATCCACGATAATGTCGGGCACCAGCTCACGCGTGCCTCGCTGCAGACCGAGGCCCTGCGCGTCGTGCACGCCGACGAGCCCGGCGTCGCCGCCGATTTCGCCGACGTCAAATACACCGTTGACGAGGCGCTCCAGCTCGTGCGCGCCAGCGTCCACGCGCTCAACGACAACGCCGTCGACCTTTCCGTGCAGCTCGAACGCATCGTTGAAGGCGCGCGCTCGGACGGCGGTCCGCGGATTGAGCTTGAAGTTATGACCGAACATGCGCCCGCAAACGTCGCGAACTGCTTTGCGGCGGTCCTGCGCGAGGCGCTCTCCAACACCATGCGCCACGCCCATGCCAAAACCATTACCGTGCGGTGCATGGAGCATCCGTCGTTTTACCAGCTCATCGTTACCGATGATGGCGCAGACGCGACCCCGGCGAGCAGCAGCAACGTCGCAGAAGGCATGGGGCTCGTCTCCATGCGCGAGCGCGTCGAGGCGCTTGGCGGCACTTTCACCGCCGGCCCGCGTGCCGGCGCCGGCGGCTGGCGTGTGTTTGCCACCGTCCCCAAACAGCAAGGAGATGACGCCCGATGAGGCTCATAGTTGTCGACGACGACCGCTTGGTAGTCGATTCGCTCAAGATTATCCTGGGCGCCCAGCCGCAGATCGAAGTGGTGGGCACCGGAGCCGACGGCAACGACGCGGTGGCACTCTACGCCGAGCACGCGCCCGATATCGCGCTGCTCGACATTCAGATGCCGGGGCGCGACGGGCTTTCGGCGGCGCGCGAAATCCTTGAGCACGACCCCGCGGCACGCGTGGTGTTTCTGACGACATTCTCGGATGACGAGTACATTGTATCGGCGCTCAAGCTGGGCGCCCGCGGTTACCTGATCAAGACCGATGTCGCCGCCATTCCGCCAGCGTTGGCGCAGGTCATGGATGGCAAACGCGTGCTCGAGGGCAAGGCGATCGAAGATGTTGACTTTGACGGGATGGGCGACAAGACGGGCACGCCCCGCCGGCCCGCAGCCTTTGCCAGCCTGACCGACCGCGAGTTCGAAGTCGCCGAGCTCATCGCCCGCGGCCTCGATAACAAGGAGATCGCTGCCACCGCCTATATGGGCGAAGGCACCGTGCGCAACCACATTAGCTCGATCCTAGCCAAAATGGGCCTGCGCAACCGCACGCAGATCGCCATCGCCTACCTGCGAGGGTAATTACCCAACAACCGACCACCCCGGCAAAGTAAAATGGCTGCCACCGATTTAATGCCATTTCAAAACTATGCCGGTTTACTACGATGAATCGACCACCTTCGACCACGGCAAATTGCGCGCTTCCAAAACCGCAGGTAGAACGCTTGCAATATTTAGAAAAATGCAGTCATGGTCGGGAATGCCGAATTCATCGTAGTAAACCGACATAGTTTTATTCGCGACGGCCCTGCACGAGTGCCTCCGCAAACCTCACGAGACCAAAATGATCCGTTTTCTTCCGCCCACGGAGATCGGCTGACGGCGCCCACCACGAAATCGGCCCATCTACTACGTTTGACCCGATACCCCTGACCATAGCCGCGTTTCATGAAAAACCGCAGGCGTTCTACCTGCGGTTTTCATTTCGCATTGCTTGCCGTGGTCGAGGGCTGCCGCCTAAACATAGTAGATGGGCCCATTTCGTGGCAGACGGATCACGCGGCAGCCTTCGCAAGGCAAAAATGATCCGCTTTCCTCCGTCCATGGGAGATCAAGAGCTGTCACGGATATGGTGCCATTTCAAAACTATGCCGGATTACGGAGCTAAAGTCGGGGCCCTCATCCATACCTTCATTTTTTGAAAAACGGCAGGCTATCTACCTGCGGTTTTGTTTTTGCGATTTTCTATATGGTCGGAGGTTCGCCATCCAGCCCCGTAATCCGGCATGGTTTTGTTAGCGGCGGCCCAGCCGCGCGTTCAAGCGCGGGGCCGGCGGGGCAATTTTGCCCCGCCGGCCCGTCTACGCGTTATTCCGGCTTAGTTTCTACCGTGGGAGTCTTGTCCGCCGCAACCGGAGTACGGGCGGTGTCCATAGTCAGGCAGTGCTTGGGGCAGCTCTCGATGCACTCGCCGCACACCACGCAGGCGTACGGATCAATCGACCACGTTCCGCCCTTGCGATCGACCGCAAGCGCACCCGCCGGGCAGCGGCGAGCACACATGCCGCAGCAAATGCACACGTCCATGTCGTTGACGATGTGCCCGCGCAAGCGCTCGGGCGCCGTCAGCCCCTCCTGCGGATAGCACACCGTGACCGGCTGCTTGACCATAGAGCCCAAGGCCGTCTTGGCAAATGTCAGCAAACTCATGCCGCGCCTACCTTTCCGTGCAGCTAATGCAGGGGTCGATGGTCAGGATGATCATGGGCACGTTGGCAAGGAGCACGCCCTGCAGCGCATGCGTCAGACCCGCCAGGTTCTGCGACGTCGGCGTGCGCACGCGGAAGCGGTCCAGGTTCTTGGTGCCGTTGCCGCGCACATAGTAGTACGCCTCGCCGCGCGGCTGCTCAATCACAACCTCGCCGCGCGCGCCGTCGGCCGGCGTAAGCTTGGTGCGCCCGCCGATACCGTCGTGCGGAATCTTGCCCGCAAGCTCCTTAATGATGTCCATGGCCTGCGTGACCTCGGCACAACGCACTTGGCAGCGGGCATAGCAGTCGCCATCGGTAGCGACGATCGGCTCAAACGCGGCCAGATCTGCATAGGCGCCGTCGCCGAACATGCGCACGTCGTAGTCCACGCCCGAGGCGCGGCCGAACGGGCCGACCATCGACAGATCCAGCGCGTCCTTCTTGCTGATCGCGCCCACGCCATGCAGGCGCTCGCCGCAGCTGTCGTCGTCCAAAAACGTATGCACCAGGGCCTCGTAGTCGGGACGCATGGCATCGAGCGTCTGGACAATGCCCGCTAGCTCGGAGTCCTCAATGTCGTGCTTAAGGCCGCCGATCTCGTTAATCGAAAGGATCACGCGGCCACCGCAAGTGCTCTCGAAGATCTTGAGAATCTGCTCGCGCAGCGTCCACGAACGATAGAACAGCGCCTCGAAGCCAAAGGCATCGGCGAGCAGGCCCAGCCACAGCAGGTGCGAGTGAATGCGCGAAAGCTCGTGCAAAATGGTGCGGATATACTGCACGCGGCCGGGCACCTCGATGCCGAGCATGCGCTCGCAGGCGCTGGCATAGCCGCAGCTGTGGCCCACGGCGCAGATGCCGCAAATGCGCTCGGCGATGTAGCCAAACTGATGCATGTCGCGCTTTTCGGTGAGCTTCTCGAGCCCGCGGTGCACAAAGCCGATCTGCGGAATTGCCTCGATGACGCGGTCGTCCTCGATCACCAGGTCCAGATGAAGCGGCTCGGGCAGCACCGGGTGCTGCGGGCCAAACGGAATAACGGAGCGATGTGCCATGGACCTTACGCCTCCTTTTTCTGCTTGTCACGGGCGGCCTTGGCGGCAAGCGCCGCGCGGACCTTGGCCGCTTTCTCGGGATCCATGGCGGCGAGCTTTGCCTCCAGCTCGGCAGCCTTAAGTGCGGCCTTGGCAGCAGCTTCATCGTGCTGAGCATCGGAGCCGGTAGCCGCAGCGGACTGGGCGACGGCAGTGCCCGCAGCATCGCCGGCACCCGCAGCGCCCTCCCCCGCAGCAGCAGCGGCAGCGGCCTTCTCGGCTGCGGCCTTGCGCGCCTTGGCCTCGGCGGCGGCACGGACCTTCATGGCCTTCTCGCGCGCGGCCTTCACCTCGGGCGTGATGACGCTCATGGGTTCGGCAGTCGAAACCTGGTAGAAAAAACCCTTAAAGTCGATCTGCATGTCGGTGATGGCAAGACCAAACAGGTCGTGGGCCTCATTTTCAAACGGGAACACCGCGGGGTAATACGAGCTGATGGACGGAATCTCCTGGTACTGGTCGATGCCCTCGACCACCAGGTTCTCGATCGCATAGCTGCCGTCCTGCGCAATATGCTCCTGAGCAGCACGGACGTTGATAAACGTATAGACCAAGCGATACGAGCCGTCGTCGACGTTGCGCTCGGCATGCATTTGCACAAAGCGCGCGCCGACGCCCTTGAGCGCCTGGACATGCGGCAGGAGCTTGTCGATCCCGACGGTGATATAGATAGCCTTTTGCATTACTCGGCCTCCTTTGCAGCGGCGGGCGTCTCAGCAGGTGCGTCGCCAGCGGCGGGCGCAGCAGGCTTCCCGGCAGGCGCGTCACCGGCACCGTCAGTCCCGGCCCCCGCAGCCACAAACCCGTCCTCGCCCAGCTCAACGCCACCATCCCAAGTAGCAGCGCCGCCCACGGTGAGCGGATCGCCGCCGGCGCGCATCACGGCCTCCTTCTGGTCCAAGATGCCGCACGCCTCCACAATGGCATCGATCACGGTCTCGGGGCGAATGGCGCACCCGGGCGCGTACACGTCCACGGGAATCGCGCGGCCCACGCCGCCGATCACGTTATAGGCATCGCGGAACACGCCGCCCGAACACGCGCAGATGCCGCACGCCACCACGCACTTGGGCTCGAGCATCTGGTTGTAGATCTGGCGCACGACGGGCAGGTTCTGGGCATTGACCGACCCCGTCACCAAAAAGATATCCGCATGCTTGGGGTTGCCGGTGTTGACCACGCCAAAGCGCTCCGCATCGAACAGCGGCGTGAGCGAGGCCAGCACCTCGATATCGCATCCGTTGCAGCTCGAGCCGTCGTAATGAATAACCCACGGCGAGCGCGACATTTTATGATCCATGGATGCCGCCTCCTAAATAAACACGTCGACGAGGATGGGCATAAGGTTGAGCAGGCCAAACACCAGCGCCACGCCCCAGCCGAGCTTAAAGCAGCTGCGCCAGGTGCTGCGCGCGAAGGTGTTGTCGATCAGCACCTCGACAAAGTACGTCGCGGCCATCACGACCAGGGCGACCACCCAGCTCACCGGGTTGTCCCAGACAAAGAACATGCCCACCCACATCAAAAACAGCACGGTCTCGCACCAGTGCATAAGGGTCATCTTGGCCAGCGTGCCGCCGCTCATCTCGGTGGCGACACCCTGGACAATCTCCTGATGCGCGTGATGCGAGTACGAAAGGTCAAACGGCGACTTGCGCAGCTTGATGGTAAGCACCGCGAGCAGCGCGAGGAAAATGGGCGCGCTGTACACGATGATGGGGGCCGACTGCCCCGTCACGGCGATGGAATCAAAGCTATCGGTGGCAAGATACAGGCCCACGCTCATCAACAGAACGGCGGGCTCGTAACTCATAACCTGCAGCAACTCACGATCGGCGCCAACCTGGGCAAACGGGCTTTGCGTCGAGGCGGACGCCAACACCACAAAAATCGCGGCGAGTGTCACCATAAAAGCGCACAGCAGCGTGTTGGAGCCCGACACAAAGATGCCGCCGCCCACCACGGTAAAGATGAGCGCGCACGCCATGTAGGTATCGTCCATGGTGTTTACGCTGGCGGGGGCCTTGCGCAGCAGCTTGGCAACGTCGTAGAAGGGCTGCAGCAAGCGCGGGCCCACGCGGCCCTGCATGCGAGCCGAAAGCTTACGGTCAAGACCGTCAATCAGGCCGCCCACAAGCGGCGCCAGCAAGGCAAACGCCACGGTGCCAATAAATATGCCCACGACGCCCGAGCCTTCGAAATACTTTCCGCGCAGCACCGAGGGCGCACTCATGGCAAGCCGCTCGGGCCCAATCCACGCGCAGCACAGCAGCGCAAACAAGATAATGCTGCAGCACACGACGCTACCCGCGGGGCCAATACGCTTCTCGCCAAGGGCGTCCTCCGAGTACCAATTGCGCTTTTCGGCCTTTACCTCGTGTCCCATCGAGCCGCGGAAATGACGGTAGTTCTCGGTTCCAACGCCCGAAAGGTACACGTTGACGTGCGGCTTATTGCTCACGCGGAACGACGTCAGCAGCACCACGGCGATAAACGCCACGATAACCACCATCAGATACATGGCATCCTTGCCAATAACGTACGGCACGCGGCCAAACACCATGGCCAAGTAAGGCGACACCAGACCGCTCGAGATAACCGGGAACGCCACGCAGCACAGAATCAGCAGCGCGGCGATGGTATTGAGGGCCATCCATTCGGTCTTATGGACATTGACCTCAACGTTTTGAGCCGTGGGGTCGACGCCCGAAAGCTTGGCAAGCCACTTGCCCCAGAAGAAGAACGTCGCGGCCGAGCCAAAGGCAAGCACCATGATCATGAGCACGTTGCCGGTCTGGGCAAACGCCACCAGGGCGCCCCACTTGGACACGAGCATGCCAAACGGAGCCACGAACATGCCCATAATGCCCAGCATCATCAGGCGCGTCAGGTGCGGCATGCGGCTGAACATGCCGTCCATGTCCTCGATATTGCGGCTGCCGATATGATGCTCGGCCGTGCCCACGCACAGGAACAGCAGCGACTTTGCCACCGTATGGAACAGGATCAGGAAGATCGCGGCCCACACGGCCTCGGGCGCGCCGACGCCTAGGCAGGCGCTGATAAGGCCCAAGTTGGAAATGGTGGAGTACGCGAGCACGCGTTTGGCGTTGCTCTGCGAGATGGCCATGAGGGCAGCGAGCAAAAACGTGATGGCACCCACACTCGTGACCATAAAGCCAGTCACGGGATAGATGGCATAGAGCGGGCTGAGCTTGACCATCAGGAACACGCCGGCTTTGACCATGGTTGACGAGTGCAGCAGGGCGCTCGTGGGCGTGGGGGCAACCATGGCACCCAATAGCCAAGTGTGGAACGGCATCTGCGCGGCCTTGGTGAGTGCGGCGAGCGACAGCAGAACGACCGGCATCACCAGCAGCGCGGATTGCGCGGTTCCGGCGCCGGAAAGCTCGATCATGCCCGAGATGGTCAGCGGCATGCCGTTAACGTGCAGGTACATGAGCCCGGCCAAAAACGCGATGCCGCCCAGCATGTTGAGGATGATCTGGGTGAAAGCGTTTTTTATGGCCTCGGGCGTGCGCGTGTAGCCAATCATGAGGAACGAGCACACGGTGGTGATTTCCCAGCCACAGAACAGCCACTCAAGGTTGTCGCTTGTCACGATGACGAACATGGCCGAGAGGAACAGGAACATAAGCGCCAGGAACTGCGGGCGTCGGTCAGGCGCCGTCTGCCCGCGCAGCGCTGCCTCGTGCTCGTCGTGGGCCTGGAAGTCCTTCATGTAGCCCAGGGCGTACACGCAGATAAGGCTGCCGACAATGCCGACGGCAAGCACCATGATCACGCTCATGTAGTCAAGGTAGAGTGGCGTTGCCGTGACGGCTTCGGTCGCGGGCAGCGTCATAGCTGCAAAGGTGAGCGAGCCCACCAGCTGCACCACGCCGAGCACCGTGGTGAGCGTGCTCTTATATTTACGCGCGTTGTACAGGATGACGGCGCACAGGATCACGTCGATGACGGAGCTGATGATCGAGAGCACATGCGAGGTGCCGGGGGCAACCTCGAAGCTCTGCGGGCCCGTGCCAAAAAACATGACGGCGACTACAACCGTCACCGCCATAATAATGCCGGAGCCTACAAGCCCTACCGCATCGCGGGCGCGGTCACCGCGCGCGAGCAGCATGCCCAGCGCCGGTACCAGCGGAAACAGGGTAAGGAAATACAGTAGCGTCATACCATCACTCCCCCATGCAAAAACGCTGCAATTGTTTAACGTTATAGCTCAGTTGAGGAGTAGCGGCGGCGGGTTTTCGGTCAACTGGGGAGTTTTAGGCGTACGGGGTAACGAGTCTGTCCGCTTTGGAGCAGAGAGGCGACGCTCCCCCTATCGCGGCGGCGGGCGCACGGGCCACTGCGCGCGGTTTATTAACCACTTTGGAGGATGTTCCAGTAGGCTCACGACGGTCCAAAAAGTTGGCGCGGCAAGAAAAATGCGCCCCTGTGGGCGCACCATCCCGTTCGCTATTCCGCCTTTTTAACGCGCGGCTTGCGACCGCGCGGCTTATCAACCAGCGCGGACTCACCGCTCTCGCGATACTGGCGGCACCAAGCCTTGACCGAAGACTCGCTGGGAATCTTGTGCTTGATCATGGCCTCGCGAACCGTTAAGCCGTTTTCCAAGCGGTCCTTGACCACGGCGAGCTTAACTTCGTACGAATAGGTGTGATGATGCGAACCGGCGTTGAGAACGGCGTCGGCACCGCCTACGGCATACGCGCGGGCCCACTGACGAGCCGTGGCCTGGGGAATGCCAAGCTCCGCGGCGAGGGCGCGATGACCGACCCCCTCTTGGAGGATCTCGACGGCGCGCTGCCTAACCTCGGGCGCATGCGTGCGAGTCCTAGTTGCTTCCGACATACCTGCCACTTCTTAGCCTTAACCGTTAATCTGCTTTCTTACGTGCAAGTTAGATAGTAGCATTTTACTGTTTGCTCAAAGCAGTTAATTAAAATAGACGCGGCGTTATCTGGGCATTTGCCATTTATTTGCGACAGTTCTTTACATTTAATTTACGCAGCTAGTTAGCTCGCAGCTCATTGAGCGTGTTTTACCAACCAGATTGGTATCTTTTTGTTTCGCTTGGTATGGTCTTCATAATTATTAACCCCTCTAGCCTCTGGGCTAGCATGTCAGTCTTCCGCGTACTTTCCAGCTTTCCACTTAACATTCCAGCTTTCCACTTAACTTTCCAGCTTTCTACCCAGCTTTCCACCTTAAGTGTTAAGTTAAGTGGGAAGTTGGAAAGCCTGGTGGAGGGGTCGGGAGAGCTAAAACACCTTTCTCCAACGGCGGCTGGACAGTTAGTTCAGATACGTATTTTTCTATGCTGATAAAGCTGCGCTATGGTCCCCGGAGAGGGTTCTTTGGCGACTCATTGCACGCAAATCGAGCCCAGATAGCTACCGAATCCTAGTTTTGAGCCCCTTTCTTCCCCAAAACGAGCGCCGGATGCGCCTGCTGCGGTCTGGAATTATACGTATCTGAACTAACTGTCCAGCGGAGTCCAAGACTGGGATCGCGCAGACTAGAAAGGGGGCGGCAACCGGGTGGTTGCCGCCCCCTTTGCGAAGCCAGTTGGCTTCGGAACTAGTGGTCGATGCCGTTGAGGTTCACCCTCGTGAGCGTGTAGGTCACATAGTCGGGCGATTGAGGCTTTGCGCTCGCCACGTCACCCTTGACCAAGCTCGCTGTCATCACCAGACGATAGTTCGCGTAGAACTGCTCACGCTGTTCAACCTGCGTGTTGACCTTAACGGTAAAGGGCAGGCTAAACGTCGTATTACCGTTCTTCGTTTTGAACTTGCCGTTCTCCTTCGAGTCAGTGAAGGTGATCGTGCTACCGGAGGGAGCGACCGCGGCAAGCTTACTCTCCGTCACTGTTACGTAGTTGGAGATATCATCCGTTACGCTCTCATACGTGCCGTCGGTTCCGCGGCGCTGAAGCGCGAGCGTGTACACAACAGAGTCTGCGTTCGCAATTGCCTCGGCGGCGTTGCTGAGTCCACCCAGTTCATACGTGGCACCCAGACCAATCGTGCCATTCGCGATCGGACGCAGGTCGTCCACGTTAATACCAAGCTGCGACTTATCTGGCGCAGAAAGCGTAATGGTCGTATCACCCGTGTCCATGCGATAGTACCCGACGTTACCGCGCTTCGTCTGCGTCAGGCTCGAGGTATTAAGGCCTTCCTTACGCGTCGAAAGCTTGGCGGTATAGGACATCTTGGTACAGGCGTCCTCGCCAGACTGCTTGGACAGGGAGATGACCTTGTTGCAGCCGTCCGGCGTAAGGCGAATCTCTTCCACAGCCGTGCGCACGGTAAAGGATCCGCCCGTTGCACGCTTGCGGATTCTGGCGAGGTCACAATCGAGCTTGAGCTTCAGCGAGTCATCGCCCGTATCCGTCACGGTCTGCGTGAACGCAGGCGTCGAAGAATCACACTTCGCCCAATCTTCGCCATCCCACTTATAGTTCTGATTGTCGATGGCAACATAGAATTTAGCGATCGCCGAGGTTCCGCTCGGGAAACTACTCACCCCCGTCAGGGTATTGTTGGCGCCATACTTGCACAGTGACGTATCGAGCTGATAGAACAAAGAGTCCGAGTCAGCATAGCTCTGACTTGGGTTAAACGTAATCGTGTCGGTAACGTCAAGAGAAAGAACGTAGGCGGCGCCGTCCGTCGACTTCGAAACCGGAGTGCGCGCCTCCGGCTTCCCGTCGTTAACTTCCTGCCCGTAATTGGACAAGATGCTGTATGTCGATGCCGTACCGTTTTGATTATCGTCGCCACCGGTGCGCAAGACGTGATGCAGATTCCAAGATATGCGGCCACCCGAAGAATTCGAGTCAATAGACGAAGCCGTAAAACCGTTGATACTAGCTTGCGTCACGCCGTCGCCCGACTTGGGCACGTTGACAACTAGGTAGACGCTCTCCGATGCACGCTTCTCTCTGCCGGTATCCTTCTCCTTAGGTACCTTTAGCGTATAGCGGCTGTTGCTGGGAACGTCAGCACCCGCAACCTTAAACAGCGTCCACTTGCCATCGAGTTTCGCTTTAGCGGTCGCCTCTGCCTCGTTATCACACACGGTCCATGTGCCGGCGCCATCCTGTGTGGCCGACACATCCAAAATCTCGCTCAGCCATCGCTCCTGATATGGATTGCCCGCAGAATCCTTAAAGCCGTCGTTTCCGCTCAGGGAAACGCTCGTTGCTCCGCCTTCGCCCACCGTATAGTGATACTCTCTGCCACCGGCCCGGCCGTCAACGTTCGCATCGATGAGCGTAAGCTGGGTGCCCTGGGGCAACCTTCCGTCGGCACCATTGAAGAGGATGCTCTTACCGAGCCCCTTCATCGAGCCGCCAGCAGCCATATAGCTGTCCCAGCCAAAGTCGACTTCCTTCCCATTGGCAGAATTGTATGTCCAGGTAAGCAGACCCGTCATCGGCTCGCCAAAGCTCGTAAGCACGTGTGCATCTTTTCCAAGGTTAGCGTAGTCTTTTTCTTTAAATTTGATGCCGTAATCATACGTTGCAGCGAAATCAATCTCGAGCTTGCGCTTAACGACGATCGGCACCTGAACGTTGTAGCTCTGACCCGCCTCGGTAAAGGTAACGGTCAGGAGCGTAAAGCGGCCCTTGCCGTTGTCCCAATCGGAGCTTGGGCTAAACGACATATTGTTCTTGCCGTTGTTCACTACGCGAAGCGTGGGATTGTTCGACGCGTCATCGTCCTTAACGAACACACCATCCTTGAGTTGGAAAACATCTGCTTTGGCCGTCACGTGCGGATTGGTGCCATTCTCGTTATTCAATCTGCAAGCGTCAGAGAAGCCGCCGTTCGTGATGATGTTTAGATAGCTCTTGGCCGTCGTATTATCGGTACCCGAGATCACCAAAACGGGAAAATCCGTTGCAACCTTGCTGTCGCTTGCATCGTTATTCGCATTGAACATGCTCGCCACGGATTTGGCGTTATAGCTCGACGTATTTTGATAGGCGCCATCGTCATTGATGCCGCCGATGTTGGTGTAGGCATAACGGTTGGCAACGCCGGGGCTCGACGGATTCTGGATGGCCGTGGCAAGGCCAACGTTCATGCCGTCGCCGAACAGATAACGGCCGGCCGTGTCAGCATCGGAGGCGCGCACAACAAGGCCACTCGTCGGACTCGTCGTGACGTAGGGCGAAACGGCCACCGTCACATTGCCGTTCGCAGCATCGTTGCCATACAGTGTCGCGCCCTTGGCATCGGAAAGCTTGTCTTCATAGGCAGCAAATGCGATGTATGACTTTTTGTTCACTTTTTTAAGGTCGTCGGTGCCGGAAGAATTGCGCATCAGCTTGAGCGATTCACTCGCACTGTTTGGTCTAATGGCAATTCCTGCGACAAAAACGTTGACGAGATCAGCGGATGAACTATTTCCGAACAAATAGCCCTGGCTAGTTTGCGCCCCAAAGATATTGCGATCCATGAGCACATTTACGAGCCTAAATGAGCCACGGCCATCGCCAGACACGCCACCAGAACAACTTCCCAGCGATGAGTTCCATGCAGCGTTCTTGCTACCGGTAAAGTTATTCTCGCCAATGGTCGAGTTCAAAAGCGTGACAGAGTTCGCCGTGTTACCGATCGAGCCAACAACACCACCAGAATACGAACCATCGACGACCAGTCCAGTGATAGTTGAATTCTTGACCTCGAGGGCACACCCACCTTTCAGATCACCGATTAAACCGGCAGAGCACTCACGAGCACCAAGATAGATGTCTTTTATTACACAGCTATCGAACTTAAATGCACCGCCCGAAGCTGCTTCGCCGACTGCACCAGCAACGTACTTAAGATTATTCGATCCTCTAACACCAAATACCGTTTTATTCTGCACGTCGCCATGGATGCACAGATTGTAGACAGACACGATTCCATTTTCGGACCTTCCGATAAGGCCGCCGGTCCCCTCGGTCGCGCTCGATGCTGCCGGCTGAAGCGTGACATTGCTGATCTCCGCCTTTCCGGCACCCTGCGAAGGCGTTCCAGCGTCATCGGTGTTCACCAGGAAACCACCTCCGGCAAGACCCACGATACCGCCGGTCCTTGCGCTGGCAGCAGTTGACATAATTGTGGAACTCTCGGCAATAGGCATATTCGTTTTTGCCCAAACGCCACCAGCGGAATTTTGGTTCAGCTTGCCGACGAAGCCGCCGACGTTTTGCACGCCAGAAATGTCCATGTTGCTATAAGAGCAATCGTAAAGCTTGACCGGAGAATAGCGCGTGTTCGAATTTGAGGTGTCGTTACGATTCACCAGCAAAGTTGTATCTTTATCAGTCCTGCGGCTACCATAGCCGGATGCGCCGAGCAATCCGCCAACGTTATTGGGGCCATTCACCCTGCAGCTATTCGTGGTAATTCCTGCATATTTGCCGTAATCTGCCAGCGAGCTCGCGTTCGCCGTAGTACCCGCAAGCAGACCGACGCCAACCTGCTCATTACCCGCACCACTGGAGGCGCCGGCTGCATTGATATACGTAAGAGAAATATTGCAGTCATCGAACTTTAGGTTCTGGACGGTATAGCCGCCGTTGCCCGTAGCAGCAGCGCCGTCCGTTGCCGGAGTGCCGATGCTATCCAACACGTTGGTCGAGGTATACGTTACGGTACCAAAGAGAGCGCCCACTCCGGTGAGTTTGTAATTATCATCGACGTACTCCGTGACCCCATATACCTTGCTGGCCTCTTTGCTACCGACCTTAATTGTTGCACCGTTACCGTTGATGCACGCAACAAGCGGCACGATGCGATCGCGGTCGGCGCCCTTA
Organism: uncultured Collinsella sp.; assembly: GCA_902466735.1. Classification (GTDB taxonomy): domain Bacteria; phylum Actinomycetota; class Coriobacteriia; order Coriobacteriales; family Coriobacteriaceae; genus Collinsella. Next base: position 54,978 of record CABQSB010000013.1, read on the forward strand.
CCGGATGCGCATGCGTTTGAGTAGTAGCGGCCCGAAAGACCCGTGTAACCCGTGCCATAAGTAGTCATGTCGTAGGTTTCACCCGCTTTGAACTGCAAATCCATTCCCGAGACCTGCGCGGCGCAGATGTTACCCGTCTGCCACGTTGCGTATTTCTTTACTAGGTAGGGGGAGTTAACGCCCGAGCCATCGCCTGCGTAGCCAAGCGCGTTACCCTCTAACTGGATACCGGGGCTTTTCATGTCATCGCTTATCGCATTAGCAAAGTCTTCAGCGGCACTCGCCGGCCTTCCAACATGTGTATAGCTCGCGTTGCGAACTTTGCCGTATTGCTTGTTGCCGAATTGGTACACTCCCTTTGCGTTGTTGCCGCCCATGTAGGCACGCGAGCCCGCATACGTTCCATACGCATCGTTCGTGGTATTCGTATTCGCCGAACCGCCGGCCGCACCGCTGCTGATGATGGCCGAGAGTACGAGCAGTCCCTGCGAGTCATTGACGGTTGTGGTTATCGCAGAGCTATTGGCGTCGTCTCCCCTATAGCGGCCCTGCGTCGCATCCGTCTTGATGCACCCCGTCTTCGAAGTATCCAGATTGTTCACCTTGTAGTTACGATCAGTGTTGTCGAGACTCTTATCATCGGTAAGCTCGCTGAACGCATAGCCGTCGATCACGCGGCCAACATATGGGTTGTCGTAGAGAGAAGCGCCAGCGCTATGCCAGTCGTTAAGGGCACCGTCGCCGCGGGAAGAGTTGCGGAAGATGACGCCGCCACCCGCAACAGCACCAACGTAGCCGCCAACGGGCACAAGGTGCGCGCCGCCATTATCGCCTGCTGCCCCAGCAACGCTAAAGCCGCCAGACGCTTTCACCGACACGCCATCGATGATATTGTCACCGCCCATGATGCAACCGATCACGCCGCCAAAAAACGCGCCCGGCACGCCAGAGGCGTCTTTATTCTTATGTGCAATAGAGGCCGCCTTGCCCGAGTATTCAATGTTCAGATTACTCACAACGCTACCGTAGCTATACGGGATCAACCCAGAAAGCGCACCTGTGTCCTTGGAGTTGTGGATCTTGATAGTCGCCTGCGTAGCTGCCTGCGACGAGCCCCTCAGATTACCAACGATAACGCCACGGAACGGGTAATCTTTATTACCCAAGCCCTGAAAAACGGCAGCGTCCAGCTCAAGCGTGTCAGTGCTTTCCCCCTTGTCGTTCTCCGGCTCGATGCTGTAGTAGGAACTCTGGAGATAGCTGTGCATCGTCGTATCGTCAAGCGTGTCATTGGGGTCGATGTCGTTCCCGATCATTCTCACCCATGTTTTGCTCGCCTGCTTGTAGACGTACGTCACTTCATTACTAGCATCCTTGCTGGACGAGCGGCGCTGGCATAGCGTTTCCTGATCGGCCGCAATCGTAACTTCCCAGCCGTCGCTTGGATTCTGAGTATTGATGTACTCAGCAACCGTGTTGAGCTCCGTTGCCTTGGTTATGGTATAGGGATCACCATAGGTGCCGCAGCCTGTCGTAAGCTTGGGCACGCGCTGGTTAACTTTGATTTCATGGTATTGGACTTTGTTTTCGTTGACATTGCCCTTTTTCACATACGGGAGATAACCACCGAATTGCGGAGTATCCGCATTTGCCTCTTTGTTGTCAACGGTGACGAGGCCAGCGCGGGTCCCATAGGTGCTCTCGTTGTAGTACCAGAGTTGCTTACCAGAGTATTCGCCCTTCGAGTCGATCTCGCTGCCGAATGTGACCTTATCGTTTGTCTGGTCATCCTTTATAAAGGTATACACCGCCGAGCCGGTCTTCCCCTCGCCGTAGCCAAAGCTCTCAAGCAAGCTTGCACGGGTAAAGATGGCGTTGTTCGTAGCACTCGGCACGTTGATGGTACCAAACGTCGCCGTAACCTGGTCGGCACTCGAACCCACGCCCAGTCTTCCAAAAAGTGAGGTTGCCACCTTGGTGTTGCGGCCGTATCCCGTAGCCGTGATGTTCTTCGCGCTCAGGTTCACGTACGTCTGCATCTCGTTTATAAGCAGAGGCATATAAGCATCAGCGCCCGTGGCCTCACTAGCGCCATCGACGGTCAAATTGTTGAGCGTAAGGCCATCAATCGAGATTTTTCTAATAGTGGTGGTCGTGCCATTGTTAGACCCATACACGTAGCGACACACCAGCGCGCCCGAAGAGCTTCCACCCGCGGCGGCAATATCATTCTTGCTTCTCCCGTCGTTGACAACGGGCCCAACAGTGCCACCCAAAGTGACGGCATTCACCGTAAGATCGCCATTTGCCACCGTTCGGAAAAGACCGCAGTGCATGTTCTCGTGCTGGGTAGCAGCAGAGTTCAGCTTGTTGCTTTTCTGCTCGGCCTTGATGTCGGAGTAATGGAAGGTGATGGTCGCATTACCAACCGTCACCTTTCCGTTCGGCTGGGTGGGATAGTAACTATAGCCCGTCAAATCAATTTCGACGCTTCTGCCGCTTTCGCCGCCGATGGCCACGGCGTCGTTGAACGCTTGCGGCACAATCATCGAGCGAATTGCGGCTGGAGCATAGCGATAAGCAGACCATAAGAGCAGCTTTTCCGCCGTATCGATTTTGCTAATTTTGGAGCTGCCTTGCCCAAGTGCCGCATAGGCTTTGTCGAGGTTGTAGTAATACCTCGTCCAGGCATTCGTGTTGTGGTTCTTGCCGAAATCGGAACGGTTGCGATAGCTGTTGTCGTTTCCCGGCTCTCCGCTCATGTCGAGCTTGCCGTCATTAACGCCGTCTTTGGTATGAAGCGAAACGACGACATTCCATTCGCCGTCCATGAGTTTGCTGGCGTCTTTATTTCCATAGGCAGGCCTCGTGCTGTTGCCGACCCATTCATCAAACGAAGTAGCATTGTCGTTGCTTTTGATTGCCGTGTTGTTGATTTTCACGCCATTGCCCGCAGCAACACCATTGACCTTATATGCAGTGTCCCAACCCGCCTTGTTCTCCAGATACAAGCCGCTATAAGTTTCCACTCCATATGTTGTGGAATTCTCCGTCCTACCGCCTCGACCGATGAGCAGACCAAGCGTTGTAGCGCTCTCGGCATTGATGGTTGCACCAGAAAGATCGATGGCATAGTTGTTGATAACCCAGTGACCGCTGGCTGCATATACGAGCCCGCCGAGTTCACCTGAGCTGTTTGCTGTTATGGAAGCGTTGTTCGTCTTGAGAGCATACGTGCTGTCGCTGGTGTTTGCGCCATCCCCGATGGTGACAACCGTATTGCCCCAGCTGTAGCCCAAAAGACCGCCAGCGCCGTTCTTCGCGTCACCGTTCTTGCCAACGGTCATGCTGAACGAATTGAACGTAAGTCCTGTGATGTTGACGTTGGTCGTATTCGCCGCGGTGCCCTGAGTGATGCAGCCGATAAGGCCGCCAATCTGGGATTTCTTATTGCTCGCGCTGTCGCCCGCGGTAATCGCATTTTCGCTCGCGGTCGCGTCACCGACCTCGAGACTCGTCACGTTGACGATAGCGACAACGTCCGCCACATAACCGATAGCGCCGCCAATGCGCGTGTTGCCGTTGAGGGTAGCGCCCGTTTTGACGGTCGCTTGCGCCTTCGTGCTGCCACTTATGTTGCTGCTGCCGAAAGTAACGGTTCCACCACCCCTCACGCTACCAGCAATGCCGCCAATGTTGACATCGTTGCCGAACGTATCATCGCAGGTGATTTTCGGCTTGCACGTAACGCCGCTGAGCGTTGTCTTGCCAGTGATAGTTGCCGCAAGCGAGCCAGCGTCGACGCCTAAGCCGTTATCGAACTTCATAACGCCATCGACGGTGAGGTTATTCACCGTCGCGCCACCGCCGATAGCGGCAAAGAGGCCCAGACGGCTGTGCCGGTAAATCTTGCCGTTGCCTTCAGTCGAATCGTTTGCGCCAAGCGCATTGCCGTTGCGCGTACCGTAAGGTTCGCCAATCGCCAAGGTAACGGTATGATGGTTGCCCTCGACAGCCCCTACGAAGGCATTAACTTGCCCGGACCCATCACATGCAAGACCTTCAAGGCCTGTACCTCGCAGGTCAATGTCGGAAGTAATTGAGATAGCATTCCCACTATTACCATACCAGCTCGTAATATTAGCCGTGCCGATGCCGAATACACCGCCAAAGTAGCCGTTCGTTTGGACCGTCATGGCAATGCATGCGAATGTATCCGCATCATTAATGAGGTATGTACCCGACTTCCCGTCACCATTTTGGGACCGTAGCTGATAACCCCAAGAGTAGCCAGCACTGCTGCCAGCATCTGGAGCACCACTCAGATTGCACAACGGCTGATAAAAGGTGCTTTCATCAAGTTTAATAAGATCCTTGCTGAGCTTGCCCTCCTCTCCGGTCAGGCGGATAACCTGGTTATAGGTCAGGTCATCGATCCTCGCCGCAGCAGGACGTTTGTAAAGCCAATAATTATCGTTCGTTGCCTCAGCATCCGAGCCTGAACCTAGAGCAAACACCAATGGGGCGCATCCATCCAAGGATCTAAGAATTTGGCTGGTATTACCGTTGGCCTCGAGCTTGCAATCGGATAAATCGGTAGTCCCACGCAAGCGCAAGACGCCGTTCCATGCCGAACCCACAATTCCGGCACCACATGCGATTGATTCGTTTTTATCAGTTTCAACGCGAACGTCCCCGCAGTCCAGAATTCCAAAACGCGAACGCCCGCCCACGCTATAGCCGCTATCCAAGGCGCCAACAACACCGCCAAACCCGCAGTTCTTTCCATTGGCTTTTGGAGAATGGCACGTGACGTCCGCGCCGTCAACGATTACAACGCCTCCAGTATTGTTGCTCTTTGCCACCCAGCCGACCAGGCCTCCTGCCAGTCGCGGCGCGACGCTGCATGTAGTATCAACCGAACAGCGGTTGCCCGCGGCACCCGTCTTTATATGAAGGGTGTTGTTCGACTTCTCTGTGTTGGTCACATCCTGAACTCTACCGACCAGACCGCCATAGATGGAGCTGGAGCCCGTCACCAGTTTGCTAGTATACGAGCCACCTGATATTGCGACATCGCCGTTCGTTGTGTCCAGGAGACCGAACACGCCGCCCGCGCCCGTGTCCCCACTTTGGCCAAGATTCACGCCCTCGCCCGTATCGATTTGGTCGTTGTTGGCAAACTCGACCGGGCCGGCAAAACTAACGTCGCCGATGAAGCCGCCGGAACTTTTGCTGTTCGCATCGCCGACGTTGGCGGGACAGGTGAACTTCTTGTTGTCCGCGCCCAGCGCGAGCCTGGTCGCCTTACCGATGAAGCCGCCACTGGCGGTGGTGCCCTTGACGGTGAGCATGTGCAGGTCGAGAGCCTCCGTGACGTTGACTGTGGCGCCTGTGTTCGAACCGACGAGACCTACGACACCACCGGCGGAACCGCTTGCAGACTGAACGGTAGCAGCGGGAACATTAAGGGTGCCGACGTTCAGAGTCGCGCCATCCTCGACCGTGCCTACGAGCAGACCGGCATTACCAGAGCTCGTCTTGACGACACCGCCCGCGGCAAGGCTAGCGGGAAACTTAACAGACCCCACCGTAAAGGTTCCGCTCTTGACTGTATTCGCTAAAAGACCGATGTTTCCCGCTGCATTTACGTTGAGCTTCTCGAGAGAACCGGCAGGGCCATAGGTGACCTCTGTAGTAAGGTCACCCATCGCCTCGCCCAAAAGGGGCGCCGTCAGAGCGGAAGTCGTATCCGTCCCGCCGGTGCCTACGGGATCTGCGATGTTGACCACAGCGTTGAGCGTCTTGCCCCCACCGCTGACCTTCGAAGCGACCATCGGCGCGCTATAGCTAGTCGCGCCTACCCACTTTATCCTGACCGTTTTGTTTTGGTCAGACAGCTTGAGGCTATTAAAAACCGTCCGATCAGTCGTGAGCTCGACGGGACTATCAGCGCCATTCAGCGACCTATAGATCCTGCCTTCAAACGGATGCTCATCACTGCCAAGACCCTGGAAAGACATGCCGTTATTAGCCGACTCGGTGAGCTTCGCATCGCCCGTGATGATAACCTTGATCTGCGCATCATAGTAAAGCGAAGCGTCGGCGTTAGACAGGACGGCGAACGCCTCCGACGACTTGACATCGAGGCTTCGGATTCCGCTCTCGTCGTCTTTGCGCACGATGCTTTCCGCGCCGTTCTTCTCGAGCAGCTCGACGAGCTTATTCAAATCCGTGATCGTCGCACCCGCCTGGGCCTCAGCGTCCTCCGAAGTCGCATCATCGGCATCTTGCTCGGCGTCGTCAGCGGCGGCATCGTCAGCGGCATCGTCGCCTTCCGTCTGGTCGCCCGTGGAATCGGAACCCGTGGCGCTATCGGTGGTATCGCCTGCTGCAGCGTCATCCTTCACCGCGTCATCCCCAGCACTGTCGCTGTCGGCGCCGGTATCACTCGACCCAGACCCGATCGTGACATCGCCGTTGGTCTCGCCGCCCTCGGCAGTATCCAACGCCTTCGCAGATGCGGCAGCAATCTCGTTCGAGATGTTCTGCCAGCCTGCCGCCACAGCAGCCACCGTGGGCGAGCATGCTTGGAGCACCATGACCACCGTCATGAACTCTGCGAATATGCGCTTTGCCGTTCTCATCGATTCCGTACCTCTTATCCTAAAAACTCTGCTTCCAGAGTTATTGAGTCTCCGTCGTGCCCGTCAGGGTAGTTCCACTCACGCTAATGCCCAGGTCACCCCAGCCACCGGGCGTTTTGCCGTCCGCTCGGTAAAAGTTGACGACCATCGAACCCGGCTCCATGGTGAACGTAGCCTTGCGAGCTGCAGCATCCACCGTCGCGCCATGGTTGATCTCAAAGAACGGATCGATCTCCACGTTCTCCCCCCACGTGAGCGTGACGTTTGCCGGTGCGCCCGTAACCGTCACACGGTAGTTGTACGCAGCGTAATCAGCAAACTTGCCAGCCCCATCAACCAGCGCGCCCTCAACCGCAGCGGTTTTGACCTCGGCCTTCTTTGACGGCACGACTTTCGCCGCCAGACAGGTGAGCTCGGTGCCGGGGCTCTCCTTCGAAACAACCATGGCCTTAATCACAAAGTAGGCATGTCCCAACTTGTCCTCAGGAAAGGTCACGGTGTAATCGTTCTTGGTAGGCTGATTCTCCGGAAGCTTGACGTTTCCGGCGGGTTGGGGCGCATAGCTCCACGTGGCACCATCGAGCCCATACCCCTCGACCGTCAAGGTATACGTCACGTTTTTATCGTTGCAGAAGTTGCTGTTGCTCAGCAAATAGTTATAGATGCTAAAGGTGAAGCTGCACTGCTTGTTGTTGGGATATACCGTAACGGAGCGCTGGGCGCGGTCGAGCTCGTCGTTGCCAGGCGCACTCATATAGCCCGTGAGCAGGTCGCTCGCAAACAGGCTCTGCGCGGTGCCCGTTGCGGCGACGGACTTTAGAAATCCGTTGGCGGTGTAGGCGGAATAGGTAAAGTAACCACCCGTCACGAGCGCCACGGCGCAAGCAAGTGCGATTGCTGCCACAACCAGCTTATTCTTGGCTAGGCTCTTGCTTTTTGCCAGCTGCTCGCGCTCGGCATCCTGCTGCTTCTCTCGCTTCTCCATGTGCGCCCCCTCTCCTACTTACCGCTCGTGTTGCGCGCGATCAGGTAGATCACATCGGTCTCTTTGGCGCTCTCGTCCCACGAAAGCTTGATGATAAAGTTGAGCGTGTCATTGTCAGTCGAGCCGTCGAGCGTCTTGGCGTTGAGTTCGCTCTTGCCGAATTTCTTGTATCGGTAGAGCGGGCGCGCGTTGCGCTGGACGTTTTGATAGTCCTTGAACGTAGGGTCGCTTGCGCCCTCGCCCGGCACGGCTGCCAGACCGTCGTTCTCCTTGTTGATATATTCGAAGCTCGTAAGCAGGTTCTCTCCGGTTGCTTTCCAGCTATAAGATTTGCCGTCTGCGGTACCGCTCACGTCGGGCGTCTGGAGCGCAGACGTGTTCTCGGCTCTGTACAGCTCAATAGTGAGACCTGTAATGTTGGTCGTATTCGCGAGTTGCAGCTCAAAACCGTCACCGCCCGTTTGCACGCAAAACGCGCGCTTGAGCGTCACCGTGTTGCCAGTCTTGGTATCGCCGTATTCGGGGTTGTAGCTCAGGTCGATCTGCTCTGTTGCCGTAGCGTTGGGGCCCAGCACTTTGAGCTCCGCCGGCTCCTTGATCTTGCCGACGGTGGAGCCGCGATTGGCATCGACGAACCATCCGAGCGTCAATCCCAGCAACACGAGAAGCACGGTAAGCAAGCCCATGATGGCAAGGGATTCGCGACGGTGGCCGCTCACCCAAGCCTTGATACGCTCGATGCGGCCAGCCGGACGCGCTTCGCCGTGCGAGCCGAACCCGTTGCCGCCGGGGTTTGCCGCTCCTTCGTTGTGTTTGATATCGCCCTGCTCGCGGGCATTAAGCTGCTCGTCCATTTATTTATCCGCCTCCTTGGCGGTAAAGCGCACGCGAATGTACTTGACGTTCTTGCCGATAATCTCGTCGGCGTTGTTGTAATAATTGGCGCAGGTTTCCACATCCGCAGAGGACATGCCGGCTCCGACAGGCGGAACCGCGCTAGGCGCCTGACCTGGCACGCTCGTGCTATCGGCGCGGAAATAGCACGCGTGGTTATTGTTGATGTCGCCGACGAGGGTCGTGTATCCCCCCTCGTCGCCTGTGTTAGCGAAAAGGTTGCCACCGTAGCCGGCGTTGCCCGTGCGAACATAGCTCTTGAACTGCTCCGGCCAAATCCAGTAGAGGGTTTTGGTGACGGTTTCGGTCGTATTGTTTGAGCCCTCAGCACGAAAGCTCTTCGCCGGAATGGTAAAGCTCTGTGTGATGACGGTGACGCTCGCTCCGTCCTGGGTCACCGTGGTTGTCGTGGGAACCAGCGGATTGGAGTAAAAGCCAGAGGTGTCTTTGCCCTGGAAAACCAAGATATGGCCGCGCACCAGATTTTTAAGCGAGTTGATGATCTCTTCATTTTTCGATGCGTCCGTAGCAGTGCCGTCCGTGCCCGCAACGCTCGTCTGGACAGAAATCTCCCAGGTCATCTCCACCGTAATATCGTGCAGGTCGTTGCAGAGCGGCTTGACGTTGAGCTGAAGCTGGCCCGCCGACCCCGGAGAAAGACTGCCATCGGCACTCATGTTATTGAGGTTGAAAAGATTGTTCACGGCAAGGCTTGTACTGTCCGACGCGTAGTTGTCCTGGGCGTCGTACTTACCTGCCGTGCCGCCCTGCGTTCCCGAGAGCACAAACCGTGGGCCCTTCGCCCCGATCGTACTCCCCGTGGCACTCACTCGGTTATTCGCGGCAAACCAGGCCAGGCATGCAAAGATGGCAACGATGGCGGCCAGCACAAACAGACCGCTCACCAGGAAATCCTTCCAGAAATCCTTGAGGGTCCGCACATGCTCGTCGGCAGCTTGGCGGTACTCGGCCGCCGTCTTGTGCTGCTGGAGCTCGCTATGTCGGTCCATGCCACTCATCGTTTACGTTTGCCCTGCTAGCGGGCGTGCCATCCTTTCCGCTCGATCGCGCTCAATCCATTGCTCGTAGGCATAGAATTCAGGCAGAATACAACACCATACGATAAGGTAAAAGAATAGCATTGACCTGCGGTTTGCTCCACAACGCAAGCCTTAATGATGTCTTAAAGATTACGAACAGCAGCCACGCCCATATGCCAAGGACTTGGTGCAAACTAATCTGCCCCCTGCACCAAAACCGGGGTGGGGCCCGCTGTTCTTGCAGGCCCCACCCCGGTTGATGGTCTATGTGCGCAGGGACGCAGTCGGGCGGGGCGGATCCGTGCTACCGCCCCGCCTGGCCGCGAAGTTAACTACAGCTCGTTGGCCGCGTGATATGCCGTGCGAATGGCGCTCGCAATGTCGGCGGTGCGCTCGCCCGAGCAGTCGCCCACGCAGGTCACGGGCACCGTCACGCCGTCCAGGTCAAACGCGTTGGCCCTGGAGCCCACGGCCATCACCACGTAATCGCAGGCGATCTTCACCGGCTCCTCGGCACCGTCCTCGGTGGTGCGAACGGCCTCAACGCCCTCGTCGGTAATAGCGGTCAGACGGGTCTTAACATGCTGCTCAACGCCATGCTCGGCAAAGTCGCTCATAATCAGCGGCAGAATGGTCTCGGACTCGCCCGCGGCAATCTTGTCGAGCATCTCCACGATCGCCACCTCGCAGCCGTGCTGCAGCAGGTACTCGGCAGTCTCGGTGCCCACCAGGCCACCGCCGATAACGGCGACGCGGCCCGTAAGCTCCACCTTGCCGGCCAGCACGTCCCAGCTCGAGACGACCTTCTCCGAATCGGCGCCGGGTACGGGAATGAGCACGTCGTGCGCGCCCACGGCCACAATCGCGGCGTCGGCGGCGTTGAGGTCCTCGGCCGCGGGGGTATGGTTGAGCTCAACCTTCACGCCCAGGCCGGGCAGAATCTTCTCGTAATACTCGACCGAGCGCATGATCTCGTCCTTGCGCGGAGGCGCGGCTGCCAGCACAATCTGGCCGCCCAGATGATCGCTCGCCTCGTAGACGGTCACGTCGTAGCCGCGCTTGGCCGCCACGCGTGCGGCCTCCAGGCCGGCGATACCGCCGCCCACCACGGCAATCTTCTTGTCGCCCTCGCCTGGCTTAATGGCGATGGTCGCCTCGTCACCGTTCTCGGCATTGAGCACGCACGAGATGTACTTGCGGTTTTGAATCGCGTCGACGCAGCCCTTGTTGCAGTTGAGGCACTCGCGAATGGGCTCACCCGTGGCAGCCTTCAGCGCAATGTCGGGGTCGCACATGAGCGAGCGGCCATAGGCGATGATGTCGGCCGCGCCGTCTTCCAGAATCTTCTCGCCGGCCTCGACCGAAACCACGCGGCCGACGGTTGCCACCGGCACGGAGACCAGGGCCTTGACGCGCTCGGCCACGGGCAGCGTCCAGCTGTAGGGCATGGCGCCCATGGGCGGAATGGTGTCGCCCATGTTGCCGGTGTGGTTGGCCTGTGCGACCTGGATCATATCGATGCCCGCGCCCTCGAGCAGCTTGGCGAACTCGCAGGCCTCGTCGGGCTGCAAACCGCCCTTGCCGCGCGGCGTGCCGTCGGGGTTCTCCATAATTACGGGGAGCTTGTACTCCACCATCAGCTGCGGCGCGGCCCCCTTAATGGCAGCGACGACCTCCAGAGCATAGCGAACGCGGTTCTCGAACGAGCCACCGTACTCGTCGGTGCGCTTGTTGAGGATTGCCGAGCACAGCGAACCCACCAGGCGGTCGCCGTGAACCTCGATGGCGTCGATGCCGGCCTGCTGCGCGCGAGCGGCCGAGGCAGCGATGGCCTCCTTGATCTGGGTGAGCTGCTCCACGCTCGCCTCGTTCACAAAGTGCTGCATGTCGTGGTGCAGCTTGGCGTAGGCCTGATTGCGGATCTCGTTGGACTCGGCCATCTTGGCGGCAAAGGTCTCCTCGTCGCCGGCGGCCTTGGCCTCCTGCGCGGCCTTGGCAGCGGCCATGGATCCCATGACCATGCGGCCAACACCGGGCACGTCGTACTCGGGGTGGAACAGCTGCAGCGCGACCTTGGCACCATGCTTGTGGACGGCGTCGGCCAGCGCCTTAAACGTGGGGATCTGAGCATCGGTCGCCAGCTTGGGCGTGGGGCTTGCGGTCATAACGGGAGCAACGTCGCCGATGACGATGTAGCTCACGCCGCCACGGGCCAGGCGCTCGTAAAAAGCCAGGCTGCGCTCGCCAATGGAACCGTCGCGCTCCTCGTAGCCGGTGGTCAGCGGCGGGAACATAATGCGATTCTTGAACTCAAGGGGGCCAACCGTAATGGGCTGGAGCAGCTTGGTGGCAGGTGCGGTCATGGACATTCCTCTCTTGTAGGCGCGGCGGCGATGGTGCCGCGTAGTTGTCTAGAGGATATGGCATGGGAGCACGGGCGCGCAACGGAAATCGGCGAATATCAGGTGGCGGCAGGTGGATGGGGTGGGCGGGCTGGGGGTTTGTCTCAATCTGTAACATCTAGACCCACTTTTGGCCTCTACCTGTTACAGATCAAGACAAACCAACCCGGTCTGCCAGAACATCTAAATCTGTAACAGTTACTCGGCAAAAACCGTCCCTCGTGTTACAGATTTAGATAAACGAGGGCCGGCTGCCGGTTTATCTCAATCTGTGACATCTACCGACCAAAACCATCCTCAACAATCTCAATCTGTAACATCTAGACCGACTTTTGGTTCCTACCTGTTACAGATTGAGACAACAGAAACCGTCCCAACAAAACATCTCAATCTGTAACATCTATCGGCCAAAAACGACCCCAGGTGTTACAGATCGAGACAAACCGAACCGTGCTGCCGGAAGATCTAAATCTGTAACAGCTACTCGGCAAAATCCGTCCCTCGTGTTACAGATTTAGATAAACGGAAACCGGCGCGCTGGCCTGTCTCGATCTGTAACATCTAGCCACCCAAATCGGGCCCACCTGTTACAGATCGAGATTTTGTTTGAGAGGCTAGAGACCAGAAGCCCGAGTGGAAAAGCGGACAGGCCGACGGCATCGCCCCGCCGTCATACCGAGGACCGCGCCACGGCAGCCCGGGCGTGGACCAACCCCGCAATTCCGGACATTTCATCCCTTTTCCGGACATTTTTAGCCCGTTTCCGGACATTGTCCGCGAATGTCCGGAAACGGGACCGTCATGTCCGGGATGGGATTTGGCCAACGGCAGCCCCCAGTAAAGGTTCCCAACCCCACAGCAGAGTTCCCTAATTCACGCCGCGCCGGTGCACGCCGGCATTAGTTAGCCATGGGGAGCGACAAAGGGGTAACCCCTTGGGTCATCGATGCCACCGCGGCCAAGGTGCGACATTACTGCGACAGAGGTGCGACATTACTGCGACAAAGGTGCGAAATAGACCGACCGCCCTATCTTATCGTGTAGAACTGTTTTGGGTCGTTGGGAGAGGAGCCGTGCCATTCGAGCAGCCCATCTTCCTCGATTAGCTTGCCAAGCACTCGGCTTGCAGTGCGGCGATTTCTCCCGATGTGCGTCGCAAGTTCCCTTGCTGTTACCCTTCCGTTCGCAAAGGCCAACCTGATGGCGGCGAGCTCATACTCTCCCAACGAGGCGATTACCTCGGGTGACACTTTGTCCTCAAGAGCCTCGCTTCTCCTAACGGATCTGGCAACGATATTGTTCTCGAGCGTTAGCTGGACCCTCGCCCCATCAGGCTCCGTGTAGACCGGGTCGTTGAGTAGGGAGTTTTGCATCTCGGTATAAATGCGCTTGACACCCTCATTTAGCTCTCGGACCCAACCGAATTCGACCAGCGTGCGTGCGATGCGTGGGTTGCGCGAGTAACGGGTGGTCCTCATGTTGTCGAGCGTCACGATATTGGGAAGCGCACCCGGACTGACAATTTCCAAACGGTCGTCGAACATCGAGACCCGAATATAGTCGCCGCGGAACGAGTAGTCGCGATGCGTCACCGCATTGACCAGACCCTCGAACCAAGCGAACTCAGGATACTCGGGAACGGTCTGGAATTTCCCGTCGGCCCCCAGGAACTGGAATTCGCGGAGCATGCTCGAAATGAGTTCGTAGGCGTCTTGGATAACCTTGGGCAGCGGCCCACAGAAGATTCGTTCTTTCGTGATGTTGAGACGCTCACCCGTCTCCATCTTGACGCCGTCATAGCGCAGGACACGGACTCGGGCCTGCGGCATTATTGCGGACGGATCCCGCGCGAATAGCAGGGCTCCGGCAACAGTCAGCTTTCCGTCACGCATGAAACGGCGACTTCTAAGAACCTGGTCGTCGGAAACTTCGGTTCCAAGAATCTTTTTGTAGCGATCAAGCACCTCGTGGTCCACGTCATCTAGGGAGGAATCCTCGATAAGCTCGTCCTCGAAGATTCTCTGCCCCTTGTCGTACTCGAGGGCGTAGACCTGTTCACGGCTGAGCTTCACACTCTTGTCGTCCTGCCGCAAGAACACCTCGCCGTCACTCATGCGAGCAACAGAGTGATTGGTCGAGGCATCAACGTCCAAAACGAGAATGAAATCGTCCTCGCCCGAAGAATTGACCACGGGGATTCGGTCTTTATGGACAATAGGGGTCGGCGTGCAGGTCGTAAGTGCAGCGCGCTCAAAATTCTCAATGTCGCGCGCGCCATTACGCTTGAAGCCCGTTACCTCACCGTTATCCTCGATACCGATAACAAGCTTGCCTCCCGCCGAGTTGGCGAATGCGCTAATATGCTTCGCGATCTCCTTGTCATCCTTGCGGGCGCTCTTTCGATCGAAGTATTGATTCTCCCTGAGGGTGGAAAATAGATTCACATCGTTTGTCGCGATAGGTTGCTGCATTGCCGCCTCCTTGCATAGTTCCATAAAGAAGTGTAAGTCAAAGACATCGTATGGGCGGACCTTGTATAGCGGCTCCTTTATTGTTATTCATGCGTCGCTTTTCTAGTTAAGAATCGTCGCAACCTTCTAATTGGGGCTCATCGGTCGACAAGGCAAACCATTCGGTCCGTGATTAGCGACGGCCTATCCGCTTCGCATAATAAAAAAATCAAGATTCGCTCATAAAGGAAAACATAACAAAAAAGCCCGGAAACCATTATGCTTCCGAGCTGCAAGTTCTTGGTCGCGGGGGCAGGATTTGAACCTACGACCTC
>CABQSB010000014.1:0-68441 GCA_902466735.1 uncultured Collinsella sp.
GTTCTTGGTCGCGGGGGCAGGATTTGAACCTACGACCTCCGGGTTATGAGCCCGGCGAGCTACCAGACTGCTCCACCCCGCAATGTCTGGGCGCCTCATGTGCGCAAGAAAGAATATTACGTGGGAGTTCGGTAAACGGCAAGGAAAATCTCGTAGAGCATAATTCCTTCATATTTAAACCTCTCAGCCCTTATCACCGTAAACGAATCACAGCCGAGCGCCGTCGATGGCACGTATACAATGGTGCGCGTCCTTTTATGCCGACACCGGGAGTAGACATGCTGCTCGCTATCGATATGGGAAACACGCAGACGGCCATGGGCCTGTTTGACGGAGACGAGCTGGTGCAGTCGTGGCGCATGCCCACCGACCGCTCCTATACCGCCGACGAGATCCACGTGCGCCTGATGGGTTTCTTTAAGATGTACGGCCTCTCGCTCGATGCGGTCGATGCGATCGCCTTTGCGGGCGTGGTGCCGCAGCTCTCGCGCGAGTGGCACGCCGTGGCCGACCGCATTGCCGCGGACGCCATCGTCATCGGGCTGCAGACGGCCGCGGTGACAAAACTGCGGGCGGCGCGCCCCCAAGCCGTTGGCGCCGACCGCGTTGCCAACGCCGTCGCTGCCGAGACCTTCTACGGCGCCCCGGCGATCGTGGTGGACTTTGGCACCGCGACCAATATCGACGTTATCGACGAGGACGGCTATTACATTGGCGGAGCGATCGCGCCGGGCATCCGCATCTCCATGGACGCGCTTGCCGCCCGCGCTGCCAAGCTCGCCAGCGTTCCGCTCGAGGCGCCCGAGCACGCCATCGGCCGCGATACCGAGGAGTGCATCAAGGTCGGCGCCGTCGTGGGCGCCGCCGCGATGGCCGAGGGCCTGGTCGCGCGTATGAAGCGCGAGCTGGGACGCAAGGACGTCACCGTTATCGCCACGGGCGGCCTCGCCGGCATCGTCGCCGATTCGACCGATGCCTTCGATGTGGTCGACGGACAGCTCACCATCAAGGGTATCTGCGAAATCTACCGCCGCATGCAGGAGCTGGGGTAAGGCAGGGGCTTAAGTCGAGCACGGGCGCGAGCGGCGGACTAAGCAATGCATCGGTCCTATTCCTCAAAAACGAAAATTTTTCAGTTTTGAGAAATAGGCTTTCTGCTACGCCTCGCCGCACAACCACCTCGCCAGGTCCACGATCTGCACTCCGTCGCGATCCGTGGCCTCGTGATGCGTGCGGGCGAGAATCATCTTGGGATACGCATCGCCAATGCTCAGCAGTGGCGAAATCTCGCGTTCAAATGTCTTATCCGAGCTGATGTCGTCGCTCACCTGAATGTAGAGTTTCTCGCTCCGCTTGATTGCTACAAAGTCTATTTCCTTTTTATAGAGCACGCCGACGTATACCTCGTATCCGCGACGCAGCAGCTCGATTGCCACCATGTTCTCGTATACGCGTCCCCAATCCATATCACGTGTACCAAGAAGCGCATATTTAAACGCATGGTCCGCCAGATAGTACTTCTCGCCGCTCTTAAGGTATTTTTTGCCGCGAATGTCGTACCGACGAACTTTATAGAAGGCAAACGCATCGCACAGGTACCCCATGTACGTGCCGACCGTCTTGTTCGTAATCTTTAACCCATCCGCATTTAATGCATCAGTAATGTTGCGTGCCGACGTAATGTTGGAAACGTTGTCCATCATGTAATCGGCAATGCGCAGCAGCGCCGATTCGTTTCTCACGTTATGCCGCTGCACGATATCTCTCACAATGAGCGTCTTGAAGACGTTGGAGAGATATTGATAGCGCTGCTCCTGCAGTGGATAAGGGTAAGAGCCGGACATGCCGCCGGTTCTCGCGTACTCATCGAAGTCGCGGTCGACCTCGCCCTCGTCGCCATAGAGACGATACTCCTCAAACGAGAATGGGAAAACCTCGATCTCAAACGTGCGCCCCGTAAAGAGCGTCGACAGATCGCTCGACAGCAAAAAAGCGTTCGATCCGGTAATGAATATGTCGTACTGCTCGGATGCGTGAAGGCTATTGATCGCACGCTCAAAACCGTCGCACATCTGAACCTCGTCGATAAGCAGAAAGTTTTGTTTGCCGGACACTCGATGCTCTTTTACATAGGCGAGCAGCGCGTGATACTCGAGCAGGCCCTCGAACTCGTCGAGGTTGTAATTGATATGGATGACATTCGAATTGGACAGATTTGCCTCCACGTAATCGCGGAGGGCCTCGAGCAATTTTGACTTACCGCTACGGCGAATGCCCGTTATGACCTTGATGTCCGGCACGCCAATAAGACTCGTCAACGTGTCCATATATGACGTTCTATTGATGAGTTTCATCGGGGCCTCCTCGCGGTCTTTTATCGCTATTCCTCAAAATTGAAAAATTTTCAGTTTTGAGGAATAGGCTCTATAGCGAATATACCTCGCGAAAGACCGAGCTGCCTTAATCCTATTCCTCAAAAACGAAAATTTTTCAGTTTTGAGGAATAGGGCGCTGGCAACCCATTCCCCAGATAGGCGAAACCCTCCCCGGCACAGGCCGAGGAGGGTCTTGTTGTCATCGTTATCTTTGAGCGCTGGCGCCTCGCGTTACAGTCCGCGAATCCGTACGGCCTCGGGCGGAAACTCCTGCTCGCCGGCATCAGTCTTGATGGTCGCACGGCCCCAGATGTCCAGGCCCGCAAACACACCGACCGCAAGCGGCAAGCCGTTGGGCGACACCGCCGCAACTTGGCGGCCCAGCAGCGGCACCATGTCGAAGTACTCGCCCAGCACGGGAGCCAGCGGCCCTGCGGCGCCTTGCGGCGTGTTGGCAACAACCGCCCAGGCGTCCACGCGGCCCAGCACGGCGGCGGCCAGCGCCTCGACCAGCGCCTCGTCGGCCACATCCACACCAAGCTCGCTCAACGCCGAACGCTCAATATCAACCGTCACCGCGGCAAACATGCCCGCAGCACCGGCACCGCCGTTCACGGCAACACGCGCGAGCGACGTCTCAAACGCAGGCGCACCGCACACGATATCGCTCGGCCACTGGATACCCACCTTACCGGCAAGGCCCAACCCCGGCGTCGAAGCCGTGCCCACGAGCGCGTCCATCATGCCCATTGCGGCCACAAACGGCAGGCCGTGGAAGGCATGCATGTTCACATCGGGGCGCACAACCAGCGAAAACGTCAGCGAAGCATCGCCCGCGCTCCACGCGCACCAGCCCGCGGACACGCCCTCGCGGCCCGCGTCGCGCGCCGCGTCGAGCTCGGTGCCAGCGGCAACAGCATTCATCTCGATCATCTACATACGCCCCAATTCGCCCACGATATGGCCCACGCGATCCTCGGGCTCCTTGACCTCGACGCCGTTGTAGCGGAAGAACCGCGCCGGGTCGTGCATCAGATCCTCGAGCGGCACCAGCACAAAGTCACGCTCGCCGATCAGCGGATGCGGCAGGCGCAGCTTTTTGCCGCCGTGGGTCTCGCCGTCCATCCACAGCAGGTCCAAGTCGATGGTGCGCGGACCGTTGGCCTTGGCCTTTTTGGAGCGGTCGCGCCCCAGCTCGGCCTCGATCTTCATGAGCTCGTCGAGCAGCACCAACGGCGCCAGCTCGGTCTTGATCTCGATGACGGCGTTGGCAAACGCGTCCTGGCGCGTCTCGTAGGCCGGCTCGCTCTCGTAGATCTTGGAGGAGTTGGACACGCAGGTGAGCGGAATCTCGGCGATCATGTCGCGCGCGGCGCGGATGTTGTCGCAACGATGTCCCAAGTTGGATCCCACGGCCACAAACGCGCGGCGCGGCTGCGGCTTGGCAACCGCCCAGTAGCCGTTCAAGAACTGCGCAAAACCCGCGGCGTCGTGCACGCGCACGATGTTGGCACCGGCCTGGATGGCGCCCAGGCACACGCCAAACGTAGCGGCATCGCGCTCGGCGGCCTCGGTCACGCCCGAAACGGCGCCCACAAAGCGCTTGCGCGACACGGCGCACATGAGCGGATAGCCCAGTGACGCCATCTTGGCAGTCTCGCGCTGGATGACGATGTCCTCGTTAGCCGACTTACCAAAGCCCGGGCCAGGATCGATGCAGATGCGGTCGCGCGACACGCCGGCATGGATGAGCGTGCGGGCTTGGTCAGACAGAAAGCCCATGACGCGGCGCATGATGGGCGCCGAATCGGGCAGGGTGAAGCGGCGGAGCTGCGAGGTGGGCACGTAGGCTTCCTCGCGGCGGGCGCTGCGGCGCATCATGGCGGCCAGGCGGTCATTGGACTCCGATGCGGCCTCGGTGGCTGCGGGCGTGGCCTCGGGCGCGGGCGCGACGGTCTCGGCGGCAGCAGCCTGCTCGGCGGCCGGCGTCTCCTGCTCGCTTGAAGGCTCGGACGTGGTCTCCGGTTCGCCAAACGGCAACGAGGGCTGCACCACGCCGCCCGGAAGCTTGGCCTCCGGCTTAGGCTCGCCCAGCAACTTGCCGCGACGGCGGCGAGCCGGCTTCTCGGCCTCACGCGCGGCCTCGGCAGCCGCCTCGCGCGCCTTCTCGGCAACAAACGCCGCTGCCGAGGTATCGAGCTGCACCGTTGCGTGCGTGCGGGTGGGCGCGGCGACCTCGCCGGCATGCATCACGATGACGCCGCAGGTGCTCGTCTTAACAAACTCGACCATCTTGGGATCGGTGAAGCCGGTCACGTCGTTGACGATCGAGGCGCCGCAGCGCACGGCCGCCTTGGCAACCGCCACATGACGCGTGTCGATCGAGACGATGGCGCCCTCCTTGGCCAGCGCGCGCACCACGGGCAGCACGCGGCGCGCTTCCTCATCGGGATTGACCGGGGTAAAGCCGGGACGCGTGGACTCGCCGCCCACGTCGATGATGTCGGCGCCGGCGTCGAGCATCGCCAGGCCGTACTCGATGGCGGCATCGGGATCGAAGTGCTCCCCGCCATCGCTAAACGAATCGGGCGTCACGTTGAGGACGCCCATGATGCGCGGACGGTCAAAGCTGAGCTCGTACTTTCCGCACCGCCATGTCTTGCTGTCGTTCGCCATGAACATCCTCCTAAAATGCCCACGCCGCCGAGCTTGGGGAGCTGGCGGCGGGGTCGCTTTGCACTCAGTCTTTCTATTGTATCCGCGCGCGCGGGCTAGAACGCAAACGCGGCCGCGATGTCGCAAGAAATCAGCAGGTCGGCATTTGCATCCTGATCGGTGGGCGCCAAATTGCAAATGGCCAGCGTATCGCCAGTAAAGTAACGCGTGAGGCCCGCCGCCGGATACACTACGAGCGAGGTTCCGCCCACGACGAGGGCGTCGGCTGCGGCGATGGCAGCAACGGCACCGGTCAACACATGCTCGTCGAGCGGCTCTTCGTAGAGCACTACATCGGGCTTGATGCGGCCGCCGCACGCGGGGCACGCAGGCACGCCCGCGGCATCCTCGTGCTCGCGCAAGCAAATCCACTCGGCGCTATAGACTGTGCCGCACGACTGGCAAATGTTGCGATGGACCGATCCGTGCAGCTCGAACACGCGCTGTGAGCCGGCCATCTGATGCAGGCCGTCGATATTTTGCGTCACCACGGCATTTAGCTTGCCGGCGCGCTCCAGCTCGGCCAGCTTGGTGTGGCAGCGGTTGGGCTTGGCGCCAAGCGCGATCATCTTGGTGCGGTAGAAGTCAAAGAACTCGGCCGGATGTGCCTCGTAAAAGCTGTGCGAGAGCATGGTCTCGGGCGGATAGGCAAACTGCTGATGATACAGGCCGTCCACGCTGCGGAAATCGGGAATGCCACTTGCCGTGGAAACACCCGCGCCGCCAAAGAAGACCACGCGCTTGTGGGTGTCAAACAGATCCGCCAGCGCGGCGGAGGCCTGCCTGGGGTCCGATATTGCCTGCGTCATATGAGTCCTCCGTCCTTGTTAGTCGGGCAGCGTTGGGCGACGTCCCAGCATGCGGCCTTTAAGTCAGCATGCGCGGAGCCCACCCCGCCCCTGTTGCGCTAATCTTAAGCCTGCCAACCCCGTCGAAAGGACACCATGCCTCAGACTTACACTTTCGCCTCGTGGAACGTTAACGGCCTGCGCGCCGTGCTCAAAAAGGACCCGAGCTTTATCCAGATCGCGCAAGAACTCGACGTCGATATCTTGGCGCTGCAGGAGACCAAGCTGCAGGAGGGCCAGGTCGATATCGACCTGGCCGGCTATCACCAAACCTGGAGCTACGCCGAACGTAAAGGCTATTCGGGCACTGCGGTCTTTAGCCGCCAGGAACCGCTGCGCGTGCTGCACGCCGACGCGCTGCTACCCTACGCCGGCGAGGGCGAGGCGGCCGAGTTCGTCGCCCAAGCCGCAACCGAGGGCCGCGTCTGCGCGCTCGAGTTCGACAAGTTTTGGTTCGTGGACGTCTATACGCCCAACGCCCAAAACGAGCTCGCGCGCATCGACGTGCGCATGGCCTGGGACGATGCCTACCGCGGCTTTTTGGCAGGCCTCGAGCGCGAGACCGGAAAACCCGTCGTGACCTGCGGCGACTTTAACGTGGCGCACGAGGAGATCGACCTTAAGAATCCCAAGTCCAACCGCGGCAACGCGGGCTTTTCGGACGAAGAGCGCGGCAAGTTTACCGAGCTGCTCAATGCCGGCTTTACCGATACCTGGCGCGCGGCAAACCCCGACGTCGAGGGCGTCTACAGCTGGTGGAGCTACCGCTTTAATGCCCGCAAGAACAACGCCGGCTGGCGCATCGACTACTTCCTGGTAAGCGACGCAATCGCCGACAACGTACGCGACACCGGCATCCGCGGCGACATCTTCGGCAGCGACCACTGCCCCGTCACCCTCGCGTTGGAACTCTAGCCTCCAGCTGATCCCCAGGGACGGAGGAAAACGAGCCACTTTCGCCTTGCGAGAGCGTTCGCGCAACCCACCCGCCACGAAACGTGCCCATCTACTACGTTTAAGCCACTACCCTCAACCACAGTGAACAACGCGAAAAGAAAACCGCAGGTAGAAAGCCTGCGGTTTTTCATAAAACGCGGTCATGGTCGGGGGTATCAGGCTAAGCGTAGTAGATGGGCCGATTTCGTGGCGGGCGGGTTCAGCTGATTCCCCGGGGACGTCTGGGAACGGAAGAAAACGGATCAATTTGGCTCTCTGAGGGCCACGATGCCCGTCATGTCAACCGGCCATTTCAAAACTATGCCGGTTTACGGGGCTAAATCGCAAACCCTCAACCATACGCAATTCCGAAATAATAAAACTGCAGGTAAACGGCTTACTCTATTTCGTAAAAAGCCGGTATGGCCTGCCTGTGCCAATCTAGCCCCGTAAACCGGCATAGTTTTGAAATGGTACTTCGACAGTATTGATTCCCGCCCCGGCACAACCAGCCCTACAGCCCGTACTTCACGACAACTCGGTCGATGCGGCGGCACCAGGGCTTGTACAGGGCGGCCAAAAACACGCAGGTCGCGAGTCCGTGCGTGATGTCGAACGGCACCGCCGTGGCAAGACGCGCCACGGCGCCCGCCCACGTGAGCGGCTGCACAAAACCGATGATGTCGTATGCGTTGATCACGACGCCATAGAGCAGGCCCGATGCAAAACCGTACGCAAGCAATGCCGGCATGCGCACGGTCCCATCCGCACGGTCGAACGCACCCGCATGCGCCAGGGTGCCGCCAACATAGCCGACGAGCCCCCAGGCATACATCTGCCACGGCGTCCACATGCCCTGGCCAAAAAAGAAGTTGCTGGTCAGCGCCGCCAGCGCGCCGACCATAAACCCGTTGCGACGCCCAAGCGTCGCCCCCGCGATAATGGCGATGGCACTCACGGGTTTAAAGTCGGGAATGGGGCCAAACAAGATGCGCCCCGCCGCGGCCAACGCCGCCAACACCAGCGTTGGCATAATCTGGCGCAGGCCCGGTCGCGACGCCTCGTAGCCTGCAAAGAACAGCGCAAGCACCAGCGCCACCACGACAAGCATGGCGAGCGCCGCCTGCTCAACGCCCGCCAGCAACGCCGCAGCCATCACGGCTGGCACCGCCAGCAGCAGCGGTATCTCCAGTTTTGCGAGTAGGCGCACGATGCGATAATCCGCCATCCCATCACGCCCTATAAAACACGTTGTCGGCAAAGAAGTCGGCCGGCGGCTCCATGCAGGCAATCTCGCCATCGAACATCATGGCGATGTCGTCGGCGACCTGCTCAGCAAAGTCCAAATCGTGCGTAGCCATGATGACGGTGCCGCCAGCCTTCGCATGGTCACGCAGGGCGCGGGCGATGATGCGGCGGCTCTCCAGATCCAAGCCCTTCGTGGGCTCGTCAAGCAGCAGCAGCTCGGGGCCAATCAGCAGCAGCTTTGCCAGCGCGAGCAGCTGGCGCTGTCCGCCCGAGAGGTCGTAGGGGTGGCGCGTCTCCAGGCCGTCCAATCCCAGTTGCGCCGCACGTTCCCGCGCCAAGTTCTCGTCATATCCGCAGGTCGAGGCCCATTCCATCAGCTCATCGCGAACCGTCTCGGCGACCAGCAGGGCCTTGGGATTCTGAGGCAGCAGCGCCGCCGAAGCCGCTCCGCGCACCATGCGGCCGCGCTGCAGCTTGGCAGTCTTGGCCAGCACCGAGAGCATCGTCGACTTGCCGCAGCCGTTTCCGCCCGCGACCGCATGCACCGCGCCGGCCGAAAACGTCACGTCGAGCCCGCGCAGCACCCAACCGCCCGCGCGATCGTAGCGAAACCAGCCTTCCGACAGGGTGGTAGCCGATCCGCCGTGCATTTTTTGGAGTATTCTGCTTTCATCCGTGCGTGGGAAGGCTTCCGAGCCGTTCTCGAGCGACGTTTGCGCCACAAATTCGGACGATTTGTCCAATTCCGAACTTTTTTTCGCGCTCGATACGTCCCCGGGCGGCTCCAGAGAGCCCAAATTGTCCTCACGCCTGCTGAATACTCCGTTTTTTGCACATCGGATGGCACCCCACCCCAACATGTCATCGGAAAACAGCGATTCTCGGCGTCCCAAAGAAGCCATATCCGCCACTTCGCGCACGCGACCGCCCTCAATCCGGTACGCACACGTCGCATACTCGAGCATCGGCCGCGGTTGATGCGTAGCCACAACAACCGTGCAGCCCAGCTCACGGTTCACGCGAAACAGCGCGTGCAGAAAATTCTTCTCGGCAACGGGATCGAGCTGAGACGTGGGCTCGTCGAGTAGCAGCACACGCGGACGCAGCGCCAGGACGGCGGCAAGCGACAGCAGCTGTTTGCGGCCACCCGAAAGCGTATCGGTATCGCGATGAAGCCAGTCCTCCAGACCAAAGAAATAGCTGGTCTCGGCAACACGGCGGCGCATCTCGTCGCGCGACATGCCTAAGTTTTCCAGGCCAAACGCCATCTCGTGCCACACGGTCTCGCACACAATCTGGTTCTCGGGATCCTGAAACACGTAGCCCACGCGCTCCGCAGACGCGCGCACGTCCATGTCGGCAACGTTCTCGCCCAGCACGCGCGCATCGCCAGTGCACTCGCCCGCCGGAGCGATCTCGGGCTTGAGCAACGACAGCAGCGTCGACTTACCCGATCCGGTACCGCCAACAAGCAGCGCAAACGCACCTTGGGGAACAGACCAGTCGAGCCCCTCGAGCACCGCAGCATCAGCCCCGGGGTAGGTAAAGCTCAGGCTCCGCACCTCAATCGCCGACATATCCGGGTTGCACGCCGCGCCCGACACCGGGCCCCTATCCAACCGAGCCATCAGCCGAACCTCTTCTCATCGATCGCATGCAGCACGCAGGGCAGCACCATCCAGGCAGCGTACACGACATAGCCCAGCCACGGCGCGGGCACCGAAAGCTGCGGGTAAAACGAATACTGCGTTGTCGCGGTCCATGCCACCGCCACCGCAGCGGCACCAAACATTGCAAGTCCAACCAGCGCGGCAACATCGCCGCGCCCCAGACGATACAGCGCATACGTCGTACGGCGCGGCGCAGCACCCCACCCGCGCGAGCGCATGGCATCCGCGCGCTCAAGCGAATCTTCCATGCCCCAGCCCATCAGCACGCTCGACGCCCGCAGGCGCGAGCGCACGGGGTCAGCCGGCGCGCGCCCCGGCACATCGATCGCGTCCTGCACCGCCAGCACCGTGCGGCCGCGGCGCAAAAACTGCGGGATAAGCCGCATGCACATCGAGATCATGAGCGCGAGCACCGGCGCGGCGTTGCCCAGCAACGCGAGCACCTTGTCGTATTCGAGCATCGACGCCGCAGCCTCAAACCACAGCACGCTCGCCACAAACAGCCCGCCCATACACAGGCCGTATACCATGCTCTCCAGATACACCGCGCGCACGCCGATGCGAAACAGCTCCGTCGAACCCGAAGCGCTAAACAGCGGATTGACCAGCGCGATAATCAAAATCACCGGCAGCTGCCAGCGAAGCGCCCCCAACGTGCGCGCAGCACCGCGCGTCGCAAGCCCGTATGCCAGCCCGCCCGCAAGCGACAGCGCGATCAGCACCGGTTGCATCGAGAACATGGTGAGCCCCAGCGTCAGCACCATGTAGAGGGCCGGCACAGCCGGATGCGACATCGAGAATGCCGCGACGGGCTCGCCGCCAAACTCCTCTTGTATGTTGTCCACGGGCACCCCCGTCCCCTCGCTCAAACGACAGCTCCGCAGCACCGCCAACGCCGCATGCAAGCAGCGCAAACACCACGCCGGCGGCACCGACATCAGCGGCAATGCGCCAATCGTTACGCGCTCAACATATGCCTGCGGTATCATATTGCGCCGTGTATCGTTTCCAAACACACGTCTCTATAACGTAACAGGAGATCACATGGACGCAACCGCAATTATCCTCGCTGCCGGCGAGGGCACCCGCATGAAGTCGAACCACTGCAAGGTTTCGCACAAGATCCTGGGTAAGCCCATGGTCCAGTGGATCGTCGACGCTACCATCAAGGCCGGCTGCAGCCGCGTCGTGGTTGTCATCGGCAGCCACGCCGACGAGATGCGCGCCCTCATCGACGGCGCCTACGCCAACAGCGCCACCAAGGTCGAGTGCGTCGAGCAGACCGAGCGTCTGGGCACCGGTCACGCCGTGAAGGTCGCGCTCGAGGCCTGTGGCATCACGCAAGGCCCCGTCGTGGTGCTCAACGGCGACCTGCCGCTCATCACCGCCGACACCGTCGCCAAGTTCGCGCAAACCGTCGCCACCGGCGAGCTCGCCTGCACCGTCATGACCATGACCCCGCCCGATCCTTTTGGCTACGGCCGCATCAAGCTGGGCGCCGATGGTCAGATCGAGCGCATCATCGAGCAGAAGGACTGCACGCCCGAGCAGGCCGCCACGCTGCTGGAGTGCAACGCCGGCTGCTACGCCTTTGACGGCGCGCAGCTCGCCGCCCACATTAACGAGATCGGCAACGACAACGCGCAATCCGAGTACTACCTGCCCGACATGCTCGAGATCCTCAAAGGCCACGGCCAGGCTGTCTCCATCTTCCACTGCGACGACTACCGCGACGGCCTGGGCGTCAACAGCCGCATCCAGCTCGCGCAGCTCACCGCCATCGCGCGCGACCGCATCAACGAGCACTGGATGGCCGAGGGCGTTACCTTCATCGACCCCACGCAGGCCTGGATCGGCCCCGATGCCGTTATCGGCCGCGATACCGTCGTGTGGCCGCAGACGCACCTGATCGGCCACGTCACCGTGGGCGAGGAGTGCCAGCTCGGCCCCAACAGCCGCCTCACCGACACCACCGTCGGCAGCGGCTGCGTCATCGACGAGACCATCGCCATCGAGGCCGTCATCGAGAACGGCGTCGACTGCGGCCCGCGCGCCTACCTGCGCCCGGGCACCCACATGCTCGACGGATCCAAGGCCGGCACGCACGTGGAGATCAAGAAGTCCACGATCGGCGAGGGCTCAAAGGTGCCGCACCTGTCCTACATCGGCGACACCACCATGGGCTCCGGCGTCAACGTGGGCGCGGGCTCCATCACCTGCAACTACGATGGCGTGCACAAGCACAAGACCGTCATCGGCAAGGACGCCTTCATTGGCTCCGACACCATGATGGTCGCGCCCGCCCAGATCGGCGACGGCGCGCTCGTGGCCGCTGGCTCCGTCATCACCGAGCCGGTCCCGGCAGACGCGCTCGGTCTGGGCCGCGCCCGTCAGGTAAATATTGAGGGCTGGGCCGCCGATTACCGCCGCCGCCTGCACGAGGACGACGAGGTATAACGTTTTACCAAGCACAAAAGGAGCTGCTCCATGGGGGCGGCTCCTTTTTCTATCGTGACCTGCGCAACCGGATGAGTGGTCGGTTCGTGTCCGTTGGCGGTAAAGACGTTATCAGGACCCGATAAACCCCGCCGCGCGGTTACAATGCAACAAGGCATCTATATGGCATTCGATGTATAAAGGAGAAGGGTAATGCCGATTAATGATCCCGAGAAGTCGGAGAATATGCGCAAGTCCATCCGCGTGTATTCCGGTTCCTCCAACCGTCCCCTCGCTCAGAAGATTGCTGAGTACCTTGGGGTCGAGCTTTCGGGCCTTACGCTAAAGCAGTTCGCCAATGGTGAGATTTACGCCCGCTACGACGAGACCGTCCGCGGCGCCGACGTCTTCCTGATTCAGTCCGTGGCCGGCGGCAACGTCAATGACATGCTCATGGAGCTGCTCATCGCCACCGACGCTGCCAAGCGCGCATCCGCCCGCTCCATCACCGCCGTTATCACCCACTACGGCTATGCCCGCCAGGACCGCAAGGCCGGCCCGCGCGAGCCCATCACCGCCCGCCTCGTCGCCAACCTGCTCGAGCGCGCCGGCGTCAACCGCATTATCACCCTCGACCTGCACCAGGGCCAGATCCAGGGCTTCTTCGATATCCCGGTTAACCACCTGTCCGCACTGCCGCTGTTTGGCCAGTACTACAACGACATGCACTTCGACACCGACAACCTGGTTGTCGTCTCCCCCGACGTGGGTCGCGCCAAGGCCGCCAAGAAGCTGTCCGACATGCTCGGCTGCGACCTGGCCATCGCCCACAAGGGCCGTCCGCGCCACAACGCCGCCGAGGTCATGGGCATCATCGGTGACATCAAGGGCAAGACCTGCATCATCAACGACGACATGATCGACACCGCTGGCACCCTGTGCGCCAACGTCAAGGAGCTCAAGGCTATGGGCGCCGGTGACATCTACGTCTGCGCCACCCACGGCATCTTCTCCGGTCCGGCCATCGAGCGCCTGAACGATGCCCCCATCGTCGAGTGCGTCGTCACCGACGCCATCCCCGTCGAGGTCGGCGGCAAGATCAAGACTATCTCGGTCGCCGAGGAGTTCGCTCAGGCCATCTCCGCCGTTTACCACGAGGAGCCCGTCTCCACGCTCGTCGGCGGCGACTTCGCGCTGTAGTCGCTTGACCCTCGCATCCCACCGGAAGCCCGGTAGGCCTGAGGGGTTATCACGCCGACGTCCTCGCCGCTTCGCGGCTGCGGGATGTCGGCTTAGATAACCCCTCCCGGCCTACCGGGCTTCCTGCTGTCTCGGGGCAGCTGTTTTCTGAAATGACTTTGCCGTGCCCTTTCCTCGCCTTCGGCGGGCGTGGTAGCCTTTGTCGTTGAACGAACTTCTTATGTAACGAAAGGAAGCCTATGGCAGCTGCACAGCCGCTTAAGATTCGCATGGTTGCCGGGCTTGGCAACCCGGGCGAGGAATATGCCGAGACCCGCCACAACGCCGGCTTTAAGGCGATTGACGAGCTGGCCCGTCAGGCCGGCGTCACGTACTGGAAAAACCAGGCCGGCGCCGAGGTCGCACTCATCAACATCAACGATCCCGAGGAAGAGGGTGGCAAGCGCCAGATCGTGCTGGTCAAGCCGCAGTCGTACATGAACACCTCGGGCGGCCCCATCTCCAAGCTCTGCCGCGAGTACAAGATCAAGGCCGAGGAGCTGCTCGTGATTCACGACGAGCTCGACATTCCCGCCGGTGACGTGCGCGTCAAGGTAGGCGGTGGCCATGCTGGCCACAACGGCCTGCGCTCCATCATCGACAAGATGGGCAGCCGCGACTTTAGCCGTATCCGCACCGGCATCGGCAACCCTCCCGGTAAGATGGCCGTCGCCGACTATGTGCTCAAGCAGCTGCGCGCCCGCGAGGCCGAGGACTTCCAGGACACCTGCGCCCGCGCCGCAGATGCCGCCGGTCTGGCCATCGTCCACAGCGTGATCTATGCCCGCGACCACGTCAACGGTGCCGCCTCCGCCAACGGCAAGCACTAAAACCTACTATTTAGGGACAGGTTTATTTTGGCGGGTTTTATCTACGAAAACGCCCCGGTGGCCACATCGAAATAAACCCCGCACTGCCATACACACATAGCGCCCCAAAGGGGGCCGGCCTCATCACAACCTGAGGCCGGCCCCCTTTGCCGTTTTGCCTGATAAAACCGACCAAAATAAACCTGTCCCTTTTTGGCAGGTCACTTTTCCCAACCGCCGAAGACACACGTAAGTGACATGTCCATGAGGGTATAATTTGCACCGTATGTCTGCACAACGCCTGTGCGCGTACGGTTTTATTCGGGCTGCCGTCCATTTCCGTGGAGGCACGGTTCGGCCGCCCTAACAAGAGAGGGGTTCTATGTATAAGATCCTGGAGAAGACGCAGTTCTCGGAGAAGGTGTTCAAGTTCCGCATCGAGGCGCCCGCAATCGCCAAGCATGCGCACGCTGGACAGTTCCTCATGGTTCGCGCCAACGAGACGGGCGAGCGTGTCCCGTTTACCCTGGCTGGCTGGAACGGTGACGAGGGTTGGGTCGAGTTCATCTTTATGGTGATCGGCAAGACCACCGAGATGCTTTCCACCTACGAGGCCGGCGAGTCGCTGCGCGACGTCGTGGGCCCGCTGGGCGTTCCCACCGAGATGGCCGAGGGCCCCTGCGCCGTCATTGGCGGCGGCGTCGGTCTGGCAATTGCCTTCCCGGTCGCCAAGCATCTGGTCGAGACCGGTCACGAGGTGCACGCCATCATGGGCGCCCGCACCAAGGACCTCCTGCTCATGGAGGACCAGTTCCGCGAGCTCCTCGACGAGGACCACATCCACATCACCACTGACGACGGCTCCTACGGCGAGCAGGGCGTTGTCACCGCTCCGCTGGAGCGCCTGCTGCAGGACAAGGCCGTGAGCCAGGTCTTCTGCGTCGGCCCCGTTCCGATGATGAAGTTCTCGACCCTCACCGCCCAGAAGTACGACACCCCCATTACCGCGTCCCTCAACCCCATCATGGTTGACGGCACCGGCATGTGCGGCTGCTGCCGCGTCGAGGTGGGCGGCGTGACCAAGTTCGCTTGCGTCGACGGCCCCGACTTCGATGCCACCCTGGTCGACTGGGATGACCTTCGTGCCCGCCAGGCCGCTTACCGTTCCGAAGAGGGCGAGTCCCTCAAGGCTTATGAGGAAAAGAGCTGCGCATGCCACTAGTTAACGGCCGTTTCGTTGCCGATATGAAGTCGCCCCGCACCCCCGATAACGAGGAGCCGGCTGCCGAGCGCGCCTGCGACTTCCGCCCCGTCGACAAGGGCTTCACCGAGGAGATGGCGCTGGCCGAGGCCGAGCGCTGCCTCAACTGCAAGAAGCCGTTCTGTGTTGAGGGCTGCCCCGTCAACATCAACATCCCCCGCTTTATCGAGCAGATCCGCGCGAAGGACTTCGGCGGCGCTCTCGATACCATCCGCGAGGACTCCATGCTTCCCGCCATCTGCGGCCGCGTCTGCCCGCAGGAGAACCAGTGCGAGGGCAAGTGCATCCGTGGTAAGAAGTCCGAGCCCGTGGCCATCGGCCAGCTCGAGCGCTTCCTGGGTGACCGCCCCGAGCTCGCTTCCACGCCCAAGATGGCCCCCAAGAACGGCAAGAAGGTCGCCGTCGTCGGCTCCGGCCCGTCCGGCATCACCTGCGCCGGCGAGCTCGCCCGTAACGGCTTTGACGTTACCGTCTTCGAGGCCTTCTTCACCGGCGGCGGCGTGCTGGTCTACGGCATCCCCGAGTTCCGCCTGCCCAAGGCAGTCGTCAAGCGCGAGATTGACGGCCTGGAGGACATGGGCGTCAAGTTTGAGTACAACTCCGTCGTTGGCAACATGGCCACGGCCGAGGAGCTGTTCGAGCAGGGCTTCGACGCCATCTACGTGGCAACCGGCGCAGGCCTGCCCAAGTTCCTCAACGTCCCCGGCGAGAACCTGCCCAACGTCTTCTTCGCCAACGAGTACCTCACGCGCGTGAACCTGATGAAGGCCAACAAGTTCCCCGAGTACGACACCCCCACCAAGCACGGCAAGAACGTCGTCGTCTTTGGCGGCGGCAACGTGGCTATGGACGCCGTCCGTACCGCCAAGCGCCTGGGCGCCGAGCATGCCATCATCGCCTACCGTCGTACCGAGGACGAGATGCCCTGCCGTCGTGCCGAGCTGCACCATGCTAAGGCCGAGGGCGTCGAGGTTCTGCCGCTCGTCTCCCCGCTCGAGTTTGTCGCCGGCGAGGACGGCTCCGTGTGCGCCGTCAAGGTCCAGAAGATGGAGCTCGGCGAGCCCGACGAGTCCGGCCGTCGTCGCCCAGTGCCCATCGAGGGCGCCATCGAGGAGATCCCCTGCGACGTCGCGATCTCGGCTATCGGCACCAACGCCAACCCCTTCGCAAAGAAGATCGGCGGCAAGATGGAGCTCAACAAGTGGGGCTACATCGTTGCCGATGAGGAGACTGGCCAGACCACCGATCCCCGCATCTGGGCCGGCGGCGACATCGTCACCGGTGCCGCTACGGTCATTCTGGCGATGGGCGCCGGCAAGAAGGCCGCTGCCTCCATCACCAAGAGCCTGTTGGGCGAGTAATCACCTACAGCGCTAGCCACCAAACGGCAAAGTCCCCGTCGAGCACACGCCCGGCGGGGACTTTTTCTATACCGGCCGCCCCAAACCACCACAAAGGGGACAGGCACCTTTGTGGTGGTTTGGGGCCTGACCGGCCAGTTTGTCTCGATCTGTAACACCTGGAGCCCGTTGAGCATCGTAGTTGTTACAGATCGAGATATTGCGCCAGCCGCCCCCGCTTTATCTCAATCTGTAACAGTTAGAGGCCAAATTCCTCGCTACATGTTACAGATCGAGACGTTAGGTTGGCGGCCATTCGGTTCATCTAAATCTGTAACATCTGGGGCCGTTTTGGGCAGCCAGGTGTTACAGGTTGAGGTTTTGCGAAAGCCGAGGATGGGCGCCGTCGCCAAAACCTAGCGCTTGCGGCGCTTGGTCGCGGCGATGCCGGCGGCGACTACGGTTGCGCCGGCGATGCCTAGGGCAGCGACCGTCATCGCGGCGGAGTCACCTGTGCTAGCGAGCTCCGTGCCGCCGGACTTCTTGCCGTTCTCGCCCTTACCCTTGGACTTGTCCGTCGTCACCGTGGTCGTCGTCGAAGTCGAACCGCCCGCAGGGACCCCGGCGCCACCAGAGCCATCCGCACCGCCACCCTGCTCGCCGCCGCCAGGCGTCGGCTTGGGTTCCGGCTTGGGCTCGGGCTCCGGCCCGGGCTCCGGCTTGGGCTCAGGCACCGGCTCATCGGTCACCGTAATCGTAATGTTCAGACGCTCGGAATACTCGCTGTACGACATGCCAGGGTGCTGTGCCGCAATGCGCACATACATGTTGCTATCGAGCGCAATAGGCTCGGTGTACTTTACGCGGCCTTCGTCACGGCAGGGGCAGGTGTCGTTGGTGGTGTACCAAATCGTCGTGCCATCTTCGGCCGAAAGCTCCAGCTTCGTGCCCTTGGGCACCGTAATGTAGTTCTCCTTGGGCGACCATGCACCAAACGTCGTCGCACCAATCGTCGCCACCGGTCGCGCCGGTCGCACTGCCTCGGCAGACACGCGAACGTCGACCTGCTTGGACAGCGCCGTGCCGTCCACCGTCGCCGTCAACGTCGTCAAGCCAGGCAGAGCACCATGCAGCACAAACGTCGCCGCGCCGTCCTCGCCCGTCACGGCCTGGGTGGCATCGACAGAGCAGATAGCCGAGGACTCCAGCCCAACACTAACCTTGGCGCCCGCAAACGGCTTGCCCGCCTTATCGGTCACGTGCGCCACCAGCTCAAAGTCACTGCCCTCAAGCATGGTCACGGCCTGCTCCACGTTGAGCTTGAGCTTGTCGGCACGAACGCCTACGACAAGCTCGCCACTTGCCCAGCGCGCCATGGCCGTGCCGGCGTAGTTGCGAGCACCGTCGAGCTCAAACGCCACCGTCGAGCCCGCCTCACACGCATCGGCATAGCGAATACGCAGCACGCGCGACAGCGGCTTGCCATTGGGATCGTCCTGCTTGTCGAGCCACGTATACGTCACGTCGCCCAAGCCCTGCGCGCACAATGCGACCAGGGCATCGTCACTCGCATCCATATACTGCGTAAACTCAACCTCGACGCAATCGGTATAGGCATGGACCGAAGCTACCTCGGGCGCCGCCGTCGACACCAAACCAATGTTCACCTCAGTCTGAATCGGCGGCACGCGCAGCCAAGCCGAACGCGCCTCCTCATACCCGTCCTTGGTCACGCGCACCTGATACCATCCGGTCGGCGTATTCCAGTTGTACGCACCGTCCGCACCCGTTGCAAGCGGATTGTCCTGCTCATACTCCTCGGCATCCCAACGCGTGGCATTGGTGCCGGCCGCATCGTCGGCGCTCCACAGCTCAACCGTCGCACCCTTGACCGTATTGGACAGCAGGCCCTCGTACACCACGCCCGCAGGGTCGGGTGCAGCCTTGGCGGCCACATGGCGGTAACGCGCCTCGAAGATCGACTGCATCTTCTCGTCCGAGATCAAGCCGTCCTTGTTGGCGTTATAGACCTCGGCATCGGTCAGCTCGCCCCAGTTGACCGTAATACGATTCTGGCACGCGCGCTCCACCTGCTCACAGGCGACATCGTAGGCGCACTCGGCATTGGTCAACTTAATCGCGCGCTCCGAGCCCACACTCGTCGAAGCCGCGTCATAGGCAGCGCCCACCACGGTACCCGCCGAACCGGCCGTCAGCACGCCGGCGATTGTCATAATGGAGCCCACCGCCACATCGGTGCTGTCGTGGCAGAGTTGGCGATACAGCAGATCCTCAAACGCACGCGCCTTCTCCATGGCGTCACGCAGCGCGTAAATGCACTTCCAGTCATCCTCGGTCTTCTCGGGCTTGGCAAGCAAGCGCGTATGCTGAAGCTCATAGCCCTCGCGCTCGCCCTTCACCTTCTGCATGCGGACGTTCACGTTCTCCCAGTTCTTGCTGGCATCGTTCACGCCGTAAATGCCGGTAAAGATGCCGATACCCTGGGTTGCCGAGGGAAACGCCTGTCCGGCTGCCTTCCACGCATCGGTCTTAAAGACCTGGCCGAACATCTCGCACTCGATCTTATAGCTCTTGAGCGAACGGATCGTGCGGATGAGCTTCATATGGGCGCTCACGTCGCCGTTGCGCTTCCAAGCCATAAGCCAGCCGCGAATCGTAGAGTTATTGAGGCTATGGACCACATTCCAGTTGTCGTACAGGTTGTCCAGAATGTCGCACTGCATGGCGATCGAGTTAAACAGAAGCGCCTGGTTCTTGTTGTTATTGGAGTTCTCGATAAACTCCGACTCTATATAGGCCGTCTGCTCGCCATCGGGCGCGGCGACCTTAAAGCCCTTGACAGTATCGTCGTCAGCCGCCTTGTAGCTCAGCGAGCTGCCGAGCGCCTGGCCCAAATCGTTAAACCCGCTCGTCGACTGGCCGTTGTACTCGCTGGCCTTAATGCCCGCACACTTGTTGAGCGCCGCAGCGCTTGCGTCATTCCAGCTTCCGTATTGGTTGAGCCGACCGATACCCATCGACTGACCCACCAGATCCTCGGCCTGCTGGGCAATAAACTCCGCTCGCGACGCATGGTCGACAAGTTCCTTGATGGCCGCCGCGTCCGCCGCATTTGCACCCTGAGCCGACGCGAGCTCCTGGTACCAATCCTCGCCGGTGCCATACGCGTCCTCAAAGATCATCTTGTCCACGTTGACGCCATAGCTGTCGCCCTGCTTGGTTAGCAGCGCCGCCGACCCGCCGACCGCAGCCTTAAGCTCGGCGGCAAACTGCGCGGCCTCGTCGTTGCCAGCATCATCACCCTCGCCGTCGCTGACGGCGGGGGCGCGACGAGCCTTGCGGGCAGCTCCACCTTGGGCTTCGTCCTCTTTACCGCCCTTCTCTTCCTCGGCAAACGCATCGGCGACCATCTGATCAATCGCGTCGTTAAACGCCTGGTCGACATCATTAAACGAGTTATCCATCATATACTCGTGCCACTGCTGCACGGCATTCGAGAACTCCTGCTGGCGCTCCTCGGCCGCGGCGGAATGCTTTTTGGCCGAAGCGTTGGCGTCAAAACTCAGCATGGTCATAAGCTGAGCATTGGAGATGCGGTAGGTCTGCGGCATAAAGATCTGCTCAAAGTTGCCGCAGTTCACATAGGTCGAGTCATTCGCCTTGTTAAACTCGTCGAGCAGCTTAAGGTAACCCTCGTCCACACACTCCGCTACATAGCGCACATGGGTGCCCTCGCGCGACTTTTGAGTCAGAGGAATCGTCACCGTCTTGCCATCCACGCAGTCCACGTACAGGTCGAGCGTGTCGGCGGCCTCTTCGTTTCCCACCTCGAGCGTGATATCGAACGTCCAGTAGGCGTTCTTCTTTTGCGGCAGATGATGGAAGGTCCACAGACTCTTGCCGGTGTCCTTGCCGTCCTTGACCAGGCTTTGCGTACCGCCACGATACGTCACATCAAAGTTCCAGACCGAAGCGCCCGGAACATAGCGCACATAATTGCGAGCCGTCACCTCTGCGGCAGCGGCGGCAACATCGGTCGAGCCCACGCGCGCCTCGAGCATCACGCGCTCGGCGGCAAGCGCATCCTGCGGCAGGTCGTATTCAATCTTGGCACGGCCGAGTTTATTGGTCTTGCCAGTGTACTTTGCGGCCGAGGCGCCCGCGCCCACGGTAAGCTGCACGCTTTTGCCGGGCGCCGCATAAACGTAGGCCACATTGCCCAGCAGGCTGTGAACGTCGGTGTTGTCGACCTCGATGCGCGATCCGCTAACCTCGAGCGTGGTGCTTCCCAGCGGCAATGTCACCTCGCCCAGCGTAATAAGCGGCGAGACGGCATAGATGCCCGCGGCCTTAGGCTTAAAGCGCGCAAAAACATCGGCGCCCTTGCCCTTCTTCATATCGAGAACGAGGTTGTCGCCCTCCCACGTCGCGTCAGTCCACCATGTACGGGAGCTATCACCGGGGTCGCGAGAGCCTGCGGACACATCCTCGACGGCATCCTTTGCCAGCGGAATCTCAATCTTGGCAGTCTGGCTGTCCTTGAGCTCGTAATGAATGCGCAGCTCGGTCTCCACGCCAACGACCGCGGACGAATCAGCGATAACCGAGCCCGCCGTCAGCCCGCGCTCGGCACGATACGTCTCCACGTCAAACGTGGGGACGTCGAGTGTCACGTCGAGCTGTTTGCCGTCCTCAATCTTCACCTGCTTTTGCGCGATATGCTTCCCCACGGTCAGCCCTAGGCGGCTAAACGTGGAATAGCTCGTCGCCTGGATGTCGTAGCTCGTCTTGTTAAAGGCGACGATGGTGTACGAACCGGCCTTAAGGCGCGGCGTCTCGGCCTTCATGATAGGCGTGGTGCCATCGTCTTCGTAGCCCATCAGATAGGTGACACCGTCGGCGACTAGCTTGCCGTCGGACGTACGGAACACCAGCACGCGGTTGGCTCCCTGGTAGTCGCCCTTGGTCGTGACCGTCACCGTACCCCAAGGCTTCAAGTCGATATCGACCTTACCGGCCGAGGGCTTCACCGTCGCCGTCGCACCACCCAGCTTGAGGCTTTCTTTGGGCTCGAGCGTTATCTCCAGATCCTGGTCCGCGTCGGCAATGGCCTGTGACACCACGAGCGCCGTACCCTGGATACGGTAGTCGTTTTCCTTGTCGCCCTTGGCAGGTTTGAGCGTCTTGCCGCCGCTCTTCACCGTCAGATCGATGTTATCGAGACTATTGAGCTCAATGCGTTCGGTCTTATCCTGGCCCACAATCGGTTCAAGATAGCCCACGTTGAGCTCAATCGCGCGCGAGGCCGGAATCTTGGTAAAGTCCTCCGCCTTAATCTCTCCGATATTCCATGTGCCCGTCATCTGGTCGCCCGGGCGCGCCAGCACCATGTCATAGTAACCGCTGAGCGAAATGCGCAGGGTGGCTGCTGTCTTGGAGAGAGCGTCCGCTGTAAAGCTGCCGTCATCGCCAACCGCCAGCGGCGTGGACTGCCCCGCCTGCACGAGTGTAGCCGTCGCGCTCTGGGGAAGTTTGCCCGTCACCTGGGCCGCCTCGCCCATCCACTCAAACGTGTAGGCAGGCTTCGAGGAATCGACGGAGTCCTTGCGATCGGCCACGGCATCGGCAAGCTTTTTGACCATCGAGGGGTTGCCAGCCGAATCGGTCGCATAGGCATAGATGGTCTGGCCTTCACTAAAGGGAATCGCATACGTTACGCCATCGATTGTCACGCGCTCATTATAGTCGCCCGGATAGCCCGCCTCACCAAACTGAAGATCGGGGTTCATCGCGCGCAGGGCAACGGCATTATGGTTCGTCTCGTTTCCGTATCTCGTGTTCTCAAAAGCTCCCCACTCTATCATTTCCACGCTTTTGGGTAGCACAATCTCTTTGCCGGCAATCGCAGGATCAAGAGAGGCGAACGCGAGCGCCCCGATAGATTTGACGCCATCGCCAATCGTCACCGACGACACAAAGGAGCACCCGTCAAAGGCATAGTGCCCGATCCGCTCCACCGTGCCCGGCACATTGATCTGCGTAAAGGTGAGTACCGTTGTATCCGAGACATAGAACTGCGGCACGCCGCAATTGGCGAAGGCGCGATAGTCGATAGTCTTAACCGATGGTGGCAGCGTTGCCACCACATTGTCGTCAAGCTGTTCGCAGCCCTCAAAGGCCTGCTCGGGAATCGTGGTAAAGGCCGCGTTATTGGGCCAGGTCACCGTCTGAAGTGTCTTGTTTCCGGTAAACGCATTCCAGCCCAACTCCTCAACCGAATCGGGCAGTGCGATTTCCTTGATGCTGCTGCCTCCCAGGCCGCCAACGGTGCGGACGTGCGAATCGGGGGCGAAGGTGACCGATGTGAGAGCGGCGTTTCCCATGCCCCTAAGGCTTACGACATGCTTGCCGTCGATGGTCGAGGGCACCTCCAACGTGGTAATGCCCGCGTCGCCATACTCGATAGAAATTTCGTTGGTGAGGCTATCAATCGAGAAGTAGTACTGCGCGGGAGTCTGCTCGCCGGCCACGTAGCCATCGTCGTATTCGTCCTTTACGCCCGTGGCGCCCTTCGAGGTTGCCCAGAGTTCAAGTTCCTCGTTCCAGGTCGCCTCGGTGCCGGAAGCCTCCTCTTGCTTTTGCTGCTCGGCGAGCTCCTTGCCCTCGACAAGATCGGTGGCAAGCGTACCCGCAGGTGTGCTCTCGGTCTGCCCGGCGCCCGTCAGGCCCGCCGCCGATGCAATCTCGGAGGCCGGGGGCGTAGGGGTGTCACCGGTATCGGGCACTGTGGGGTCGGCAGCGCCGGCATCGGGCGCGGGGTCGGCAGCGTTGGCGGCATCGGCATCGGGCGCGGCGTCGGCGGGGTCGGCGGCGTCTACTTGGTCGACATCCGTCTGCACAAAGGTGCTATCGGTGGTGAGTGCCTCAGCAAACGCGCCCACAGGCAACGAGCCCGTCACCATGGTGAGGGTCACCGCGGCAATGGTCAGGCGGCGGCAAAGCGCTCGAACAGTAGTCCACCTCATGGTCGTTCCTTTCCTGCAAACCAAAAGTCATCCAGCGTAATCGTTGTCCAAAAACAAAGCGAACGGTAGGTTCATATATACGAACCTACCGTTCTACCTGTGCAAACCACCACAAAGGGGACAGGCACCTTTGTGGCGGTTGGGGTTATTCATCCGTCATGGCGGAGCGCCAAAAACTAGCGCTTGCGGCGCTTGGTCGCGGCGAGGCCGGCGGCGGCAACGGTTGCTCCGGCGATGCCCAGGGCGGCGACCGTCATCGCGGTGGTATCCCCCGTGGTAGCCAGGACAGCATCGCCCTTCTTGGCCTGCGTGGTTTTCTCAACCGTCTTGGTCGTGGCGGTTGTCGTGGCCGGCTTGGCCGCGGGCTTCACCTCGGGCTTGGTCTCAGGCTTAACCTCAGGCTGCGGCGTCGGCTTGGGATCCGGCGTAGGCTGCGGATCGGGGGTCGGCGTGGCTTCGGGCGTAAACGTCAAATCGGTGTTGAGCCACAGGGTGTAGATCCAGCCGCTGTCCTCATCGGATACGCTATCCGCGACCCGGTAGCCGCACTCCTGGCCGTTGATCACCAGCTTGGTGTCGGGCGTGAAGTAGAAGCCGCGCGCGGACTTGAGGTAGATGCCGTAGCGATAGGTCACGCCAGGCTTAAAAGCATCGATGTGGTTTGTAATGTTCTGATCCCAGAACTTCTGGGAGTTCACTTCGCTGCCGTCGCTACCCGTCCAGAACTCACACTGAGGAAGGGAGTTGGAACCCATCGGAACACTCGCCGTAAAGACCGGCTTATCGCCCGCCTTGAAGGTGGTCGTGGCACCGTCAATCTCGATAACGTCGATGGCACGCCATTCGTCGATCGGCTGCTCGCACAGCATATTGTCAGCGTTTGGCGCGAAGACGCCGTTGACGGTCTTGATGTGGTGCGTCCAATGGCCGTTGACGTACATCATGCAGTCATCGGCCACGGTATTGTCGTCCTTGAGCCTCAGCTCAACGGAATACATGTAGAACTTACCCTCTTCGAAGTGGTCAATCTTCTTCATGCCCGGCGCGTACTTTGCGGGGTCGGAATACCAGAAGGCAACGGGTACCGACTCCCCGGATTCCATATCGAGCTCCATTTCCTCCCAGCACTCATACGCAATCTCATACTTGTCGGCATCGGCGGCAGGAATCGTCGCGGTCGCACGCGGCGCCTCGCCGGGCGCGTAGTCGGTTTTCACATCGTTGACGTTCAGGTTATGGAGGGCTTCGTTTTCCGACGAAGCAGGCATCGAAATTGTTTTAATAGCAGGGACATACAGGAATTCTCCGCTTAGACTCGACTTTACGGTTTCCCCGTTTACGGTAACAACGGTTTCATCGCTGAAGGAATATCCGTCTTTTGGCTTCAGCATAAGAGAATACACGTACTCTTTCCCGCTTTTAAACTTTGTAATAGTCGGCAGGGAACCATGTGAGCCGTTATCGGAATACCAGGCAGCAACGGGTTCGTTGTTTTCAAATTCCTGCCAGCATTCATAAGCGATTTCGTATTTATCTGCATCGTAGTTAAGGACACCTGCCGTCGCCTGCGGACCAGTATCCAGCTGCCAATTGAAGTTCGTATTCTGAACATTGGCAAAGGAGATGGATTCCGATTCTGATTCCGCTGCCGGGATAACAAGGCACGCCCTCTCGTAGACATGGGTGCGGGTGTAGTAGTCATCCCGGATCTCGTTAATAGTGGGTTTCCCGGTCGCCTCGGTGTCTCCTTTAAAGGCGTCGTCCGGATCACCGATGATGATATTCCCGGGCTCTGTACCCGTATACGTAAGCTTGGATCCATCATAGGTGGTCGTCATCTTGGACTTATTCTCCTTGTACTCCGTAAAGTACTTCTGCTCCTCCTTCTGTCTCTGAATCTTGCTGATATCCAGGGTAAGCGTTGTTTTATTGCTCGCACTGTCATACGCCGCATGGACGATCAAGTCCCCCAGGCCGATAAAAGTCAAAGCGCTACCATCGAGAGCAGACTGGTCTCCATCTACAAGGGCAATCCCCTTCACATACTCAATCGTTTCTTCTTTCTTGATGTCGGTGTAATTGTTCCGCACCGTAATATTGACCCTAACGCCGCTGCCGCCAACAACATCGGTCACACCGCAGGGCATGATGGCGTTACTCGCCGGCATGGCGGCGGTGTCGCTGGGAGTATTTTGTTCAGCGGGTGCCGCATCGTTGGATTCATCGGTGGCGCCAGTCGGGGCCGTCTGCTGAGGCTCAGCGGTGGCTTGCGCCGCCGGAGCAGCATCGGTTGCAGGCGCGGTCGAAGCAGCTGGTGCGGTCGTTGCAGCCGTATCCTCCGCAACCGTCGGCGTTACCGGAGCCGCGGCAACCTCATCCGTCCCAGCGGCGGGATCGGCGCATTCCGTCGCCAGCGCCACGCTCGGCAGCAGCAGCTGGCCGACCATAAGCGCACACGCGCCAGCGCAAGCGATTTTGGCACCCACACAACGCCAAGTACCGTGAACCAGCGAGCAGGTACGCTCGCGTTGGGTTTGCTTGTCAAAGTGGTTTCCGTACATAACGGCCTCCTTGGTCGATGGGCCATACCACCACAAAGGTGCCTGTCCCCTTTGCGGTGATTCTGTACCACCAAGATGTGTCAAATGACTCCGTATGCCTAGGTTCGTAGATGTGAACCTAGGCCTCTACCTGCGGTTTAAGTCAATATGATTTCGCCATCGCCACACGCGTCCCGGGAACGCTACAATCGAGGACACGATCATTCGTCCACCCAAAGGACCGTCCTTGAACCTGAGCAGGCCTAAAATCAACGCGCTTCTGGCACTCGCGCTCTTTACCTTTGTCTTTCTTGCCGCCGAGTTTCGATTCGACATTGATGTCGGGCTGCTCGCCGGTGCCGAGCGTGTTGTGATTGCGCAGGGCTTTATTCTAGGTGCGAGCGTGGTCGGCTTTATCGGATATGCGCCGCTGCTCGGGCTCGCACAGCGCAAAGGCCGGCCTCGGGCAGTTATCAGCGCCGCCGTCCCCATCGCCATCTTGGGCTTGACTCAGATTCAGTCCCCCACGAGCCCGCTTGCGCTCGAGATTCTGGGATGCCTCGCATTCCTCGGACTCGGCCTACTGGGCGGCGCGGCACACCATGCCTTCGCAACGACATTCCAAGACGATCCCAAGCTCGCCACCGGTGCGGGAGCAGCCTATGCCGCGGGCATCCTGATGCAGTTCGCCATCAACCTGCTCAATTGCGGCGGCATCGCAGAGCTCATCGTCCTTGGCACAGCGACGATCGCCATCTCCGCCCTCAGCGTCGTTCCCCAAAAGGCTGCTGAGAGCTCCAGCCCCGCCATCAATCCCCTTGTTGAGCCATCGCACGCCCTTGCCAAGCAGGCGTGTTGGAGCATCGCGCTCGTCATGATTCTGGCCTGTCTGTTCTCTACTCTCGATAACGTGGTCACGTTCTCCAACGCCCACGGCACCATCGCCGTGCAGACCTGGCCGCGCCTCTTTTTGGCAGCGAGCGGTCTTGCCGCCGGTCTTATCTTTGATCTTGCCGAGCGTCGCTACATGGGACTCGTCATGTTCGGCGTCACGGTACTCTCCACCATTTCGATCTTAGCCGTCGAAGCAGGAGCCGATCCCAACCTGGGCCTCATTGTCTTTTACCTGAGCTCGGGCTTTTTCGTCACGTTCTTTACTGCCACGTTTACTCAGCTGGCACCGCGCATGCACGCGCCCGCCTTCTGGGCCGGCATGGGACGCGCCGCCAATAACGTGTGCGCGTTCACCACGTCGGGCGTCTCGCTTGCGCTTGTGACCTCGGGTAATGTTGCTCTCATCATGATCGGTGCGCTCGTTTTGCTCGTCGCCGCCTGCGCGGCATTTGTGGCAGCCGGCTTGTTCCGCCTACCCCAAACCGAGCAGGAGCGCGAACATCAACAGCTTGCCGAGGAGGCGCTGGCAGCACCGAGTATCGAGGAGCAGCGTCAGATCTTCATCACCGATCACGCTCTCACCCCACGCGAAGTTGACGTGCTGGTGGCTGTGACCCAAGATGAGCGCCCGCTCAAACAGGTCGCCGAGGAGCTTGGTATCTCGATGCGCATGGTGCAGCGCCACCTGAGTTCCATTTATCAAAAGACCGGCACGCAGACGCGCGCCGGTCTCACCAAGACCTTCCCCTCCGCCTAAAACAAACCACCACAAAGGTGCCTTTGTGGTGGTTTTGATTGGCTAGGCTTCGAGCTGGGCGACTTTGTAGCGGTAGGCAGCGGCGATAACGTCTTTGCAGCCTTCGCGCCCCAGCTTGGCGCGGTTGACGACGATATCCTTACCGCTCGTCATCTTCCACTTGCCGGCACTGTAGCGCTTGTAAAATGCCTCGCGCGCCTTCTGCTGCTGCTTGACCAGCTTGGCGCCCTTCTTTTTGTTAAGGCCACGCTTCTTGCGCACGATCTCGACGCGGTCCTCAAAGGGGGCTGTCACCAACACGGCAATGTGGTTGGGGTTGTTACGCAACAGGTAATCGGACAGGCGGCCTTCGATAATGCAGCTCTCGGTCTCGCCCAGATCCAAAATCACCTGGCTCATCTTTTGGAACAACTTGTCCGAGTACGAACGCGCATCGTAGCGGTCGGGCAGAAACGCCATGTTCTCCACAGCCAGACGCTCGTCATAGGCGGCCATCTTATCGAGCGACTCGCCTGCGCGCAGCGACGCGCGCACCAGCAGCTCGTTATCGTACAGCGGAATCCCCAGTTCGTTGGCGAGGATACGGCCAATCTCGTGGCCCTCGGCGCCAAAGTCGCGCGCGATGGTAATGACCACAGGACTCTTCTTGTTCTCCAGATCGCTCATCGCGATTCCTTTCTAACAAATGAGAAAAGGCAATTCCTGATTCCCATTTTGTCACTTACGACCGTCCTGGTTTCCCAAGTGCGGCAGATTGCCCCGAAAGAGGAGCGCCGCGTACTAAATGTACGCAAGCGACGATTGAGGGGCAAGGTGCCGTGCTTGGGGAAGCAGGACTATGCGGCCACGATGCGGCGTTGATATGCCCTCACCAGCAGC
Source organism: uncultured Collinsella sp. (assembly GCA_902466735.1). Taxonomy (GTDB): domain Bacteria; phylum Actinomycetota; class Coriobacteriia; order Coriobacteriales; family Coriobacteriaceae; genus Collinsella. The sequence continues at coordinate 28,994 of CABQSB010000014.1, forward strand.
GAGATACCAAAGTTGAGCACAAAGTACATCGCAAACACCAGGCCGTAGAGCATAAGCACCTGCGACAGGTCGATCGCGTGGGCCATCACAACATTTGCCGTGTACATGAGCTCGGCCACGTTAATGCCCGAAAGATACGAGCTGTCTTTAATGACGGTCGTGCACTGGCTAAACAGCGCCGGAATGATCGTCTTAAACGTCTGCGGCAGAATGATGTAGCGCATGGTGGCAAAGAAGCCGAAACCCTGGCTCTGCGCCGCCTCAAACTGGCCACGCGGAATCGAGTTGAGGCCGCCGCGCACAATCTCGGCCATAACAGCGCTGGTAAACAGCGTAAAGGCGATGGTCGAAATCACAATGTCCAAACCCTGCACCGTAAAGTAGATAAACAGAATCCACAGCAGGTTCGGCGTGCAACGGAACAGCTCGATATAGGCGCTCACCAAAATACGGAATGGACGAGGCGCATAACTTTTAACGAGCGCCAGCACCGTGCCAAAGATGAGCGAGAAAAAGATCGACAGCGCCGAGATCTCGATGGTCTTAACAAAGCCGCCCCAAATGTAGAGCAGGTTGGTCGCGTTGAAGATTTCCATGCGCTAGGCCTCCTCTACGTTGTCGAGCCCCAGCTCGGCCAGGCTCACGCCGCGCGGACGCTCCTTGGAGCGGCGCTCGAGCCACTGCACCAGCATGGCGAGCGGAAAGCAGATGATGAAGTACATAAGGCAGCAGACGATGTATCCCTGCAGGTACCCGTACAGACTCACAAAGTTGTCGGAACGGTACATAAGGTCGCCGCCGGCCACAAGCGCCAACACCGACGTGTTCTTGACTAGGTTGAGTGCCTGGTTACACAGCGGGGGCAGAATGATCTTGAATGTCTGGGGCAGCACGATGTACCAGTACGCCTGCGCACGGGTGAAGCCCTGGCTCTGCGCCGCCTCCATCTGACCGCGCGGAACCGCCTCGATACCGGTGCGGATAACCTCCGAGATGTAGGCCGCGTGATACAGGCCCACGCCCAAGAAGCCCAGCACGAACGGCGCGATGCGCACCGGCTGGTCGGCACCGGTTATGGCCTGCAAAAACTGCGGACCAGCCATGTACATAAAGAGCACCTGCACGGGCAACGGGGTGTTCTGGTAAAACTCCACGTACACGCGGCTTATGGCGCACAGCACGCGCGAACGGGTGGTAGAGAACACACCCAGCAGCGTGCCCAGCACCAGCGACAGCAGCAGACCGGCAACGACCACCTGTAGCGTCACGCCAAAGCCCTCCCAGAAGGGCCCCATGTTTTGAAATGTCGTCGACCAACGGTCGGCGTCAAATAATCCTTCGAGCATTTGATTCCTTCCTTGGACGATGCGCCTATACAAGACCCCAGGTCTTGACCTCTTGGTCGAGCCAGCCGTCGGCCAGGCGATCGCAAATCACCTGATCGACCACGGCCGAAAGGTCACAGCCCTTCTTGGTCGCCACGCCGTAGCCCTGCTCGCCAAACTTGACCTCGGGCTGCAACAGCTCAACGGTCTCGTTCATGTAACCGGCCAGCGTGGAGCGGTCCATGGCAAAGACGTCGATATTGCCGGCGTCGAGCGAGCTCTTGATGATGGGGTAGCCGCTAAAGGCCCTAAACTCGGGCTTGCAGCTAAAGCCGTTGTCCTTGATCATCTGCTCGATCAGGCCCTGCGTGGTGGCACCCTGGCTCACGCCGATGACCTTGCCGTCCAGGTCCTCAATCGAGGTAAAGCCCGAACGCTTCTTGACCATGAGTCCCACGTAGTCGGTGCGGTACGGCGTCGAGAAATCCCAGCTCTTCTTGCGCTCGTCGGTGATGGTGTAGGTCGCTGCGACCACGTCGAGTTGGCCGTTATCGATCAGCGGGCCGCGTGTCTTGGGCGTTACGTCGGTAAACTCGACAAGCTCCTGGGCGCGGGCCTCTTTGTAGCTCACGCCAAAGACGGCAGCGGCGATCTGGTAGCACAAATCGACTTCCATGCCCTCAAAGCGACCCTTGGCGGTGTCGTAATAGCCGTAGCCGGGAACGTCTTTCTTAACGCCGGCATTCAGATGGCCACGCGACTTAATGGCCGCAAGCTTGGATCCCTTGTCGGAACCCTCGCCGCTGGTGGAGTTGCCGCAACCGGCAAGCGCGGTCCCCGTCAGCGCAAGCATGCCGGCGCCAGCCAGCTGCAAAAAGTGACGGCGCGATACAGCCGCCCTCGTCATATCCGTCATGTCCATCACCGCGCCTAGTGCAGAATCTTGGACAGGAACTCGCGGCAGCGCGGGTTCTCGGGGTTATCGAAGAAGTGCTCGGGCGTGCCCTCCTCCAGGATGCGGCCGTCCTCCATAAAGATGACGCGGTCGGCCACCTGGCGCGCAAAGCCCATCTCGTGCGTCACGCAGATCATGGTGATGTCCTCCTGCGCGAGCTCGATCATAACGTCGAGCACCTCCTGCACCATCTCGGGGTCGAGCGCCGAGGTCGGCTCGTCAAACAGGATGATGGGCTGCTTGGTGCACAGGGCGCGGGCGATGGCGATGCGCTGCTGCTGACCACCCGAGAGATTCTGCGGATACTCGCCGGCCTTATGCGCCATGCCGACGCGCTTGAGCGCGGCGATGGCGATCTCGGTCGCCTCCTCCTTGCTCTTCTTTTGCAGCTTGATGGGCGCGAGCGTCAGGTTACCGAGCACCGTCATGTTGGGATACAGGTTGAACTGCTGAAACACCATGGAACTATACTTGCGAGCCATCTCCAGGTGGTTCTTTTTGGTGAGCGGCGTACCGTCGATGATGACCTCGCCCGACGTGGGCTCCTCAAGATAATCGACGCAGCGGATGAGCGTCGACTTGCCCGAGCCGGAAGGCCCGATCATTACGAGCTTCTCGCCGCGCTTGACGGTGAGGTTGATATCTTTGAGCACATGCAGGTCGCCAAAGTACTTGTTGAGATGCTTGATCTCGATCATGTCTGCCATGGATGTCCCTTCCCTGCGTTTACACGAGTTGAACTATTGTACGGAAAGAACCACGTTTCCGCAGCCCACACTACATCCCCGTAAAGAACCCGCAACCTTCCGCCCACTCATTGGGCACTCATTTAAGTCTGTCCCCAGTGAGCGCCCAACCGCCCTTGTTGAGCATAAGTCAGCGAAAACCCGTACACGCGAGCAAGGTGACGTGAAATGAAAGGGCGCAGACCTTATGGTCGCGCCCTTGAAATTGAACGTCAGATTGCCGCGTGTACGGGTTTGCAGCGTCGAGCCGTTGCGCGGTTTGGTAAAACCGCGCAACAAATTACGCCAGCTTTGCGCCGACGATCTTTGCCGCGGCAGGCTTATCGAAGTTGCCGCCGGTGGCCTTACCCAGAGCGCCCATGACCTGGCCCATCTGCTTCTTGGAAGTAGCGCCCAGCTCGGCGATGACCTGCTCGATCAGTGCCTCGAGCTCCTCGCCCGAAACCTGCGCGGGCAGCAGGCTCTCCAGAATCTTGACTTGCTCGGTCAGGTTGTCGGTACGGTCCTGGTCGGTACCGGCCTTGATGGACATCTCCAGCGTCTCGCTCGTCTGCTTAATCAGACGTTTGATCATGCTGTTGACGTCTTCCTCGGTCACATCGCGGCGCTCGTTGACCTCGATATTCTTCACCTCGGCCTTGACCTGGCGAATGATAGACAGGCGAACCTTGTCCTTGGCCTTCATGGCCGCGATCATTTCCTTCTGCAGCTCTTCGTTGGTCATCTGCAAATCCTCCTCAATAGTGCGGGCGGCACTCACACGAGCGCCGCCCCATGATTACTCAGTCGTCGACGAATTGTCGGTCGAACTCTTGGTGACGCCCTTCAGGCTGACGTTGTACGGCACGTCCTTGGGCATGGGGTTAACGGTGATGTCGGCGTCCTTCTTGTACTGCTCCAGCCACTCGCTGTACGCAGTGCTCTCTGCCTGCGTCTTCACCACGTTGGAGACATACTTCTTGATGTCCTTGGGCACCTGTTTAATGTCATCGACCTGGCTATCGACATGGAAGTAGTCGGTGCACTTGATGATGTGGTAACCATACGTCGACTCGACGACGTCGCTCACGTCGCCCTTGTTAAGGCCTTCGAGCGCCGCCTGATAGCTGTCGACGAAGGTGGTGAGCTTGTCCCAGCCCACGTCGCCCTTCTTCTCCTTGGAACCGGTGTCGTCGGAATACTGCTTCACGGCGTCTTCGAAGCTCAGCTCGCCGGAGTTAATCTTGTCCAGGCACTCCTGCGCCTTGGCCTTGGCGGCAGCCTTGTCCTCGTCGGATGCGTCGGAATCGACCTTGATCAGGATGTTCGACGAGCGGCGGGCATCGTTGTACTTCGACAGGTTCTCGTTAATGTAATCGACGATCTCGCTGTCCTTGGGCTTGCTGGTGGGCGCCACGGCTTCCTTGAGCTTTTGCTGTGCCAGGCTCTCCTTGAGCGAGCTCTTATAGGTGTCCTCGGTGTAGCCGTAAGTCTTAAGGGTCTTCTTAAAGGTCTTGGCACCGCCCGCGCTCTTGCACGCGTCCTTCCAAGCCTTCTCGACCTCCTTGTCCGACACCGTCACGCCGTTTTCCTTCTGCGCCTGCTGAAGCAGAATCTGCTGCGTGTAGGAATCGATGAGCTGCTTGCGATACTTCTTGGGCGTAAGGTCGTTGTTGACCAGGTACTGCGCCCAATCCTTGTCCTTGGTATAACCATAGGACGTGCGCATGCTCATGATCTGCTTGGTCACGGTGTCCTCGGTGAGGTTGGTGCCGTTGATGGTGGCAGCCACGCCACCAGTGAGCTTATAGCCCGAGCTGGCGCTTTCGGTCTGCGACATCAGGCCGGAGCACGCCATGGCCGAGACGGAGAGCAGCATTGCCAGCACGCCGATGACCACCAGGACAATCTTGACGGTCTTGGACACATAGGTCTTGCGCTGCTTCTTGCGAGAGCTGGAGGCGGCGCGGGACCGTTGCTCGGACGTCGGCGCGACCTCGGGGTTCTTTTTCTTGTTTGCCATGTTTGGCCTTTCACATCACGAATCGAACAAACGCCATTGTGTCACAACGCAGCCCCCGCGACACACCTGGTGCATGGGAGACGGGTTAATCTGCACCATTTTGGTGCAAAGGGGACAGGTCTGGCAGTTGGCAGCTAGGGACGTTCCTTTTCTGCCGGCAGATGGGGACTGTCCCTACCTGCCGGCAGCAAAGGAACGTCCCCAAGTGCCAGCCTTAAAAGTGGCGGCGGATGGCGTCGACCATGCCCTGCGGCGTGGTCTGGCCGAGTACATCGGCTGCAGCGTCGGCATCCATAAAGATATTCATAAGCGCTTGCAGGGCCTCGACCTGGCCGCCCGGCTCGGCAATGCCCAGATTGATGATAATCTGCGCCGGCACCGGGGCGCCCATACCCGCCATCGCGCTGAACGTCACAGGTGCAGCGGGCTTTACCACCGCGATATAGGGCTTGGCCACAAATCCCGGATCGGTATGCGGAATGGCGATGTTTGCCGCCGGCATAGCGAGACCCGTGGGATAGGCGTCCTCGCGTGTGCGGACGGCATCGAGCCAACCGGGCGCAATGTAGCCGCGAGGCGCAAGCTCGTCCTCGAGCCGCGCAAACATCTCATCCGGCGTCGCGCACTCCCAATCAAAAAACACCAGCTCGGGCGAGAATAGCATCTCGGCGTTATCCGCCATACCGTCCTCCAAAGTTGCATGAGGTTCACAATGCCCCATATGATAACGAAACGAGGCAGGCAAGGTTAGTCGAGGATTCCAATCATATCGAGTGCGCGGGCAGGCGTCAGGCAAACTTCGGGCATCGCCTCCAGCATGCGCCGGTCACTCGTGACCACGTAGTCAACATCTGCCGTCTCGCCCGAAGCGATGATGAGGTTGTCTTCAAGATCCGGCATGCGCTTGCCAAGCATGCGCGCCATCTCGCACTCTGCCAACGAAAGCGGGGAGGCGGTTGCCACCTGCATCATGTGCTCAATGCAGGCCCACGACGCCGAGGCAAACGACACGTTAATCCCATTCACATTCCGCCGGGCTAGGCGCCGAGGCAAAATGTAGAACACGTCTTTTGCCGTCGTTGGCGCATACAGAAGGTCGATCTTTCCCACCTCGGCCAGTTCAACCAATCTTTTCGCTTCGTCGAACGCCCCCTCTTGCAGGTAATAATCGAGCCAAACGTTCGTATCTACCAAGAGATGCTTTGCCTCAATCATCGGCAATTCGCCTCAATGTCGGCAATCATCGCATCGTACATATCGTCGCGCACGGCATCCCAGTTGTCCGCCGAAGATCCCGCTGATGCAAAATCCGACGCGCTCAGCCCCAACGAGGAAAAAGCGAGGCCGCAGCCCTGCTCGGCCAGGCTCTCCGCACGGGGCGTCTCGTGTTTATCCACCACCATGAATCCCGGTAACGTTTGATGTTCGACAAGGTAGGCCCAAAGCGCGCGAATCGCATCGCTCGGCCCTAGTCCATTACGAGTCAGGACCGCATCGCCGCCAGCCTTGAGCATAGGGTCGATTCGCGTGTTAAGCTGCACCGTTGCTGTACCCATAGCTGCTCCTCTCTACTTGCTAGCAGTATAGCAAATCTAATAGGCCGCACAAAAGGACCCCGCCCACGCACGGACGAGGCCCTGTCAGCTTTTTCGTTAGCTCACGTTGTAAAGAACGTTCAGCGAACTCTCTTGCACACGCGCTAGCGCGCCGGGTCGATAGCAACCTTGCCGCTCTCCAGCACGTGGACGCGGCCATCGGCGAGCATCTGCACGACCTCGGGATACAGCACATGCTCGATCGCATGGATGTGCTCCTCGAGCATGTCGACATCCCAGCCTTCCTCGACAGCCAGCGCGCGCTGGGCGATGATGGGGCCGTTGTCGTAGATCTCGTTGGCAAAGTGCACGGTCACACCGGTCACCTTAACGCCGCGGACAAAGGCATCGTCGATCGCATGCGCGCCGGTAAAGCTCGGCAGCAGCGCCGGATGCAGGTTGACCACGCGATTGGGGAACGCCGCCAGCAGCGGCGTGTGCACCATACGCATGTAGCCGGCCATGACCACATATTCGCAGCCGCACTCGAGCAGCTCATGCGCGATAATCTCGTCGGCGGCGATAGGGTCAGCATAGACATCCTTGGAAAGGGTCAGCGTCTGGATGCCCGCACGCTCGGCGCGCTGTAGGCCCTTGGCCGAAGGACGGCTCGACACCACAAGCTCAATCGAGGCGTTGAGCTTGCCGGCGGCGATAAGGTCGATCAGCGCCTGCAGGTTGGTACCCGAACCGCTGATAAGCACGCCAATCTTGAGCGGCTCGGCCGTATCGGTGCCGGTCGGACGGGTGTAGGGCACAAAGCCCAGGCCCTCGACAGCAGCCATCTGCTCGCTAGCGCTCATCGGAGTACACGACCTTACCGGAACCCTCAACGCACTCGCCCACGCGGAACGGCTTCTCGCCCAGCGCGACCAGGGCCTCGGTCACGGCAGCTTCGTCCTCGGGGGCAACGATCAGGCACAGGCCGACGCCCATGTTGAAGGTCTTGCATGCCTCATTGGGCGCGAGCTCGGCCTGACGCGACACGTAGGTGATGACGGGCGGAACATCCCAGCCCATCTCGGCGCCGTTACGGGTGACCACGGCGTCGACGTCGTCGGCGAGCGCGCGGTTGAGGTTCTCGGTAATGCCGCCACCGGTGATGTGAGCAATGGCGTGCACGTTGGCGTCGCCACGCAGCAGCTCCAGAATCGGCTTCACATAGATGCGCGTGGGAGCCAGCAGAGCATCGGCCAGCGAAGCACCGCCGAGCTCCTCGAGCGGACAGCTCAGCTCCTCGGCCTTAGCGGCGGCCTCGGGCGTGCCCGGTTTGATACCGTCGACGCCGATGACCTTGCGCACGAGCGAGTAGCCGTTGGAGTGCACGCCGGTGGAAGGCAGACCCAGGATCACATCGCCGGGGCGAACGTTCGCGGGGTCAAGCATCTTGGGACGATCGACGACACCCACGGTAAAGCCGGCGAGGTCGTAGTCGGCCGGAGCCATGACGCCCGGGTGCTCGGCCATCTCACCGCCCACGAGCGCGCAGCCCGCGAGCTTGCAGCCGTCGGCAACGCCCTTGATGATCTTTGCCATGTGCTCGGCCTCAATGTGACCGATGGCAACGTAATCCAGGAAGAACAGCGGCTCGGCGCCCGAAGCCAAAATGTCATTGACGCACATAGCGACCAGGTCCTGGCCCACCGTCTCGTGACGGTCCATGATCTGGGCGAGCACGAGCTTGGTGCCCACGCCGTCGGTGCCGCTAATCAGGATCGGGTCTTCCATATCCTTAAGCGCGGCGGCCGAGAACAGGCCGCCAAAGCCACCGATGCCGCCGATGACCTCGGGGCGGTTGGTGCCCTTGACCATCTGCTTAATAGCGTCGACGGCGCGGCCGCCCTCGGCGGTATCGACGCCGGCGTCCTCGTACGTCACATGCTTGCTGTCGCTCATCTGAGCCTTCCTCTCCCATTACCGTCTGACGAGCAGGCGCCAAACGGTGCTCATAGTTGCGTCATTTCGGCGCGCGCCATAACAGCACGCGCCGTCATATCAACAAAACAGCAGGTAAAACCTACCAAAATAAACCTGTCCCTACATGGCAGGTTTTAGGCCTCACCGTGCTCCTCTTCCCAGCTGCGGTCGTCATATTTCTCGACCACGGCGTCGTCGTCAAAGTGTAGCGGCTTGTCCAGGTTGCGGGGCTTAAAGCCCTCCATGAATTTGTCGCGGCCAAAGCTCTCGGGAATCGCCACGGGATAGCGGCCGGTAAAGCACGCGTCGCAGTAGCCGCCCTTGGGCATGACCTTCAGCAGGCCCTCGACCGAAAGGAAGGCCAGCGAATCGGCGCCAATGTACTCGCAGATCTCATCGACCGTCTTGTTGGCGCTGATGAGCTGCGACTGCACGTCGGTATCGATACCGTAAAAGCACGGCCAGATGACCTCGGGCGAGTTGATGCGAATATGAATCTCCTTGGCACCGGCGTTGCGCAGCATCTTGACGAGCTGCACCATGGTGGTGCCGCGCACAATGGAGTCGTCGATGACGACCAGGCGCTTGCCCTCGATGTTGTCGCGCAGCGGGTTGAGTTTCATACGCACGCCCATGGCACGCAGCTCCTGCGTAGGCTCGATAAACGTACGGCCCACGTAGCGGTTCTTGATAAGACCCTCACCAAAGGGAATGCCACTCTCGTGCGAATAGCCCTCCGCGGGCGGCAGGCCGGAGTCGGGCACGCCGATGACCAGGTCGGCCTCGACGGGCTCCTCATGTGCCAGCTGACGACCCATGTCATAACGGCAGGCGTAGACGCTCTTGCCGTTCATGATGGAATCGGGGCGAGCGAAGTAGACCTGCTCAAAGATGCAGTTAGCAGGCTCCTCGGCGGCAGGCACGCCCTGCTCGGACACAAGACCCTCGGCGCTGATGCGCAAGATCTCGCCGGGACGGACGTCACGGACGTACTCGGCACCCACGATGTCGAGTGCGCAGGTCTCGGAAGCAACGACCCAGCCGCCGGCGCGCGTGACACGGACGGCGGAGTCGACCGTCGCGGCGCCGTCCTGCGACGGCAGCTGCGAAACGGCTGCGGCATCGGCCTGGTCCAGACCCTCGTCCACCAGCTTGCCCAGCACGAGCGGGCGAATGCCGTGTGGATCGCGGAATGCGTAGAGCGCCTGCTCGTTGATGAGCGTCATGGCGTAGCCGCCGCGCACGAGCTCCATGGTCTTGCGAATACCCTCGCGCAGGTGGCCCGTACGCTGGGTAAAGTAGCCGATAAGCTTGGTCGCGACCTCGGAATCCGAATTGGAGAGGAACGGCACGCCCAGCTCGATCAGCTGACGGCGCAGCTCGTCGGTGTTGACGAGGGTGCCGTTGTGCGCGAGCGCGATAATGACGCTATTGATGGTAGAGAGGTGCGGCTGAGAGGCTTCCCAGCTCTTGGCACCGGCAGTGCCGTAGCGCACATGACCCACGGCCAGCTGGCCGGAGAGCGTCGACAGGTCGGCGTTGGAGAACACGCGGTCGAGCAGGCCCAGATCTTTGCGGACCATAACCGTGCCGCCGTCACCCACGGCGATTCCAGCCGATTCCTGGCCACGGTGCTGCAGCGCACGCAGGCCAAAGTACGTCAGTCGAGCCACGTCGCGATCGGGCGCCCATACGCCGAAAATGCCACATTCCTCATGCAGCTGGTCGGAGTCCGGATCATACGTCGACATGGTGTTCACCTGTCCCGCGGCACGCTCGGCCGCGCGGATGGTTTCTTGAGACATGGTATCCCCTCAGAGCCTCGTATTTTTGGCGTTACCTGCCCTATTATACGCACGGCAAGACAAGCACTCCCGCGCATGAACAGCGCTTTTTAAAAGCCCACCGAGCTAATAATCAGTTTTGTTGCCAAACATTTTATCGGTCTGTCCAGTGCAAGCGCCCGCCCCCCCAGATGGCCGCCGCGTCCACCGTTGGGGATTACAAAGTTGCAATTGGGACGTTCGTCCTGTCTTTTGGCAGGTCGGCGGCGTATCCTTATAACCTACAACAAAGCGAGAAAGGTTCTGTATGGATCGAAACGAACTCGACCCCAGCGTCCCCAGCGCCACAGAGGTCAAGAAGATTCCCCTCATCATTAAGGTGTACGCCGTCCTGTGCATCCTTTCCGGCGTGGGCACGCTCCCGTCGGTCGCTGCCTTTATGTGGCAGGTCATCACGGCACTTGTTAACGGCAACGCCACCGAAAAGCTCGGCGACAACACGCTCGTCGCAGTCGGCCTTATCGTCGCCGGCATCATGCTCTCTGCGGCAAGCGCCGTCATCCTAATCATCTTTGGCCTGGACCTTATCAAAAACCAGCGCCGCAACGCCGCCCGCCTGTCCTACATCCTTATTGCATTCACCGTCGTCGAGCTTTTGGTCGACGTGATGCTCCAGGGCATCGGGCCCTTCCTGCTGCGTCCCGCGATCCAGCTCGGCATCCTCGTCGCACTTTCGGCAACCGTCGACCCCACGCTTCGTCAGGAGCGCGAACTGCAGCGCCGCCTGCAGGAGATGCTCGACCGCGACGCCGCCGCCGAGGGCATGCTCGGGCGCGATGAAACCGGCGAAGGCTACATCAAGCTCAACTACTTCAACCTGTTCTGGGTATTCTTTGTCTGCTGCGTGCTCGGCCTGATCGCCGAGGACATCTGGCACATGACGGTCGACGACCCGGGCGTCTACCAGAACCGCGCCGGCATGCTGTTTGGTCCCTTCAGTCCCATCTACGGATTTGGCGCCGTGCTCATGACCATGGTGCTTAACCGCTTCTACAAAAAGAACCCCATCATCATTTTCCTGGTGAGCGCCCTGCTCGGCGCCAGCTTTGAGGTGTTCGTGGGCTGGTTTATGCAGACCGCGTTTGGCGTGGTCTCGTGGAGCTACTCGCACATAACGCTGTTCGGTTTGCCCGATCCGCTCGTGGTCCTCACGGGCGGACGCACCTGCACGGGCTTCGCCTGCCTGTGGGGCCTGGGCGGCCTCATCTGGATCAAGCTGCTGCTGCCGAGGCTGCTTAAGCTTATCAACAAGATCCCCTGGAAGAGCCGCTACTCGGCCACCGTCATCTTTACCGTTATCATGCTGGTCGACGGCGTCATGACGCTGCAGTCGCTCGACTACTGGTACCAGCGCGTTAACGGCACGGAGCCGGACATTCCCGTCGCACAGTTCTACGGAGAGCACTTCGATAACGAGTACATGGAAAACCGCTTCCAGAGCATGACCATGAGCCCCAAGGATGCGACACGCGTATAGCGCTCACCGCGCCCAAAACGCAAAATGCCCGCCGGTATCACACGTACCGGTGGGCATTTTTATAAACGATCCTTCTATCGACGCAATCCTCTATGCCTCGCGCTCGACCTCACTCACGCATTCGTTCTTGATGGTGCCAACGAGCGCCTGCAGTGCATCGACCACGTGTGGGCGAATGTCCCCGCCGATAAGCACGAGCATGATGTCGTCACCTACGGAAAGCTCGCCGCTTGCCAGCCACACGCGCACATAGCCGATACCCGGCATCGCGCGCGTGGCCCCGATAGCAGACCGTACCTTTTCGGCGTCGTAGTCAAAGACCATGCCGCCCACCCTGTGGCCTGGTGCCACGCCATCGGTCTCGACTCCGCGCACCTCGGCCTTGGGCGTCGCACGCACCACACCGTTATGCGTCAGATACATCCCGCAGCCTGCCGCCGAAGCATCGGCCTTGGCCTCGCGCAGCCAAGCATCAATCGAAGGCATCAATTTGCCACTCTCAAGCATCGTTTCTCCCTTACCGTCCCAAATTAGCTACTCTCGGGCAATTTATTCATCAACGGGCGTGAGCACCATGACAGCGCGCGTGTTGCTCAGCGACAGTGAACGGCAGGTCACAAGCGTTACAACCTTGGTTGCCGAAGCAGCACGATCGGTGGCATCGCTCGCCACGGCAGAGGCACCGTCGAGCATCTCGGACAGGTAATTCTTCAGTCCGTCATCGCCCTCAAAATTGGGCGTGCGCGCCTTGGCATACGTGTCCTCGACCACCTTGGTCGCCAGTGGTCGCAGCTTATACGTAGCATCCCGTGTGATGTAATACACAAACTCGATGCTATCGAACGTCGCCTGGTCGGTGGTGTCCGAAATCACATTGAACATCGATCCGTCGTTCATATGGTGGCCGTAAATCGTGGTCTGCTGGTCGACCATTCCCGGCGCGGTGTCATCACTATCCAAGAAGATGGCACCGGACGCGTTAGATGTACCGTCAAACAGCGTGTTGAGGTATTTGGAGTTGTTGTTGGTCTGTACCACGGGATAGTTGATGTTGGTTCCCGGCACGTAAATCCAACCCACAATCTCGGGGTTCGTCTGAGCAAGCGCATCAAAGTCGATAATCGGCACGCCACTGGCGTCCTTATCGCTTACATATTGCTTCTCGATTTTCTGATACGAATCGCTCGCCTGCTTATAGCCAATCTGGGCATTAATAAAGATAGCGGCGGCGGCGACAATCAGGCCGATGCCCACGATGATGAGCAAGATGGGAATGATGGATCGGCGTTTCTTACGCGGCTGCTCGGCATAGTTGGACGGCGCGTCACTCAGCTGCCTCGTCGTCTGAGCCTGCTTCTTTGCCGTGCCATATGATGAAGGGCGATACGCAGCCGGCGTATCCTGGCGGCGATGGGACGTCGGCGTTACGGAACGCGGCGCGCGCGGCTGCTGAGGAGAGGATGTCCGACCCTGCTGTGCCGCACGGGCAGCACCCGGCTTCGACGGATCGGGAATCTGAGAAGCCTTGAATCGTTTTCCCTGATAATCGGACATGGCTCTCCTTATACTGCGGTGAAACGGCGGAACGCTTAGGCGTCAGCCATCTCCTGCTTCATCTTCTCGATAACCTTGCGGTACTCGGGGTCGCAAGCACCCAGAATCTGTGTGGCATAGATGGCGGCGTTCTTGGCACCGTTGATGGCAACGCAGGCCACGGGCACGCCCGAAGGCATCTGCACCATCGACAGCAGCGAATCCATACCGCCCAGGTCACTCGTCTTCATAGGTACGCCGATAACCGGCAGCGGCGTAAAGGCGGCCACGACACCACCCAGGTGAGCGGCCTTGCCGGCGGCGGCGATAATCACTTTGATACCGCGATCGGCAGCAGTCGAAGCCCACTCGTGGACCTTCGCCGGTGTGCGGTGTGCGCTCGCAATGACGAGCTCATAGGGCACACCGAGCGCCTCGAGCTCGGCGGTGCAGCCTTCCATAACACCCAGATCGGACTTGGAGCCCATGATGATCCCGACAACCGGCTTTTGATCTGCCATAAACAAAGACCTCCTGTTGAGAGCGGTGACGCGGCCAATCCGCGACCCTTAACTGCAAATAATTCAAGTATAGCCGCCGATGCTGATGTGTTCGGCGGGAGACGGAACGCTTTGCGAGATTAAGGCCGAAGGGTCGGAGCTTTCTGCCTACATTCAAAAAGCGTGCCCACCGTCCTTGGGTGGGACGGCGGGCACGCTTGCTTAGCTGTTGCTGGGGCTACTTAGCCTTGCTGCGACGATGGAAGAAAGCGCCGATCGCGGCGATGATGGCGCCAAGACCACCGACGGTCGCGACGGTCGCCGCCGTCTGGTCTCCGGTATTGGGAATCGCCGAACCGTTCTTCTTGCTGCCCTGGGCCTTGTCGCCTGCGGGCTTGCCCGCCTGGTTGCCGCCGTTCGAGCCATTGCCGGAACCCTGGTTGCCCGAGCCGCCCTGGTTGCCGGAATCGGCATCCTTGAGGCTCTCAATGGCCAGCTTGAGCTGGCTATAGGCCGCCTGGATCTGGGTGTCGGAAGCATTCTCATCACCCAAGACGTCCTCGGCGTAGGTAATGGCATCCGTCAGGGCCTTGACAGACTCGGCCGTCTTGCCCCTGGTGTCAGTCTCCTTCGCCTGCTTGACCAGGGCCTTGAGCTGCTTCTTAGTCGGATTCTCGACCGGGACCACCGGGGTCTTCTCGAGCGCGTCGCGGGCGCTCTCGAGCGCCCTGAGCGCCTGGTCGACCTCGTCCTGCGTGGCATCCTCGTCGCTCAAGATGGCGCGGGCGCTCGCCAGGGCGTTCTCGAGCGCCGTCCAGGAGGCCTCGGTGTAGTCGCCGACCTTGAGGTCGCCGGCGGCAAGCTCGGCATCAACCTTTTCGATCGCGGCAGTGAGATCATCCTTCGCCACCGGATCGGGGACGGCCGTACCGTAGAACTTGAGCTCCGCCATGCTGCAGTAGGCATCAACGTCGCCCCCGCCGGCGTGAATCACCTTGACGGTCACGTAGCGACCGCGCGCGGCGCCAAAGCTCATCTGTTTCCAGTCGCCACGGTCGGTGAGCACGCGGCCATCGTTGTCGAAGGCGAACGTACCCATCGACGCGGCGGTGCCCTTCTCATAACCGTCGGCAGTGTCGGAGACCAGTATCTCGGCCTCGAAGATATCGCCGTTAGTGCCGCCGTCCTGGCGCGGCAGGAATGTAACGTCGGTGAGATCGTAGTCGCGGCCCAGGTCGACACTCAGATACTGGGGCATACCGGTCCCATGGGCCCAGTCGCTGTGCCAAAGCGTCCGCTCGTCGCCGTCGAGAGCGTTGACGGCGTTGCTGCCCTCGTAGTCGGCCTCACTCGAGAAGCCGGCCACCTTGACGTTCTTGCGGTTCTCGGGCGTGTTGATGAGAATCTTCTCATCAACAGGGCGCATCTTGAGGCCGTCGATTGCCTTCTCGATCTTGGCTGTGGCGTCTGCGACATCCTTCTTGCTATAGCTGCCCTGGCCGCTGTCGAGGAGCTTCTGAGCCGCCTCGACCGCAGTGGTGAGAGCTGCATAGGAATCCTTGGTGTAGACGGACTCGCTGTAGCCCGCGGCCTTGGAAAGCGCTGCTACGAGCGCAGAGGTATCGACACCAGCCTTGACCTCGACCTCATAGGATGCGGTCTTGGAGGGGTCGAGTACCGACGCCACCGTGATCTTTGCCTTGCCGGCCTTGTTGGCACGCAGGTAGTAGCTCACGCTATCGCCAGCCTGAACAGCGGAGACGCTTACCACAGAGGGGTCGGAGCTCTCGACCGTCACATAGGGGTAGCCAGCGCTCTCAGGCGTAGCCTTGGCGTCGACGGGCGTAATGTCGCCTTCAAAGAACTCGGTCTGGTTCTTGCCTAGCTCGACACCCTCGATGGCCTCGACACCCTGCGTGTAGTTGAAGTTGACCTCACGCAGTGTGAGCATCTGGTCACCCGATGCCTCAAGCGGCGTGACCTCGACCTTGGTCGCCTTCTTGCCCTTGTTCTCGGCAGAGAGGTCAAAGGCGTAGCGAGCAAGGAAGGAATCGTACTCCCCGCCCGCGAACTCTTGGGTCGAGCCATCCTCGAACGTCACGACAGCCTTGATCTTCTGCACGGTTCCGTTGCCACCGTTGCGGTTAACGACCTCGACACTATCGAGTTTCGACGGCGTCTTAAATGCGAATGTCATCGTGGTGGGAAGCTTCACGTAACTCGGAAGCTTACCCTCGCTGTCCCAGTTGCCGCTCCAGTTCCATAGGAACTCAAAGCCGTTGTCGCCCTCGTTATTATCGAACAGCGCGTTATAGCTCTTCTGCTGGATAAGTTTCTCGACGTTGGTCCCGTCGTCGGTCGTGAGCTCATCGTTGGTCATCGTGATGTTGAAGGCGTCCTGACCGTACTCGGCGACCGTTGGCTGAGGAACATCCGGCATCGTCACCGTGCCGTCGCTCGCAAACTCAAGTGCGTCGCATGCCGGACCGATGAGCCAAGATGTCGAGGGCAGTTCGACCTTGCCGGCGGTCTTGGCCTTGAGCTTGAAACTCGCCACCGCGCCGGTACCGTTGTAGAGCTTGCCATCGCCGCGGTTGGCAAAGGCGAGATTGATAGTCTGCGTTCTGTCCGCGAACTGGACCTTCTCGCGAGACAGGTTCTCCATGCCGGCAGTCGAGCCGTCCTGCGCGATGCTCTCGGACACAAACTCGAACTGGTCGCTCTTGAAGTTGACGAGAGCGCCCAGGGCGTTGACGTTCTTGGCGTCGGCCGCATAGACATCAACGGTGATCTCATCACCGGCCTCGACCTCGGTCTTGCTCGGAATCACCGCGAGCGAACCTGCGACCTTTCCCTTTTGTTTAGTGCCGCCGTCAAGACCCGCCATGGTGAACGAGTAATCGTAGACGTCGTAAACGCCGTTATCGTTGAGGTCGGCGAAGTGGTCGCGGATCTGCGAACCGAACGTCGGGGTATCGGGCTCGCGATTCTCGAGGCCCAGATAGTTCTTCATGTTGGAGTAGTCTCCGTCGGAGATCGTGGCCTTGTTGAGGTTGGAGCCCACGGCGAAGCCATCCGTGCCGTCGGTCTTGTAGATGGCAATCTCGGACGCGGAGAAGAAATTGCCGACCGAGGCGAGCGGTGTCATGCGCACGTAACGGGCGGCCACGGTGCCGTCAAACGCTACCGTCTTACAATCAGCGGAACGTGCCCAATCGACCTCCTGGCTCGTCCAGTGGACGCCATCGAGACTCGTCTCAACACGCATCTTGGTCACAGTGCCGTTGCCGGCGTCATCGCGCGGATAGTACTCGAGCTTATCGAGCTTGTAAGCGCGTCCATAGTCAACGGTAAGCGCCTTGCCCAGATCGTTGCCACCGGAGTGGAAACCGCCGTCGCCCGACTGGAACTCATGGTCGAAGGCGAGCTCGGCCTTATGGCTGCCGTAAAGTGAGCCCTCCCAGGTGATTTGCTCGGCGTCGGGGACGTTCCGCCACGGATCGAGTGCGGAGTTCGCCTCGAGCACATCGCTCCAGGCGGAGTAGCCCTCGGCGTTGCGCGAACGAATCTGGTAGGTGTGCTTGCTATTGTAGGCGAGGTCGGTGTGCGTGAACTCGGCCGCATCACCCACGGCGAACACGGTGCCGTCGACCTTAAGGTCGTAGGAGGTAGCACCATCGACCTTTCCCCAGGTGAGCTTGATGCTCGTTGGGGTCGTGACGTCCTCGGGGGCAGCAAGGTTCGTGGGTGCGGAGAGGCTCTCGTTGAGGCGATCGGCTGTGAGCGTGGCGTCGGCGTTCACGAAACCGCCCAGCTCGAGCGTCTGCGCCGCCGCAGCAACATCGGTCTTCGCGAACTTGACGTAGACCTTGGGGTTCGTGGTGATCTTGGTGTTGTTAAAGCTCTCGCCCCGCTCGGCCTCGGTGCCGTCCACATCGCTGCCGTAGTGGTTGAGGTTAGGGGTCTCGCTGTAGAAGTAGACCGCCTGGCCGGCCTCGGGGGTCGCGGTGTCAAAGGTCTCCTGCGAGTCGACCTCAACCACGTTGAGCGCGGATCCGCCGTTCTTGGCGACGACGCTCATGGGCTTGGCGGACACGTTGGCCACGAAGGTCGTGGTGCGATTGGAGTCGTAGCCGTTGTAGCCACCCTGCGAGGCTTCGGCGGTAAAGGTCGCGGTGCCGCCTGCGGCCTTGGATCTGTAGACGGTGCTCACATGCTCACCGTAGGAGATATTGTCGATCGTACCGTAGGAATCGTCCTCAGTCGTGTTGTTCTCGATGGAGGAGCCGTCGTCCTCGTACTGCGTAAAGGTGCCGTCGCCCTCGGTGGCGAAGAACTCGACGATACGCTGGCTGCGGTCGGTACCCTTGGTGTTGGTGTCGCTCACGGCCTCGGGGTTGTTGTTCTCGGCGTACATCGGCACGATAGCGTTGGCCTTCACAAACAGCGGCAGCTTCCAAAGCGGAGCCTCGTAGTTGTTGAGAACCTGGCCGCCGCGATACTGCTTACCCGAGAAGTAATCGATCCAGATGGTGGGATTCTCGTCGGTGCCGTAGTTGGGGAGGTAAATCCCATTGCGAATGTCGTTGCCGTTCTCGTCTGCCTGGGTATCCTGATACACCGGTGCCACTAGGAAGTTCTCACCGAACATATACTGGTACTGCGTCGAGGTGCTTGCGGCGTACTCGGAGTTATCGGAAAGCAGCATGGCGCGGATCATGGGCAGGCCGGCATCGCCGTTACCCGTGTCGATGTTGGCCGCCGAGGCCGCGCTCGTGTAGATATAGGGCATGAGCTGCGCCTTGAGCTTGAGGTAGAAGCGCGAGATGCCTGTGTAGGGATCGCCGTGCGTCATGGGCGATTTACGGTAGGTGCCCCAACCGTCCATGTCGAGCATAGAGGGCGTGAACGTCTTCCACTGGTAGTCACGCGCAGAGATGATGGGGTCGCCGCCAAAAATGCCATCCATGTCGGAGCCGATGTTGGGGTTGCCCGAAAGACTCTGACCGATATACGTGGGGATATGGAAGCGAATGTACTCCCAGTTACCGCCATACTGGTCGCCGGTCCAAATGCCACCAAAGCGCTGCGTGCCGGCCCAACCATCGAGCGTGATGATGTTGGGGCGCTTGTTAGCGCCGGTCGTCACCGTGTCATAAGCTGTCTTGATGCCATTAAGACCAAAGGAGTAGCCAGATCCAACCCAGGCAACGTCGGTCTTAAGGGTAGTGATGCCTCCCGTCTTGACCTCGGCGTCGAAGTCGCGAAGCAGATGCCACGGGGTCTCAGGGTTGCTGTCGGGCTCAAGGTTGGACTGGGTCCACAAGCCCGTGCTCACACCCTTTGAGTTGGCATACTCGGTGAACTTCTTAAGGTTGTCGACGTTGGCACGCACAGCGTTAAGACGGTCGGCCGAGCTCGCTCCGTCGGAGTTGACGCCGCCGGTCTTGTAGTAACCGTTCTGGCCATAGCCGGCGCCGTAGCCGTCGTTCGGCAGGAACCAGCCGAGCGGCATGTCGCTGTCCTCGTAGTCATCGATAACCTGCCGAGCAGAGAACTGGCGGTCGAAATCGGTCGCTTTCATGTTCTCGGTATCAACCGTAGGGCCCTCACCGTTGAGCGTCTCGGCCGCAAGTGTGCCGTCGAGCTTGTAGCCCGTCGACATGCCAGACTCGTACTTAACGTCGCCCTTCTCGCTCGAGGACTTGCTGCCCTTGGTCTCCCACTTCTTTTGACCCGAGGTCGTTGACCAGCCATCACGGTTATAGGCATTAAGATGACCAAGGTAGAACCCGTACTCGGGCAGCAGTACCGGGTTACCGGTCACCTTGTAGTAGTCCTGCAGCATCTCAGTTGCCACGTTCGAAGCTCCCTCGTTGGTCGCCACGAAGTAGTAGGCATCAAACTCATTCTCGCTGTGCAAAGTCGTGACCGTCGATGAGTCCGTGGAACCGAAGTCGTAGGAACCCTCTGCAAACGTGTTTCGGAGCACGCCGTAGCCGTCACTCGTCCAATAAAACGGGTTGGGCGAGGCAACGCCGCCATCGGTCCAGTTGTTCGTGTTGGAGATGGCGATGGTCTGGTTGGTGTGCAGGAAGCGTCCGTTCTGGGTGCCGCCGCCAAAGAAGTTCTCGGACTTCTCCTTGGCGAGCGTCTGGACGGTACCCTTCTTATCAAGGTCGAGGGACGCGGACTCGGAAACCACGACACGGTCGCCTGACTTGATACTCATCTTGCCAGTCGCCTTGTCCAGGATCACGGTCGCCTTTCCGCCGGTGATCTCGATAGTGTCGCCCTTGTCGGCAACCGTCGCACTCGGCTTGCTGTAGGTGTCCGAGGTATCGGGCTGAGCCTGGATCTTAGCCGTGTGGGACTTACTGCGCGGCGTGGCGTACTCGGAAAACTCACCCTTGGGGTCGACGTTATAACGGAAAATACCGTCCTCGAGGAACGTAATACGGCCCTTGATGCCGTCAGCGAAATCGATGTCGACGACATTCGAGGCAGACTGGGACACGGTCGCCGAGTCGACGCCCTTGAGTGGCGTGGCAATCGCCTGCTGGGGATTGGCAAACACGAGCGTCGCTGCAGTGGCAACGAGGACCGCGCTTCCCTTCACCCACCGTTTCGTAAAAATGGAATTCCTGCGCATCTGGTCTCCTTTCTTCCGACATGCTGAGGTGCCGAGGACGCCCCCCCCCCGGCAGCATGGGAAAACGTATCAAACGGAGATGTTCGGTACATTCCGCACAATGGGGGCCACCCGTTACCAAGGGGCCAACTGGTAGTAACCAGATAGCCACCTACTAGGTCATATCAACATATGGGAGCACTTGCGCACCCAAGTTCGGAATTCTCCCAGCGGCAGCAAAATAAGCGTCAACGGCAAGGTGGGCTTAATAAGCCATACCAATTGGTTCTTCAGTCAAATACCAATCTAGCAAAAATGTACTGTTTATCTGGTATTACACAGACCATACCTTTCCCTCGGGAACTGGGCTTCGCGAAGTTTCCCGAGGGAAAGGCTCAGCCGCCATCCTGCAACCTACCGGGGATTGCCATGACGTACGTTGGCTGATTTGGTTTGGAATGAGATGTTGACGGTGGCTGATGGGCACAACTGTCCCGGGTGCATTTCAAGATGCACCTAAATGTCTGTCTTTATCCTTATAGATTGTCCAGGTAGTCGTCGGCATCATAGGTAAGGCTGTAAGCTTTATTCAGGATGCGCACGAGCTCCTGGGCATCGTGCTCGCCGAGCGCTGAGAGTTGTTTCGAGAGCGATGCCACACTCTCGGCATTTTTTTTCGCCGCGAAATCACGGCCTTCCTTGGTAATGCTCACCAGCACACGCCGACGATCGTTTGGATCAGTCCTGCGCTGAACGTAACCCTTACTCTCGAGTGAATCCAAGATATGCGACATGCGCGCACGGGAGAATTTCAGCTTCTTGGCAATCTCGGAGGGAATGACATCACCGTCAATACCCGATAGATACTGTAAAACCGGTGCCTCGCCCACACTGGCGCCGCCGGCAGCACTCAAGGATCCCTTGGCAAGGGAACGTGAGTACACAATCAGTTTTCGAGCGACGTCATCGTAATCCACTGGGGATATTGTCCTTTGCAACTCTAGAAGGGCCATAAAACCGTCATTTGCCGTACATTAGTTAACATTCGCAACAATTATTTATGATACCCCAACGCGGAAGTCTATTGCTCGTCCTTCTTGCGTCGCATAAGCTCCTCAACGTCGACACCAGCGGCCTCGAGCATGCGCTCGACATTCTTTTTGGCGTTGGTCGTGCCGACCTTAAGCACGATCGAAAGCGGAGTGCCCACCACCAGGCACACGAGGGCCACGGGGACACCCCAGCCGGGGCCGCCCTGCATACCCCACATCCCCATCAAAAAGCCAATCGCCACGAGCGAATAGCCCAGGCGCAGCCAAACATTGAGCCGCTGAATAGCATCGGTCTGCATCTTTGCCTCGCGAATCAAGTCGTCGCGCGAAAGGTCGTGTCCATGTTTCTCGTGCATATGGTCCTCCTCGTGCAAAGTGTGCATCATGCGCAAGTGCATCGTTTGTCGAATACGTCATCTTTCAAGAGCAATATAGCGGGTGTCGTGTAGGCGATGGAGGTCGCTGGCCATATTGCCCTTGAAGGGCGGCGCAAAATCAGAAGGCCGTGCGGTTGAGGCCGCACGGCCTTACAGGGGGCCAGGGGATGATGACTAGTAGCTCAGTGCCGGGTCGAAGAAGCCAATGAGAACGCCCACAAATGCGATCACAACGAGGATCAGCATCATAACGATGGGGTTGACCTTCTTCTTGGTCATCATGTACCAGCAGAAGATGATGAAGACCATGGGCAGCAGGTGCGGATAGATTCCGTCGAGCGTGTCCTGGAACTTACCGCCGCCGGGCAGCACCAGATTGGGGCTGCAGGTGATGGAGACCCAGGTAGCACCGACTGCACCGATGACCATGGTACCGACCATCACGATGGAATCACGCAGAGCCTTGGCCTTGGGGCCGACGAGGGCCTCGACCGCCTTGCCGCCGAGCTCATAGCCCTGGTTGTAGGCAAAGCGCATGCCAAGGAACATGAGCAGGTTCCACACGACAATATAGAAGATGGCACCGAGCGGAGAGCCGCCGGTCGAGAGACCGAGGGCGATACCGAGCAGGATCGGGATCAGGGTACCGACGATCAGCGAGTCGCCAAGGCCGGCGAGCGGGCCCATGAGGCCGGCGCGGATGCCGTTGATGGCGTCGTCGTCGATGGCCTCGCCGTTTGCGCGAGCCTCCTCGAGGCCGGCGGTGACGCCGACAATCATGGTGCCGATCTGCGGCTCGGTGTTGAAGAACGCGGAGTAGGTCTGGAGGGCCTGCTTCTGCTCCTCGGGCGTGTCGTAGAGCTCCTCGACGATCGGAAGCATGGCGCACAGGTAACCGAAGGTCTGCATGTGCTCCTGCGAGAAGCAAGTCAGGTTGCCATAGGACCAGTTGCGGAACGACTTGGCAAGCGTTTTCTTAGAGAGTTTCTTCTTCTCTGCCATTAGATGTCCTCCTCTTCCTCATCATCGGAGCCCGAGGCGATAGCCGCCTTGGGAGCGTTTGCGAGGTCGATCTTGAGCGAAGCGATCTCATAGTTGATCAGGGCGAAGAAGCAGCCGATGCCGGCGGCGGCAATCAGGTTGCATCCCATGACAGCGGACAGGGTGAAGCCGAAGAAGAACGTGAGGAAGTCCGTCGGCTTGGAGATGACCTGCTTGAGCAGGATGGCGATACCGACGGTAGGCAGCAGCGAGCCGACGGTGAACAGCGTCTTCATCGCGATGCCGTCCATGGGCATGTAGGTCTTCATGAGGTCGACCATGGCGGTGCCGCCCATGGTGATGATGAACGTCGGGAGGAACGAGCAGACGATGTGACCGATCCAAGGCAGAACGTTGTTGACCAGGTAGAGCTTGTGGAGGTCGCCCTTCTCGAGCCACTTCCAGCCCATGCCCTGCCATACCAGGTTAATGGTGGCGGTGCCATAGAAGAGCACAGTGCCGAGCGTGCCGACGGCGGCACCGAGGGATGCGGCCATGCCGGCAGCCTCAGCGGAGGCGGGATCGATGCCCGAGTTCTTGATGGCGAGGATCGCCAGCGGGATGCCGATATAGGACACGGCGCGGACGTCGGCGGAGACGGTTCCGCCGGGGGTCACGAGAGCGATGTAGACAACCTGGATGGCAGCGCCGACGAGGATGCCCGTCTGCATATCGCCCATGATGATGCCGACGATGAGGCCGGCGACCAGAGGACGACCCAGAGTGTAGTTGCCGATCGTCGTGCCACCCATGCCAGGCAGTGATGCCAGGCAGGCGAACAGGCCGAACAGCGCGGCTTGGAATGCATTGATTGCCATGCTTTCCCCTTTCTTTATTCCTCAGCCCTTTCCCCCAGGGCTGTAGGCACCAAAATGCGGCTGGCGCCTAACTAGAAGCCAAACTGACCGCGGAACTTGGGCCACTCACCGATGGACTTCTCCTTGATAAGGGCGAACTCGACCGTGTAGCCGGCGTTGGTGAGATCCTCGAGCGCCTGGGCCTCTTCCTGCGTGATCGACTGGTTGTTGCCGAGCTTGGTGGTGCCGGGACGATCGTTGCAGGGACCGACGATGATGCGGTCCATGCCGGGCTTAAAGCCAAAATCGACGAGAAGTTCCTTCATGTCGAGCGGGTTCTTGGTGATCAGGAAGTACTTGGTGTCGGACTTGAGAACCTTCTCGGAGACCTCCTTGAAGTGCTCCTTGGTCCACACGAACGTCTTCTTGCCCGAGGCACTCTTGTAGGCCTCCTTGAGCACGGGGTTGGACGCTGCAGCGTCGTTGACGGCGATAAGACCGTCGCAGGGATACTCGAGGGCCCAACGGGTAACGGTCTGCCCATGGATCATACGGTCGTCAATACGGATGAACGAAATCATGCGTTCTCCCTTTCTTTATCACCGGGGGTCTTTCCTCTTAACCCCCGCTCCATCACGAAAATTTGGGCGGATGCGCTGCCTAGATGTCGTCGTCCTCGTCGTCGGCGTCATCGGTCGGGACAACGAGCTCGGACATACCGTTCTTGCCCTCCTGCAGCATCATCTGCTTGAGAGAATCCAGGTCCATGGTGGCAAGCCCCATCATGGCGGTCATAGCCATGGGCAGATTCATACCGCCGAAGGCAATGGTGTGGGCGAGCAAGCCCTTCTCGGCCATCGTGTTCATAGCATTGGTGAGCGGCGATCCGCCCAGGATGTCACCGAGCAGGACAACCTCGTCATCGGCGGTAACGGGAGCGACCATCGCCTTGACGTTCTCGACATATTCGTCAGCGCCCATGCCGTCCACGAGACTCGTCGACAAGATGTTCGGGGCGTCATTGCCGAGCATCTTGAGGACACTGTGCAGTCCGGGAGCGAGCGTTCCGTGACTGACCATTACCAGATACCGCATGCGGTCTCCTCTCGACCTGCCGTGTGTCGCACGGCTTTGCTTTTTGCCGAGATTATTGTTGCGCCGGGGCATGTTCGGTACAAGAAAATAGTTGCGAACGGCAACTATTCATCGGTTAACGGTAGCAACTATTTTTGTGCCTAAATTATTTTTTCTTCCAATTATTTTTAAAATAGCAGGTAGATTGCCTGGTAAATGTTTTATGTTCCTTATGTACCATACATACCGACAAGAATCGGGCCTGACATCACCGGTTTGTCCCGCAGTGTCAGACCATGTCACGTATGCTCACGACATGGAGGTACCCCATGGACATGATCTCGTTTCTCGCCTCCGAACCCTTCGATCGCAGCGGTGATACGCCGCTCTATGTCCAACTTAAACATCGAATCGCCCTGCTTATCGCCAGCCAGGCGTTCGACACCAAGACGCCGCTGCCACGCGAGCTCGAAATCTGTGAGCGGCTGGAGTTATCGCGCGCGACCGTGCGCCGTTGCTTCCAAGATCTCGTCATCGAGGGGCGCGTGGTGCGCAAACGCGGGCAGGGCACGTTCATCAAGCCCCAAACCTCAGCGCCCGGCATCGACCTGGCCCTGAATTTCAGCGCGCGGATGCGCGAAGCGGGACGGGTTCCGAGCTCACAGATTCTCGCCTTTTCAAGCATACCGGCCGTCCGCGGCATCGCCTCTGGGCTCAAAGTGTCCGAAGGGACACCCGTCTGGGAGATTCGCCGCCTGCGTCTCGCCAACGACAAACCCATGGAGCTCAACTACGTCTATATCCCCGTGTCACTTTGCCCCGAGCTCACACGCAAAGACGTGGATGGCTCGCTCTACGCCTACATCGCGGAAAAGACCGGCATCCTGCCCGCAAGCGTCGATGCCGTCTACGAGACGGTCAACCTCGACAAGCATGAGGCGCGCCTTTTGGGACAGAACACCGGTAAGGCGGCGATGCGCATCGTGCGTTCGACCTACGACAAGACGGGGACCCCGTTCGAGGTAGGCGTGCTCATCAGCTGCGACGGTCAGGCAAAGCTGCGCGTGCACATCGCCGCCGACAAAACAACCTTCACCGCCACAGCCCAATAAATCCAAAACGTGGGATCCGCCGTTCGAACGAACGGTGGATCCCACGCTCACTTTTTATTCAGCCCTAGTCATCGCGCAAAGTCCCTTCGGCAGCACACGGTGTGGCCAAGTCACCGCAGGCCGGGGCGGGAGGCGGACCTTCCTCTCGGAAAACTTCGCGAAGCCCAGTTTCCGAGAGGAAGTGTCCGGCTGCCGCCCCGGCCGACCAGGTCACACTACACCGTGTGCTGCGGCAGGTCCTGCAGGGCGATGACGTCCATGCCCATGTCGTTGGCGCTGCCGTGACCCTGCTGGTCCTCGCGCACCGCCTCGATGGCACTCACATACGTGTTAGCGGCAGACATCGCGGTCACGCAGGTCACACCGCGGCGCACCGCCTCGGTGCGCAGCAGATAGCCGTCGCCACGCGAGCCCGGACCGTACGGCGTGTTGATGATCACCGCGATCTTGCCATCGGCAATGAGGTCGCCGATGTTGGGGCGCTCGCCGTCGTGCGGGCCGCTAATCTTCTCCACGATCTCGCACGTCACGTTGCCGCCGCGCAGCACGCGCGCCGTGCCCTCGGTGGAGCAGATATCAAAGCCCAGGTAGCGCAGGATACGCGCGACCGAAAGGATATGACGCTTGTCTCGGTCGCACACGCTGATGAACACCTTGCCGGCGCTCGGGTCGGGCAGCTTGTAGTCGATCGCCAGCTGCGTCTTGGCGTATGCCTCGGGATAGCTCTTGGCGATACCCATGACCTCGCCCGTCGACTTCATCTCGGGCCCCAGGATAACGTCGGCGCCCGGGAAACGGCCCCAGGGCATAACGGCTTCCTTCATGCAGAACCAGTCCAGCTGACGCTCATCGCTCGGCAGGCCCAAGCTCGCGATGGAATCGCCCGCCATGATACGCGCCGCGCACTTGGCCAGCGGCACGCCGGTGGCCTTGGAGATAAACGGCACGGTACGGCTGGCACGCGGGTTGGCCTCGATCACGTAGACGGTCTCGCCCTTGATGGCATACTGCACGTTGACCAGGCCGCGTACGCCCAGCGCCATCGCGATGCGGCGCGTGGTCTCGCGGAGCTTCGCCTGCAGGCTCTCGCTAAAGCTAAACGGAGGGATGCAGGTCGCAGAGTCGCCGGAGTGAATACCGGCCTCCTCAATATGCTCCAGGATGCCGCCGATGTAGACCTCTTCGCCGTCGCACAGGGCATCGACATCGGACTCAATCGCACCCTCCAGGAAGCGATCGAGGTACACCGGGTAGTCGGGGCTAATGCGCGCGGCCTCGGCCATGTAATCGCGCAGATGCTCGGCATCGTAGGCGATCATCATGCCGCGGCCGCCCAACACATAGCTCGGACGCACCAGAAGCGGATAGCCGATGTGCGCGGCCACGGCCTCGGCCTCCTCAAACGAGGTGGCCTGGCCCGCCGGCGGGTACATGATGCCCAGCTTGTCGAGCAGAGCGGCGAAGCGCTCGCGGTCCTCGGCAAAATCGATGGCGTCGGGCTTGGTGCCCATAATGTTCACGCCGCTCTCCTCGAGCATGCGCGCCAGCTTAAGCGGAGTCTGGCCGCCGAGCGTCACCACGACGCCGTCGGGGCGCTCGACATCGATAACGTCCATGACGTCCTCGTAGGTGAGCGGCTCAAAGTACAGACGGTCGGACGTGTCATAGTCGGTCGAGACGGTCTCGGGATTGCAGTTGACCATGATGGTCTCGAAGCCGCGGGCCGCCAGCGCGTAGCTCGCGTGCACGCAGCAGTAATCGAACTCGATACCCTGGCCAATGCGGTTGGGGCCGGCGCCCAGGATCATCGCCTTGGGCTTGTCCGCCGGCGTGGTCTCGTCGGGAGCCACGCACTTCTTGGCATCCGGGCTCGTGCGGTAGATGTTCTCGTACGTCTTGTAGTGGTACTCCGTGGCGCTCGAGAACTCGGCCGCGCAGGTATCGACCGTCTTCATGCTGGGAACCACGCCCAGACCCTTGCGATAGGCGCGCACAAAGCGCTCGTCCGAGCCGGTCAGCGCGGCAATCTCGGCGTCGCTCGTGCCGTATTGCTTGAGCAGGCGCATCGCGTCGGCGTCGATATCCTCCACACGCAGGCCGCGGATGCTCTCCTGGACCTGCACCATGTCGTTGATACGATTGAGGTACCACGGATCGATACCGCAGATGGCATGGATGCGGGCGATGTCCCAGCCACGGCGCAGGGCCTCGACCACAAAGAAGATGCGGTGCTCGGTCGGGGTTGCCGCGGCCTGAGCGAGCTCATCGTCGCTCAGCTTGTCGGCACCCTCCTTGCCACCGGCGCAGATGCCCTGGTGACCGTCCTCCAGTGAGCGCATGGCCTTGCCGAAGGCCTCCTCAAAGGTGCGGCCGATCGCCATGATCTCGCCCACGGCCTTCATGCGCGTGGTGAGCGTGGGGTCGGTACCCTTAAACTTCTCGAAGGCAAAGCGCGGCACCTTGACCACGCAGTAGTCAATCGTGGGCTCAAAGCAGGCGGGCGTTGCCTTGGTGATGTCGTTGACGATCTCGTCGAGCGTGTAGCCCACGGCCAGGCGAGCGGCGGCCTTGGCGATGGGGAAGCCCGTGGCCTTGGAGGCCAGTGCGGACGAACGGCTCACGCGCGGGTTCATCTCGATGACGATCAGGCGGCCGGTCTGGGGGTTCACGGCAAACTGCACGTTGGAGCCGCCGGTCTCGACGCCGATCTTCTCCAGAATGGCGAGCGACGCGACACGCATGCGCTGGTGCTCAAGGTCACTTAGTGTCTGCGCCGGCGCCACGGTGATGGAGTCGCCGGTGTGCACGCCCATGGGGTCGAGATTCTCAATGGAGCACACGATGATGCCGTTGCCGGCGTGGTCGCGCATGACCTCCATCTCATACTCTTTCCAACCCTCGATGGACTCCTCGACCAGCACCTCATGGGCAGGCGAGAGCTCAAGGCCCTGGCTCACGATGGAGACGAGCTCCTCGTGGGTATGCGCGATGCCGCCGCCGGCGCCACCGAGGGTAAAGCTCGGACGCAGTACGCAGGGATATCCCACGCGCTCGGCGATAGCCTCGGCGTCGGCCACGCTGTAGGCATAGCCCGAGCGCGCGACCTCCAGGCCGATCTCGGCCATGGCCTCGTTAAAGAGTTTGCGGTCCTCGCCGCGCTCGATAGCGGCCAGGTCGCAGCCGATCATCTCGACGCCGTACTTGTCGAGCGTGCCGTCCTTTGCCAGCTCGACGGCGGCGTTCAGACCGGTCTGGCCGCCCAGCGTGGGCAGCAGCGCGTCCGGGCGCTCTTTCTTGATCACGCGCTCGATAAACTCGGCGGTGATAGGCTCAACATAGGTGCGGTCGGCCAAGCCCGGGTCGGTCATGATGGTCGCCGGATTGGAGTTGACCAGGATGACCTCAAAGCCATCCTCCTTGAGCACCTTGCAGGCCTGGGCGCCGGAGTAGTCGAACTCGCAGGCCTGGCCAATAACGATGGGGCCCGAACCAATAACGAGGATGCGCTTGATGTCAGTACGTTTAGGCATGTTAGTTCTCCTCGGTCGCAGCGTTCTCGGACTCGGCGAAATTCCAGCCGGCGAGGCGGTCCTTCGCGGTGTCGATGTCCAGGTAGTTCTCCTCGCCGTCCATGAGTCGCGTAAAGGCGGTAAAGAGATAGTGGGCATCGGTGGGGCCGGGCGAAGCCTCGGGGTGGTACTGGACCGAGAAACACGGGGCGTCGAGCAGCTGGATGCCCTCGGCGGTGCCGTCGTTGAGGTTCACATGTGTCAGGCGAATGCGACCAAAGCGCTCGTTCATCACGACCGGCGCGACGCCGCGACGCACCCAGGCGCGCAGGTCGCCATCGGCCGCATGCTCGGTTTCGCCGCCGGAAAGCTCCGGAATCAGTTTGCCCAGACTGGGGAACAGCAGGCCAAAGCCGTGGTTTTGCGCGGTGATCTCCACGCGACGGCTCACCAGATTCATAACCGGCTGGTTACCGCCACGGTGACCGAATTTAAGCTTTTCCATTTGGGCGCCGCAGGCCAAGCTGATCATCTGGTGACCCAGGCAAATACCAAAGACCGGCACCTTGCCGATCAGCTGCTGCACCTGCTCGTAGGTCTCCACCACGGCATCGGGGTCGCCGGGGCCGTTGGACAAAAAGACGCCATCAGGATTCATGTCGAGCACCTGCTGGGCGGGCGTATCCCACGGCACGACGGTGAGGTCGCAGCCGGCACGGACCAGGCCCTCCAGAATACCGCGCTTCACACCGCAGTCGTAGGCGACCACTTTGTGACGGGCAGGAGCGGCAGCCACAAGCGCAAAGCCATGCGTGGCAGGCAGGTCGGCGGCCACAAACTCGTGAGGCGCGGGACAGCTCACGGTCTTGACCAGGTTCTCGCCCACCAGCGTGGGCGCTGCGTCCAGACGCTCGGCGAGCTCGTCGACGTCGAAGATCTCTGTCGAGATAATGCCCATCTTGGAACCATTGTCGCGCAGATGGAGCACCAGAGCGCGGGTGTCGACACCCTCGATAGCGACGATGCCGTGAGCGCGCAGGTACTCCGGCACGCTGACGGCCGAGCGCCAGTTAGAAGGCGTGGCGCACATGTCGCGAACGATCATGCCGCGCATAGCCGGAGCGCTCGCAGGGCGCACGGCGTCGCCGGGGAAGGCCGACTGGACATCGGTCTCGTCGATACCGTAATTGCCGATCTGCGGATAGGTCATGGTTACAATTTGGCCGGCATAACTCGGGTCGGTCATGACCTCAAAGTAGCCCTCAAGCGAGGTGTTGAAGCAGACTTCGCCGGTCGCGGTGCCCTCGGCGCCGCATGCACGTCCATAAAAAATGGTCCCATCCTCAAGATACAGGATACAGGGACCGCAGGCGCCCTTGCTGGTTTTGGCCAGCATACGCTGGCAAAGCTCGCTGGGCGCGAAGGTGCGGGCGGCAGCGCCCGCGGTATGGTTGTTCGCCATAATTCTCCTTCCCGGTCTCACAGGACCGGCTTAAAGGTGTGTAGTTAGGCCTCGCGGTATTGTAACCGCAAGCATGCCTCATGGCGTTAATTTCATCGAAATGTTTACGAAATGATAATTATGACTTTCTATGCATAATGATTTTTTAATCCCCGTCCCGGAAAAATCATCCCGCGGGGCTTGTGGCTCACGCGGGATGATGGCGTCTTATTTTATCTTGTCCTGCTCCAGCAGTTCGGACGGTGTGCGATCGGGCTTGCCGCCGCGGAAAATCTCGCGGCCATGCAGACGATGCTCCAGGTCACGTTCGGCCTTTTCCTCGTCAATCTTGGTCTGGCTCACCACCGGGTCCTCAATCAACGACGACACCGAGTTCACCTGCTTCTGAATGCGCTCGGCGATGGTGTCATCCATACTCACGATGCGCATCTTCCAGTCGATACTCGTAGCGTTGGATGAGCTCTTGGTCCACACGAACGTCAGGATGGCGCTCTGGTGGCCCTGGGCGGGAAACATGCCAAAGAAGGAATCGTGCTGAATGTTGCTATCCTCGTCGATATAGGCGTGAACGTTATACACCACGCGGTCGATCTTATCGTTGAGCAACGCGTTGGTCGCAAGCGCCGCGGCCTGAATCTGCCCGTTGGACAGCAGCTCGAGCTCGTTGGCAGACGATGTGTCCAACACCGTCACCTCGACCGTGCCCGTACGCTCATCGGCTTCATCGACGGTAAAGTCGAGCGGGAACTGCGTAAAGCCGTTGCCCCACTCAAGGCCGCCCTTCAGCGCCGTCGAAACGGTATCGACCGAAACGCTCTCGGACAGGTTGGCGGTGTTCAGGCGACGCATCACGCCGTAGCCAATCTGCATGCCCACAATCAGCACCAAGATGCCAATGACCACGGCCATCGCGGTCTTCGTAATGGTATGACTCACCTGCGAACCCGAAGGATCATCCTCGGACAGCGGGTCGATATGTTTTGCCTGGCTCGCGCGGTCCTCGCTGCGCAGCTGCGCTAGCGCCGCTTTGTCACCGCGCTTGGCCGCAGCCTCCTTCTCACGCATGCGCTCGGTTCGCTTTTTGGCAAGCGTGGGATCCAAGACACCGGATGCATCGATTTCGGAGAATAACTCCGTCACTTCTTCCGGAGTCAAAGGGTTCTTGTCAGCCATAAACTTCCTGTCATATCAATCAGTCGAGCTCGTGCGCACGCGCACCTTCGAACTGCATTCGATAGTAACGGGCATAGGTGCCGCCACGGGCGAGAAGCTGTTCATGCGTGCCACGTTCCACAACGCGACCATGCTCAACGGTCGCAATCTCATCGGCGTGTTTAATGGTCGAGAGACGGTGGGCGATGATGATTGTGGTACGGCCGCGTGCCAGCTCTTCGAGCGACTCCTGGACCGCCTCCTCGCTCTCGTTATCCAAAGCACTCGTCGCCTCGTCCAAAATCAGGATCTTGGGGTTCTTGAGAAACACGCGCGCAATGGCAACGCGTTGCTTCTGTCCGCCCGAAAGACGGCTGCCACGCTCGCCCACGACCGTGTCATAACCCTGTGGAAGCGACTCGATAAAGGCATCGATGTTGGCGCGACGGGCGGCCTCGGCGATCTCTCCTGCCGTAGCGCCCGGCTTGCCGTAGGCGATGTTCTCGCCAATCGTGCCGTCAAACAGATAGACATCCTGCTGCACCAGGCCGATGGCGCGACGCAGGCTCTGCTGCGTCACATCGCGCACGTCCTGGCCGTCGATGCTAATGGATCCGGCAGCCACGTCATAAAAGCGCGGCAGCAGCGAACAGGTCGTGGACTTGCCGCCGCCCGAAGGGCCAACCAAAGCGATGGTCTGCCCAGGCTTGATGGACAGATTCATATGGTCGATAACGGGACGCTCTTCGGCATCGCCCTCGCCCAGCTCAACGTCCTCGTAGTTAAAGCACACGTCGTGATACTCCACGGCGCCGGCAGTCACCTGCAGATCCGTAGCGCCCGGCTTGTCCTGGATATCCGGCGCGGTCGAGAGCACCTCGTCCATGCGCTTAAAGCCGGCGATGGCCTTCTGATACGTTTCGGCCGAATTGACGAGTGTCTCGAGCGGCGTGCAGAACAGCGAAATATAGAGTGCAAAGGTCGCCATATCGACCGCCTGCAGCTGTCCCTGGGCGACCAGCCAGCCGCCCAGCAGCACCACGATCACATAGAGCACACCCGAAAGCAGGCCATACGTCGCGGTATAGACGCCCATGGCGTGATACATGTTCTCCTTGGACGAAAGATAGCGATTGTTGGAGGCGCGGAACTTGAAGCGTTCGGTCTCCTCATTGGCAAAACTCTTGACCACGCGCATGCCCGCCAGCGAATCCTGCAGCTGCGCATTGATGCCGCTGATCTTTTTGCGGTTGTCGCTAAAGACCTCGCGCATGCGCATGTTCTGCCAAAACATGATGACCGCAAACGCCGCCGTCACCACGGCCATGGCGAGCGCCAGCACCGGGGCGATGGTAAAGAGGATCACAAACGAGCCGATAATCTCGATGCCGCAGATGATGATCCACTCGGGCACGTGGTGCGCCGCCTCGCAGATATCGAACAGGTCGTTGACCACGCGGCTCATCATGTCGCCCGAGCTGTTGCGGTCAAAGTACGCAAAGCTAAAGCGCTCATACTGGTCAAACAGGTCCTCGCGCATCTTGGACTCCATACGCGCGCCCATCACGTGACCCCAATAGCTCACAAAATAGCGGCAGGCGCAGCGGGCGGCATACATCAGCACCAAGCCCACCGCAATCATGCCGAGCGCCTGCATAATGACAGCCTGACCCTGAGTAAAGAGCCCACCGGTCAAATTGCGCAGGATAATGGGGAACGCCAGGTCAATGGCGGCAAGCACCAGAGCACAAACAGTATCAGCAACAAAAAGCCCCATCTGGGGCTTGTAGTACGAAAGAAACCTTTTAAACATGCAATCCTCGAAGAGAAATAAATAGCGTGAGAAATCCGGTTGAACCGGTCAGGCTGAAAACAAAGCGTCCCAACAAGCATAACGCCGATGTTCTGGCAGCGTCAGCGAAAACGTCCCTAAGCGAGCAAGGTGCCTTGAAAGAGGAGCGACGCGTACTTCGGTACGCGAGCGACGATTGAAAGGCAGATTGCCGCTTAGGGGCGTTTGCAGCGTCGACTCGTTACGCGGTTTGGTAAAACCGCGTAACCTAGAGCTCCGCGCCCCCAAGGCGATGCGCGATGCTATCGCAGGCCAAGGCGCCCACGACGGTCTTGGCGTCTTCGATCTTGCCGTCGAGCACGGCGTCGATCAGCTCGTGCAGCGGCACCAGGTCAACGTTGACAAACTCGTCATCGTCGGGGCTGGGCGCATCAAACTCCAGCTTGGTAGCCAAGTAGATGTGAATGATCTCGTCGCAAAAACCGCAGGACGTGACAATCGACGTCAAAAAGCGAATGCGACCGGCCCTAAAGCCCGTCTCCTCGTGTAGCTCGCGCTTAGCGCAATCGAGTGGGTCCTCGCCCGGGTCGAGCTTGCCGGCGGGAATCTCGACCGTCACGCGGTCGATGGCGGTGCGGTACTGACGCACCAGTACGATCTTGCCGCTCTCGGTCAGCGCCACAACGGCCGCCGCACCCGGATGGCGAACGATATCGCGGGCACTGCGGCGACCGTTGGGCAGCTCAACCTCAAGACGGTGGACGTCGAGGATCTTGCCCTTCCAGGCGCACTCCTCCGAAAGAATCTTCTCGTGCAGCTCGGCATCGTGCGGGTCGTCGTCGCCCAGCACCAGCGCCGGCTCGTCAGCGACCTCGCCACCAGGTTCGCCCTCGGCGTGCCCATACATGCGGCTGTCCTCCTCGACGATCTGTGCGTCCACGAGCTCTTCGTTCTTCTCGTCCATCCGTCTCATTCCTCTCGGATTTTAGGCATCCCAGGCGTCGCGGCCGCGCAGCGCGCGCAGGCCGATGTCGTGGCGCAGGGTCTTGCCTTCAAAATCAATCTTCTCGCAGGCCTCGTAGGCAAGGTTGCGAGCGTTCTCGAACGTGTCACCCAGAGCGGTTACGGCAAGCACGCGGCCGCCGTTGGTCACGAGCTGGCCATCCACCACGGCGGTGCCCGCGTGGTACACGGTCACGTTCTCCATGGCCTCGGCATCCTCAATACCAGTGATGACCTTGCCCTTCTCGTAGCTGCCGGGATAGCCCGCGCTCGTCAGGACAACGGCCACGGCCCACTCGTCACGCCAGTCGAGCTCAATCTGATCGAGCTCGCAGTTGGCGCAGGCGAGCATGACCTCAACCAGGTCGTTCTTAAGGCGCGGCAGCACGACCTGCGTCTCGGGGTCGCCAAAGCGGGCATTGAACTCCAGCACCTTGGGGCCGGCAGGCGTGAGCATAAAGCCGCCATACAGGCAGCCGCGGTAGTCGATGCCCTCGGCAGCAAGCTCGGCAACGGTCTGCTCCATGACCGCCACCATGGTGGCGTGCTCCTCGTCGGTCACGATGGGCACCGGGCTGTAGACGCCCATGCCGCCGGTGTTGGGGCCCTTGTCGCCCTCGAGGGCGCGCTTGTGGTCCTGCGAGGTGGCCATGGGGCGCACGGTCTTGCCGTCGGTAAAGGCGAGCAGTGAGCACTCGGGACCAACGAGCATCTCCTCGATAACCACGGTGTTGCCGGCATCGCCAAAGGTGCCGCCAAAGCACTCGCGCACGGCCTCCTCGGCCTGCTCAAGTTCGGTCGCCACGATAACGCCCTTGCCCGCGGCAAGGCCGTCGGCCTTCACGACCAGCGGAGCGCCCTGCTCGCGCACGTAGGCGAGAGCCGAAGCCTCGTCGGTAAACGAACCATAGGCTGCCGTCGGAATGCCCGCACGCTCCATGAGCTGCTTGGAGAACAGCTTGGAGCCCTCCATCTGGGCGCCCTCGGCACCCGGGCCAAAGCAGGGAATACCCGCCGCGCGCACGGCGTCGGCCACGCCCGCCACGAGCGGAGCCTCGGGGCCAATTACCACGAGTCCGCATCCGTGGCTCTGCGCAAACGCCGCCACGGCCGCAGGATCGCAGTCGTCGAGAACAACGTTCTCGCCGCAGCTCGCGGTGCCGCCGTTACCCGGCGCAATGTAGAGCTTGCCGGCGCGCGGTGATGCTGCGAGCTTAGCTGCCAAAGCATGCTCACGGCCGCCGCTGCCCAACAACAGGATGTCGATGGTTTGAGTGTCCGCCTTCAAGGGTGCCTCCTCTATGGATGAATGGCCCGCTCCGCGCGAGCCCTTTGCAAGCAAATATACCCCTCGGCCGCCCGTCCGGGCTGCAAAGGGGTATATCGCAATAACCAAATAGTCCCGATTACTTCCAGAATCGGTTGATGATCTGCTCGCGACCAGCGCCAACGCCAATAAACGTCACGCGGGTGTGTGCCAGATCCTCGATAAACGCCACGTAGTCCTGAGCCTCTTGCGGCAGCTCATCAAAGCTGCGGCAACCGGTGATGTCGCACTTCCAGCCGGGGAGCTCCTCGTAGATGGGCTTGGCATGCTCAAAGCGCACCTGATGCTCGGGCACGCTGGTGTAGCGCTCGCCATCGACGTCGTAGGCCACGCACACCTTGATGGTGTCGAAAGCCGAAAGCACGTCAAGCTTGGTCACGGCGATGTCGGTGAGGCCGTTGACGCGCGAGGCATAGTTGGCGATAGGGCCGTCAAACCAGCCGCAACGACGACGGCGACCGGTGGTCACGCCGTACTCATAGCCCTCCTCGGTCAGCGTGTGGCCGGCCTCGGACTCATAGGAAAGCTCGGTGGGCATGGGGCCCGAACCGACGCGGGTGATGTAGGCCTTCATGACGCCCAGCACGCGGTCGACGTTCTTCATGCCCACGCCGGAACCGGTGATGGCGCCGCCGGCGGTGCAGTTAGAAGACGTCACGTACGGATAGGTGCCGTGGTCGATGTCGAGCAGCGTCGCCTGGGCGCCCTCAAACAGCAGGTCCTTGCCCTCATCAATCATGTTGTTGAGCAGCAGGCTCGTCTCGGTGATGTAGGGGCGCAGGCGCTCGGCCATGGGCAGGTACTCGTCGCAGATCTGGTCCACGGTGTAGGTGGGCAGGTGGTAGATGAGCTCGAGCTCGGGATTCACGCGGGCAAGAGCGGTCTCCAGCTTGTCGCGGAACAGCGCCTCGTCCAGCATGTCCTGCATGCGCAGGCCGATGCGGGCCATCTTGTCCTGGTAGCACGGACCGATGCCGCGCTTGGTGGTACCGATGTTCTTCTTGCCGAGCTTCTGCTCAAAAGCACCATCCAGATCGATGTGGTACGGCATGATGATGTGCGCGTTGCCACTGATCTTGAGGTTCTTGGTGGTGATGCCGTCGGCCTCGAACATATCAATCTCTTCAAGGACAACCTTGGGGTTGACGACGCAGCCGTTACCGATCACCGACACATGGTCGGAATACATGATGCCGGAGGGCACCTGGTGCAGGCCGTACTTCTTGCCGTTGACGACGATGGTGTGGCCGGCGTTATTACCGCCCGAATAGCGCACGACGGCATCGAAGTCGCCGGCGACCAGGTCGCAAATCTTACCCTTGCCCTCATCGCCCCACTGGGCACCGACCAAAACGGTTGACGGCATGTTTACTCCTTACATTCATGGACTGTCTACGTGCCACGCCGGCACGCAGAAGCACAAAACATTCCCAGTATACCCGTGCAACGGGCGCCTGTCCTACTCCTCGGTATGCACCCCATCAAGCTCATAGAACTTGGTGGATGCCGGCAGGAACATCAGGTCGACGTCGCCGATCGGGCCCGAACGGTTCTTGGCCACGACAATACGCGTGACGCCCTCGTCGGGTCGGTCGTCGCGCGAGGCCTCAGCCTCGTCGGCGGAACGGTCCAAGAACATGACGATATCGGCGTCCTGCTCGATGGAGCCCGATTCGCGCAGGTCGGAAAGCTGCGGGCGCTTGCCGGTACGGGATTCGACCTGACGCGACAGCTGAGACAGCGCGATCAGCGGAATCTTGAGTTCCTTGGCCATAATCTTTAAGCCACGCGACATCTCGGAGACCTCGACGGTGCGGCTCTCGGAACGGCGTCCCGGCGGAGGACTCACCAGCTGCAGGTAGTCCAAGATAATGATGGCCTTCTCCTTGTTGTGGAGCATGCGGCGGCTCTTGGCGCGAATCTCGGTCACCGTGGTGCCGGGCGTATCGTCAATCAGAATATCGAGCTTGGACAAGGTCTGCGTGGCCTCGTTGATATTGGCCCACTGCTCGGGGCTAATGCGACCCATGCGAAAATCACTGATCGAAATCATGGCATAGGCGCAAATCAGGCGCTGGGCAATTTCCTTGCCCGACATCTCCAGCGAGAAAAAGCCGACGGTGTAGCCCGCAGCGGCGGCATTGAGCGCCAGGTTTAGAGCGAACGAGGTCTTACCCACGGCGGGGCGGGCGCCGATAATGATGAGCTGGCCCTCGCGGAAGCCCATAAGCATGCGGTCGAGTGACGGGAAGCCCGTGGGAACGCCCGCTGCCTGGCCACCGGCCTGGCACACTTCCTCGGCCTCGTTATAGGCCTCGACCATAAACTCGGTCAGTGTCTTGTAGCTCGACTTAACCTCGCGCGCTGTAACCTTGAGCAGCTTGCTCTCGGCCAGCTCCACGACCTCTTTGGTATCGGTGGGGGCGTTATAGGCCAGCGCGTTAATCTCGTTGGTGGCGCCGATCAGCTCACGCAGCATCGAGTCGCGACGAACGATGGCGGCATGGTGCTGCCAGTTGACGAGCGACAGGGTCTGACCCATCAGCTCCAAAATGTACGCCTCGCCGCCCACGGCATCGAGCTTGTTGATGCTTCGCAGGTAATCAATCAGCGAGATGGAGTCGATGGGGATGCGACTGTTGTACATATCGACCATCGCGGTATAGATGGTCTTATGAATGGGCCGGTAGAA
Source organism: uncultured Collinsella sp. (assembly GCA_902466735.1). GTDB lineage: Bacteria > Actinomycetota > Coriobacteriia > Coriobacteriales > Coriobacteriaceae > Collinsella. Next base: position 67,908 of record CABQSB010000014.1, read on the forward strand.
ATCATCGGGCTGCAGCTCGACCTGGGCTTCTTCGACCACCTCGGGCGATAGCAGCATGGCGGCCAGTACGTTGGCCTCTGCATCTTGGTTTTGGGGGAGACCCAACTTGGAGCCGCGGTCCTCGACCGTCAGCCATGTCTCCCTATCGTCATATGCCATGAGCATCCTCATTCATATCGCTTGCGAGCATCCATAGTATCAGCCACAGCTTTAAATCGAGGCGCGCCTTAACAATCATCACCGAACCAAACGGATGAACGGTCCCTTATGTGCGTTGTGTTAGACGGGACTGCGGACGATTTCTTGGACCGTTACGCGCCCTTCCCAGCGCGGCGCGGAACTCGGCCGGCGTGCGGCCGCCGAGCGCATCGCTGCGCCTCTCCGTATTGTATCGGCCGATCCAGCCCCCGAGCTCCTCGATGAAGCGGCAGGGGTCCAGCCCGACCAGTCCCTGCCGTGCCAGAACTCCCTCTTGAGCAGGCCGAAGAAGCCCTCCATCGCCGCGTTGTCCGGGCTGCAGCCCTTGGCGGACAT
>CABQSB010000015.1:0-68168 GCA_902466735.1 uncultured Collinsella sp.
TCTAAGCCGACATCCCGCAGCCGCGAAGCGGCGAGGACGTCGGCGTGATAACCCCGCAGGCCTTGCGCCGACGGGAAGGAACCTACTTCACGACCAGAATGTCGCAGTCCGTATTGCGCAGCAGGAACGTCGAAATTGAACCCAGCAGCGCATACTTGATCGAGGACAGGCCGCGGGCGCCGCAGAGCACCAGGTCGGGCTTAACCACGTCGAGCATCTCGTCCTTGAGCGTCTCGCGAATGCGGCCGGCGCGAATCATGACCTCGACCTCGGGAATGTCGGGATTGGCCTTGGCCTCTTCGAGCTGCTTGGCGATGGAGTTCTTAAATGCCTCCTCTAGGCCGTTGACCAGGTCGACCGGATAGGAGCCGGCGCTCTCGAGTGCCGTGGAATCGATAACGTGGCCGATAATCAGCTTGGCGCCGTTGTTCGCGGCGACCTTGATGGCGCGTGCGAGCACAAAATCCTGCTGCTCAGTACCGTCGAGTGAAACAAATACCTTGGTGTAGCCCTCGTTCATGGTTTCCTCCTTGGTCTATCGCACGGGCGCGGGGCTCGTGCGTCGGGCGGGCGCGGGTGCGTTGACCGCCGGACACTTTATCTTGTTGCAGTTATACCCAAGGATTTCGGTTTAACTGCTCGCAATTCTGTGAACGGGCGAGTTTTTTGGTAAGGGTAGGCGCGGTCGCACCGCCAACGGTTGATAATGGGACATCGCCCGCATCGTCCGCAGAACATCTACCGGCGGGTGTCTAACGAGGGGGTCCCTTTGGATATTATCGAGCTTCTAAAATCTGCCTTCATGGGCCTGGTCGAGGGCATCACCGAATGGCTGCCTGTTTCGTCGACGGGTCACATGATCTTGGTGGACGAGTTCGTCAAGATGAACGTGAGCGAGACGTTCTGGAACATGTTCCTGGTCGTGATTCAGCTTGGCGCCATTCTGGCCGTCTGTGTGCTGTTCTTCCATGAGCTCAATCCGTTCTCGCCCAGCAAGGGCAAGGAGGGCCGTCGCGACACCTGGATGCTGTGGGGCAAGATTGTGCTCGGTTGCATTCCTGCGGCGGCGATCGGCCTGCCGCTCAACGACTGGATGGAGGAGCATTTCTACAATGCTCCCGTCGTGGCGCTGGCGCTCATTGTGTACGGCGTGCTGTTTATCGTGATCGAGAACTGGCGCGCAAACAAGCGCGAGGAAATGGCCGTTGCCGGTTCGTTTGGTTCGCGTGCTGTGGTGTCGGGTGGACGTCCCGCCGGTGCGCACTTTGCGGCGCCCGCCACGGCTACCGCTGAGGATGAGGACGATGACGAGAACCTGGACTTTGGCTCCATCGCCACGCTCGAGGACCTCAGCTGGAAGACTGCGCTGGGTATCGGCTGCTTCCAGGTGCTTTCGCTGGTGCCTGGTACGTCTCGCTCCGGTTCTACCATCATCGGCGGCCTGCTTTTGGGCTGCACGCGCTCGGTGGCGTCTAAGTTCACGTTCTTCCTGGCTATTCCTGTTATGTTTGGCGCGAGTGCGCTCAAGCTGGTCAAGTACTTCATCAAGGGCGGCACGTTCGGCACCAACGAGATCGCCATCTTGGGCGTGGGCTGCGTTGTGGCCTTTGTGGTTTCGCTCATCGCCATCAAGTGGCTCATGGGCTTCGTCCGCCGTCACGACTTCAAGTGCTTCGGCGTCTACCGCATCATCCTGGGCATCGTAGTGCTCGCGTACTTCTTCGTTCTGGAGCCTATGCTCGGCCTGTAACTTGGTTGACGCTGCGCGGCGGCCAGAGCGACAACTTGTCATTCAAAGAGGACGGCATGACCAAAAGGTCTATGCTGCCCTCTTTTCATGCCAATTTGTTCGCTCTGGCCGCCGCTCGCTACCGTTGCCATGACATCGGTGGCTCCGTGATTGGTGCATTGGGGGTCAGATTTCTTTGCACCAACGTGGTGCAGACCAACCTGACCCCATTGCACCAAATCTGCCGGGGCGGGCCTGACGGTGGCGCACGGAGTCGTGGTGTGATTTGCGTCGGTGTCCGCGCGGCTCGGTATACTGGTACGGCTCAAACTATGGCGCTGCCCGCAGGCGCGCCGTCCGTCAGATGAGGAGTCGCCCATGACCCAGCCCTTGCCCTGGGAAAAGAACGCCGCGGTACCCGTGCCGCCTGCGCCGGAACCCGTGCCGCTCGATGCATACACCGCCCCCGCTGCGCCGGAGCCCGAGCTCGTTCCGCTCGACATCTACGACGCTTCCGCGCCGGCGCCCAAACCTGCCAAGCCGCTCGTCGACATCGACAGCCTTAATCCCGCCCAGCGCGAGGCGGTCCTGACCACCGAGGGCCCGTTGCTGGTGCTCGCCGGCGCCGGCTCGGGCAAGACCCGCGTCTTGACCTTCCGCATCGCACATATGCTCGGCGACCTGGGTGTTAAGCCTTGGCAGGTTCTTGCCATTACGTTTACCAACAAGGCTGCGGCCGAGATGCGCGAGCGTCTGGCGGCACTCATCCCAAGCGGCACCCGTGGCATGTGGGTGTGCACCTTCCATGCCATGTGCGTGCGCATGCTGCGCGAGGACGCCGACCTGCTGGGCTACACCGGCCAGTTCACCATCTACGATGACGATGACTCAAAGCGCATGGTGCGCGACATTATGCAGGCGCTCGGCATCGAGCAAAAGCAGTTCCCCATCAACATGATCCGCAGCAAGATCAGCTCGGCCAAAAACGCCATGATCGGGCCCGAGGACATGCTCAAATCCGCTGACAGCCCCAATGACAAAAAGGCCGCGCAGGTCTACCTAGAGCTGGAGCGCCGCCTGCGCGCCGCCAATGCGATGGACTTTGACGACCTGCTCGTGCGCGCGCTCGAGCTGCTGCGCACCCGCCCCGAGGTGCTCGACAAGTACCAGGAGCGCTTCCGCTACATTAGCGTCGACGAGTATCAGGACACCAACCACGTCCAGTACGAGATCGCCAACCTGCTGGCCGCCAAGTACCAAAATCTCATGGTCGTGGGCGACGATGACCAGTCCATTTACAGCTGGCGTGGCGCCGACATCACCAACATCCTGGACTTTGAGAAGGACTTTAAAAACTGCAAGACCGTCAAGCTGGAGCAGAACTATCGTTCCACGGGTCACATCCTGAGCGCCGCCAATGCCGTGGTGCGCCACAACTCGCAGCGCAAGGACAAGCGCCTGTTTACGGCCGAGGGCGATGGCGAGAAGATTCAGGCTTTCCAGGCAAGCGACGAGCGCGACGAGGGTCGCTGGATTGCCGGCGAGATCGAGAAGCTGCATGCCAAGGGTACGAGCTACGACGATATCGCCGTGTTCTACCGCACCAACGCCCAGTCGCGTACCCTCGAAGATATGTTCCTGCGCGCGGGCGTGCCCTACAAGATCGTCGGCGGCACGCGATTCTTCGACCGCGCCGAGATCCGCGATGTCATGGCCTACCTCAAGATGATCGTGAACCCGGCCGACGAGATGAGCGTCAAGCGCGTCATCAACACGCCGCGCCGCGGCATCGGCTCCACTTCGATCCAAAAGATTGAGCAGCTGGCGCGCGACAATCGTTGCTCGTTCTTCCAGGCTTGCGAGATCGCGTGCGCCGAGACCGGTATGTTTAGCGCCAAGGTGCGCAATGGCCTGTCGAGCTTTGTGTCGCTGGTGCGCGAGGGTCGCCGCATGAGCGGCGAGCTCAAGGACGTCGTCGAGATGATTGTCGATAAGACGGGTCTGCTGCAGGCGTTTCGCGCCGAGGGCACCATGGAGTCCGAGAGCCGCGCCGAGAACATCCAGGAATTCCTGGGCGTCGCCGCCGAATTTGAGGAGACGCACGAGGATATCGAGGGTACGCTCGAGAGCTTGGAAGAGCTGCGCGCGGCCGGTGTTGCCGACGTGCCTGCCGGCGCCGAGTCCGAGCCCGTCGTGGTGAGTGCGCCCGCGCCCGAGCCGGGACCGTCCGCTCCGGCATCCTCGTTTGAGGCACTCGTCGGCGCGCGCGATGCCGCAGGTTCCAATCCGCTCGATAGCCTAGCCGCCCCGGCGTTCTCGCCGCAGGATGCCTTGGCCGCCGCCATCGCGGGCAACGCCTATGCCGCACCGACGGAGCTGCCGGCGGGTGCTGTACATGCCGACGAGATCGAGCGCACCTACGGTCCGCTCACCTGTAAGGCACTGCCGGCACTCATGGAGTGGCTGGCCCTGCGCTCCGACTTGGATTCCCTGGCCGGCGAGACGCATGCCATTACCATGATGACCATCCACTCCGCCAAGGGCCTGGAGTTCCCGGCGGTGTTCGTGGCTGGCATGGAGGAGGGCATCTTCCCGCACGTGCACGACTTTGGCGGTAGTGACGATCCGGGCAAGCTCGAGGAGGAGCGTCGCCTGGCCTACGTTGCCATTACGCGCGCTCGTAAGCGCCTGTTCTTGACCTATGCGGCCACGCGTCGCACCTACGGCTCGACTTCTGCCAACCCGCGTTCGCGTTTCCTCAACGAGATTCCGTTTGAGGACATCGAGTTTAGCGGCATCGGTTCTGCCGGTTTTGAGGGCACGGGCTGGGAGAAGCGCGGCGACCGCCACGGCACGTTTGGCTCGGGTATGGGCTCGGACATGTATGGCGGCAAGGTGTTTGGCTCGCATACGCGCTCGACCGGCGGTTCCGGTTCGCGCGGCGGATCGAGCTTCGACGATTTCTTTGGCGGCAGCAGCTACGGGACCGAGCGTCATCGCGGGGTCTCACCCGACGCCGGCCGTGTCGCCTCGACCTTTGGCTCGGGCGCGCCGCGAGCCAAAAAGCCGTCGTCCAAGGTGTCGCCGACGGTGGAGCGCAAGGTCGATCGCGCCAGCGCATCGCAGGACTTTGCCGCGGGCGATACCGTGAGCCACAAGACCTTTGGCACGGGTACCGTGATCTCGGTCGCCGGAGACATGATCGAGGTTCAATTCGAAAAGACCGGCCAGACCAAAAAGCTAATGAAAGGCTTCGCACCGATCGTCAAGCTGTCGTAATCCCGCCCAGGTCCTTAGATAACGTTGCTTGCGAACGTCGCTTTGCTCGTTCGCTATTTGGTCTGGAGAGCCGGGTGGGCTGATATATAGATACGAGTAGGGGCTCCTCCGTTGATGAACGGGGGAGCCCCTTGTTTTGTTTTGGTTGTTGTTGCGACCTAGAGGTGGCTGATGATCAGTTCCATCTTGCCTTCGAGGTCGATGGAGCTGACGGTGCTCGGGGCTAGCAGGTGGCTTCCCTTGTGGACGGGGTCGCCGCAGACGGTGCCTTCGCCGTCGATGACCGACAGACACATGAAGGGCCAGCGCTGCTCCAAGGTCTTGCTGCCGTTGACGCGCACGCGATCGACGGTGTAGCAGGGGTTGGACTCGAGTTCGGTCACGCCGTCGACTTCGGGCGCGGTCACGGTGCCGTCGGTCGGGGCCTGAGAATCAAAGTCGATGCAGTCGAGACTCTGCTCAATGTGCAGGGGACGCAGTTTGCCGTCGGTGCCGGGACGGTCGTAGTCGTACAGGCGATACGTCACGTCGCTCGACTGCTGCGTCTCCAAAATGAGCGTGCCGGTCTTGATGGCGTGGACGGTACCGGAATCAATCTGGAAAAAGTCGCCCTTGTGGATCGGCAGCACGTTGAGCATGTCGTCCCAGCGGCCGTCTTCGATCATCTGTGCAGCCTCGGCGCGGTCCTTGGCGCGCTGGCCGACGATGATTGTGGCGCCGGGCTCGCAGTCCAGCACATACCAGCACTCGGTTTTGCCCAGGCTGCCGTTCTCGTGCTCGGCGGCGTACTCGTCGTTGGGATGGATCTGGATCGAAAGGTCGTCCTTGGCGTCCAGAATCTTAATGAGCAGCGGGAACTCCTTGCCCTCGCAGTTGCCAAAGAGCTCGCGGTGCTCGGCCCACAGCCATGACAGCGTGTGACCGGCGTACGGGCCCTCCGCGATCTGGCAGTCGCCGTTGGGGTGGGCCGAGATAGCCCAACACTCACCGATGGGACCCTCGGGAATGTCGTAACCAAATACGGTTTCGAGCTGGCGGCCGCCCCAGATCTTCTCGTGGAAAATCGGCGTGAGTTTAATCAAATCGGACATGTGAATACTCCCATAAGGTTGTGCGGGTGCCGCGTAAGACAGCTCAAAACGAGCACCCACCGGATTACAAAACTAGGCCAGCGTTACGTTGTGCAGCTCAAAGCGGTCGCCTACGTTGTGCGAGATAGAATATTCAAACGCGGTGCCGCTATCCAAGAAGCCAATCTGGTTGAGTTCGAGCAGGGGAGAGCCGGGTTTGGTATCCAGGCGCTCAGCCTCTTCCTCAGTTGCCGCGACGGCGCGAATGGTGCGGTGGAAACTCGAGATCTTGAGTCCGCACCGCTCGCGGATGAAGCTGTAGACCGACGCGTACAGGTCTTTTTTCTTAAGACCCGGAATCAGCTCGAGTGGCATATAGGTGTACTCGATAACGATGGGCTGACCATCGACCTCGCGTACGCGCACGATGTGATAGGCAAAGTCGTCTTCGGCCATTCCCAGCTGGGTCGCAACCTCTGCCGGCGGATTGACGATCGAGAAATCGTAGACCACCGAGGTCACTTTCTCCCCGCGATGCTCGTACGAAAAGCCCTGGGAGCGATCGTTCTTGCCCTGGAAAAACGCCTGGCCGGGAAGCCCCGCCGTGTCCTTAACGTAGGTGCCCGATCCGCGCCGGCTGGTAACAAGACCTTCATCGGTAATCTGCTCAATAGCTCGTTTGACGGTGATTTTGGAAACGCTATAGAGCTCGCAGAACTCAACGACGGTGGGCAGCTTGTCGCCCGGCTTTAGAGCGCCGTCCTCGATGCTTCGACGGATATCTGCAGCTATTGCCTCGTATTTGGGAATCATGGAACCTCCTTTCCGGCTTGATTGAGTACAAACGAAAGTATAGTCCACGCCTAAGCATCCCTATTGCGTTTTGAAAAGTTCGAGAAAGATATAATCAAAAAACGCTTTTCTATATTAACTAGAGCGCTCTAAATGAATATGCATTCGAATAATGTGGTATTGAGCAAATTGATCGGCTCGAAGATGGGGTTGGGCCGTTTTGCCGCCCAGCGAACCGAATCTCATGCCTTGCGTTTCCCCAGATAAAACCTGCTAAAACAAACCTGTCCCTTTTTGGCAGGTTTTTGCCTTGGGAGCGGTACCATACTGGCAATGTTTAAACGAGAAAGGTGGGCTCCCATGGAACCTAAGCAGTACTACATCGGCATCGACGTTGGCGGCACTTCGGTTAAGGAGGGCCTGTTCGACGAAGACGGTAACCTGCTTGCCAAGGCCAGCGTGCCTACGCCTCCCATCGTTGACGCCGCGGGCTTTGCCGCGGTGACCGAGGCTATCGACCAGGTGGTTGCCAAGGCGCAGATTCCGCGTGCCTTTGTGGCGGGCATTGGCCTGGCTGTTCCGTGCCCTATCCCGGCGTCGGGCGATGCCAAGGTCAAGGCCAACATTGCCATTAACCTGCCCGAGCTTAAGATCGCCATCCAGGAGCACTGCCCCGACGCGGTCGTTAAGTACGAGAACGATGCCAACGCCGCTGCCATGGGCGAGGCCTGGCTCGGCTCTGCCAAGGGCGTGCAGAACGTCGTGATGGTCACCATCGGTACCGGCGTGGGCGGCGGCGTTATCGTTAACGGCGACGTGGTGTCGGGCGTTGTGGGTGCCGGCGGCGAGATTGGCCACATGTGCCTGAACCCGGCTGAGGAGCGCACCTGCGGCTGCGGCGGCCATGGCCACCTGGAGCAGTATTCCAGCGCTACCGGCGTGGTGAGCAACTATCTTGCCGAGTGCGAGAAGGCGGGCGTCGACCCCATCGAGCTCACCGGCCCCTCCGATTCCAAGGACGTGTTCCAGGCCTGTCGCGAGGGTGACAAGCTCGCGCTAGCCGCGGCCGATACCATGGCCGACTATCTCGGTCGCGCTCTGGCGCTTATCGCCAACGTGGTCGACCCCGAGATGTTCCTGATCGGCGGCGGCGCATCCGCCTCGGCCGATGTCTACCTCGACAAGGTCCGCGAGCACTTTAAGCAGTACGTGCTTTCTGCCTCGCGCGAGACGCCCATTAAGGTCGCCTCGCTCGGCAACGACGCCGGCATCATCGGTGCCGCCTACGTAGCCCTGCGCGCCGCCGGCAAATAGCTGGCGCAAGGGGGCAGGTTAGTTTGCGCCACATGGTGCAGAGGGGACAGACTTTGCCTCAGCGCCTGCCCCAATTTGTGCTGCGGCCCTTCCATCTCATAGGGTTCGGCGTCAGCGTGCTACCATAGCTACGTCCAAGTACACATATCAAGTGGAGGATATCCATGGCAAACGTTCTTGTCTTTGGTCACCAGAACCCCGATAACGACGCCATCATGAGCGCCGTCGTCCTGTCCCAGCTGCTCAACCAGGTTGAGTATGCCGGCAACACCTACGAGGCCTGCGCCCTTGGTCAGCTTCCGGCCGAGTCCGCCAAGCTGCTTGCCGACGCCGGCATTGCCGAGCCCCGCGTGATCGAGTCCGTCGAGGCCGGCCAGCTCGTCGTCCTCACCGACCACAACGAGTCCGCCCAGTCTGTCGCCGGCCTTAAGGACGCCACGGTCTTTGGCGTCGTCGATCATCACCGCATCGGCGATTTCGAGACCGCCGGCCCGCTGCACTACATCTGCCTGCCCTGGGGTTCCAGCTGCACCATCGTCACCAAGCTCGCCGGCGTGCTCGGCGTTGAGCTTTCCGACGTCCAGGCCAAGCTGCTGCTCTCGGCCATGATGACCGACACGCTCATGCTCAAGAGTCCCACCACCACCGATGTCGACCGCGCTGTCGCCGCCAAGCTCGGCGAGCAGGTGGGTGTCGACCCGGTCAAGTTTGGCATGGAGGTCTTCCTCACCCGCCCGTCCGGCTCCTTTACCGCAGCCGAGATGGTCGGCAACGACATCAAGATGTTCGAGCCCGCTGGCAAGAAGCTGCTCATCGGCCAGTACGAGACTGTCGACAAGAGCCGTGCGCTTGGCATGATTGACGAGATCCGCGAGGCCATGCGCGCCTATGCCGCCGAGAAGGGTGCCGACGGCATCGTCCTGTGCATCACCGACATCATGGAGGAGGGCTCGCAGGTCCTGCTCGAGGGTGAGACCGAGGCCGCTCAGAAGGGCCTGGGCATCGCTGACGAGCACGACGGCGTCTGGATGCCGGGCGTCCTTTCCCGCAAGAAGCAGGTCGCTGCTCCCATCATGGCCGCCTGCTAGGTTTTGTTGACCTAACACCGACGACCGGACCGCGGACGCCCCGCGCTCCGGTCGTTTTTTGTGCGCGGGACCGCGTCCCCTATTGGACAGGGGCGCTCGCACCGTTGAGCAAATAATGTTCAACCTGTGGTTCCGCTTTTCGGCCGCGCTTGCGCGTTTGTCGCGCAGGGTAGGCTAGATGCAAGCGTAATACGTTGGAGCGCGGCGCCGCCATTTGGGCGGGCCGTGCTTTTTTAAGACGGGAACCTTCCCGCGAAAGGAGCCGCCCATGGCAGCAACCGAGCAGCTGTTCAACACCCGTGAGCGCAAGCGTTTTGAGCGTCACGACATTTGGGAGCGCATTGCCGAGAACGGCACGATTTCCGCCGCCGTCATGGTGATCGCCGCCATCGCCGCCGTTATCTGTGCCAACACCGATGCCTACGAGGCCATTCATCACTTTTTGGAGACCCCGCTGTATGTGGGTCTGGGCAACCTTACGGCCGGTCTCACCGTTGAGCTTTTCGTCAACGACTTCCTCATGGCGATCTTCTTTTTGCTGGTGGGCATCGAGCTCAAGTACGAGATGACGGTCGGCGAGCTCAAGAATCCGCGTCAGGCCATGCTTCCCATGCTGGCGGCCGTGGGCGGCGTCGTTGTTCCCGCCTGCATCTACCTGATCTTTAACCATGCCGGCGCCCGCAACGGTTGGGCTATCCCCATGGCAACCGATATTGCCTTTGCGCTGGGCGTGCTGTCGCTTTTGGGCAACCGCGTGCCCAACGGCGTGCGCGTGTTCTTCTCGACGCTCGCCATCGCCGACGACCTCATCTCCATCGCCGCCATCGCCATCTTCTACGGTCAGAGCCCCAATCCGTTTTGGTTGGGCGCCGCCGCGCTTGTGACCTGCGCGCTCGTGTGGCTCAACAAGACGCAGCATTACCGCCTTGCCCCGTATTCGGTACTGGGCCTGCTGCTGTGGTTCTGCATGTTTAAGAGCGGCGTGCACGCCACGCTCGCCGGTGTCATCCTGGCCTTCACCATCCCGGCCAAGTGCGGTGTTAAGCTCGATAGCCTTACCGATTGGCTGGGCGAGTGCCTGCCGTTGCTCGACGACCGCTACGACGACGAGGCACACATCCTGGGTCAGCACGACTTTACCGTCTCGACCACCAGAGTCGAGCGCGTCATGCACCGCGTGACCCCGCCGCTCATTCGCATGGAGCGCCTGATCTCCACGCCGGTCAACTTTGTGATCCTGCCGATCTTTGCATTTGTCAACGCGCAGGTTCGCCTGGTGGGCGTGGATATGGGCACGCTGCTGACCGACCCGGTGACGCTCGGCGTGTATTTTGGCATGCTGCTGGGCAAGCCGATTGGCATCTTTGGCATGACGTTTGCCCTGGTTAAGCTCAAGATCTCCGAGCTGCCGCGCAACGTTAACTGGCACATGATTGCCGGCGTGGGCATTCTGGGCGGCATTGGCTTTACCATGTCGATTCTCATCAGCGGCCTTGCCTTCCCGACGGCCCAGTTTGAGGTTCTTGCAGCCAAGGCCGCTATTCTCGCCGGTTCGGTCACCGCAGCCGTGCTCGGCATGATCTACATGAGCGTGGTCTGCAAGCATCCCTCGCCCAAAGACGAGTAAGAGCGCGAAAACCGGCTCCAGAACCGATTCGGGCGCGTCCAAAATGCGGATTCTGGCGGTGCTTGCCGCCTGCCAGACACGCCAGTGGTCAAAAAACGCCGTTTGTGAGTACTGTCACAAACGGCGTATCATTTTAGGTGCGGAAAATAATGAACAAAGTTATAAGAACTGTACGTTAATGAGTGACCATCGACTTCCAATTTGGCGCTAGCTGACGGTGATTAGGAAGTTTCAAGTCGAGTTTTGCCGATTTCGACCAAAAATCGCTGCTACTAAAAAGGTAACAGTACTCATATTTGCCCTTTTTTGGCCACAAGCCCTAAAACAAGCCTCGCCAAGGTCGGGAAGCGGGCCAAATTGCCGGCCTCGAGGCTTATTCCACCGTTCCGTAGACGGCGCCCCAGCCGTGGGCGGCCAAGGCGGAGTTGAGCTGGTCGCAAAGTGACTGGCGGTCGTAATAGCCGGGCGGCAAAAGGTTCACGATCTCCATAAGGTCGGGCGCCAGGTCCAAGATTTCGGCCTGTACGATCAGATCCAGGCGGTCGATGGCGTGGCGGTCGTAAAACAGTCCGTCGACCAGGCGCTGCAAGTCGCCGAATTCCTCGGCCTGAAACGATCCGTACTCCATAGTGCCTCCTTGGGCGCCCCACGCCGGCATGCGCGGCGATTCGTAATTGATTGCGATGAACTTAATCTATCACGGCTTCATAACGTTGCGACGATGGCGGTCTATACTTAGACGAACTGCAACGTACCGCTTCGCGAAAGGTCGCACCCCATGCAGACGATCTACCAGAAGATGGAAACCACCGAACTCGATGCCGCCATCGAGGCGCTTAAAGCCGAGGTTGCCGAGGTCAAGGCCAAGGGCCTGGCGCTCGACATGGCGCGCGGCAAGCCGTCGCCCTCCCAGGTGAACATTTCTCGCCCCATGCTCGATATCCTCAATGCCGATGCCGATCTGCACGACGGCAATGTCGACTGCTCCAACTACGGTTGCTTCGAGGGCATTCCCTCGGCACGCAAGCTGGCGGGGGAGTTCCTGGGTTGCCCTGCCGAGCAGACGCTCGTACTGGGCTCATCGAGCCTGCTGATCGAGCACGATATCGCCGGTATGTTCTGGCGTTGCGGCTCGTGCGGCAGCGACCCTTGGGACGCCTACGAGGCCGCGCACGACGGCAAGAAGGTCAAGTTCCTGTGCCCTGTTCCCGGCTACGATCGCCACTTTGGCATCACCGCCGATCTGGGCATCGAGAACGTCCCCGTCGCGATGACCGACAACGGCCCCGACATGGACGAGATTGAGCGCCTCGTTGCCGCCGATGATTCCATCAAGGGTATCTGGTGCGTGCCCAAGTATTCCAACCCCACGGGCATCACCTTTAGCGAGGACACCGTGCGTCGCCTGGTCGAGATGCCCACGGCCGCGCCCGATTTTCGCATCTTCTGGGACAACGCCTACTGCGTGCACGACCTGTACGACGAGACCGACGAGCTCGCAAACATCTTTGACCTCGCTCGCGCGGCGGGCACCGAGGACCGTGTGGTGGCCTTTGCCTCGACGTCCAAGATCACCTTCCCGGGCGCCGGCATCGGCTTTATCGGTGCGAGCCCCGCGGTTATCGCGGAGTTCTCCAAGCGCCTGAAGGCTGGCCTCATCAGCGCCGACAAGCTCAACCAGCTGCGTCACGTGCGCTTCCTTCCCACCATCGAGGCGGTTAAGGAGCACATGAAAAAGCATGCCGAGTTCCTGCGCCCGCGCTTTGAGGCCGTCGAGCGCAAGCTCACCGAGGGCCTGGGCGACACGGGCTGCGCCACCTGGACGCACCCCCGCGGCGGCTACTTTGTAAGCTTCGATGGTCCCGAGGGCTCGGCCCAAAAGGTCGCCGCGCTTTGCGCCGACCTGGGCGTCAAGCTCACGCCGGCCGGTGCCACTTGGCCCTATGGCAAGGACCCGCGCGACACCAACATCCGCATCGCGCCGAGCTATCCCACGGTCGAGGACCTGGAGGCCGCGCTCGATGTGCTGGTGCTGGCCGTTAAGCTTGTCGCTGCCGAGCTTGCGCGTGCCGAGCGCGCCTAACGCGTAGGGCCCCGCAAGTCCGCGCCTAGTACTATCCGCACTTTCGATACGTAAAGGAGCGTATACATGGATTTGGGTATTTCCACAAACCCCACGCCAGAGCTCTACACTATTAAGGTGACCGGTGAGATCGATATCTCTAACGCCGATAGCCTGCGCAATGCCATCGACCTGGCGCTCGAGCAGCCCACTGAGGCCGTTGAGCTCGATTTTGCCCAGGTGAGCTACATCGATTCGACGGGCATTGGCGTGCTTGTGGGCGCCGCACACCACGCAGCTGATCATGGTAAGCGTTTTAGCTGCGTCAACGTGCAGCCCCCGGTGATGCGCGTGGTTCAGCTGTTGGGCGTCGACCAGGAGATTTCGATCACCGCTGCATAATCTTTGCCCCCAAAAGGGCGTGCCGTTTGGCATATGTTTGTGATGCGCTCGGACGTTTTGGCGTCCGGGCGCTATACTTGACCGAATGAATAGACGAGTTCCGGCCGAATGGCGCGGTGCGGGCTCGAATCACATCGAGCCTTGGAGGTATGTGTGTTTGGTATTGGAGAAGGTGAGCTGGCAATCATCGTGGTCTTCGGCTTTTTGCTGTTTGGCCCGGATAAGCTCCCGCAGATGGGCCGTACGATCGGCCGTGCCATCCGTCAGTTCCGCGAGACGCAGGAAAAGATGACGGCGGTTGTCCAGTCCGAGATCATCGATCCGGTGAGCGAGGCCGCTTCGGCTCCGGTCAAGCCCAAGAAGGCTGCCGTCGATGACGATTCCGATGCGGACGAGGATGCCGCCGAGACGGTAGCGCCCGCCAAGAAGGAGACCTTTGCCGAGCGTCGTGCCCGCCTTGCTGCCGAGAAGGCCGCGAGCGAGGCTGCCGCCGAGGGCGAGGGTGCTGCTGAGGAGTCCGAGGCCGCTGCCGCCGAGGCCGAGCCTGCCGCTGCCGCCGAGCCTGCCGTCGAGCCCGAGCCTGCTGCAGAGCCCGAGCCCGAGCTGGCAGAGCCCACGACGGCTGACCTCTACGCCCGTCGTCCCCGCAAGCGCAAGGCCGTCGTCGACCAGCTCGCTCGCGAGCTCGAGGCCGAGGACGCTGCCGAGACTGCTGCCGCCGACGCCCCGAAGGGAGGCGATGAGTAATGCCTATCGGACCTGCTCGTATGCCGCTCTTCGATCACTTGGGAGAGCTCCGTCGCCGCCTGACCATCGTGGTCGTGTCGGTGTTTGCCGCCGCCATCGTGCTGTACTTTGCCACGCCCGTGGTGCTCGATATCCTGGAAGACCCCATCCGCTCGTTTGTGCCGGACGGTAAGTTCTACATCACCACCACACTCGGCGGCTTTGGCCTGCGCTTCTCGCTGGCCATCAAGATGGCCGTGGTCATGTGCACGCCCATGATCATCTGGCAGATCCTGGCATTTTTCCTGCCGGCGCTGCGCCCCAACGAGCGCAAGTGGGTCGTGCCCACGGTGCTCGCCTCGACGGTGCTGTTCTTCCTGGGTGCCATCTTCTGCTATTTCATCATCATCCCGGCGGGCTTTGAGTGGCTCATCGGCGAGACCTCGGCCGTCGCTACGGCGCTGCCCGACCTGGAGAACTACGTCAACATGGAGCTGCTCTTTATGATCGGCTTTGGTGTGGCGTTTGAGCTGCCGCTCATCATCTTCTATCTGTCCGTCTTTCACATCGTGTCCTATGCGGCCTTCCGCAGCGCCTGGCGCTACGTGTACGTAGGCCTGCTTGTGGGCTCGGCTGTGATTACGCCCGACGGCTCGCCCGTTACGCTGGGTCTCATGTATGGCGCCCTGCTCTCGCTCTACGAGATTTCGCTCGCCATCGCTCGCGTGGTCATTACCGCGCGCGAGGGCAAGGAGGGCCTGTTCGTGAGCCGTCTGGACCTGTTCTCGGACGACGAGGACGACGAGGAGTAAATCGGTATGCACGAGGTTGGCATTGTCAACGGCATACTCGATACAGTGATTCGCGCGGCGCGTGGGGCGGGGGCCTCGCGCGCCGTTTTGGTAACGCTGCGTATCGGGGATATGACCGAGGTCGTGCGCGAGGCGCTTGACTTTGCGTGGGAGACGTTTCGCGACGAGGACCCGCTCACGCGCGGCTGCGAGCTTGCCGTGGAGGAAGTCCATCCACAAAGCGAGTGTCTGGACTGCGGTGAGGTCTTTGAGCACGACCGTTTCCATTGCCGTTGTCCCCAATGTGGCGGTGCCAACGTGCGTCTGCTGCATGGCCGCGAACTCGACATCGCAAGTATCGAGATCGAGACCCCCGACGATTAGCACGCTCGCCATCTAGCGATGGGGTATAAAAAGGCCAAAGTAAGGAGCGCTAAGTATGGCCGAGAAAACGATTGATATCGCGTCGCCGATTCTGTCGCGCAACGAGCGCCTGGCAGATCAGCTGCGTCAGCGGTTTGAGCAGACGAACACCTACGTGATCAATGTGCTGTCGAGCCCTGGCTCGGGTAAGACCACCACGATTCTGGGCACCAACGAGCGCCTGCGTGACAAAGCCAGCCTGCGCTGTGCCGTTATCGAGGGCGATATCGCCTCGGACGTCGACGCCATCACCATGAAGGAAGCCGGCATGCCCGCCATCCAGATCAACACGGGCGGCCTGTGCCACCTCGAGGGCAACATGATCATGGAGGCCGTCGACGCCTTCGACCAGGCCGTCGGTCTGGAGAACATCGACGTCATCTTTATCGAAAATGTGGGTAACCTGGTCTGCCCGGTCGACTTTGACCTGGGCGAGAACCTGTCCATCATGATCCTCTCGGTGCCCGAGGGCGACGACAAGCCCATCAAGTACCCGGGCATCTTCCAGCACGCCGGCGCGCAGCTGCTCAATAAGGTCGACGTGGCCCCGGCTTTCGATTTTGACATGGATAGGTATACTAAGACACTCGATGACCTCAATCCGCAGGCGCCGCGGTTTGCCGTGAGCGCGCGCAAGGGCGAGGGCATGGATGCCTGGTGCGATTGGCTCATCGGGCAGATCGAGCAAGCAAGGGCGTAAATCGGCCGCCATACGGGCGGGCGTAGCCGCAGAGACACGAGATAGGAGCCTCTTTTGAAGCTCATCATCGCAGAGAAAAACGACGCCGCGCGTCAGATTGCCGAGCGTCTGTCCACGGGCAAACCCAAAAAGGACAAGGTGTACAACACCGCCATCTACCGTTTTGAGTGGAAGGGCGAGGAGTGCGTGACCATCGGCCTGGCCGGTCACATCCTTGCGCCCGATTTTTGCGACAGCGTGCTGTTCGATAAAAAGCTGGGCTGGTATTCGGTTACCGAGGACGGCGAGATGCTACCGGCCGACATGCCCGATGGCCTGGCACGCCCGCCCTACGACACCAAGCGCAAGCCGTTTCTTGCCGACGGCATCTCCATCAAGGGCTGGAAGCTCGAGAGTCTGCCGTATCTCACCTGGGCACCCGTCATTAAGCTGCCGGCCGAGAAGGAACTCATCCGCTCGCTCAAGAACCTCGCCAAAAAGTCCGACAGTGTCATCATCGCCACGGACTTCGATCGCGAGGGCGAGCTGATCGGTTCGGACGCCCTCAACAAGGTGCGCGAGGTGGCGCCCGACTTGCCGGTCGCCCGCGCCCAGTATTCTTCGTTTACCAAGGCCGAGATCACGCAGGCCTTCGATAACCTTGTCTCGCTCGACCAGAACCTGGCCGACGCCGGCGAGAGCCGTCAGCACATCGACCTCATTTGGGGTGCAGTGCTCACGCGCTACCTGACGCTCGCCAAGTTTGGCGGCTTTGGCAACGTGCGTTCCGCCGGCCGCGTGCAGACGCCGACGCTTGCCCTGGTGGTCGAGCGCGAGCGCGAGCGCATGGCGTTTGTGCCCGAGGACTATTGGCAGATTCGCGGCATGGGCGCCGCGCAAGGCGCTGCCGAGGACGATCGCTTTAAGATCGCGCACAAGACGGCGCGCTTTACCGACAAGGATGCTGCTGAGACGGCGTACGGTCACGTTGACGGCGCTACGACGGCAACCGTCGCTGCGGTGACCAAGCGCTCGCGTAAGCAGCAGCCGCCCACGCCGTTTGCGACGACCTCGCTGCAGGCTGCCGCCGCGGCCGAGGGCATCTCACCTGCGCGTACCATGCGCATCGCCGAGTCCCTCTACATGGCCGGTCTCATCAGCTACCCGCGTGTCGACAACACCGTGTATCCCGCGACGCTCGATCTGGGCGCCGTGGTGAGCGACCTGGCAAAGATCAACCCGGCGCTGGCGCCCGTGTGCAAAAAGGTGCTCGCCGGCCCCATGAAGCCCACGCGCGGCAAGGTCGAGACCACCGACCACCCGCCTATCTACCCCACGGGCGAGGGCGATCCGTCCACGCTCGACGGCGGCCAGCGCAAACTCTATGACCTCATCGCCCGTCGCTTCCTGGCAACGCTCATGGGGCCCGCGACCATCGAGAACACCAAGCTCGAGCTCGATGTGAACGGTGAGCCGTTCGTGGCTTCGGGCGACGTGCTCGTGACCCCGGGCTTCCGCGAGGCATATCCGTACGGTCTCAAGCGCGACGAGCAGATGCCGCCGCTTGAGCAGGGCGACACGGTCGACGTGTTCGACATTAAGCTCGAGGCCAAGCAGACCGAGCCGCCCGCGCGCTACAGCCAGGGCAAGCTCGTGCAGGAGATGGAAAAGCGCGGCCTGGGCACCAAGTCCACGCGCGCGAGTATCATCGAGCGCCTGTATGCCGTGCGCTATCTCAAAAATGATCCCGTTGAGCCGAGCCAGCTGGGCATCGCCATCATCGACGCGCTGTCGCAGTTTGCCCCGCGCATCACGAGCCCCGATATGACCAGCGAGCTCGACGGCGACATGACCCGCGTGGAGCGCGGCGAGGACACCGAAGAGCATGTCGTGACGCACTCGCGCGCGCTGCTGGCCGGCGTGCTCGACGAGCTGCTCAAGCATACGCAGGAGCTGGGCGACGCCATCAGCGACGCCGTCACGGCCGATGCGCGCGTGGGCGCCTGCCCCAAGTGCGGCAAGGACCTGGTTATGAAGACGAGCGCCAAGACCCGCGGCAGCTTTATCGGCTGCATGGGTTGGCCCGACTGCGACGTGACCTATCCGGTGCCGAGCGGCGTCAAGGTGAGCCCGCTCGAGGGCGAGGCCGCCGTGTGCCCCGAGTGCGGCGCGCCGCGCATCAAGTGCCAGCCATTCCGCCAGAAGGCCTTCGAGATCTGCGTGAACCCCACGTGCCCCACCAACTACGAGCCCGATCTTAAGGTGGGCGAGTGCAAGGTGTGTGCCGAGGCCGGACGTCACGGCGACCTGATCGCGCACAAGAGCGAGAAGAGCGGCAAGCGCTTTATCCGCTGCACCAACTACGATGACTGCGGCGTGAGCTATCCGCTGCCGGCGCGCGGCAAGCTCGAGGCGACGGGCGAGACCTGTCCCGAGTGCGGCGCTCCCATTGTGGTGGTCAACACGGCGCGCGGTCCGTGGCGTATCTGCGTCAACATGGACTGCCCGACCAAGGAGAAAAAGCCCGCCCGTGGCCGCAAGACTGCGACCAAGGCGAGCACGGCGAAGAAGACAACGGCGGCCAAAAAGACGACGGCTAAGAAAGCCACTGCCGCCAAGAAGTCGACCGCGAAGAAGTCGACTGCCAAGAAAGCAGCCGCCGACAAGTAACAGCGCAGCCGAAACATTGACCAAAACAAAAATGAGCGAGGATACCGCGATCCTCGCTCATTTTCTAGGCAGTCATTGGGGACGTTCTTTAATGACTAGTCGTTTGAGAACGTCGCATGCGACTAGTTCACTTCGACGGGTTTGGCGCCGGGATAGCGCTCCTCAAAGTCTAGGCGGTACTTATTGTCATTGGTGCCCGCCACGTTGTCGCGCGACAGCGGCGCCACGATCTCATTCTTGTGATCCGCAGGCTTGGCGTATTTCAGGCTGATCTCCCAGGCATCACAGATTGCGTCAATGCGGTGATCCAGGTCGTCGTACAGGGCGATGATGTCCTTCCAGGAGCTGTAGTTCTTGGAGCTCGTCGGGACGTCCAGGTCCTCAACGATGTCGTAATACTGCTCGATGGTGTCCTCCGTGCGCTCGGCGACGTCGGCGAGATTTTGACGGGTGGTTCGATCCTCTTCCAGATAGCTGCCGTTGAAGTTCTGCGCGCAGCCACGGACGTAGTTGTCGAGGTCTTCGAGCAAGTCGTAGTATTCACTCAGGCGACGGTAGAGGTTCTGCTCGGAGAGCGTTGCTTCGCTGCCATCCTCGTCGTCATCGTCATCATCGTCGTACAGGCTGTTGGGATCGCCGAGAGGCTTTAGGTCATCGTCGTCGACGTCATGGTGCAGCTTAGCTACCTCGGCAGTCGTCTGCGTGGCGGCGTTGTCGAAAGGCTTGATCACAAAGAAAACGACCAGGGCGATGATGATCGTCACCAGCACAACGATAACGGCGATAAGCGGCCCGGTGCCGCTCTTTTTGGGAGCGGGGGTCTGTGGCGAAGCGGGCGCGTATGCGGGAGCCTGCTGCTGTTGGGGCGAGCCGCTCGCGACGGGTATGCGCTGCGTGGTCTCGACGGTCGCGGAGCCTGCGGCGGGGTCGGGGCGATAGGCGAGGGGGTCGTCCGCCTTGGCTTGCGGCGTATCGAGGGAGCCGGTCTGCTCAAAAGCGGGCTGGCTATCGCTCGCGGTTGTTTGCTCAACGGGTGCACCGCACGAGGTGCAGAACTTGGCATTATCTGCAAGAAGCTTGCCGCACGAGGCGCAATACCGAGACATTGCCACTCCTTTCGCCACATTTCAATGCAATACGGAGATTATACCCAGCACCCCAAAAAGCCGGCAGTTGGGGACATTCCTTTTCGGCCGGCAGTTTAGGAACGTCCCTAACTGCTGCCTGAGTAGCCATTGGCTAGGTGGGGTTTGGGACGCGCCGAGCACTGGGGTATCATGGCTTGGTTGCTATAACTCGCATTTACGCGCCTTGTAGGAAGGGGCTGCGCCCATGGCTTTTGAGCCCGCTCAACATAGCTTTATCACGCTCGAGGGCGTCGATGGCGCCGGCAAGTCCACGCAGGCGCGCCTGCTTGCCCGCGCGCTCGAACTCGCTGGCTACCAGGTTGTGAGCCTGCGCGAGCCGGGCGGTACCGCCATCAGCGAAAAGATCCGTGCTCTGCTGCTCGACCCCGCCAATACAGCGATGGGCGACACCTGCGAGTTGTTGCTCTACGAGGCGGCACGCGCTCAGTTGGTGCACGAGGTCATCGCGCCCGCCCTTGCTGTCGGCAAGGTGGTCCTGTGCGACCGCTTCTACGATTCCACAACCTGCTATCAGGCATTTGCCGACGGCCTTGATCGCCAGATGGTGCGAGATGCCAACAACCTGGCCGTCGCGGGTACGCACCCGGCGCTCACACTCGTCTACCACATCACGCCCGAGCAGGCGGCGCTGCGCATGGCAGCCCGTGGTGCGGCAGATCGCATGGAGGCAAAGGGCATGGCATTCCAAGAGCGTGTCTACCAGGGCTTTTGCGCAATTGCCGCCGAGGAGCCAAACCGCGTAAAGCTCATCGACGCCACCGCGACCATCGAGGAAGTCTTCGAGAAGACGGTCGAGCAGGTTCGTGCCTACGGCCTCGATATTTCCCAGGACGCCGTCGCCGCCGCGCTTGCCCAGGAGGCCGAGTAACATGGCCCCCGCTCAGGCAAGCCTGCTGGCCAAGCTTGACACCCAGGAGCGCGTGCGCGACTTTTTGACCAATGCCGTCGCCAGCGGCCGCGCATCGCACGCTTACCTGTTTTTGGGCGCGCCCGGCGCCGGCAAGCTCGACGCTGCGTGGGCGCTCGCCCAAGCCTTCCTGTGCGAGCAGGATGGCTGCGGCGCATGCGACAGTTGTGTGCGCGTTGCTCGCCATACGCACCCCGACGTGCACTATTACACGCCCGAGAGCGCCACGGGCTACCTCATCGCCCAGACCCGCGAGCTGCTCGATGACGTGCCTCTGGCGCCCATCCGTGCCAAGGCCAAGGTCTACATCATCGACCGTGCCGAGCAGCTGCGCGCCAACACCGCCAACGCGCTGCTCAAAACACTCGAGGAGCCGCCCGAGGGCGTTATGTTTATCTTGCTGGGCACCTCGGCAGACGTGATGCTGCCCACCATCGTGAGCCGCTGCCAGTGCGTGCCGTTTCGGCTGGTGTCGCCCGCCGTCGCCGCGCAGGCCGTGAGCCGCGCCACCGGCCAGGACCCCGCGCGTTGCCGCATGGCGGTCGCCGTGGCGGGAAGCCCCACACGCGGCATCGAGTTTCTTAAGAGCGCCGAGCGCCAGGACGCCCGCCGTCAGATGGTCCGTGCCATCGACTCACTCATTGCCGCCGACGAGGCCGACGTGCTCAGTCGCGCCAAGTCGCTCATCGTCGCCGTCAAGGCGCCGCTCGCCGAGGTCAAGTCCACGCAGGAAAAGGTACTCGAGCAAAATGCCGACTACCTGTCGCGTGGAGCATTGAAGCAGCTTGAGGACCGCAACAAGCGCGAACTCAACGCGCGCGAGCGTTCGGGTATCATGGAAGCGCTGGCGAGCGCGCGGACGCTCATGCGCGACGTGCTGCTGACACTTCAGGACGAGGCGGCCGACGTGGTGAACGAAGACGTGCGTGACACGATCGGTCGGCTTGCCGCTGCGACGAATGTTGCGGGTGCCACCCAGGCGCTCGAGGCGGTCGCAACCGCCGAGCACAACATCGCCAGAAACGTTACTCCCCAGCTGGCCATCGAGGTCATGCTGTTCGATATCAGGAAGGCACTGAAATGCCGTTAGTCGTACCCGTTAAGTTTACCTACGCCTCGCGCGACCTGTGGTTTGACCCGCAGGACCTGGATATCCTCGAGGCCGATTATGCCATTTGCTCCACCGAGCGCGGAACCGAGATCGGCTTGGTTACGGCCGATCCCTTCGAGGTGCCGCAAGACGAGATCGGTCAGCCGCTCAAGCCCGTGCTGCGCGTGGCGAGCGACATCGACCTGCAGCTTGCCGACGATCTTGCCATCCAGGGCGACGAGGCCATGGTCGATTTCCGCCGTCTGGTCAAAGAACTCGACCTCGAGATGAAGCCGGTGGGCGTCGAGTACCTGTTTGGCGGCGAGAAGGCCGTGTTCTATTTTGCGGCCGAGGAGCGCGTCGATTTTCGTCAGCTCGTCAAGGACCTTTCCTCGACGCTGCACATTCGCGTCGACATGCGCCAGATCGGCGTGCGCGACGAGACCCGCCTGGTGGGCGGCTATGCCCAGTGCGGACAGGAGCTCTGTTGCACGCGCTTTGGCGGACAGTTTGAGCCCGTCTCGATCCGCATGGCAAAAGAGCAGGACCTGCCGCTCAACTCGTCCAAGATCAGCGGCGTGTGCGGCCGCCTGATGTGCTGCCTGCGCTACGAGTTCGAGGCCTACAAGGACTTTAAGAGCCGCGCGCCCAAAAAGAAGACGCTCATCGATACGCCGCTCGGCAAGGCGCGTATTCAGGAATATGACACGCCGCGTGAGCAGCTGGTGCTGCGCCTGGAGAACGGCAAAGTCTTTAAGGTCAACCTGGCCGATATGACCTGCTCGGAGGGCTGCAAGAAGAAGGCTGCCGAGCAGGGCTGCAATTGCCGCCCCGACTGCGTGACGCGCGATGTGCTCGAGCGCATCGAGTCGCCCGAGATGCGCCTGGCGCTCATGGAGCTCGACCGCGAGAACGGCGTCGACGTGGGCGATGGCCTGTCGAGCGCCGACCGTCTTGCTGGCACGTCGATGCCCAAGCGTCGTCGTCGCGATGCCGAATCCGATGCTCGCGCCGGTCAGAGCCAGGGCGAGAGCCGTGGCCGCGGAAAGGGCCGTGGCAATGCCGCAACGCCTGAGGCCGAGGAGGCCGCTGGCGGCCGTCGCCGCCGCAAGCGTGCGGGCTCTGCCGATGCCGGCGAGGCCGCAGCCGCCGGCAAGAACGGCGCTCGCGAGCGCGAGGTTCAACAGCCCCAGCAGCAGAATCGCGGCGGTGGCATGAACCCCACACGACGTCGCCGCCGTCATCTGTCGAGCGAGGAGCGCGAGGACGCCTTCCGCGCCGCAGCTGCTCGCGAGGCTGGTGCCGCTTCCAAGGGCGCCTCGGCCTCCGACGCGCCTGCCGACAAGGGCGGCAAGTCACGTGGCGAGGAGGAGCGCGCGCCGCGTTCGCGCCGTCGCCATTCCTCGGGCGCGCAGCAGAAGCCTTCAGTGCCCTCCGTGGCCGATCAGGTCTCGGATGGCGAGGTCAAGGTCACGCGCCGTCGTCCCGGAGATGGCGGGGGGGCTGCTGCCAAGGCTTCGCGTGGCGCCGCTCGCGACGAGCGCGAGCCGCGCGAGGATCGCGGTGGCGAGGGCTCGGCCGACCAGGGTCAAAAGCGCCGTCGCCGTCGCCGTTCCCGCAAGCCGCGCCAGGATGGTGGCGAGGGCTCGACCCTGTCTTCGTCTGCACCACAACCGCCCGCCGGCGAATAACGCCCGCGAGCGGATTTAGCTCGCCTTGCCCCGAGCGCATCGGGGTATCATAGCGCTGAATCAACAACCCTCCCTGCGACCGAACGTAGGGAGGGTTGTGTCTTGAAGAGCCATCTGAACATATTGAGCCGTCTGCAGGGTGCCGGCGCCCTACCGTTTGCGGACGAATTGCTACCGTTTGCCGAGCGGGTGGCACGCGAGGCGCTCGAGGCATTGTCGCCAACACGATGTGCCGGCTGCGAGCGCGCCGGTGCGCTTATTTGCCAAGACTGCCTGGCTGCGCTCACGCTCATCGACCCACGTCATAGCTGCACCCGATGCGGCGCCCCGTTTGGGGATTTGCTGTGCACTGAATGTTCGGTCGAGGGCACGTCCTCGGCAATGTCGGAGGCGCTCGACCGCTGCCTGGCGTGCGCCGTCTACGCGCATCCGCTGCCGCGCATCATTAAAGCGTACAAGGATGCGGGCGAGCGACGTCTGGCTCCGTATCTGGCGGAGCTGCTTTACGACACCGCCCTGCATGCCCAGGTCGTAGCGCCCGAACGCTTAGGAGGTGTGCTGTCCGGTGCGGATGCGGTGGTGTTTGTGCCTGCGACGGCGGCAGCGTTTCGGCGGCGTGGTTTTGATCATATGGAGGCTATTGCGCGCCCATTTTGCGAGCTGTCGGGTGTTCCCCTGCTCGATGCTCTCGTCAAGTACGGGCATGGCGACCAGCGCGAACTCGGTCGTGAGGAGCGCCGCGAGCGTGCCCAAGGCATGTACGAGACGGTTGAGGACGTGCACGGCCGCCGCCTGCTGCTGATCGATGACGTTATCACCACGGGCGCGACGATGGCCACGGCTTCGGCGGAACTCAAGCGCGCCGGCGCTGCGGCAGTCGATGGCATTGCTATCGCACGTGTTTGGTAGGGGTGGTTTTGTGGCAGTGAAGATTGAGCGGCGCAACGAGCCGACAGGCGAACAGCTAGCGGCTTCCGTAATCCTAACAGGTGCCTCGGCGCTTCGCATGATGCGCGCCGAGCGCCGGCAGATGGGCTATATCAGCTGGAAGGACCTTAATCCCGATGAAGAGCGCCGTGTGCTGCGCACGTCGTCGCCCTCGACCGAGGATATCTATCTTCCTGACTTGGTGCGAATTGGAGCCAAAAGTGGCGAGGTGCAGGAAGATCTGTGCTTGTTGGTGGGATCTGCGGCGCAGCGCCGCCGCATGCCTGGCGTAGGCTGGTCCGTGTGTTCCGGGTTGCCCGCCGGCTCGATTCTAGAGGTGGAACCGGGGGTGTACAGCCTATCTCCCGAGGCCCTTTGTGTTGCCGTTGCGCGTGAGGTCGGCTGCATCCAGGCGTTTGCCCTGGCCCAGGAGCTGTGCTCTAAGATTTCACTGAGCGACCGCGGGAAGTATCTGCCTCCCTACACCTCGCCTGTTACGAATAAACTTGCAAAGGACAAGGACCAGCCAGCAGACGTGGGCTACTTTGAAGTCGAGCCGGTGCTGATGCCCGATCGTCTGGCAGATTACCTTGCGGCATGCAAGGGGAATGTGGCCAAACAGCTGCTGCGTCTGTGTCCCTATCTTTCGGAAAACCTGCTCTCGCCCATGGAGTGCATCATGCTCGCCCTGTTTTCGCTTCCGTTTTCCTATGGCGGGTTTGCCTGCGGACCTTTTAAGACCGACTACAAGATCGAGTTCGATGACCGTGCGCAGGCAATCTCGGGGATGCCCCATGCAGTTTGCGATGCATATCAGGAGGCAGCCCGGTTTGACCTGGAATACAACGGTGAGCTGGGCCATTCCTCTCGGAGGGGACGTATCCATGATGAAAAGCGCAACACGGGCTTGATTACTATGGGAATCGAGGTCGCGACGGTCAACAACGAAATGCTCTGTGACATGGAAGCGATGGAAGCGCTCGCATGGCGCATGCACCAGCGTATGCGAAAGCGGTACCGGAATCGTGTCGATGCCCGCAGGAAGAAGCAAGAGGCTTAACACGCTGCGGGCGTGTTTTGGGCTTAAGCCGGTCTAATTCACGTCGAAAATAGGGGGTTAATCATATGCCCTGGCCAAAATATGGCAAATATGAGTACTGTCACTAAATCAGTAACAGCAAAATCAAGGAATTTAGGACTCGGAGGCGTCATAAAGTAAGAAGGTAATAAACAAATGTAGAATAACTAAGCGTCAGGTTGGCGACACTGAGCGCAAAATCTGTCCGAGAGGCTAAAACTGCCTGTTACTAAATTGGTGACAGTACTCATATTTGCCATTTTTTGGCCACAGCACCCTAGGAAGGGTGCCCCGGAGCTCCCCATAGGGGAGCTCCGGGCTTCACAGGGGCACGAATAGCCCACTCCGACCTGCGAAATCTGTACTCGCGATGCGAATGACGCCCCTAACCTTAAACTTTAGCTTGAACTTAGCTATAATGCGCTACGTTCCTACCAGGCTGTGGTTGCGGACGGACGAAATGCCCGTCCTAGTCCAAGACAGACGCGGTCAAAGGGATCCACGTAAGCGACCGCGTGCGCGCGGCGCGATCATGGCGCGTCCTAGATGTAAGCCGCACCGTCCGTTCTACTTTCTTTGGGGCAATACCGCCTCGCGGGCGAGCGGGCCAGTCGTGAAGGTGGCTGCGGCCTCCCGAGCAAACACCCCGGTGCGCAAGTGTGGGGTCAAATACCAGGTCAGCTGGTGGGAACAATCTGATATTCCGCGCATCGCACGGATCGTATACGACACAGAAGGCAGGGTAGTGGACATGGTGAGGGGCAGCTTGATGCACGCGGCTCGGTTAGGTGCTGGGACCGCAGCGGTCATCGCCGTTTTGGGTCTGAGCGGATGCGCGTTCAACCCGCTGTCTACGTTCACGACTCCCACGATCGACCAGATCGAGTACGAGACCGTCACGCCCACGGTGTCGGATGATGCCCTGTTCACCCCCGGTACCCTGACGGTCGCCCTCGATACTTCCGATGCGCCGCAGGCCATGCAGGGCACCGACGGCGAGCTCACGGGGTATGCGGTCGACGCTGCCCGCGCCCTTGCAAGCCGTATGGGCCTTAAAGTTGCCTTCGTCGATGCGTCTTCTGCTGATTCCGTGCTTGGCGACAAAAAGGCCGACATCTTCATTGGCGATATCAATTCCACGGATGATGACATCAGCACGCTTGGTACTTGCCTGTACGACGCTGCGGCAGTATTCGGAAAGACGAGCGACGGCGAGTCGCTGAGCGTTTCCACCGAAACGCTTAACACCGCTACCCTGGGCGTTCAGACCTCCTCGGCCTCGCAGGAGGCGCTTGCTAAGCAGAGCATCACCGCCAACCAAAAGACCTACCCCAACATCAACGAGTGCTTTGAGGCGCTCGAGTCCGGCGAGGTCGACTATGTGATCTGCGACTCCACGGCCGGCGGCTACCTTGCACGCCTGATGAGCGAGATCTCCTATGTCGGTGCGCTCGAGGCGCCCTCGACGCTTGGTGTTGCGGGCCTCTCGTCCAATGACGAACTGTGCCGTGCCGTGAGCGATGCCCTCGACGGCATCACGGTCGACGGTACGCTCGAGGCGGTCCACTGCGTCTGGTATGGCACGATGCCCTACGACCTCACCACTAAGACGGTTTCGGGCGCTAACGTGCAGCCGGGTGACTCTGAGTCCAGTGAGACCACGTCTTCCGGCAGCGAGTCCTCCGATTCCAACAATGAGACCGCATCCTCCGAGGACAAATCGTCCAGCCAGGAAGGCACCATCACCGACGACGACATTAACAAACTTAATAGCTAGTTATTGCTAGGGGTGGTGTCTCCTATACGTTGGAAAGGACGCCTCTTCACGGTTTCAACACGCACTGCCGGGCTTCCCCAATAGGGGAGCCCGGCTTTTTCATCCCTATAAAACCAGCAGGTCAAAGCCAATTTTCGGGACCAAATACAAAGCCGTCGGCTCCCTTCTATAGCGCACTTTGCCACGGAAAAGTGCGAGACTTCGGTATGCGGTATCAAGCAATCGTTATTCGGGTCTTTAGGAATCCGCGTGATTAAATGCACGGCAATGGGTACATAGCCAGTACAGTAAGTCCCCGAGGCAGATTGGAGCCACGTATGGATATCAAGGTTTCTGGACGCAAGACGACGGTAACCGATGCTCTGCGTGCGCATGTGGATGAGAAGATCGGCGAGGCGCTCAAGGTTTTCGATATCGAGCCCATGACGGTCGACGTTGTACTTCGCTATGAGAAGAACCCCTCGAACCCCAACCCGGCAATCGTCGAGGTTACGGTTCGCGCCCGCGGTTCGGTGATTCGCGTTGCCGAGCACGGTGCAGATATGTACGCCGCCATCGACCTCTCCGCCGATAAGGTCACCCGCCAGCTGCGTAAGTTCAAGACCAAGGTCGTGGACAACCGCCAGGGCGGTGCCAGCGCAGCGGATGTCGCACCGGTCGAGCGCGTCGAGGATCTGGCCGACCTGCTGCTGCCCGAGGAGGAAGACGACCTGCTCGTCCGCGAGAAGGTCATCGATGTCACCCCGATGACTGAGGAGCAGGCGCTGGTGCAGACCGATCTGCTCGGCCACGACTTCTACGTGTTCGAGAACGCGACGACTGGCCTCATCAATGTGGTGTATCACCGTAAGAATGGTGGATATGGCATCATCAAGCCCCGCATCGAAACACTTGACGAGTAAAATACGTTAACTTGCATGAGTTAACGGTTGGCGGCCATCCCATGCGGGTGGCCGCTTTTTTACGTAAGGAGTCGCTTTGATGGACAAGGCTGCATCTACCGGCCATTCGGACCGTTGCCGCATCGTCGTCGATACCTGCTGCGACTTTAGTCCCGAGGTCGCCGCGAACCTCGATGTCGATATCCTGGGTTTTCCCTTCATTATCGATGGCGAGGAGCGCACGGACGACATCTGGTCGAGCATGAGCCCTAAGGAGTTCTACGACCGCATGCGCGCCGGCGCCCGCGTGTCCACCTCGGCTGTGTCGCTCGGTCGCTATATCGAGTTCTTTACCGAGTGCGCCAAAGAGGGCACGCCCACGGTCTATCTGTGCTTTACCTCGGCACTGTCGTCGAGCTACAACTCCGCGTGCCAGGCGGCAGATGCCGTGCGCGCCGAGTATCCCAACTTTGAGCTCTACGTGGTCGACAACGCTCTGCCCTGCGCGACCGGCGAGCTCTTGGCGCTCGAGGCCGTCCGTCAACGCTCGGCGGGACTCACCGCCAAGCAGCTGGTCGACTGGGCAAACGAGGCCAAGACCTATGTCCACGGCTACTTTACGCTCGAGAGCTTTGACGCACTGGCTGCCGGCGGCCGCATTCCGCCCGCGGCGGCACAGCTCACGGCAAAGCTCGACGTCAAGCCCGAGCTCTCCTACGACCTTGCCGGTTCGCTGTCGCTGATCGGCGTCAACCGCGGCCGCAAGAAGGCGCTCAAGTCCATCCTCAAGTCGTTCCGTGAGAACTACGTGCCCGATCGCACCATGCCCATCGCCATCATGACGGCCGATGCCGAGAAGGACGGTGACTGGCTCGAGGCCGCCGTTCGCAAGGAGGAGGGCTGTGCCGACGTCACGATCATTCGCAGCTCCGTGGGCCCCACCATCGGCTCGCACGTGGGACCCGGCATGGTGGCCTGTGCGTTTTGGGGCAAGAACCGCGCCGACAAGGCGTCGCTTTCCGACCGCATCGCGCGCCGTGTGCGCGGTGAGTAGACAGGCGCTACAACCACGGGCGCCCGCAGCTCAAGCGCTGGCGCTGAGTATTCAACCTGGTAACAATACCCAACCCAAAAGGAAAGGTTTCATGGCAAACAAGCTCTCCGTCGCATTCATCGGCACCGGAATCATGGGTGCCCCCATTGCCGGCCACATCCTGGACGCCGGTTATCCCGTCACGGTCAACAACCGCACCAAGTCCAAGGCCGCCGCGCTTATCGAGCGCGGCGCCGTCTGGGCCGATACGCCGGCCGATGCCGTGGCTAACGCCGATGTCGTCTTTACCATGGTGGGCTATCCCTCCGAGGTCGAGGAGCTCTACCTGGCAGGCGACGGCCTGCTCGCGTGCACCAAGCCGGGCGCGGTCCTGATCGACCTCACCACGAGCTCGCCCGAGCTCTCGCGCGATATTGCCGAGGCCGCCCAGGTTTCCGGCCGCATGGCGTTTGACTGCCCCGTCACCGGCGGCGAGTCTGGTGCTATCGCCGGCACGCTCACGGCTATCGTGGGCGCCACCGAGAACGACATCGCGCCGGTCCGCGACATCCTTGCCACCTTTGCGGCCAACATTTGCTGCTTCGACGGCGCCGGCAAGGGCCAGGCTGCCAAGCTTGCCAACCAGGTGTCGCTGGGCGCCTGCATGGTCGGCATGGCAGACGCCATGGCATTTGCCGAGCTGAGCGGCCTTGACCTGGAGAAGACCCGCCAGATGATCCTGGGCGGTACCGGTAAGTCCGGCGCCATGGAGAGCCTGGCTCCCAAGGCGCTCGACGGCGACTACAAGCCCGGCTTTATGGTCGAGCACTTCATTAAGGACCTGCGTCTGGCGCTCGCCTACGCCGATGACCGCGAGCTCGCGCTGCCCGGCGCCGACGTGGCCTTTACGCTCTACGACATGCTCGACGCCATCGGTGGTGCCAAGCTGGGCACCCAGGCCATCACGGTCCTCTACAAGGAGGAGGCCGACGCCATCGCCGCCGGTCTGGACTGGTCGCAGTATCGCCCCGAGGAGCACGGTGCCCACGAGGACGGCTGCGGTTGCGGCGAGCACGGCGAGGACCATGAGTGCGGTTGTGGCCATCACCACGGCGAGGACCACGAGTGCTGCGGCGGCCACGGCCATGACGACGGCCACGAGTGCTGCTGCGGCCACCATCACGGGGAGTAGCGCCCATGAGCTGGACGTTCGTGGTGCTTGCGCTGCTGCTCTTTCTCTTTGCGATCTACATCGGCTTTTTGTGCGGCCAGTGGGCGTGCGAAAAGCGCGTCATCACCAAGCGCGACTACTGGATCGCCAACTTTGCGGGTGCGGCGGCAGTCGTCCTGCTGACCTGGATGTTTTCGCTGTTCCCGCTGGTGCAGTTTGCGCCGATCGGCTGGCTCGGCGGCTTTATCGCCGGTCTTAAGATGAGCTTTGGCGAGTCCGTTGGCCCGTGGCGCAAGCACGACGAGGTCTTTAACGTCAACAAGGCCCATCGCGCCGCCGCCGACGCGGGCGACGCCGAGGAGCGTCGCCGCGCGCGTCGCAATGGCGCGACCGACCGACAGCTCATCTCGGTCACCGATGACAGCAAGGGTGCTGGCAAGCACGCTAAGAAATAGTAAGAAGAGGTAACTATGGCAGAAAATAAAGACGAACAGCTCACCGACGAGGAGCTGGCACAGCTTCAGCTGGCAGAGGAGAATGAGAACGCCGTCGACCGCCTGGTCCAAGAGCTCGGCTGCCCCACGCGCCGCATCCGCCAGTTTGCCGCCCGTGTGCTGCACCTGCTTGCCGAGCGCGATCCGCAGCGCGTCGTGCCCTGCGTGCCAGCGCTGATCGA
Source organism: uncultured Collinsella sp. (assembly GCA_902466735.1). Classification (GTDB taxonomy): domain Bacteria; phylum Actinomycetota; class Coriobacteriia; order Coriobacteriales; family Coriobacteriaceae; genus Collinsella. The sequence continues at coordinate 31,032 of CABQSB010000015.1, forward strand.
GGCGCTCGACCGCCCCGAGGCACAGACCCGCTGGGAGGCGCTCGATGCCCTGGCGGCGCTCGCCACCACCTGCCCCGAGCAGATGGAGGACGCCTTTGAGGGCGCCGAGACCGCGCTGTTCGACGAGATTTCCTCCACGCTGCGCTATGCCGCCTTCCGCCTGCTGTGCGTGTGGGGCGCCACGAGTGTCGAGCGTTCGCGCGAGGCTTGGCCCATCCTGGACGAGGCCATCCAGTGCTACCACGGCGACCTTGAGTATCGCGATATGCTCGGGTGCCTGTACGAGTTTGGCCAGGGCGAGATTGACGCCGAGGTCGCCGAGAAGCTCGCACTGCGCCTTAAGTTCGATGCCGAGAACGGCAAGGGCAGCTATCTCAAGGCTCGCTCGAGCGAGATTTGCGAAATGCTTGTTAAACGTTTTGGCCTGGATCTCTCCAAAAAGAAGAAGCGTGCTAGCGTTAAAAAATCTGACGACGCCGAAGACGAGGAGTAACAGATTATGGCGCACGATGTAGTCCTGATTCCCGGTGACGGTATCGGTCCCGAGATTACGCAGGCCATGCGCCGCGTGGTCGAGGCCACCGGTGTCCAGATCAACTGGAACGTCCAGGAGGCCGGCGCCGGCGTCATGGACGAGTTTGGCACGCCGCTGCCCCAGCACGTGCTCGACGCGGTCGCCGAGACTAAGGTTGCCATCAAGGGCCCCATCACCACGCCGGTCGGCACGGGTTTCCGCAGCGTTAACGTCGCCCTGCGCAAGCACTTTGACCTGTATGCCTGCGTGCGTCCCTGTCTGTCGCAGCCGGGCGACGGCTCGCGTTTCCGCGACGTCGATCTGGTCATCGTGCGCGAGAACACCGAGGACCTCTATGCCGGCATCGAGTTCGACGAGGGCGCAGCCGAGGTCGAGGAGCTCTCACAGCTTGTCGAGCGCTCGAGTCAGAAGACCTTTGCCGCCGATTCCGCCATCTCGATCAAGCCCATCTCTATCGCCAAGAGCCGCCGTATTGTGGAGTACGCCTTTGAGTATGCCCGCCGCTGCGGCCGCAAGAAGGTGACGGCCGTGCACAAGGCCAACATCATGAAGGCGACCGATGGCCTGTTCCTGCGCGTTGCGCGCGAGGTGGCCGCGGGCTATCCCGACATTGAGTTCAACGACAAGATCGTCGACGCCACCTGCATGGGCCTGGTCCAGAACCCCAACGACTTCGATGTCCTGGTGCTGCCCAACCTGTACGGCGACATCGTGAGCGACCTGTGCGCCGGCCTGGTGGGCGGCTTAGGGATGGCCCCCGGCTCCAACATCGGTGCCGACTGCGCCATCTTTGAGGCAACGCACGGTTCGGCACCCGATATCGCTGGCCAGGATATCGCCAACCCCACGGCCGAGATCCTCTCTGCTGCAATGATGCTCGACCACCTGGGCGAGAACGATGCTGCCAATCGCATTCGTGCCGCCGTATCTGCCACGCTCGACGAGGGCGAGCAGGTTACCGGTGACGTGCGTCGTGCCCAGACCGGCTCCGTTGAGGGTGCTGTGGGCACGCAAACCTTTGCCGATGCCGTTATCGCGCACCTAGCTTAAGGCATGCAGGCTGCAAACGCCTAAATAGTACTTAAGTGTTTGCGTATAACCTAAGAATCAATACGCCCGGCGCTCCGTCGGGCGTATTCTATTGGGGACTATGTTTCCTAACAAGGAGTAACCGATATGGGTTTGATTCAAAAGAAGGACGAAAAGGACGAGATCGACGGCATCCAGATCATCGAGCGCGGCGAAGGTCCCCATGGTGACGAGGACGAGAAGATCGACCTGGTTGCCGGTACGTCTGCCGAGCACATTGCTGCTGGCACGACAGCCGAGGAAGAGGACGCCCGTCTGGAGGCTCAGATCGCCGCAGATGCCGCTGACGAGAATCTGATGCCCGAGGCCCAGGATGAGGATGATGACGCCCTAGGTTCCGATGGGGACGATCACGTATCCAAGCACAAGAAGACGATGATTGCCGCCTTTGTGGTCGCTATCGTGATCGCTGCGGTGGTCGGCTTCTTTATTGGCAATGGCGGCTTTGGCGGCAAGGGTGTCGGTTCGTCGACCCTGACCGAGGACCAGCTCGATTCGACCGTGGCAAGCTATAGTTATAACGGCAAGAAGAGCGACATCACCGCGCGCGAGGCCATCGAGAGCCAGTACAGCCTCGATACCGTCAAGGATAGCGATGGCAACTACACCGCTCCTTCTGCCGATGTCATCCTGTCCTACGTGCGCAACAAGATTCTGCTCGATGCTGCCGAGGACGAGGGCATTACCGTCTCCTCTAAGGAGATGAAGAAGTACGCCGAGGATTCCATCGGCACCTCGGACTACGACACCATGGCCAAGCAGTATGGCGTGTCCAAGGACCAGGCCAAGCAGATCGTCCGTCAGTCCGCGACGCTGCAGAAGCTCTACAAGAAGAAGGTGGGCGATGCTTCCGCGAGCATGCCGACCGCTCCTACCGAGCCTTCTGACGGCAACGAGGACACCGCGAGCAAGGATTACGCCGATTACATCATCAACCTTGCCGGTGACGAGTGGGATAGCTCGAAGGGCACCTGGAAGGACGAGAACAGCACCTACGCTAAGGCCTTCGCTAACGATGCCTTTACCGCCGATAGTGCCACCTATAAGCAGGCCATGACCGCCTATTACACCGCCTATCAGCAGTACTCCTCGCAGGCCTCGAGCGCCAGCTCCAAGTGGACCGAGTATGCCAACGGCCTCTACGCCAAGGCCAACATCAGCATCTACGGCCTGTTTGCGTAAGATCTGCCTGAGCTTTCGGGCGCGAAGTCGAAATATCTGATTGAGCCCGCTAGAACGCATCGTTCTGGCGGGCTTTTTGCGTTGAGGGCGTGATTGGCGGCTTAATTATGGCTATTCATCTTTAAGTCCAAAAAGGCTATCAGCTTCATCGTCGGATATATATTCCAGTACATCGCCCGGTTGGCAGTCGAGTGCCCGGCATATCGCGTCAAGAGTTGAAAAGCGCACGGCAGAAACCTTGCCCGTCTTGATGCGCGACATATTGACCTGGGAGATGCCCACGCGTTCCGCAAGCTCTTTGGATGAGATCTTGCGTTCGGCAAGCATGCGGTCGAGCCGCAGAATAATCATGGATTCCCCCTAGAGCAACTCGTCATCTTGTTTTTGCAGGATATACCCGTAGCGGAAGATGCTGGCAATCAGGCTAAAAATCAGGCCTGTAAAGAGCATGGAGAGGTCGAGATGCTGGCCGCCAAGCGCATCCGTAAAGCTACCGCCAAATCCTGAGAGTATCAGCCCTGTGACTATGGCACCAAAAAGTTTCACGGCGGCGCCGCCGATAAGGAACAAATGTCCTATTTGACGTAGTATGCGGATGCATTCGAGGTCAAAGGGCCTGCCCGCCTTTTCAATGGCGGAGAAAAACCTGTATGCGCTTAGCGCGATGGCAAGCGCGAGGCATGCCATCATGCCGCTCCCTATGGCAGTATGACCGTCGTGCGCGACAAGCATAAGAGGAGTCTGTTCATTGGTGCCGACGAGAGCGGGAATTGGCCCTTCGCTAGCCTCAAGCTCTACGGATTGGAGACAGAACCCTTGGGAGAGGCTAGGCAATATGACTAGATCTTCGATTGCAATGACTGCGAGGAGTGCCAGAGCGAGCGCCACGATGGTGCAGATTGTGCCCCATTTGCAGTAGCGAGTGAGCTTCCTCAATTTGGCTATTGCCTGTTCACGGTCGATGGCTTCATTCGATTTGGATACGTTCCAGCGGATCATAGCTCCTCCAACCAATGTCTTGGATGATACTTGTATCTTATATCATACTTAATGACAAACGATAAACAATTACAGATTAGAGTAAGTAATGTTTGTGAGACGAATAGCGAGAGCTATGGCATATTCAGGGAATGGGAGTTTGGAATGCGGGGGGGGGTGGACAAATATCGATATTTCCTGCAATCGCGCAAACGCTTCATTGGGGTTCCCCGATTCATCCGGGAAAACGGCCGTAAACGATTGCAAATAACCGGTGAACGGTCGAAAACTACCGTTCACCGATAATATCGAAACTGGTTCTTACTGGTATTAAGTCAAAAAGACCAATTCACAAATCTTCACAATGACCTGCATTTTTTCTACGCGCCATTTTTAGCCACCCTGCGTTGTTTAGACACGAAAAAAGTTCCGATCTTTCGTCAAATCATTTCGAAACGGTTTCAAAACCGCAGGTAGAAGTGTTAATGAGCGGTAAACGGTCGATTTTTCGCCGTGAACGGTGCAAAAACGTTTTACTGTATGAATCAACGAAAGCAACCTCTTCTGTGGTGATATAGTGACAACAACACGTCACGTGGTTACTACCAGTTGAGAAACCACTGGTTCTCAAAGAACGCTTTCCAAGAAGCTTTAAGGGCGCCCGCCCGCTGGCTTCCGAACATCATCGGACTCAGATCGTACGCACCTTCGGAAGGGAAATTTGAATGGTTGGCTTTATTCTTACCGGTCATGGACAGTTCGCACCCGGCCTCGCAAGCGCTATCGCTATGGTCGCTGGCGACCAGCCCGCTTTTACCGTCGTTCCTTTTGAGGGCGACCGGGCTGCTTCCTACGGTGAGGATCTCCGCGCCGCTATTACCGCCATGCGCGAGGAGTGTGATGGCGTGCTCGTCTTTACCGACCTGCTTGGTGGTACCCCGTTCAACCAGGCAATGATGATTGCCCAGGATGTCGACAACGTCGAGATTCTGACTGGAACTAACCTTCCCATGGTTATTGAGCTTCTGTTCCTCCGCGGCAACGCCACGCTCGCCGAGCTTGGCGAGCAGGCCGTGACCGTTGGCCAGACGGGCATCACCGCCCAGACGGTCGCTTCCGTCGCTGGTGCCGAGGAAGAGGATATCTTCGGCGACGAGGACGGCATCTAATGGCCGATTTCGGAGCCAGTGTTCTGAGTTCCTCGGTCGCTCTTTTGGGCCTGCTTGTCATCATGGGCTTGATTTACACCATCTGGTCGCAAATCAACATGAAGAAGAAGCAGAAGTACTTCAAGGAGCTGCACACGGAGCTCAAGCCGGGTCAGGAGGTTCTTTTCGCCGGCGGTATCTACGGAACCGTCAAAGGCATCGAAGGCGAAAAGGTCCAGATCAAAGTCCGATCCGGTGCCGTCGTAGATGTTTCGCGTTACGCGATTCAGGAGATCAAGTAACTGTCGTCAGCAAATAACGAAAGGAAGCTGATCAACATGGCAGAACCCAACATTCTTCTTACCCGCATCGATAACCGACTGGTCCATGGTCAGGTCGCTACCCAGTGGAACTCCACCCTGGGCTCCAACCTCATCCTCGTCGCCAACGACGATGTGTCGACCAACACCATGCGCCAGAACCTCATGAAGATGGCCGCTCCCGCCGGCGTCGCTACGCGTTTCTTCTCCCTGCAGAAGACCATCGACGTCATTGGCAAGGCGAGCCCGCGCCAGAAGATCTTCATCGTGGCCGAAACACCGGAAGACGTGCTTACGCTCGTCAAGGGCGGTGTGCCTATAAAGAAGGTAAACATCGGCAACATGCACATGTCGGAAGGAAAGCGCCAAGTCGCCACCTCCGTCGCAGTTAACGACGAGGATGTCGCTGCGTTTAAAGAGCTGCAGGAATTGGGGGTGGAGTTGGAGATCAGGCGCGTTCCGAGCACGCCTGTTGAGGACACGAGCAAGCTCTTCTCGTAATCCTCATGATCCACGCTGTCAGGAATGAAACCCTGACATTCTGTACGTGAAATCCAAAGTGCGTACATACATTTTGAAAGGAGGAGCAAGATGGAATACTCGATCATCCAGGTCGCTCTGGTCTTCATCGTCACGTTCGTCGCGGCAATCGACCAGTTCAACTTCCTCGAGTCTCTCTATCAGCCCATCGTCACCGGCGCCGTCATCGGTCTTATCCTTGGCGACCTCAACACCGGTCTTCTCGTGGGTGGTACTTATCAGCTCATGACGATCGGCAACATGCCGATCGGAGGCGCTCAGCCGCCTAACGCCGTCATCGGCGGCATCATGGCAGCCATTCTCGCTATCGCTACGGGCCTCGAGCCCAACGCGGCAGTCGGCCTTGCCATTCCGTTCGCTCTGCTTGGTCAGCTCGGCGTTACCCTGGTCTTCACGCTTATGTCGCCCCTCATGTCCTCCGCGGACAACATGGCTCATAACGCTGACACCAAGGGCATCGAGCGCCTGAACTACTTCGCCATGGCTCTGCTCGGCCTGATCTTCGCTGTCGTCGTCACCCTGTTCTTCATCGCTGGCGCTACCATCGGTCAGACCATCGCTTCCGCCATCCCGACTTGGCTGCAGACCGGTCTGTCCGCTGCAGGCGGCATGATGCGCTTCGTCGGCTTCGCCGTCCTGCTCAAGGTTATGATGAACCGCGATATGTGGGGCTTCTTCCTCATGGGCTTTGGCCTCGCGCTCATCACCGTTGCCAACGATTCTCTGGCAACCCCTGCCCTGCTCATCCTCGCTCTCATCGGCTTCGGCATCGCTTTCTGGGACTTCCAGCAGCAGACCGAGCTGAAGGGTGCAGCTGTTTCTGACGGAGGTGACTTCGAAGATGGCATCTAATGAGTATGTGATCCCGGAGCACTACGAGGATCTCACTCCTGCTCCGCAGCTCGACCAGAAGACCCTCAACAAGATGGCTTGGCGCTCCTGCTTCCTGCAGGCATCGTTCAACTACGAGCGCATGCAGGCCGCTGGCTGGCTTTACTCCATCATCCCCGGTCTGGAGAAGATCCACACCAACAAGAACGACCTCGCGGCTTCCATGAGCCACAACCTGGAGTTCTTCAACACCCACCCGTTCCTCGTCACCTTTGTTATGGGTATCGTGCTTTCGCTCGAGCAGAACAAGGTTGACATCCCCACGATCCGCGCCGTCCGCGTCGCCGCAATGGGCCCGCTCGGTGGTATCGGTGACGCCCTGTTCTGGCTGACGCTCGTGCCTATCACGGCCGGCATCACCTCCAACATGGCCATCAACGGCAACGCCGCTGCGCCGATCATCTTCCTGGTGATCTTCAACGTCGTCCAGTTCGCTCTGCGCTTCTGGCTCATGAACTGGTCCTACAAGCTTGGCACCAGCGCTATTGACGCTCTGACTGCCAACATGCAGGCCTTCACGCGTGCCGCTTCCATCATGGGCGTCTTCGTCGTCGGTTGCCTGGTCGTCACCATGGGTGGCACCCAGATCAACCTCCAGATCCCCAACGGCACCACCCGTGGCCTCTCCGCTACTACCGTGATCGTCTCCGAGAAGGAGGCCGAGAACTTCACCGGTATGGAGGGCATCGATACCGAGACCGCTGAGGCCGGTACCATCGCCATGACCGATGAGGACGGCAACGCCCTCACCGCTTCCGATGCCGACGGCAACGCTGTCGAGTGCGGCGTCACCGATCTGGGCAACGGCATGGAGTCCGTTACCTACGGCACCGTCACCGAGGATCCGGTCAACTTCTCCGTTGCCGACACCCTCAACACCATCGTCCCGAAGCTCGTCCCGCTTATGCTTACGCTGCTGCTTTACTACATGTTCGCTAAGCACAGCTGGACCCCGACCAAGGGCATTCTGCTGCTCTTCGTCCTGGGCATCCTGGGCGCTGGCCCGCTTGGTCTCTGGCCGAGCATCTGGTAAGGCTCTAGCTTGAGGGGTGTGTCCCTACGCGGCTCACACCCCGACCCCTTAAGCCATGTGTATGTTAAAAGCCGCGTGCTCGAAAGAGCGCGCGGCTTTTGTTTTCTTGATGATTCGGGTGTTGCGGACTGATAATGCTTAACACCCTAGGTAGTTAGCCGAATTCGAGCAAAAGGGAGGATAGGATGGCGATCGGAGCGCGCAAGCAACCGCTGTACGATCAGCTGGTCGATATTCTGACCGAAAAGATTGACCATGAATATCGCGCCGGTGACATGATTCCTTCCGAGCGCGAACTTTCGGAGCGCTATGGTCTCTCGCGCACTACGGTACGCCTGGCTCTGCAGGAACTGGAGCGTTTAGGACTGGTGGTTCGGCAGCACGGTCGCGGTACCTTTGTGACCGACCGTTCGGCAAAGGCAACCAATCTTATGCAGTCCTACAGCTTTACCGAGCAGATGCGCGCGATGGGTCGCGACCCCGAGACCACGATTCTCGATTTTTGCGAGATGGAGGCCGATAAGAATCTGGCCGAGCATATGGGATTGCGTATCGGTGATCGCATTTTTAAGCTTAAGCGCCTTCGTTCTGCCGACAACATGCCCATGATGGTCGAACGCAGCTATCTACCGGTTCGTCAATTTCTGTCCCTAAAGCGACCGCTGCTGGAGCGCAAGCCGCTTTACGATGTGATTGAGCAAGACTTTCAGCAAAAGATACGCGTGGCTGAAGAGGAGTTCTATGCGAGCATAGCCCGTCCCACCGACGCCCACCTTTTGGGAATTGTCGAGGGCTCGCCTGTGCTCGATTTGGTCAGGACTACGTATAACGAGTCAAACGAGGTTGTGGAGTATACACTCTCGGTTGCTCGTGCCGATCAGTTTAAATACAAGGTTTACCACCAGCGTAGCAACTAGTGTCCGCATCGTTTCCATATGGTGATTCTTTGCATTTAACTGGTTACTACCAGATAACCAACCGAAGTGTATAATTGCACGTCAGAGGATTACTTCTAGAGAGAGGTATTAGAAATGTTCGAGAAGAGTGTCGAGGAGCTCACCGAGCTCGGCGCCCAGATCACCACGGCCGAGATTGCTCAGCAGCCCGAGCTTTGGCGTGATACGCTCAACATCTATCGCGAGAACAAGGAGGCCATCGAGGCCTTCCTGGCCGAGGCTCGCGCTATGGGCGAGGGTCGTCTGTCCGTTGTCTTCACCGGTGCCGGTACGTCCGACTACGTTGGCGATACCTGCGCCCCGTACCTGCGTCACGCTGGCAACACTGATCTCTACGACTTTAAGCCCATCGCCACGACCGACATCGTGAGCGCTCCGCGCGACTTCCTGCGCGCCGAGGATCCCACGCTCGTGGTTTCCTTTGCCCGCTCTGGCAACAGCCCCGAGAGCCTTGCCGCCGTTGCCGTCGCCAAGGAGCTCGTCCACAACGTCAAGTTCCTCAACATCACCTGCGCTCCCGAGGGCAAGCTTGCCGTCGAGTCCGCCGATGATCCCAATGCGCTGACGCTGCTCATCCCGCGCGCCAACGACAAGGGCTTCGCCATGACCGGTTCCTACACCTGCATGACCCTGCTCTCCACCCTTATTTTCGACACTGCCTCTGACGAGCAGAAGGCCGAGTGGGTCGAGACCATCGCCAAGATGGGCGAGGAGGTTATCGCTCGCGAGTCCGAGGTCGCCGATTACCTCGCTGGCGACTTCAACCGCGTGACCTACCTGGGCTCCGGCTCCTTTGGCGGCCTTGCTCAGGAGAGCCAGCTTAAGATTCTCGAGCTCGCTCACGGTCTGGTCGCTACTTCCTACGACACCTCAATGGGCTATCGTCACGGACCTAAGTCCTTCGTCGACGATAAGACGCTCGTCTTCGTGTTCGTCAACAACGACGCCTACACCCGTCAGTACGACATCGACATCCTCAACGAGATCGGTGGCGACAAGATCGCTCAGCACACCGTCGCCGTTCAGCAGGAAGCTGCCACCGTCTATGAGGGTGAGTCCTTCACCTTTAAGGGCTACGAGGCGCTTCCCGAGGGCTACCTTGCTCTGCCGTTCGTGATGTTTGCCCAGGCTATCAGCCTGCTCAACTCCGTGCGTGTGGGCAATACGCCCGATACGCCGAGCCCCACCGGCACGGTCAACCGCGTGGTTAAGGGCGTGACGATTCATCCCTTCACCGCTTAATCGCGTCCCCCTGTAAGGGCGCCCGTCCGCTCATAACGGCGGGCGGGCGCTTTTTGTTTTACCTGAGCTGGGTATAAGCATCACCACAGTCAACTGCTTTAGAAGCAAGGAGTGCATATGAGCACGTACGCAATTAAGGCTGACAAGTTCTTCTTGCCGGCAGGCCCGCAACTGGGCGGCTATCTTATGGTCGAGGATGGCGTCTTTGGCGCCTGGCAGGCCGACGAGCCCTCTTGCGAGATTAAGGACTACACGGGATCGTGGATCGCACCGGGTATGGTCGACACCCACATTCATGGCTTCTATAACCACTCGACTACCGATAACGATCCCGAGGGCATTGATATCAGCTCGACCGAGCTCGCCCGTCGCGGTACCACCAGCTGGCTGCCCACGACGTTCACCGATGGCGTTGAGCAGGTCAAGGACGCCTGCGCCGCTATCGCCCAGGCGGACGAGGGTCGCGGCCCCGACTTCTGCGGTGCTCGCATTCAGGGCATCTACCTGGAGGGCCCCTTCTTTACCATGAAGCACGTGGGCGCGCAGAACCCCGCTTACCTGATCGATCCCTCCGAGGAGGTCTTCGACCAGTGGCAGGAGGCTGCTGGCGGACGTATCGTCAAGAGCGCTATGGCCGCTGAGCGCGATGGCGCTGCCACCTATGCTGCCGCCCTCAACGCGAAGGGCGTCGTGACCAGCATCGGTCACTCCGACGCCACCTACGATGAGTGCATCGCCGCCATCAACGCCGGTGCCAGCTGCTTTACGCATACCTATAACGGCCAGCGCGGGCTGCATCACCGTGAGCCCGGTGTCGTGGGTGCTGCCATGTCCACGCCCGAGACCTACGCCGAGATCATCTGTGACGGCAAGCACGTAAACCCTGCCGCCATCAAGGCGCTGCTGCAGGCAAAGGGCTGGCAGCACACGGTACTCATCACCGACTGCCTGGGCTGCGGCGGCATGCCCGAGGGCAGCTACACCAGTGGCGGCATGGACGTCATCATGAAGGACAACCTGTGCTGGCTCGCCGACGGCAAGAGCATTGCCGGCTCGGTGCTCACGCTTGCCCAGGGTGTCAAGAACATCGTCGACTGGGGCATCGCCAGCGCCGATATCGCCATTCGCATGGCAACCGAGGTGCCGGCACGCTCCGCGCGCATCGAGGATAAGTGCGGCAGTATCATGCCGGGTCGTGACGCCGACTTTGTCGTGTTCGACCACGAGCTCACCCTCGTCGAGACGTATGTTGGCGGCCAGAGCGTCGGCAACGCCTTTACCGAGTAACGATAGAAAAAGACGGCGGGCCCGAATTTGCTCGGACCCGCCGTATGGGTTAAACGCTCAAAAGCACCTTCACAGTTACAGCTTGTTAGCAATCTTCTTTGCCGTGCGCTTAACGCCGGCCACCAGGCCTCCTGCAGGATGCTCCTTTTCGTATGCTAGACGCTTCTCGCGCTTGGCGTACTCTTCGACGATGATATCGCCATACTCGTCTTCGATCTTGTCGAAGAAGTCGACGGCGCCCTTAATTTCCTCAGCGTTCGGGTGCCCCTTTTGGACACCGCCGGTGAGTTTGAACGGCCCCCACGTATCAAAGCCAGGGCAGCCGTAGACACCCATAAAGATGGCCTGCCTCATGCGGCAGATGCCATCGATATCCTTGCCGTACCACTTGTTTTTGCCACCATAGGTCATAAGGCCAAATACCTTGTCCTGCGGCTGCAGCACGTTCGTGAGCACACGTGCCATGTCCTTGTCGATTTCGGAGTAATAGATGCCCGTGGCGACGCCGATCAGATGGTATTCGTGCAGGTCGGGGTACTCGTTTTTACCGAGTGACTTCACGTCGAGGGTATCGATTTCGGGGTGCGCCTCGACGATGGCGTCCACGAGCTTTTTCGTATTGCCGTGGTGGCGTGAGGCATAAAGGATGATGGTTCGCATAAGAAGGCCTTTCAGCTGTAATTGCATCAATGTCTGTATGGTACCCCGTTGCATGGCTGGGATACCGGACGCATCGATGAACGTGCGGGTTTGTCCTTTGGTCAGGGCCGAGACGGGTTCTTGCGAGCAAAAAGCAGTTGTTCGAAAGGATGGACAATGGAATACGCTCTCTCCAACGATTCGATTTCTATCAAGGTCTCCACGGCCGGCGGCTCGTTTACCTCGATTGAGGCTGGAGGTCGCGAGTACTTGTGGCAGGGTGATCCCGCCGTGTGGTCCGGCCAGGCACCGATTTGCTTCCCGATTTGCGGAGGCCTGCGTGATGGTAGCGCCATGACGTTTGCCGGGCATCATGTGAAGCTCGCTCGCCACGGGTTTGCGCGCAAACAGGAGTGGAAGCTGCTGAGCCAGAGCGAGAACGAGCTGGCGATGTGCCTGGCTTCGGAGGATAACGCCGCGCTGCTGAGCGATTATCCGTACCCGTTTAAGCTTGTCGCCCGTTATACGCTCGAGGACGCCGCCGTGCGTGTCTCCTATGAGGTTACCAACGAGGGCACCGAGGACATGCCGTTCTTTATCGGTGGACACCCCGGCTTTAGGTGCCCGCTCGATGAGGGCGAGGTCTATACGGACTACGAGCTGCGCTTTGAGAAGGACGAGGCTGCGGAGCTCTGCACCGCCGTTCCTTCGACTGGCTTGATTGATGTGGCAAACCGCTCCAAGAACCCCATGGTGGGGAAGACGTTGCCCCTGTCGCACGAGCTCTTCGATTTTGCGGAGACCATCTTTGACGTACTCGAGAGTCGTCAGGTCACGCTTTCCAAAAAGGGCGAGGACAAGGGCGTTCGCCTGAGCTTCGAGGGCTTTCCGTACCTCATCGTGTGGAGTAAGCCCGAGGGCGATTTTGTGGCAGTTGAGCCCTGGGGCGGCCTTTCGACCTGCTCCGATGAGGATGACGTGCTTGAGCATAAGCGCGGCTGCCTTGTCGCCAAGCCCAAGGAGACCGTCGTTCGCTCGTTCACGATTGAAATTCTGTAATTCCGTTTTGTCGACTCGTATCGCGAGGCACAAGGAGCCTGCGAGATAAGGAGCTAAAAATGATCCTCACCGTTACGATGAACCCGTCTGTCGATACGCGCTATCAGCTCGATGAGCTCGTTATCGACGACGTCAACCGTGTGACGCCCGAAAAGACCGCCGGCGGCAAGGGCCTCAACGTGGCCCGTGTGCTGGGTCAGCTGGGCGACGACGTCGTGGCAACCGGTCTGCTCGGCGGCCACATGGGCGCTTACATGGCCGAGCTCATGGACGCCAACGGTATTAACAACGACTTTGTGCCCATCAAGGGCGAGACCCGCATCTGCCTCAATATCCTTCATGCCGGCAACCAGACCGAGCTGCTCGAGAGCGGCCCGACAATTGCCCCCGAGGAGCTCGATGCCTTTACCGCCAAGTTTACCGAGCTTGCGAGCAAGGCCGACGTCGTCACCATCTCGGGTTCGCTGCCCCGCGGTGTCGAGGCAGACTACTATGCCAAGATCACGGGCATTGCCGAGAACGCCGGTGCCAAGGTGTTGCTCGATACCTCGGGTGCTTCGCTCGAGGCCGCCCTTAAGTCCGAAATTAAGCCCGAGCTGGTCAAGCCTAACCTGACCGAGATCAACGGCCTTTTGGGTACGAACTTTACCACCGACGATGTGGACGAGCTCCGCGCCGCGCTCGCCTCTGATGCCCGCTTCTCCGATATCCCCTGGGTCGTCGTGTCCATGGGCGCTGCCGGCTCCGTTGGCTTCCACAATGGCCGTGCGTTCCGCGCAAAGACACCCGATATCCCTGCCGTTAACGCCACGGGCTCTGGTGACTCCACTATCGCTGGCTTCGCGCATGCCATTGCTGCTGGCGCGGACGACGAGACGGTGCTGCGTACCGCCAACACCTGCGGCAAGCTCAATGCCATGGATCCCATGACCGGCCATCTGGTCATGGACCGTTGGGACGAGGTCTACAACGGCGTTGTCGTGATCGAGCTGTAAAAGCCTGGGCGTCGGCCCCGGCATTGCTTGCTAGCTCATGTCGACGACAAGTGCGGTAGCATTATGCTGGGGCGCGACGCCGAGTTTGTCGTGTTCAATCCCGACCTTACCCTGGTCGAGGCGTATGTGGGTGGCAACAGCGTCGGTAACGCGTTTGCCGAGTAGCCGCCAAAGAAGCGATCCGAGAGGGGATTTAGATGATTTACGGTGCATTGGGCGATATCGAGGAGTACCGCGGAATGCTCAAGGGCCTCGACGTGCTGATCGACTGGCTCGAGGAGAACGACCCGGCAGAGCTCGAGGTCGGCAGCCATCCGATTCTGGGCGACAAGGTCTATGCGAACGTCATGGCTCCCACGACGCGTCCCGAGGCCGAGGCTCACTATGAGACGCATCAGCGCTATCACGACCTGCAGATCGACGTCGAGGGTCGCGAGGCCTTTAAGGTCGCCACGGGCAGCCTGACGCTGGTCCAGGAATTTGACGAGAAGGACGACTACGATCTGGTCGATTCCGACGCCTCGATTGCCGGCGATCTTGCTGACGATAAGTTTGCGCTGTTCGTTGCCGGCGAGCCTCACATGCCCACGCTCGAGTTCCCGGGCGATGGCGCACAGCCGGTCAAGAAGATCTGCTTTAAGCTGCTTGCAGATGCTTACTGGGAGGAGTAGCGAACTGCTCGGCTGAGCTGTTCGTCTGATGGCGTGATTCCATTGAGGAGCGCGCTTGGGCCCCGCTGATCGCGGTTCCTTTGGGGATTGCGGTTGGCGGGGCTTTTTGTTGAGTAGGGGAGTTGCCGGCGGCGTTGTGCTTGGATTGGCGGATGTGCGCCCGAAATCGGCAACAAAAAAGCCGCCCGAAGGCGGCTATCTTGTGCAATGGAGCCAGCGACCGGGCTCGAACCGGTGACCCCCGCTTTACGAGAGCGGTGCTCTACCAACTGAGCTACGCTGGCGGCCATGTGGTGACGCAACGGAGGCGTCAACGGCTGTCTATGATACGGGACATCGCACATCCGCGCAAGTGTTCTGACGGCTTTTCTCACTTTAAATGCACTAATATTGAAGGCGTGATGTCTGCGACGCCTCTTTGGTGCTTGACCTGCTGTCGAGTCAGCTGCCGGCATCCTGTTCGTATGGATGCCGAACGAAACGAGGCGGCGATGGCCCAGCCCAAGATTCTCCTTACGCGTATCGATGATCGCTTTATCTATGGGCAAGATGTTGAGCTGTGGAACGAAGTCGCAGGCACTAACCTTGTCCTGGTCGTCAACGACGAGATTGCGGCTGATTCGCGCAAGTGGGCGCCTATGAGGGTCGCGGCGCCCGAGGGCGTGTGGACGCGGTTTTTCTCGGTGCAAAGGACCATCGACATCATTCATACCGCAACGCCGCGCCAATTGATCTTGATTATGGTTGCCTCGCCTGTCGACGCGCTGGCTCTGGTTAAGGGCGGGGTGCCCATCACCAAGATCAGCGTCGGCCATATGCGTGCGGGGGAGGGCAAGCGTTCCGTGACGCCTGCAGTCGCCATAGACGATGCGGACGTTGCCGCCTTCAAAGAGCTGCAAGAGCTCGGCATAGAGCTGGAAATCCGCTATCTCCCCAGCTCCGACCCCGATCCCATCGAGAACCTGCTCGCGTGATTACCTGGGGGCGGAGGAAAACGGATCGTATTTTCCCGTGGAGGAGCGGCGAGATACCCTCGGCCAGGAATTGGGGCCATCTACTACTTTTGGTCGCTTACCTCGAAGCACGATGAAAATCGCAATATTAAAACTGCAGGTAGCGAACGTGCAATTTTTGAAAATAGGGGCGTATGGTCAGGGGTGCGGGAGTAAAAGTAGTAGATGGGCGCAATCTGTAGCGCGCCGATTTCAGGCATGTTGGCGCATGTGTCGGAGCTATGAAAAGAGTGTCCCTTTCGACTAGTCTTTTAGAACGTCAATGACTGCACCACAGCTTAAGCCGTTCGCAAAAATGGCTCCTAAATCTGTTTCGTTAATTGAATTGCGTAAATATGGTTAATCACAGAACCGAAATTTGGTTAAATGTAAACTGTAAATTAAGTTAAACGCGCTGGTAGCAATGGTGATAAATATGCCAAAAAAGTACTACACTAGAATTGTCGAAAATGAGCTCGACCAGCTGCTGGGTATATTCGGCGCCGTTCTCATCGAAGGACCGAAATGGTGTGGAAAGACGACCACGGCCGAGACCCGTGCGGCGTCCAGGCTCCTTCTCATGGACCCGTCCCGCAACTTCGAGAATCGCTTACGCGCCGAGACTGACCCGGCTCTTGCCGTTTCCGGCGAGGTGCCGCGGCTGATTGACGAGTGGCAGGAGGTTCCGAAACTCTGGGACGCGGCACGGTTTGAGTGCGACAACCGCGGCGGTGAGCCTGGCCAATTCATATTTACGGGATCGGCAACACCGCGAGACGACGAACGCCCGATGCACAGCGGCGCTGGAAGATTCGCCAAACTGCGCATGGACACCATGACGCTTTTCGAACTCGGGAAATCCAGCGGTGCGGTTAAGCTATCGGGTATTATTTCTGGCGAAAAGTTCAATGGCGCCTTCGGGTCGCTGGACTCTGCCTCGATTGCCGAGTGCGTTGTTCGCGGTGGATGGCCCGCGGCGGTCGGACACGATGCGCGGGCGGCGTCCGCGATGGCCAAACGCTATATCGGCATAGTCGCCGAAGAAGATTTATCTCGTGTTGATGGCTCTCGCCGCGACCCTGAGAAGGTCAAAGCCGTCATCGAATCGCTTGCGCGCAATGAATCCACTTTGGCGACACTCAAGACGCTCGTAGCCGATCTTGGCGGAGAGGTGTCGAGACAGACGGCGGCATCATATATATCTCTTCTCGCTCGGGTTAGTTTCGTTCGCGATATTCCCGCGTGGAACCCCGCAATGAGATCCCCCGTGCACTTAAGAGACTCAAAGAAGCATCACCTCGCCGACCCGTCGCTGGCGGCCGCCGCACTCGGGGCGACCCCGGAGACACTACTGCTAGATTTCAAGACGCTCGGACTGCTTTTTGAATCGCTGGTGCTTCATGATTTGTGGGTTTATGCGCGAGCAAACGGAATGGGCCTCTATCACTATCATGATTCTCGCGATCTAGAAGTCGATGCAGTCATTGCGGCTCCCGGCGGAACGTGGATTCCGGTCGAAGTTAAACTCAGCTCTGCTCAAATCGAAGAGGCGTCTGACAGCCTTGTTGCTGTCGAGAAACGCATGGTTGCCGCCGGAAACAACCCGCCGGTTTCGAAAGTCGTGATCATCGGGTTTGGTTCGCAAGCCTATGTTACCGAGCGTGGCGTCCAAGTTGTTCCGCTGGATGTTCTCGCGCCGTAACGCGACGGTCGAAGCGGGACGGACGCCACCATTGCGCGCGAGGACACGGCATCATCGATGATGCGGCGGCCACATTCGACAAAGAGTGCCCACAACGACTAGTCGTTTAAGAACGTCGCAGGCGACTAGGTAGTAAAGCGCCCGTCGGGGGAGGTGCCGGCGGGCGCTGCTGTGCGATATGTTGCGTTATGGGCTTAGTGCCTCATAAAGTGGTACTCGATCACATTGCTGTAGGGGTGACCTGGGCCCACAATGCCCTGCGGGAACAGCGGCTGGTGCGGCGTGTCGGGGTACATCTCTGCCTCGAGGGCAAAGCCGGCGCCCCAGCCATAGTTGGCATCGTCCTTGGCGTGCTCGTCGCCCAGCCAGTTGCCGGTGTAGAGCTGCACGCCCGGGGCGGTGGTGTAGTAGTCCAGCTCACGGCCGGTCCACATCTCCTCGACGTGCATCGCGCGGCGCAGATTACGGCCGTACTGATAGCCATCGATGCACAGACAGTGATCGTAGCCACGGGCCTGCTTAATCTGCGGATCGTCGGCCTCCATGCCAGGCGCGACGGGGCGCAGCTCGCGAAAGTCAAACGGCGTGCCCTCGACCGGAGCGATCTCGCCGGTGGGGATGTTCTGCTCGTTAATGGGCAGGTAGTGAGCAGCATTAGCAACAAAGAAGTGCTCGCAGTCCATTCCGGCGTTATGGCCGGCAAGGTTAAAGTACGTGTGGTTGGTCATGGACACGTACGTGGCGCAGTCGCTCTCGCAGCCATACTCGATACGAAAGGCGCCGGTGCGCGTCACGGTAAACACGGCCGTAAAGGTGCGGTTACCGGGGAGACCCAGCTCGCCATCCTCAAGCGAGGTGGTCATGCGCACGGCATTGTGGACCTCGTCGAGTTCAACATCCCATACGCGCTTGTGCAGACCATGCTCAAGATCGCTGTGCAGGTTGTTGACGCCTTCGTTGGCCGGCATATGCCAGTCCGTGCCGGCGATGGTGATCGTGGCACCCGCGGTGCGGTTGGCCACGGGGCCGATGGTCGCGCCAAAGCAGGCGGGGTTGTCAAAGTAATCCTCGAGCTTATCGAAGCCCAGCACCACATCGCGCACGTTGCCGGGAATGTCGGGCACATCGATGCCCAACACGGTGGCGCCATAGTCCATAATGCGAACGCAGATCTCGGGCCCGTTGAGGGTGTAACGATGAACGGGGGTACCGCACGGCGCGGTGCCGAAAAGCTCGGAAGTGATCATTTGGTTCCTAACATCGAGATATTTCGGACAAACTATAGCGCGAACAGGCGAGATTATCACTACACCCCACTAAAGCTGGGGGTATTTTTCTCAAAAAAGTGATGATTGGAGCTGTGCGGGCGTTCATTTTTGACGCGTACGAGTCTGATACAATTTGTTCGTTACTGTTTGAATGATATGCGCGCAAAGAACGGCGAGGATTCATCGTGATTAAGGCAGAGCGACAGGATAAGGTTCGTCAGCTGCTCGAGGAGCAGGGCACGGTCTCGGTCAAAGAGATTTCGGATGCGTTGGGCGTTTCGGACATGACGATTCGCCGCGACCTCGAAGAACTTGCGAGCCTAGGCGAGATCGAGCGCGTGCACGGCGGAGCCCGCAGTGCACAGGGCCGTCCGCACGCTATGTTGCGCCATGAGTATTCGCACAGCGAAAAGCGCACTAAGCATGCTGAGGAAAAGCTGCAGATTGCGCGCCGTGCTGTGGAGCTTATCGAGGAGGGCTCGACCATCTTTTTGGGCACGGGCACCACGGTGGAGCAGATGGCCTCGATGCTGCCGACGTTTCGCCTGCGCATTGTGACCAATTCGCTTTCGGTGTTTAACCTGCTCGAGGCGCGCGAGGACTGCGACTTGTGCCTCGTGGGCGGTACGTACCGTCGCCGCACCGCCGCTTTTGTGGGACCAACAGCCGAGGATACCCTGCGCACGCTGGGCATCGATGCGGCGTTTATCGGCGCCAACGGCATTCTGGATGGCGACGTGTCTACATCCAACATGGACGAGGGCCGCATCCAGCAGCTCGCTTTTAGCAAGGCAGACTCGCGCTATCTGATCGCCGACTCCAGCAAGATCGGCAAGCGCGACTTCTACACCTTCTGCCGCCTGGACAATTTGGATGCCGTGGTGTGCGAGCCGGGTATTACCGATGCGGATCGCGCCGCCATCGAGGAGCACACGCGGGTCATCTGCTAGCTGATGCCGCGGGAGATATTGTGTGTTTCGGCCATTGCAATGGTCGGTATTTTTGTAGATATAAGCTCATTTAAAGCTCGGTATTTTTGTATTATTAGATATATCTGAAGGTCGGTATTTTTGTAAACTAGCACGTAAATTATGCTGAGGTGAGATTATGTTTAAACGGAAGGCATATGATCGTCTGCAGGAGTGGAAAGAACGCTCGCAAGGGCGCACTGCGGTGCTTATTGAGGGTGCAAGACGCGTTGGCAAAACGACGCTCGTCAAGTGCTTCGCGCAAAATGAATACAAGGATTATCTGTACATTGACTTTTCGGCTGCTAGCAAAGCCACGCTCGATATATTTCTGAACCATCGTGAAGATGTCGATCTTTTTTTACGCATGCTTCAGCTGCAGTATGGTAAGGCCCTCGAACCGAGAGAGTCGCTGGTCATTTTTGATGAAGTGCAGCGGTTTCCCATCGCGCGCGAATACATAAAGCATCTTGTAGAAGACGGCAGATTTGATTACATCGAGACAGGCTCTCTTGTCTCCATCAAAAAGAATGTCGATAGCATTGTCATACCGTCAGAGGAAGAAAGAATCCCTCTCGAGCCCCTCGATTTTGAGGAGTATCTTTGGGCGACCGGAAAAGATCTTTATGCAGAAGAGATCCGTAAAGCGCGCGAATCTCGGACCGCGCTTCCGGACGGCGTTCATGCGACGTGCATGAGATTATTTGATGAGTATATGCTTGTCGGTGGTATGCCTCAGTCGGTCGACTCCTTTGTGGCAGAGAATGATTTTAGAGGATGCGACAGGGTTAAACGGCAGATTATCGCACTGTACAGGGAGGACATTGCCAAGTTTGGAGGTTCGGACGCTAGACGTGCGCGGGCGGTTTATGACGATATTCCGGGTCAATTATCTGCGGCAAATAAACGGTTCAAATTTGACAGCTTGGAGAAGGGGTCCCGTTTTGAGACATATGAGTCGGCGTTAATCTGGCTTGAGGATGCGCGACTGATTAACCGTTGCTATTTATGCAGTGATCCGAGCGTGGGTTACCGCCTGCACGAGGACGCGTCTTCGCTTAAATGCTATATGGCGGACACGGGATTGCTCGTGAGCTTGGCGTTTGATGATGGTCCGGACCTTATGGATGTTCATAGAGACATTCAATTTGGAAGAATTTCAATAAATAAAGGAATGCTAATCGAGAACATCGTGGCGCAGCAGCTTAAGAGTCTGGGGCATTCGCTTTTTTATTACAGCTGGCAGGAGCCTTCCAAAACAGAGGGGAGTCGGCCCAGAACGCGTGAAATTGATTTTCTTGTTTCGCGTGGCTTTGAAGACGCGGCTGGAAAACCGCGGGTCACTCCTGTTGAAGTTAAATCTTCCAAATCGTATTCAACAATCTCGCTTGACGATTTCGGCAGACGATTCGAACGACGAGTCGGAGAAGAGATAGTTCTTCACCCAAAACAGCTCAGGGCTGAAGGGCATAGGATATATCTACCTCTGTATATGACGATCTTTATCTGATCGACGGCATGCGGTCCTGTGGCTCATTGAACCGCAGGACCGTGTATCGTTTGGGCTTTATTATGATATATGAGTACAAGCTGAGTCGGATATTGCCGACGAGGACCGCGCCGCCATCGAGGAACATACGCAGGTCATCTGCTAGCGAGCGCTGCGGGCTAGACCAGGCGGGCGTAGTCCTGTGACTGGTGAAAGACGTGGGCGATATAGATCGTATCGCGCTCAAACTTGTAAAGGCACACGTAGTTGTTGACGGGAAACGATCGGTAATTGCGTGCCGCCAGCTCTTGCATGTGCGAGAGGGGACGTAAAAGAGGCTGCTCGCGAAGCAGGTCAAGCTGATATTCAAACTCAGCGACAAAATTGCCTGCTGCACGCGGATTCTTGAGGATTTGAGCAAGGTATCCGACAATACTCTCGTACTCATACCGCGCGCTTTTGAGGATTACGACGTTATAGGTCATATTTGTCTCGTATCGAAGCCGCGAAGGATTCGTAGTCGCTGTAGTCGCCTTGCGATATTTCGTCTTCTGCCATCATCATGCGAGACAGCAGTTTTGCCTTGGCGATTTCTTCTTGCATGAGGCGATACTGGTCGCTGCTGATGCAGTGCATGGCCTCGTAGCCGTTCTTAGTTACGGTGACGTCGCGCTCAGACTCAACAAGCGTGGTGAATGCAGCAGTGTCCTTCATATCTCGGACGGGCACACAAGCTGACATGGGTACCTCCTTTGCGTTGGGACACAATTGTACCACGGTATATTAAAACGTCGGCGTCGTCGAATTATCTCAATCTGTAACAGTTGGGAGTAGAAAACCGGGTTAGATGTTACAGATCGAGATATTCTGCTTCGGGCTACCCGTTTGTCTCGATCTGTAACAGGTAGGGCCGAAATACTCGGTTACGTGTTACAGATCGAGATCTTAAAGTTCGGGCCGCTCGTTTGTTTTGATCTGTAACAGCTGGGATCGAAAACCCCTGCTAGATGTTACAGATCGAGACAAACGGCCTGTTCGAACCGAGCCAAAACAAATAGGCCGCATGTGAACCCGTGGAGGGATTCTCATGCGGCCGACAGGGGGTATGCGGCGGAAACTAGGCCATGAGTAGGCCGGTCTCCGCGACGTTCTTGTACCAGTACGCGCTCGCCTTGGGATAGCGCTTCTGGGTCTCAAAGTCGATGTAGAACAGACCATAACGTTTGTTATAGCCGTTGGTCCAGGAGAACTGGTCCTGCAGCGACCACACAAAGTAGCCGTCGACGTTTACGCCGCCGTCAATTGCCTTGAGGATCCACGCGAGATGCTGGCGCATATAGTCGATGCGAGGGGCGTCGTCGATAAAGCCGTCCTCGAAGTCGTCCTTATAGCCCATGCCGTTCTCGGTGATGTAGATCTTCTTATAGTTGGGGTAATCGTTCTTAATGCGCAGCAGCAGGTCGTAGAGGCCCTCGGGATAGATGATCCAGTCCCAATCGGTGGTGGGTACGCCTTCGCGCACGCATGACTCGCCCACGCCCTTGAGGAACCAGCGCGAGGAGCCCTTGTCGCCGGTGCCATTGTGGTTGATGTCGTTTTCGCCCTCGGCGGCACGCAGGAACTGGCACTTGTAGGTGTTGACACCCAGGCAATCGTTGTAGGGGAGCGCGGCGGTCAGCGCGGCGATGTCCTCGTCGCGGACGTCGAGCTCGCCGCCGGCGATATGGGCCAGCTTGGTCGCAGCCTCCATGGTGTCGGCTGCATAGTGGCCGCGGAAGGTGGCGTCGAGTACCCAGCGGTTGTTGATGACGTCGGCCATGCGGGCTGCCTCGCAGTCGGCGGCGTTGTTGGGGTCGAGGGGATACTTGGGCTCCAGGTTCTGGACAATGCCGATCTCGCCCTCAAAGCCGCCCTCATGGAAGGCGACGACAGCCTTGGCGTGGGCCACCATCATGTTGTGCATGAGCTGGAAGGCCTTGTCCAGGCGGTATTTCTCGCCGTGCGGCCAGTTGCCAACGATAAAGCTGCCCTCGGCGGTTGCGGGAATCTCGTTAAAGGTAAACCAGTGCTTGACCTCGGTGAACTCGGCAAAGCAGAACTTGGCGTACTCGACGAAGGCGTCGATTGTCGTGCGCGTCAAGAAGCCCTTGCCGCCGTCCTGGTAGAAGGCCTCGGGCGTATCGAAGTGATCGAGCGTGACATAGGGGATAACGCCGGCTTTGTTGCAGGTGGCGAAAAGCTCGTGATAGAAAGTGACGCCCTCGGAGTTAATCTCGCCGGTGCCGTTGGGGAAGATGCGGCTCCAAGCGATGGAGACGCGAATGCCGTTGATGCCGAAGCGCTGGCACAAGTCGATATCGACCGGATACTTGTTGTAGAAATCGCTTGCGGGGTCGGGGGAGAAGCGACCCTGGGCAGCCAAAAAATCGTCCCAGGGCACTTTGCCCTTGCCGTGCGTGCGGGTCTCGCCTTCAACCTGGTAAGCGGCGGTGGCGCCGCCAAACACAAAGCCGTCGGGGAACTGCATGGGGTTGGTCATGAGTCATCCTTTCTGTGGGATACGAATAGGGAGAGGTGCCCGAACTGGGGATTCGGGCACCAACAGGGGAGAAACTAGTCGAGGTTCTCGCGGAGCCACTTGATGGCGCCAGCAGGGTCGCGAGTAAGGTCGATATATTCCTTACCGCGCGGGGCGAGCAGCTTAATGCCCAGGCGATCGGTGTCGGCCTTCATGTCGTTGTAGTAGCTACGGACCTGCGGGGCGAGCACGATGACGTCGTACTGATCCATGATGGCAGTGTGCTGGCCATAAGCGCCGGCAGAGGAAGCGATGTTCTCTCCGGTCTGCGCGGCACCTTCCTTGATGGCATTGGCAAGCATGGCAGAGGTGCCGGCGCCGGCGCACAGGACGAGGACCTTCAGACCGTCGACATCCTTCTTGGCGGATGCGTCGGCGGCGGGCTCGGGCTGATCGGCGACAGGCTTGCTGTCGGCGGCAGCGGCGGTCGGCTCGACGGAAGCGGTAGTCTGCTCGACAGCGGGTGCAGGGGCGTTGGCGGCGATGGCAGCGGCGCCATTGGACTCGAGGCCCAGCTCGGCGGCGCGCTCTGCCTCCTGGTCGCAGAGCAGCTTATCGTATGCCTTCAAGAACGGCAGGTAGATGATGGCGTCCAGCAAGATGATGATTGCGACAAATACCAGAGCGATAAGCTGGAAGTTCGTGGTGATGAAAATACCGATGGGGGCGGGGGTGGCCCAAGGCACCACGAAGGAGAAGCCGTTCATGCCCACGTTATCGATAAAGAACTTGGCAACACTCACGTTGACGCAACCGGCGGCAACAAAAGGGATGAGCATGTAGGGGTTAAGGATCATCGGCGCGCCAAAGAGCAGCGGTTCGTTGACGGCGAAGGCAACAGGAACAATCGAGGCCTTACCGACGGCTTTGAGCTGCTTGGACTTCATAAAGAGAATCAGCAGAAGCGGCACGATGAAGGTGGCGCCGGTGCCGCCGAACTCACCCACGAGCGACATGTTAAAGGTGAGGGAGTGGGCGGGGTGGCCGCCTGCCAGCAGAACCTGCAGGTTCTCGGCCTGGTTGGCAAGACGGATGGGGTCGATGCCCGGCTGGACGATCGAGGGGCCGTGGACGCCGATGAACCAGAAGAACGCGGTGGCTGCCTGGATAAGGATAAGGCCGGGATAGGTTTCTGCAGCGGTAAAGAGCGGGGAGAGCAGTTTGATAAGCAGCTCGGAGAACGGAACGCCCATGAGGTTGCGCACGACGACATCGATGATGCCGCAGATGATGACGGCGCCGCCAAAGGGGATGATGTCGCGGAAGTTCTGAGCGATGGCGCCCGGGACCTCCTTGGGCAGCTTAATGGTCAGATCGCGCGAGACGCAGAACTTATAGACCCACACGGTAATGAACGCGGCGATATAGGCCGAGAACAGACCGCGCGTACCCATGCTGGTGCAGTCGAAGACCGAAAGTTCGGAGCCGTTGAGCTTGGTGGTGAATTGCGTAACGGCGAGCAGCAGCATGCTGCACTGGGCGGCCACCATGGTGGAGCCGTCGTTGAGCACCTTGCCGGCGGGCATGCGACGGTTCATGGAAGCCGTAAAGTTCTTGGCGGTGGTGCCGGCAACCATGATGCCCATGACGCCCATGGTGAAGTTGTACAGCTTGTTGCACCAGTCGATGAGCGGCTGGGGCAGCGTGATGCCAACTACGCCAGGAAGGGTGGCAATTAGCAGGAAGATCGAAGAGGTGAGGACAATGGGCATGCACCCAAGAAATCCGTCCTTGATGGCCTGGAGGTAGATGTTCCTCGAGATCTTCTCAAAGAACGGTTGATGCTTTTCGAGCATCTTTACGATGGCGTCCATAGAGCTCCTTTGCTGCTTGATGCGCGATGCATGTGGATGGAACTGGTCGTCGATGGATGGTCAGGACTGCCCGGAAACCTTCCTGCTTGAGGAAGGCATTGCGAAATGACAACGTTGTCATTTCGTTAATGACAACGTAAGACATTTTTGGAAGAGCAACAAGGATATACGGGTGAGCGGTCGATATTGTTCGGTAAACGGTTGATTTATCAATCAGGCAGGTAGTGTATGCTAGAACGCAAAAAACAAGTGATGCATAACCGACTGGAGAAGTAGTGGCAACGATGGACAAGAAAAATGTCTCAATGAACGATGTGGCAGTTGCCGCGGGCGTTTCTCTCAAGACGGTGTCGCGCGTGATCAACGAGCCCGATAGCGTGCGCGAGTCGACGCGCGATAGGGTCCATTCCGCAATGGAGGCGCTCGGGTTTCGAACCAACTTTGCCGCGCGTTCACTCAAGTTGGGCCGTTACGGGTGCATCGGCGTGGTGCTGTTTCACTTGTCGGGCGGCGCCGTGGACATGATTGACGGTATCGCCGATGCCGCCGAAGAGCGAGGCTTTGCTCTCACGATGATCAAAAAGCGGGCGGGGGAGAAGATGACCCTTGCCGAAGCGGCGCGTAGGATGTCGCAGCTTCCCGTCGACGGCATGATTTTCAACCTGCGTCAGATGGTCGATGATTTCGATACGTTTGAGGCACCGAAGGACCTAAAGACGGTGATTATCACGCCGATGGAGCATCCTACCTGCTCTACCGTCAGTGACGATCAAGAGGGTGGTGCGCGCATGGCGTGCGAGTACTTCTTGAATCGCGGGCACAAGAACGTGTACTTCGTCTCTGGTAAGAAAGAGTCGCTGTCGAGCCAGTGTCGTATGAAAGGTTGGCGTGCGGCACTCGAGGCGCGTGGCATTGAGCCGCCCGAGCCTCTGCAGGGCGATTGGAATGCGGATAGTGGCTATGCCGCGGGCCTTGTGCTTGCCGATAAACCCGATTGCACGGCGGTCCTCGCTGCTAACGACTGCATGGCAAACGGCGTGATGATGGCTCTACGTGACAAAGGGCTCAGTGTGCCCGACGACGTGTCCGTGATCGGCTTCGACGATGAGCTCTACAAGACGATTCCCAACTCGATTCTGACGTCTGTGAAGTTTCGCCACCGCGAGCTGGGCATCCGTGCGCTTAACGAGGTCGTCGCAGGTCTGGAAGCCCCGAGCTCCAGAAGCCGTACGCTCGTTTCGGGCGTGCTGGTCGAGCGTTCCAGCGTAAAGGACCTGCGGGTGTAGACGTGCTCGGCTCGTTCATCTTAATCTGTAACAGCTAGGACCGAAAATCCCTGTCAGATGTTACAGATCGAGATTTTTCGGCTCGGCCTATTCCGTTTGTCTCGATCTGTAACGGGTAGGAGCGAAATAACCCGCTAGTTGTTACAGATTTAGATTGAGGGAACTGCCCCGTGCATTCATCTCGATCTGTAACAACTAGACGCCCAAAACCGGTTTTAGTGTTACAGATTTAGACAATTCGGTCCGGCCCGCCCTGTTTATCTCGATCTGTAACAGTTAGGACTGGAAAGCTCGGCTAGATGTTACAGATCGAGACAAACGGCTCCTGACCAGCCCAAAAACAAAAAGACCGGGGGCGGCGCGCCGTGTGACGTGCCGCCCCCGGCTGAGAAATGGGGGACAGGATATGTGAGCGGAGCAATTTTGCTCGCCGCAAGCCGCTAGTCCAGACGACGGGTCTGCGCCACGTGCTTGTACCAGTAGGCGCTTGCCTTGGGCGTGCGCTTCTGGGTTTCAAAGTCTACGTAGAAGAAGCCATAGCGCTTGTTGTAGCCGTTGGTCCAAGAGAACTGATCCTGCAGGCTCCACAGGAAGTAGCCGCCCACGTTGACGCCCACCTCCATGGCCTTGAGCAACCAGCGCAGGTGCTGCTCGATGTAGTCGATGCGCGGCTGGTCATCCACAAAACCGTCCTTGTAGGGGTCCTTGTAGCCCATGCCGTTCTCGGTGATGAAGATCTGCTTGTAGTTGGGGTAGCGCTGCTTAATGTAGACGAGCAGATCGAACAGACCCTCGGGATAGATGATCCAGTCCCAGTCGGTGGTGGGGATGCCGGGCTTGTTCACATGCTCGCCAATGCCCTTGACGCGCCAGCGGCCGGTGCCCTTCTCGCCCGTACCGTTGTGGTGCAGGTCGTTCTCGCCATCGTAAGCCTTGAGGAAGCGGCACTGGTAGTTGTTAACGCCCAAGTAGTCGTTGTAGAGCGCTGCCTCGCGCATAATCTCGAGGTCCTCGTCCAGGATCTCGATGGTGCTGCCCGAGATAGCCGCCAGGCGGTTGGCGCACTCGAGGGTGTCGGGCGCGTAGTCGCCGCGGAAGGTGGCGTCGAGCAAGAACTGGTTCTGCAGCACGTGCTCGTTGTTGGCGGCCTTGATGTCGGCGGGGTCGTTCTCGTTAAGCGGGTACTTAAACTCCAGCGACTGAATGACGCCGATCTTGCCCTTAAAACCACCGTTGTGGAAGGCCAGTACTGCCTTGGCGTGGGCGAGCATCATGTTGTGCTCGCACTGGAAAGCCTCGGCCAGATGAGCTTTGACGCCGCCGGGGAAGGTGCCCTCGATGTAGGTGTTGGAGGCGTCGGCCCAGATCTCGTTAAAGGTGAACCAGTAGGTCACCTGGTCGGCGTACTCCTTAAAGCAAAAGGTGGCAAAGTCCACAAAGGCGTCGATGGTCTCGCGGTTGAGGAAGTCGCCCTTCTCAAAGAGGGGCAGCGGCGTGTCAAAGTGATGCAGCGTGACAAACGGCTCAACGTGGTGCTTGTGGCACTCGGCGAAAAGGTCATGGTAGAACTGGACACCCTCGGGGTTGATTTCGCCGGTTCCGTTGGGGAAGATGCGGCTCCAGGCGATGGAGAGGCGAATGCCGTTGATGCCGAACTCCTCGCACAGCTCCAGGTCGACGGGGTACTGGTTGTAGAAGTCGGAAGCGGGATCGGGAGAGAAACGGCCCTGGGCCTCCAGGAAGTCGTCCCAGGCAACCTTGCCCTTACCGTGAGTGCGGGTCTCGCCCTCTACCTGGTAGGCAGCGGTGGCGCCGCCAAAGACAAAGTTCTCGGGAAACTGCGCAGGCGGGTTGGTGACGCTAGCAGGGTTAACGGACATGATGATCCAATCGTCTAAATCGAAGGGCCAGCCGGTCTTGGATGGTCGGCTGGCCCTGAGCGTTACTTACTTCGAGAGTTGCTCGCTTACGAAGGCGAGAGACTTGTCGCCGTTCTGGGAGAGCTCGATGTACTGCTTACCGCGGCAGGCGACGCACTTGTTGCCCACACGCTCGCAGTCTTTCTGCAGGTCGGCCAGGTAGCTGGCGGCCTGCGGGGCCAGGACGACCAGGTCAAAGTCGGGGAGCATGTCGACGTGGTTGCCATAGGCCTCGGCAGCGGTCTCCAGATTGATGCCGCGCTCCTTGGCAGCCTTGGCCAGCGCGTTGGCGAGCAGGCCCGAGGTTCCGCCACCCTGGCAGAGCACGAGCACGCGCTTGCCGTTGAGGTCGCTGGCGGTCGTTGCCTCGGCAGCGGGTGCTGTGGAAGCGGTGGGGGCGTCGGCCTTCACGGCCTCGGCTGCGGCACCGGCGGCAACGCTCTTGGCATCGGCCTTGCCCTGGAAGGCGTCGTTGAGCTTGGCGGCCTTCTCGGCGTTCTTGGCGGCGAGCTCCTCCTGGGAGATCTCGGCCTCCTCGGCGCACTTCTGGGCGTCATAGGCACGGAAGAACGGGTAGTACAGGGCAAAGTCGACGATCAGGATGATGGCGAGCATCACAAAGGCGAGCGGCTGGAAGCCCAAGCCCATGATGGTGCCGATGGGGCCGGGGACGGTCCAAGGCAGGGTGTACATAAAGCCGTTCATGCCCAAGAAGTCGATAAAGATCTTGAGGATCCAGATGTTGGCGATCGGAGCAAAGACAAACGGGACAAAGAAGACGGGGTTGAGCACGATGGGTGCGGCGAACAGCAGCGGCTCGTTGACGGCAAAGCACACGGGGACGATGGCTGCCTTACCGACGGCACGCATCTCCTGGGATTTGGCCAGGAAGCAGAACATAAAGACCAGGACGAGCGTGGCGCCGGTGCCGCCCATGCAGGCGACGAAGTACTGGGCACCCTGGGTCAGGACAGCGGAAGCGTGCTGACCAGCCTGGAATGCAGCCAGGTTGTCGGTCATGTTGGCAACGAGGGCGGCGGCGATGGCGGGCTCGACGATTGAGGGGCCGTGGACGCCCACGAACCAGAAGAGGCTCATAGCGCCGTAGATGACGGCGAGGCCGATGTAGCCGTCGGCAGCGGTGAACAGGGGCTGGAACACTTGGATGACGCCCTGGGCAAAGCAGAAGCCAAAGGCAGCGCGGAAGACGATGTCAAAGACCCAAAAGACGGTGATGCAGACGGAGAAGGGGATGATGTCCTTAAAGGTCTGCGAGATGTTGGGCGGAACCTGCTCGGGCATCTTGACGGTGATGTTGCGCTTAATGAAGAACTTGTAGATGATGCCGGTCACAAACGCAGCGATAAAGGCGGTCAACAGGCCCTTGGAACCAAGGTAGGTGGTGTTGAAGCCGCTGGCAGCGTCCGTGGCGATGGTGTCGCTCGAAAGGAGCAAGAAGCCGATGATGGCCGCGCACATGCACGAGATAAAGTTGATCTGGTTGTTCTTGGGCAGGTCGCGGTTCTGGGCGTCGGCGAAGTGCTTGGCCGTGGTGGCGGCACAGGCGATGGCCAGGATGCCCATGGAGTAGTTGTAGCACTTCCACAGGGCGTTGTTGATGTCATCGGGCCAATAGAAACCCCAGATGTTGGGGACCGAGGCTACCAGGCAGAAGATGGACGAGAAGATGATGATGGGGATGACGGAGATAAAGCCGTCGCGGATCGCCTTGAGGTACTTGTTGCGGGCGATCGCGTTGAAAAAGGGCTGGCCCTTTTCGATGATGGCGATGAGTTGCTCCATGCAATGCTCCTAAGAGTCGGTGGGTTAGCAACGATGGTAGCTTTTGGCGTTCGGTTGCCAAAATGTTGACGTTGCCATTTTGCGACACAAAAAAAGACGCGAACCAGTGGTTCCTATGCCTGCGAACCATCGATTCCTTACGCGTAAACGTTTGAGCCGCCCGGTGGCTCTGTATTTGCGCAATGGCAACGTTAACATTTGGGCGACAAAAGCCGTTCGGGGAAGCAAGATTGTCGGTGAACGGTAGGTTTTAGGTGGTAAACGTATTGTGGGGGGGGGTGTTGGATATACTTGAAGGCGTTCATTTGACTGCGTAGGGTGCCGCCAATGGCATCGTTGACATAGAAAGATCGACCTATGGCCGCTGTTAAAAAATCGGTTTCCGTTAAGGACGTGGCGCGTCTCGCGGGCGTCTCGGAGCAGACGGTCTCGCGCACCGTGCACGATTCGCCCAGCGTGCGCCCCGAGACCAAGGAGCGCGTGCGTGCCGCCATGCGCGAGCTGGGGTATCGTCCCAATTTTGCCGGTCGATCGCTGCGCCGCGGCAAGTTTAAGACCGTCGGTGTCGCCATGTTCAACATTACCGGCACCGGCAACCTCGACCGTATGGAGGGCTTTACCGCTGCGGCCGACAAACACGGCTATGCCATCACCCTAACTAAAGTAGACGGGCATCCGTATACCCTCGAGAGTGCATCGTCGCGCATGAGCGCACTTCCGGTGGATGGCATGGTTGTGATCATGAATCGCATGCCGGCGGACTTTGGCACCTTCGAGCCGCTGCCCGGTATGCAGACGGTGCTCGTTACCATGCTGGAGCACCCGCTCTGTTCAACGGTCGATAACGACCAGTTCGATTGCTCGCGCCAGGTGGTCGAGTACTTGCTGGTGCAGGGGCACAAGACCGTGCACTTTATCTCATGCCCCGAGCGCTCGCTTTCGGGCATGCAGCGCGAGGAAGGCTGGCGTGAGACACTGCGCGCACATGGTATTGAGCCGCCGCGACTCGTCCGTGGCGATTGGACGGCACAGAGCGGATATGCTGCCGGTCAGGCTCTAGCGGACGATCCGACCTGTACCGCCATCTATGCTTCCAACGATGCCATGGCCTACGGCTGCATTCGCGGGCTCGAGTCGCGCGGGAAGCGCGTGCCCCAGGACGTGAGCGTAGTGGGTGTTGACGATAGTCTGGGCGACATCGTGCCCGACCGTCGCCTGACCACGGTGCGCTTTGACAACAAGCGCGTCGGCATGTGGGCTGTCGACAAGATTGCCGGCGCCGAGGGGGGTGCGTCTGGCGTGGAGCACATGCTGATCCCCGGCATGCTCGTAGAGGGTGATACGGTGCGCGATGTACGCTAGGGTGTGGACCTGTTTGGGTTGCCACTAATTGTGTTCGATATTGTTCGCATTGGTTTAAAAACCGTTCACGGGCGAAAATCGACCGTTCATAGCTCGAAATTGCGTTTTGCATTGTTCTGTTTTGTTTGAATGTTAATGTTTCTGTCATACACAACGCAGCGCGTATGCCCGGACGCGATGCTCTCCATTGGTTCATATGTGAAAGGAACGCAATATGGCAACCAAAGAAGAAATCTCGATGGTTGGATTCGAGATCGTCGCATACGCGGGTGACGCCCAGACTGATCTGCTTGCAGCGCTCGATGCTGCTCGCGAGGGTGATTTTGAGAAGGCCGAACAGCTGCACAAGGATGCGAGCGATGCACTCATTGGCGCCCACGACACGCAGACCAAGCTGCTTTCGCAGGAGGCCGGCGGCGGCGAGATGGAGATGACCTTCATCATGGCCCACGCTCAGGACACCCTCATGACCACCATGATCTTGGAGAAGCAGACCCGCTTTACCATCGATGCCTACAAGCGCATCGCTGAGCTCGAGGCCAAGCTCGCCTAACGAACCCTCACAACCTCGTCCCCTTCCAAAAACCCTGCCGCTATCCGCGGCAGGGTTTTTTGTATCCCACCTATCTAGGTTGCGGCGAAATAGGGGCCGACAGCCCCAAATGACCCGCTTTTCCCGTCCCCGGAGGATCGGTTGGCAGCGCTCGCCACGAAACTGGCTCATCTACTACGTTTAACCCGATACCCTCGAACACACCCGCGTTTCATGAAAAATCGCAGGACTTCTACCTGCGGTTTTGTTTTTTCGCTTTGTGGCATGGTCGGGGATGGGCGGTTAAACGTAGTAGATGGGCCCATTTCATGGCGGGCGGATCATGCAGCAGCTTGTTGCGCCTCCTGCCGTTCGGTTTTTCGATGGGTGGGTATACTTTCCACCGCAATACAGGCCGGAATGAGGAGGTATCCAAATGCCGGACAACGGATCAATTCAAAAAAGAGACGCGTATGAGATGGCTCATGGTCGTCCTGTCCAGATAACCGAGCATACGACGGTAACCGAGCTGCAGCCCAGCCTGTCCGATGTCGTGTGCGCAAACAAAAAGCTGCAGATTGGCTTTATCGTTGCGCTCGTGGTGCTGGCGCTGCTGTCGGGCTTTGTAGCTCGTCCGCATTTTGCCGATACCAAGACTTGGGACTCCACCATCGAGGTCATCGATCAAAAGAAAGGTAACGTACTGGCGCTCACGACCTCGTGCGTGGCGCTATCTGCGGGCATTACCGCGCTGCCGGGTGATACGGGAACGCCGGTTGCCGAGCAGCTCGCGCAGCTTTCAGGCGACTTGGGCATCGTGCTTGCCGTGCTCTATCTCGAGAAATATCTGCTGACTATTTTGTGGTCGGTTGGCCTAGGCATCTTAATCCCGTTTGCGTTGGTGCTCTTTGCGGTGTCGCTTGGCATTCATGGGCGCTGGAGCACGAGCGCCGTCCTGCGCCGCGTGGCGACTCGCGTGCTTGTGGTTGCCATGATCGGCATGGCGTTGGTGCCTGCAAGCGTATGGGTGTCGCAAAAGGTCGACGAAACGTATCGAGTGAGCATCGAGGCAGCCGAGCAAAAGGCGGCCGACGCTGCGAGTGCGGCAGATAGCGACAGCTCCAAAGCAAGCAAGAAAAAGACCGAGTCCACAGAGTCCAAGAACGTGCTTGAACAGCTTGCCGACGGTGCCTCGAGCCTGGTCACGTCGGTAACCAGTGGTGCCAAGCAAATGACCGATGAGATCGTGCAGCAGGTGACCGATTTGATCGAAGGCGTCATCGTGATGATCGTGACCTCGTGCGTTATCCCGCTGCTGGTGCTTGTGGCGTTTCTGTGGCTGGGCCACACCCTGCTGGGGATTGATATCTCCGGTCCCGCGAACTATCTGACGGGTCGTTTCTTGAGCGCTCCGTCCAAACATGCCAAGAAGAACAGGCAGTCTGAGTAGCTAAAACAGCTGTATATACCGGGGAATACCGCCGAAGGGGCGGCCGAGACACGTTCTCGGCCGCCCTTTTGTTTGTTGAACACATGGTCGCTACGTCTGCGCCGGGCTCAAACGGTCGGCAATCAACCGTAAACGGTATTTGTTCAAAAAAGAACAAAGTTAAACAAATAATGGTTGCAACCTATGTTCGAATGTGTTCAAATAAACATGAACAGTGAAGAACCGCACATTCAGATGCCCGGACCTGAGCGCGATTCAACACTTCCAAACAGAAACTACGCACCTGCGTATCTCTCAAGGAGGATGTCATGAGGGTTGTAATCGCTTCCGATGCCGACGGTATGTCGATGAAGGAGTCCATCAAGGAGATGCTCATCGCTGACGGTCACGAGGTCGTCGACTATTCCGAGACCCCTGCTGCGGACTTTGTCGATTCCGCGACCGCCGTTGCCAAGGACCTGCTGGAGCACAAGGATTCCCAGGGCTTCGCATTCGATAAGTACGGCGTCGGCTCCTATATGGCCGCCGTCAAGATCAAGGGCATGGTCGTCGCCAACATTTCCGACGAGCGTTCCGCCTACATGACCCGCGAGCACAACGGCTCGCGCATGGTCACCATGGGCCCGGGCGTTGTGGGCACCGAGGTCGCCAAGAAGATCGCCCGCGAGTTCCTGCGCGCCCAGTACGCCGGCGGCCGTCACCAGATCCGTGTCGACATGCTCAACAAGATGGCCTAACGAGAGCCACCGAGAACTCGAACTTCTATCTCAACTTTTGAATTCAGACGAAAGGACGTTCTGATGAAGAAGACCATCGCAATCGGTTGCGACCATATCGTTACGGACGAGAAGATCTATCTGGCCGACCGCCTGGAGCAGGCTGGCTACAAGGTGCTCGACTGCGGCACCTACAGCCACACCCGTACGCACTATCCCATCTACGGTAAGGCCGTGGGCGAGGCTGTTGCCAGCGGCAAGGCCGACTTTGGCGTGGCCCTGTGCGGCACCGGCATCGGCATCACCAACGCCGTCAACAAGGTTCCCGGCGCCCGTTGCGCCCTGGTTCGCGACATGACCTCTGCCCTGTATGCCCGTCGCGAGCTCAACGCCAACATCGTGGGCTTTGGCGGCAAGATTACCGGTGAGTTCCTGATGGCCGACATCATGCTTGCCTTCCTGGAGGAGCCCTACGAGAAGACCCCCGAGCACGATGCCCTGATCGCCAAGATCGACGCTTGCAATAAGGCCGACGCCGAGGCTCAGGCTGACCCGCACTTCTTTGACGAGTTCCTCGAGAAGTGGGACCGCGGCGAATACCATGACTAGCGGGTATCCGGCGTAATTTACTAGTCCGTTGACGGCTCGCGTTTCTGTGAGGGGCGCGGGCCGGTTTTCTATCAGCCCTATTGACTCGGCGGGCTGGCGTACGAAAGGGAAGGCTCCTATGGAGTTTGTTCTTGATAACGGTTCTATTCGTGTGGCACTGAGCACGGCTGGCGGATCGTTCACTTCGATTAAAGCCAACGGTCGCGAGTACCTGTGGCAGGGCGATCCTTCGGTCTGGTCGGGCCAGGCACCCATTTGCTTTCCGATTTGCGGCGGCCTTCGTGATGGCCGCGCGATGACCATGGGTGGCCGCGAGGTCAAGCTTGCCCGCCACGGCTTTGCCCGCAAGCAGGAGTGGAAGCTCGAGGAGCAGAGCGACAACATGGTTGCGCTGAGCCTAAGCTCTGCCGACCATGCCGAGTTGCTTGAGCAGTACCCGTATCCGTTTAAGATCGTTGCTCGCTACACGATCGATTCGGAAAAGGTGGCCGTGTCGTACGAGGTGACCAATGAGGGCACCGAGGATATGCCATTCCTTGTGGGTGGTCACCCCGGCTTTAAGTGCCCGCTCGACGAGGGCGAGTCCTATGACGACTATGAGCTTCGTTTTGATCAGCGTGAGGCCGCCGAGCTCTGTACTGCCGTTCCCTCGACGGGCCTGATTGATGTTGAGCATCGCAGTAAGAACCCCATGATCGACCAGAACCTGCCGCTTACCCACGAACTCTTCGACTTCGCGGAGACCATCTTTGATGTGCTCGAGAGCCGCGTGGTTACGCTGACCAAGAAAACCGAGGACAAGGGCGTGCGCCTGACGTTCCAGGATATGCCGTACCTGATTGTGTGGAGCAAGCCCGAGGGCGACTTTGTGGCCGTGGAACCGTGGGGCGGCCTGTCTACCTGCTCCGACGAGGACGATATTCTGGAGCACAAGCGTGGCTGCCTGGTTGCCAAGCCGGGGGAGACCGTCACCCGCGGCTTTGAGATCGAGATCCTTTAACGAGTTATCGTATGTTTGGGGCCGCGCGTGTCGTGCCCCGGAAACAGGAGTTCAACATGATTCTGACCGTTACCATGAACCCGTCGATCGATACGCGCTATCAACTCGACAAGCTGATTATCGACGACGTGAACCGCGTGACGCCCGAAAAGACCGCTGGCGGCAAGGGCCTCAACGTGAGCCGTGTGCTGTTGCAGTTGGGCGACGACGTGCTCGCGACCGGTCTGCTCGGCGGCCACATGGGTGCCTATATGGCCGAGCTTATGGATGCCGACGGCGTCAAGAACGACTTTGTGCCCATCGCCGGTGAGACGCGCATTTGCCTGAATATTCTGCACGAGGGTAATCAAACCGAGCTGCTGGAGAGCGGCCCTCAGATTGCGCCTGCCGAGCTTGAGGCCTTTACGGCCAAGTTCGCCGAGCTTGCAGCGAAGGCGGACGTCGTGACGCTTTCGGGTTCGCTGCCGCGTGGCGTCGATGCCGGTTACTATGCCGAGCTCGTCAAGATCGCCGAGGAGGCGGGCGCCAAGGTGCTGCTCGACACTTCGGATGCATCGCTGGAGGCCGCGCTGGAATCTGATGCTAAGCCTGAGCTCGTAAAGCCCAACCTGACCGAGATTAACGGCCTGCTGGGTACGTCCTTTACGACCGATGATGTCGATGCCCTGCGCGAGGCGCTTGCCGCCGATGGCCGCTTTGCCGGTATTCCCTGGGTCGTCGTCTCGATGGGCGCTGCCGGTTCGGTGGGCTTCCATGAGGGCCGCGCGTTCCGCGCCAAGACGCCCGCGATTGCGGCTGTGAACGCGACGGGTTCCGGTGACTCGACCATCGCCGGCTTTGCGCATGCCATTGCTGCTGGTGCCGACGACGTCACGGTGCTCAAGACCGCCAATACCTGCGGCAAGCTCAACGCCATGGATCCCAAGACCGGCCACCTGGTCATGGACCGCTGGGACGAGATCTACAACAGCGTTGAAGTAACGGAGCTTTAAGGTTACGGCGTTTTACCAAACGCCGTAACGGCTCGACGCTGCGCGGGCCGCATTTGGACAATCTGACGTTCAACTTCAAGGGCGCGACCAGA
>CABQSB010000016.1:0-60342 GCA_902466735.1 uncultured Collinsella sp.
GTGGGGCGAACCCATCGGATGGATTCGCCCCACTCGTCCATATCGCTAGCGGCGCCTGCGGTACAGGACCGCGCCGCCCGCGACGGCCAGCGCGCCGATGCCGGCCATGGCGCCGAGCGCCTCAACCGGCAGGCTGCGGTCGCCGGTGTCGGGCATACCGCCCTTGGAGCCGTCGCCGCCGGAGCCTCCGCCGGAGCCGTTATCGGAACCGCCGCCCGAGCCGCCGCCCGGCGTGCCGGGGTTCTCGGGGTTCTCGGGGGTGCCGGGCTCCTCGACGTAGCTGTTGGTGAAGACCGGCGGCACGTTGGCGTCGCCCTCGTAGGAGACCTTCGCCGACAGGTAGCCCGTCTTGGTGCCGTCTGCTGCCTCGTCGCTCACCGTGACGACGATCTTGTGCACCGCCTTGTCGTAGGTCACGTGCGCCTGGCCGTCGTCGACCTCGCTCACCGTGAAGGTGTAGGTGCCGGCCTGCTTGAAGGTCAGCGCATCGAACGTGACGCTGCCATCGGCGGCATTCTTGGCGGTCGACATGACCTTGCCGTCCCGGCTCTTGAGCTCAAAGCTAAACTGGCCCGCCTTGAGCTCGGCGCCCTTGAGCACCTTGGCGGCGCCCAGTTTGAGGGTGACGGGTGCGGCCTCGTAGCCGTTGGTAAAGGTCACCGAGGTGTCGTTCGCGGCATTGCCCTCGGCATCCATGAGCTCGTGCTTGACGGCGAGCGTGCCGTTTTTGGCATCGGCAACCGTCGTGCGCACGCGGTACGTCGCCCTGTCGTACGTCACGCCGCCCGCCGTGCCGGCGACCTCGCGCAGCTCGTAGCCGTGCGTGCCGGGCGCGGTGTAGGTGACGGGGCCGAGCGCGACCGTGCCGTCGGCGGCGTTCCTGCCCGTCGCCGCGACGACCTCGCTGCCGTCGGCGGCGATCTCGACCAGCTGGAACTCGAACTCGCCCTCGGCCAGGCCACGGCCCTTGAGCTTCTTGCTCACCTTGATCTGGTCGGTGACGGAGCTCGGCGTCGGGTTCACGCCGTAGGTATTGGTGAACTCGAACGCGCCCCTGCCCTCGGGCGTGCCCTCTGCGGGCAGGACTTCCGCGACGAGCGTGCCCGCCTTGGTGTCCTC
Organism: uncultured Collinsella sp.; assembly: GCA_902466735.1. Classification (GTDB taxonomy): domain Bacteria; phylum Actinomycetota; class Coriobacteriia; order Coriobacteriales; family Coriobacteriaceae; genus Collinsella. The sequence continues at coordinate 1,120 of CABQSB010000016.1, forward strand.
GACCACCCTGACCGTGAAGGTCCTGGTCGCCGTCGCGTCGTTGGCCACGCCGTCGACCGAACCGGACTCGCTCACCCGGTAGGTGAACGTCTTGGTGCGCAGGCCGCCGTCGATCTCGACGTCATCGAGGTCGCTCGGCTGCTTAAACGTGACGTGGCCCAGCGCGACGTTACCGGCGGCGTCGTTGGCCGCCTCGGTCACCGTCTTGCCGGAGGCGTCGACCGGCGCGGGGGCGCCGTCCAGCGGCTCAATCTTAAAGGTGTACTTGCCCGCAATGCCGGCCTGCGTGAGGCCGAGTCCGGCCTGGCTAAGCGCCAGCGTCTTGGTGCCCGCGAGATCGACCGTCGCCTCGCCGGCGCTATAGGCATTCACAAACGACAGCGTGCCGTCGGAGCCCTCGGGGTAGGTCACGGCCACATCCAGCCCGCCCTCGCCGTTATCGGTCACCTTGACCGTGATGCCGAAGCTCGACGTGGCCGCCGTCACGCCCGCAGGCAGCCGGTCCGTACCGTCCTCGGAAACGGTATAGGGAATGACCCAGGAGCCGTCGGCGGCCCTGGTAGCGGTGCCGTCTCCCACCATCCGCTCGAGCGCGTCAGTAGTATAGGCAATAGGCGAGAACGCAAGTCCCGCGGCCACGCCGTCGCCGGAGGCCTGGTTGGTCGCGGTCGCGACCACATTGCCCCGGGCATCGCGGACGGAGAACGAGAACTCGCCCGCCGCCGCGGCGCGGCCCGCCAGCGTCTTGGTGGCGTTGATAACCGCGCCGCCCTCGCCGCCGAGCGTTCCAGTGGCCTCGTAGGAGTTCTGGAACGCGACCGTCACGGGCGCGGGCGCCGCCATGGCGTCATCTGCCGTGGAGACCTCGCTGCGGGCGACCTCGACACCGTCCCTGGCAACCGTGGTCGTGACCGTGAGCTTGCCCGTCGCGGCGTCGTAGGCGGGCGCGATGGTCACCGTGCGCGGCGCGGTGTCGTTGGTGTAGCCCTCGCCGCCGAGCTTGGTCTCGGTGACGGTGAAGCGATAGACCTTGCCCGCGTCGGCGTCGGTGAACTTCACATCGCTCTCCGCGGTCCCGCCGATGAGGTCGACCAGGCCGGCCGCACCGTCATCGGCCGCGGCCACGGCGTAGGCGTCCTTGCCGGTCTTGAGGCCGAGCTTGGCGGCCGTCTCGGCGTCCGCGGTCACGGTGAAGGCGAACTGCCCCGCCTCCATGGCGCGGCCGCGGAGCGTCTTGGACAGGCGCACTCCCGCGCGGGCCGAGTAGTCGAGCTCGGTCGTGTAGGTGTTGACGAAGTCGCCGCCGCTCGCCTGCGCGATTGCGGGCGTCGTGGCCGTGAGGTTGCCGTAGCCGTCGTCGGTCACGGTCACCGTCATCGTGGCGGCGTGACCGTCGTAGGCCACACCAGCGATGGCGGAGCCGTCATCGGGCCTGACCTCGCGCACCGTGTAGGTGAAGGTCTTGGCGCGCACGCGCTTGCCGCCGACCTCGGCGAACCCGGCGTCCTTGATGTCATCGAGCGTGTAGCGGATGGGGCCGAAGTCGAAGGCGACCCTATCGCCCGCCTTGGTGCCGGCGCCGGCCGTCACGCTGACGGTCTTGGAGCCGTCGGCAGAGCCCTCGGGCATGGGGGCGCCGTCCTCGCCCGCGAGCGTGAACTGGAAGCTGTCGCCCTCCGCCCAGTCGCGGCCCTCGAGCGTCTTGGTGAAGAGCCCCGCGGTGGAGGCGTCCCTGCCCTCGGTGGCCGTTCCGTACGTGTTGGTGAACGCGACGGTCGCGCCGTCCTCGGTCACGGCGCCTTCGGCCTTGAAGCCGTCGGCCCCGTTAACCGCGGTCGTGTAGCCCTCGGCGGCATCCTCGGTCACGGTATAGTGCGCGCCCACGGGTAGGCCGGAGATGATCTTCTCCCCGCCATCCTTAAGCGTGAAGTTCGCCTTGCCGTCCGCGAACGTCACGGCGTGCTCGCCCTTGCCGAAGGTGCCGGAGACGGGCTCGCCGTCCCCGTCGGTCAGCGCGACCGTAAAGCCGAACTCTCGCTGGCTGTCGCCGCCGACGACCGTCTTCTTGACGGTGAGGCTGCCCTCGCGGGACACGCTGTTGTGGGTCGTGTTGGTCTGGGATTCGTTCTCCCCCACCTTGACCGTGGCGGTGTTGGAGATGTCGTCGACCACGGCGGCTTCGGCGGAGACCTTCACGTCAAAGCTGAGCGTGCCCGTGGCGCCCGCAGCCTGCTCGCCGAGCGACCAGGTAAGGGTGCGCGTCGCGGCGTCGTAGGCGGCACCGTCGGCAGAACCCTCAACATAGTTAACGCCCTTGGGCAGGACATCGGTCACCGTCACGTCAGCCGCCTGCGCGGCGCCCCTGTCGTCGACGCTGTTATTGGCCCAGCCGATGGTATAGGTGAGGGTATCGCCCACGCCCACCGGTTTGCCATCCACATCGACCTTGGCGCCTGAGGCGTCCGCCTTGGTGACGGTCTTGGTGTTGTCGTGCGGCGAGAAGGTGTTGGTGAAGGTCTTCTTGCCCCGCTCGTTGGAGATCTCGGCCTTAAGGCCGGCACCAGTCTGAGTCACCGTGATGTCGAAGGTGTAGGCATGCGCATCGCCCTCAATCAGGACATCGCCGCTTGCCTTCTCGGTCACGGTCGCGTGGTAGGCACCCGGATTGGTGAAGCTGAGCTCGCCAAAGGAAACCTTGCCGTCCCTGTCATTCTTCGCCTCGATCGGGTAGCCCTCGAGCACATTGCCCGCGCTGTCGGCGAGGGAGAGCTCAAAGGCGAACTCCCCCTCCTGGAGGCCGGGCTTGCGGCCGCCCGCGAGCACCTTGGTGAGGTCGGGGACGGACGCCGTGGCGGGGGCGGGGTCAAAGGTGTTGGTGAAGGCGGCGGAGGCGACCTGATCGGCCGAGATGGAGCCATCGGCCCTGGATCCCTCGGCTCCGTTCACCGCGGTCGTGTAGCCCTCGGCGGCACGTTCGGTCACCGTGTAGGCAGTTCCCGCGGGCAGCCCCGTGATCCTCGCCGTCTGGCCGTCTTTGAGCTTGAGGGTCGCCTTGCCGTCCTCGAACGTCGCGTCACCGTAGGTGCCGGATACTTTGCGGCCCATGGCATCGGTGGCCTCAACCACAAACTTAAATATCTTGTCCGCGTCGACCGCCAGGCCCTCGCGCGCCACGACGGTCTTGGAGACGTCGAGCTCGCCCGTCTTCACAGTGTTGGTCACGGTGAAGCCGTCCTTGGCGTCGTCGGTGACCTTAGAGCTGTAGCCCTCGACGGGCACCTCGGCCACGGTGTAGCGGACCTCGGAGCCGGACTCGGAGTACTTGGGCAGGCCCTTGAAGGAGCCCTTCCAGCCGTTGGACTCGTTGAGCTCGATCGACTGGCCGGCGTCCTCGCCGTCGGCGAGCAGGCGCACGGTGGCCTTCTTGGCCGCCGGGCCGACCCATTTCTTCTCGACGGGCACCGAGACCTTGGCCGTGGAGGTGTTGGTCACGGTGAAGCCGCGCTCGGCGTCGCCGGTGACCTTCGAGCTGTAGCCCTCGACGGGGTCCTCGGCCACGGTGTAGGCGATCACGGAGCCGGAAGTGTCACGCTGCGGCAGATTGGAGAAGGCACCCTCCCAGCCGTCAGACTCGCTCAAGGTGATCGAATCGATGACGGTATCGCCGTTCTTGAGATTTACTTTGACCTTATTAGGATGGGGGATCTTAGGGTTCTCCCAGACCTTTTTGATGGGAATGTTGATGTTCTCGGACTTACCGATGACGACACCGCCGTTGGCGCCGATGCCGCCTCCATACTTGGCCGTATTGCCGGAGATCGTCAGCGACGTCTGGCCGCCGCCGAGGTTATACACATCCTCGCTCATCACAGATTTTAGCGCAACGTTCGGCGTGGCGTCGGTAAAGGACAGAGGCTCGCCGTTGTCACCATCGGGCGTGAATCGCGGGACATCGTGGTTTGTTGCCGCATAAGTGCCTTCGGGGTTAAACAGCCCACCGTCTTTGTACCAGTTGACCTTTCCGCCGCCCGGAGCGCGGTTGGCCAAGGTCAGTTTGTATTTGGCGTCTTTGAAGCCGATGAAGACAAGGTCGTCTCCCGCCCCATTGGCCGTGTTCCTGGCGATCAGGCCGCCGTTCTGGACGTAGACCTTGGCATCTCCGGTCGGGCAGAACCACATGCCGCCGCCTTGCTCTTTCGCATGGTTATCAACAACGAGGGCGTTTTCGATGTGGAGCGTGCCATAGCCATGAGCCTCGTTACCTTCGCTATACACGCCGCCGCCCATGCTCCAAGCAGTATTGTCTTTGATCTCGCCTGCGCTGAGCGTGACGTTATTCGAATAGGTATAGACGCCTCCGCCGGCGGAAGCGGAGTTGCCAGATATGGACCCGCCTTGCATGGTGAAAGCAGTATTCCCCCTTTTCCCGCCTTGGCAGCCCGGGTCGACCACACACACTCCGCCGCCTTTGCCGTTGCCAGACGCAACGTTGTTCTTAATCTCTCCATCCTCCATGGTGAACTCGGCGTTGCCCTCAATGTGAACTGCTCCAGAGGGATCTAAGGACCCCGCCTCCAGTTTACTGCTCCTGTTGCCGGAAATCTGACCACCAGTCATCGTGAACTTGGCTCTTTGGCTATCGCCCTCCCCCTCACTGTACGCAAGGACCGCGCTGCCTCGATAGCCGCTGTTGCCCTCGATGCTGCCTCCGCTCATGTCAAAGCGGGCATTGCCCACCAACATGACGCCAGAAGATGTGAGGTGATAGCCGTTAGTGTCTCCGGTAACGACGATTCCGTTCTTACGGATAACGCCGCCCTTCATGACAACATGAGCGCCGTCCTTCGCGTGGACAGCGCCGCAATACGCGTCCTTAAGTTCGCACTGCTCGATAACGCCGCCCGTCATGGTAAGCGATGCCTTGTCTCCCGACACGTCGATGACGCCCGTATTGACGGTGTTCGCAGCGCCGTCGCACACAACGGCCTCGTCAGAGAGCACAACTGCTCCCTTGCTAGAAATAATGGCGCCCTTGTTGTAGCGACCACTCAGGGACACTTTCCCCGACAGCTCGAGGGATGCCCCCTCGGCAACATTGACCAGTACGGTGACGCCGCTATTCTTTGTTGCCAAGATGGTATGGGGCTCATCCGACGTGATCTTAATCATCTTCCCGACAGGAATCGTGAGCGTGGAGCCAAGCTTCACGTGCTTTTTCAGGGTGATGACGGTTTCCTTGTCATAGGGGGCCTCGTCGACCAGATCCTGAAGGGTCTTGGTGCTGTCATCGCTCACGGTACCGCCGACGCCGTCATCGATGGACTCGCGCGTGTAGACGATATCGACGCCAAAGAACGGGAGGTTCTTCGAGCCGGTGATGTCGTCCATGCTGTTTTCGATTGTGATCTTTTGAACCGTGCTGCCGTCAAACATACCCGAGGGTATTTTGGTGAGGCCGCGCCCGATCGTCACATCCTTCACGCCATCTACGCCCGAGAAGGCTGCCTTGCCAACGGAAGTCACGGAATCCGGAATGGAAAGCTGCTCCGGCAACGTGCCGTAATAGAAGGCGTAGTTGCCAATTGTCTCAAGTGTCCTGGGAAGCTGGACGGCGACGTTGCTCTGGATAAAGGCCCACTCACCGATACTCTTCAGGCTGTCGCAAAGCCCCACGATCTTAACCGGTGTGTAGCAAAACGCATTGTCCGGAATGTTCTGAAGCGAGGACAGATCCACGGACGCCTGCAGATTTTTGCACTCGTAAAAAGCCCCCCAGCCCATCTCCGTCACCTTGCTTAGCTTGGGCACGCTCACCAGGCTGGCGCACCCCTGGAAAGCAGAGGATCCGATGCTCTTCAATGTGCCCGGGAAATTGATGCCGGTTAAACTCGAGCAATTCCGAAACGCCCCATCCCCGATGGACTCGATTTCGCTCAGCGCGGTGACGGACGTGAGAGAGGTGCATCCGTCAAACATGTGCGAGGGGATCTTGGTAACCGAAGCGGGCAACGACACGCTTGTCAGAGACGTGCAGTCTTCGAACACGCCCGTTATGGTGTCGGAGAAGGCGACATCTTTTGGAAACTCGATGCCCGTGAGGGCCGTAGCCCCCTCGAAGGCGCCCGAGCCCGAAATCATTTTGAGGGTGGAGGGGAGATCGATCTCCGAAAGGTTGCTGCAGCCATAGACCATCATGTTGGCGCTAATCTCCTCGACGCCCTCATCGAAATAGAGCTTTTCGAGCGAGCCAGCGTTTTGCAGCGAGCAACCGAAGTTCTTGATGGAGCCAGGGATATGGAGCTCCTTGACCTTTGCGAACCTCCGGAAATTCCCTCCGTACATTTTTTCGAGCGTGTCGGGAAGCGTCAGCTGCTCAACGTTCTTGGCCACGATACCAGACGAGAAATAAAGTTTGGTGACTTTGTAGGTCTGGCCACCATGCTCGATGGAGCTGGGCACACTCACCGCGGTCACACTGTCGTCGGCAACAATACCTGTGATTTCCGCCGTGCCCTTATCCGTGGTCTCGCACGAATAGGTCACGCCGTCCTGGGTGATCTCAAACTCCTCCGCAGTATACGCAGTCCGCGATTCCGTGGCCGCATATGCGACACCGGCCGTCGCGCCAACGGATAAACATCCGAAGCCGAGAACCAGCGCAAGGCAGAGAGCAGCGACTCTCTGCCCCCCCCCGCCGAAAACTTTCCTCTCCAATTCCCTTCTCCCCCTCTGGTGTCGCCTTCTCTTCCCACGAGCGATCTATTGATTAAGGACAGTTAAAGACAACATTATGACCAAAGAGGCCCATCATGGAGATAATCCACGTCTTCGCCCGAAATGGTAATTAATTGGCATGATTAATTGGCGAACAACTGAACGAAGAGCAATCTACTAATGGCACATAAATGGCGGCGTCAACACCTGAAGTGCAAAAAGACTACTTTTCTAGATGCGGCCGAGGTCGTAGGCTCGCGCAACAGACTCGCCGGCACAGATGAGGTTGGTTGTGGCTTCTTGCGAATCGAGTGCCCGCTCCAGGTCCATGGGCTTGCGGCAGATCGGCAAAACCAAGTCAATACCCTGCCCATATACCGCATCCAGGTTGTCAGCGCGACCGCCCACGACGGCAACCACCGGCTTGCCATATCGCTTCGCACGACGGGCCACGCCCACCGGCGCCTTACCGGCGGCGGACTGCTCATCCATATTGCCCTCGCCCGTTATGACCAGGTCGACATCGCGCACGCGCTCGTCAAACCCCACGAGATCGAGCACCGTCTCCACGCCCGAACGCAGCTCCGCCCCGAGCGCCAGTAACGCCGCGCCCAAGCCACCGGCAGCGCCCGCGCCGGGCACGCCGAGCACCGAACCAAATGTCCGTGCGCCCTCGGGTGTGCGCAACAACCCCTGGGCTCGAACTCTGGCAATCGCAGCGTCGAGCAAGCGACCGTAGCCGACCATCCAGCTGTCGCACCTGCTCAGCGCCTCGGCATTATCCGCCGGCAGACCCTTCTGTCCGCCGAACACCGCAAGCGCGCCGCAACGCCCTACGAGCGGATTCTCGACATCCGAAAGCACAACGATACGAGCGCCATCCAAAGCTTGCAGCGCTGGCACCAAATCAACGCTCGCCACCCGCTCAAGGCCGGCAAGACCGGGGGCGATATCGCAGCCCCGATCATCGACCACACGCGCGCCCAGCGCCTGCAGCATGCCGGCGCCACCGTCGTTGGTGGCACTGCCGCCCAGACCAATATAGAGTGTCTTTGCGCCCTTGCGAACCGCGCGAAGCATGAGCTCGCCCACGCCATAGGTTGTGGCCGCCAACGCCGCCGATTCCGTGCAGGGTGAATACCCGATGCCCGCGGCTTCGGCCATCTCAATAACAGCCGACTCGTGCTCGCCGTCCACCAGCACCCGGGCAGACACGCGATCGCCCAAGGGGCCTGCAACCTCGCAGGTCACAAGCTCACCGCCGCACGCGGCAACGGCATCGAGCGTTCCCTCGCCGCCATCTGCCAGCGGCAATGCGGCCACCTGGACATCGGACCACACACGGCGCACGCCTTCGGCAACCGCCGCCTCCGCCTGCGCACTCGAAACGCTGCCCTTAAAGGAGTCGATCGCCAGCAGCACGCGGCGGGGCCGGCGGCACGCGGGGCCAAAGTCAACCACCGCGCCAGCATCCTCTTCGGCACACGCGAGCGCCTCGGCATGAGCGGCATGCGCCTCAAGATCGGTCCCACAACCGCAGCTAGCACCATCGGTACCACGCAGCCCACTAAAATAGCCGCTCAAAACCTCACGACACTCATCCGCCAGCACGCCGGCCGTCACGTTAAACCGATGATTCAGGCGCGAGTCGGCATTCAAATCGTATAGGGATCCCAACGCGCCCGCTTTAGCATCGGCCGCGCCGTACACGCAGCGCCCCACGCGCGCGTTGACCATAAGGCCCGCACACATGCAGCAGGGCTCGAGCGTCACGTAGACCGTACAATCGGAAAGGCGCCAACGACCGAGCGACTGCGCGGCGGCGCATAGGGCCGAAAACTCGGCATGCGCCGAAGGATCCTGATCGAGCTCGCGCCGATTGTGCGCCCTCGCGACGATCTCGCCGTCGCGCACCACTACGGCTCCGATGGGCACCTCGCCCACCGCCGCGGCGGCTCGCGCCTCCGCCAACGCCTCGCGCATGAACTTCTCGTCGATTTCGGTGATCGTCATCGTTCGCCTTCCCTGTTGCAAATTCAAAACGATGCTATCATTACGACTCACGGAGAGATGGCAGAGCGGTTGAATGCGGCGGTCTTGAAAACCGTTGAGCGCGAGAGCGTTCCGGGGGTTCGAATCCCCCTCTCTCCGCCACTTCTAGTGATGCACCGGCGTCATGGTTCGCTCGAACAGTGCATCGACCACGTCGGCCATCTCAGGTCGACGCTCAAGATCGTGGCCCGATTCCCACCATATCGTGAAAAGTCGAATAATACCGCCGGCGACAAACTCAGACGTCGTCTCAAGTGACACGGGAGCCAGGGCATCCTCGGCAAGCACGTTCATCACACGCTCGCGGATGGAGCGGGCAATACGGTCGCAGATAACGTTGGTCAACATGCCCGACATGCTGCTTGCCAAAATGTTATCCATGAGCTGCTCGTGCGCCAAAATCAAATCCATGGCATCGTCCAAAATCGCGTGTCGAAGCGCGCGCACGTCCTCGGCAGACACTGCGCCGGCCTCATCGGGCTGTTTTTGCGGCAAGCCCGACATAAGCTCATCGATATAAAAGGCAAAGTAATCGTTCTTGTCGCGAAAGTGCTTGTAGAACGTCGTACGGCGAATCATGGCGCGGTCGCACAGCATGGCAACCGTCAGGTCCTCAAAACGATGCTCCTCGAGAAGTTCGGTGAAGGCATCGAACAGGGCGCGGTAGGTTTTCTTAATGCGAAGGTCCACTGGTATCGCCATCCTCAGGGCAAAGACAACGTTCGTCAATCTGTCGCATATCTTACACCTGTACCTCGTGCGCTTTGTCCCGGTACCAACCCCACCGAAAACATAACGCTTACCGGAAAGTTCGGCACGGCAAAACGTTGCGGGTATACTAGTAGCGTTATACCAACGGCAGCTGGCGCATGCCGCCGCGGCCATTCGAAACGGAGACATCATGATTACCGTCATCATCGGCATCGTTGTTGTCATTGTGATTGTCTGCGCCATCGCCGGCATCTACAACAACATGGTCACCAAGCGTAACCGCATCGATAACGCCTGGCAGAACATCGATACGCAGCTGCAGCGCCGCAACGACCTGATCCCCAACCTGGTCGAGACCGTCAAGGGCTACGCCAAGCACGAGCAGGAGACGCTCTCCGCCGTGATCAGCGCGCGTAACACCGCCGTCAAGGCCACCACGCCCGAGGCCAAGATGGAAGCCGACAACGTGCTGACCGGTGCGCTGCGCCAGCTCTTTGCCGTAGCCGAGGCCTATCCCGATCTTAAGGCAAACACCAACTTTACGCAGCTGCAGGCATCACTCGAGGATACCGAGAACAAGATTAGCTATGCACGCCAGAGCTACAACGATTGCGTGCTCAGCTACAACAACGCCATTCAGACGTTCCCGGCTGTCATCTTTGCCGGCATCTTCCAGTTTAAGGAACGCCAGGGCTTCGAGGCCGCCGAAGCAGCCCGCCAGGCCCCGACCGTCAAGTTCTAGTAGTTTGGCAGCGCATCCTAAATCGGCTATATGCATAAACCGCCCCGTCGAATGCATACTTCGACGGGGCGGTTTCCTTTTTCGCGAAGGTCCCCCTCTAAGCGCCGTGCATTTTTAGGAGTATTCAACATAACCAAGGGCTTCGGGCGCTACGATAAATGCCAAAGACCGCGAATATCCTGCAAATCAAACGCTGTCAGCCCATAACCCCGCCCATCATTCGTAGAAAACATCGAGAAATCCCGATTTTTTGCCCGAGGTCGGTATGCAGGGGCCTTCGGTTGCAGAATACTCGCAAAAATGCACGTCGCCATCACCCCCACATGGCGCGAACCAAAACAAAAGCGCGGCCTAAAAGGCCGCGCGCCATCTTTAATTCAGATCTATATTGCCCGTAACGGCAGCGCCGAGGTAACGCAGGCCCGAGGGCAACCTTCCTTTCCGGCGCACTCCGCAGGACGAAAGAACCTCCGCCGCACGAAGTGCGCAGCGGAGGTTCTTTCATGTCCGAGGACGCGCCGGAAAGGAAGGTTGCCCTCGGGCCGAACAGCTATGGCAGCTTACGCGACGGTGTAAACCCAGTTGTGCTTATCTTCAACAGCACCAGACTGGATACCAGTCAGGGTCTCGCGAAGCTTCTTCATCACAGGGCCGATCTCGGTGTAGCCAGCCGGGAAGGTCACGGTCTCGTCGGCGCCGTAAACCTTGTTGTCGATCTCGCCGACCGGGGAGATAACGGCAGCGGTGCCGCACAGGCCGCACTCGACAAAGGTACCGGCCTTGACCTCGGCCCACTCGACAGGGCGTTGGTCGACGGTAATGCCCAGGTCCTGAGCAACCTGAACGAGCGAACGACGGGTGATAGAGGGCAGGATGGAGTCGGTGTGCGACTGCGGAACGACGAGGGTGCCGTCCTCCTTCACGAACAGCACGTTGGCGCCGCCGGTCTCCTCGACATAGGTGCGGGACTCGGAGTCGAGATACAGGTTCTCGGCATAACCCTCGCGATGGGCCTCCATCGTGGGTTTAAGGGACATGGCGTAGTTCAGGCCGGCCTTGATGTTACCGGTGCCGTGCGGTGCGGCGCGGTCGTACTCGGAAACGCGCAGCTTGACGGGCTTGAGGCCGCCCTTAAAGTACGGACCGACCGGGGTCACGAGAATGCGGAACGTGTACTCAGGAGCGGGAGCCACGCCGATTACGTCACCGGAGCCGATCATAAACGGACGCACATACAGGGTTGCGCCAGAGCCGAAGGGCGGAACCCATGCGGCATTGGCAGAGACGACCTGCTTGACGGCCTCGACAAACTTGTCCTTGGGGAACGGGGGCATCTCGAGGCGCTGCGCAGAGTTGTACATACGCTCGGCGTTCATATCGGGACGGAAACAGACGATGCTGCCGTCCTCGGCGGTGTAGGCCTTCAGGCCCTCAAAGACCTCCTGGCAGTAATGGAAGATGCCACCGCACTCGGAGACATGCAGGGTGTGGTCGGTGGTCAGGCCGCCCTCGTCCCACTCGCCATCCTTCCAATGAGCCTCGTAGCTGTAATCGGTCTTCATGTAGCCAAAGCCGAGGCTACCCCAATCGATATCCTTCTTCTCGACAGTCATATGTCGCTCCTTACATACACAGTTGCTTACTCGCGAACCCGCACGCAAGGACCGGGGCCGACCGCGTCGCAACGTCACACGCCCGGAGCGTAGAGCCGGACGGGACACGCGGACGACATCGAAGCCGATGACACGTCGATTCGCATGCACGAGATTGTACTCCGCACACGCATCAGATAAAACGTTTTTCTTTAACTAACTAAAGTATTTTCATTTGACCGAAGCTAGAGAGGCCCGCCACCGTAATCGGTGACGGGCCTCAACGGCACGGTTTGCGCGCTATCTCGAGCTACGCGTTCTGTTTGCCCAGCTTTGCCTTAACCAGGCCGACCACGGTCGGGATAATCGACACGGCGACGATGCCGATAATCAGCAGCTCAAAGTGCTCCTGCACAAAGGGGATGCCGCCAAAGAAGTAGCCCAGCAGCGTAAAGACCGTCGACCAGGTGATACCGCCCAGCACGTTATAGATGACAAAGTTGCGCCAGTGCATGCCGCCCATACCGGCGATGAAGGGCACAAAGGTGCGGATAAACGGGAAGAAGCGACCCAGGAAGATGGCCAGGTGACCCCACTTGTCCAGGAAGTCCTCGGACTTTTTGATGCGCTCGGGCGTCATGGCCTTGACCTTGCCCGAGGCGATGATTTTGCGGCCAAAGAAGTGGCCGATCATAAAGTTGCACTGATCGCCCAGGATGGCTGCGGCCCATGCGACGGCCAGCAGGGCCACGATGTTAAAGCCGCCGTTGTGGGCAAAGAAGCCCGAGGCAAACAGCAGCGAATCGCCGGGAAGGAACGGGAAGAACACCACGCCCGTCTCGATAAAGATGATCAGGAACACGCAGCCGTAGGCCATGAGCGGGCCAGCGGCGATCCAGCTGGCGATCGCAGTGCGCGGGTCCTTGAGCAGCTCGGCGATAAAATTGATGAAACCCATGAAGTAAAACCTCTCAGTTGTGGGCGCGGACACGTCCAAGTTGACCAGTATACGGTTGCGGCGCCCCCTCGTGCGCAACCCCACAAAAGCATGACTCCATTACCAGCAAGTTTGCATAACTGACACTTGTCGCCCAAAGCAAAGCAAGATCGCCCTTCCTAATCCCTAGCGAATCGCTATACTTTATTGAATCGCATTGTCACGGCGCTAAGGGAGGGCGGCCGGTGAGCTTTATCAATACCATTCGCGAGGACATCAAGACCGTCCAGGCGCAAGACCCCGCTGCGCAAAATGGCCTGGTCATCTTCCTGTCCTACCCCGGCCTGCACGCCAAGTGGAACCACGTGCCCGAGCACTGGCTGTGGGAGCACGGCCATCGCTCGCTCGCCCGGGTGCTCTCGCAAATCACCCGCCACATCACCGGCGTCGAGATTCATCCCGCTGCACAGATCGGCAAACATTTCTTTATCGACCACGCCATGGGCGTTGTCATCGGCGAGACCACCATTGTGGGCGACAACTGCGTGCTCTACCAAGGCGTCACGCTCGGCGGTACCGGCAACGAGACCGGCAAACGCCATCCCACCCTGGGCAACAATGTCACGGTGGGCACGGGCGCCAAGGTGCTTGGCAACATCCACATTGGCGACAACGTCAAGATCGGCGGCAACTCGGTCGTCGTCAAGGACGTGCCCGACAACTGCACCGTCGTGGGCGTGCCCGGGCGCATCATCAAGCGCAACGGCTGCCGCGTGTTCGAGGAGAGCTTCGACGCCAAGCAGCATCGCGAGTACATGCCCGACGATGCCGCCGAGCAGAGCGCCCTCAACCGCCAGGGCATCAACGAAAACGCCCGTCGCGTCAAGGAACTCGAGCGAGAGGTGGCCGAGCTCAAAGCCCTCGTCGCCAAGCTCGTGGACGAGCGCTAGGGCCGTGGGCAGCCGCCACAGCATGAACGCCAGCACAAAAGGCGCGCCAGGGAATCCGCCCCCGGCGCGCCTTCTTTTCGATGCGACATGCGGGGCTGCCCCTTTGTCACCTTATGCGAACTGGCTTAGGTAGAGGTCGGCGTAAGCGCCCTCGGCAGCCAGCAGCTCCTTGTGCGTACCCTGCTCGATGATATTGCCGTGATCCATGACCAGGATGAGGTCGGCATCGACGATCGTCGACAGACGGTGCGCGATCACAAAGCTCGTGCGCCCGCGCATGAGCGCGTCCATGGCGCGGCCGATGGCAAGCTCGGTGCGCGTGTCCACGCTCGACGTCGCCTCGTCCAGGATGAGGATCGCCGGGTTGTTGAGCAGCACGCGCGCGATGGTCAGCAGCTGACGTTGGCCCTGGCTGATGCTCTCGGCATCGTTAGCAACCCGTGTGTCGTAGCCCTGCGGCATAGTGCGCACAAAGAAGTCGACCTGAGCGGCACGTGCGGCCGCGACAATCTCCTCGCGCGTCGCCTCGGGACAGCCATAGGCGATGTTCTCGGCAATGGTGCCATCGAACAGCCAGGCGTCCTGCAACACCATGCCAAACTGCTGGCGCAGCTCGCCGCGAGCCATACGACTCGTATCCACGCCGTCGAGGGTAATGCGGCCGCCGTCGATCTCGTAGAAGCGCATGAGCAGATTGATGAGCGTGGTCTTACCCGCACCCGTGGTTCCCACCACGGCGATCTTCTGACCCGGCTCGGCGGCAAACGACACGTCGCGCATGAGCGGCTTGTCGGGCGCATAGCCAAAGCGCACGTGCTCAAAAGCGACGCGGCCCTCCACCTTGCCCGGCAGCTTGGCAGCCTCGCCCGACTGCGGATCGGCCTCCATCTCGGGCTCATCGAGCAGGTCGAACACGCGCTCTGCGCTCGCCAGCGCGCTCTGCAGCGAGTTAAAGGTAAACGACAACTGCGTCATGGGTTCGGACGCCTCGTAGATAAACTGGAAGAACGCCTGGAACACGCCGACGGTCATATGCCCGGCAACCAGCATGCTGCAGCCCACCAGCGCAATCACGATCTGCGCCAAACGGCCGATAAAGCGCACCGCAGGGCCGACGGCGTTAATCATAAAGTCGGCCTTGGTGCTCACGCGCGCCAGCTCCTTCGAAGCCTCGTGTACCTCGGCAGAGCTCTGGCGCTCGCGGTTAAACGCACGGATCACCAGACGGCCCGAGTAGCCTTCCTCGACCGCGCTCGTAATCTTGGACACCCACTCCTGGCGCTCGCCGGTCACGTCATGTGTGCGACGCGAGACCACTTTGGTCACCAGCAGCGACAACGCCGTAAAGAACAAAAAGACCAGCGTGAGCGGCACGCTAAACACGAACATCACGCTCACGGCGCCCACCACGGTACCGATCGACACCAGCAACTGCAGCAGTCCGCGCTGCATGCTCTCGGACATCTTGTCCAAGTCGTTGGTCGCACGGCTGACGACCTCGCCGGGACGATGCGCGTCAAAGTAGGCAAGCGGCAGACGGTTGAGCTTTTGTGCGATGCGGTTGCGTAGACGCAGGTTGAGACGCTCGGCAACGCTCGACATCAAAAAGCTCTGGAGTGCGTAGAACGAGGCGGCGGCGGTCCAGATCATAAAGTAGATGAAGATGGTCCTGCCGCAGTTCTCCCAGGTAATGCTGAAGGTAGTGTTGTTGGCAAACGCCACCTTCATGTGCCCCCACAGTTCATCGATCACGCGGGCGCTGTAGGCCGGCGCCGCGGTGTTAAAGATGGCATAGAACACGATGCTCGCGAACACGATATAGAAACGCCAATGGTCGCCGGCGGCCTCGCTCCACAGGCGGCGCACCGTCGCCCAGGTGTCGCGGGGCGTCTCGTCCTCGTCCTCGTCGTCAACATCGCGCATGCGCTCTGCCTCGGCGCGGGCGCGCTCGTCCTCGGCGCGCTCGTTTTCCTCGTAGAGCGCCTGGCGGCGAGCCTCGCGCTCCGCCGCCTTGGCGGCTTCGTCCAGGCCGGGCGTGGCGCCCGTCTCCTCGACTGTCTCTGCAACCGCGGCGTCATCGGCGATGCCCTGCTTCTTGAGCTCCTCGGTCATGCTACTCACCTCCCTTCATCTGCGATTCCGCGATAGCGCGGTACACCTCGCAGGTTTCCATGAGCTCGTCGTGCGTGCCCAGGCCCACGATCTCGCCGTCCTTGAGCACCACGATCTGATCGGCATGCAAAATAGTCGAGATGCGCTGGGCGATGATGAGCACCGCGGCATCGCACGTCTCGTCCTGCAGCGCATGGCGCAGTGCCGCATCGGTCTTAAAGTCCAGAGCCGAAAAACTGTCGTCGAAGATATACAGGTCGGCATGCTTCATGAGTGCGCGGGCAATCGCTAGGCGCTGGCGCTGACCACCCGAGAAGTTCGTGCCGCCCTGGGCCACCGGCGTAACGAGCCCCTGGGGCTGGTCGAGCACAAAGGTGCTCTGGGCAACCTCCAGCGCATGGAGCATGTCAGCCTCGGTCGCGCCCTCGTTACCAAAGCGCAGGTTGCTCGCCACCGTACCCGAGAACAGCCATGCCTTCTGCGGCACATAGGCGATACGCCCGCGGATATCGTCTTGCGAAAGGTCGCGCAGATCGACGCCGTTCAGGCGAATGGCGCCCTTCGTGGCATCGTGGAAGCGAAGCAAGAGCTTGGCCACCGTTGACTTGCCCGAGCCCGTCGAGCCCACGATCGCGGTCGTCTGTCCGCGGCGGCAGGCAAAACTCAGGTCGCACAGGGTGTCCTCGTCGGCATCGTCAAAACGGAACGACATGTGGTCGAACACGGCCACCGCGTCGACTCCATCTGCGGACTCAGGTGTCCCGTCGCCCAGCGTAGCCTTACCGTCCACGATGCTCGGCTCGATTTCGAGCACCTGCTGTGCACGGCTGAGGCACGCCGCGGCGCGCGGAAGCGTCAGCACCACCATCTGCGCCATCATCACAAAGAACAGGATCAGGATCGCGTACTCCAGCACGGCCGAGATGCTGCCGATTTGCATGGCATGGACGCCCACGCGGTTGCCGCCCACCCACAACACCGCCACCTCGGCGATATTCATCAAAAAGAAGCTGGAGCTGTCGAGACCCACAAACAGGTGGTTGACCTTGATGGCATTGGCTGCGTAATCGCTAAACACCTCGTCCAGGCGCTGCTCCTCGTGGCGCTCCTTGTTAAATGCGCGGATGACGCGCACGCCCACGATGTTCTCGCGCAGCACCACGTTCATGCGGTCGATAAAGCTCTGCAGGCGCATAAAGATCGGCGCGGCGTTGGCAACGGTAAAGACCGCCGCCACCAGCACGATCGCAACGACCACGCCCAGCAGCGTGCCCATGGCAGGATCGATAAACCAGGCAAAGATGATGCCCGCCACGGCCAAGAACGGTACCGGTAACACCAGCTGAATCGTCTGCAGGATCGCTTGCTGGATCACGTTGATGTCGTTGAGAGAGCGCGTGATCATCGAACCCGTACCAAAGCGCTCAAAGTCGCTGGCGGACAGCTCGAGCGACTTATCGTAGACGGCGTTGCGAATGTCGCAGGCCACATTGGCCGCCAGACGGGCCGAAAGATAGCAGCCCAGCACCGCGCCGCCACTGGCCATGCCGGTCGCGATGAGCATATACACGCCGTTGCGCAAGATGTAGTCGATATCACCCGTCGTGATACCAGTATTGACCATATTCGCCAACATTGTAGGCACCAGCAGCGTGCCGACGTTATCTATCAGCAGTACAAACAGCGTCACCGCAATCAGCCCGCGATACGGCCTCATAAATCTCATTAAGAGTCGCATGTCTCCCCTTCGCCCTTGTCGTCAGCCTCGTTCTCGGCGGCCACTTGCCGTTTAAATGCCTCGCACTCTTCGTTAAGAACATGGGAGAACTTACCGACCAAGCGCATGATCTCGCGCTGTTCCCACGGCTCGGGCGCCTCGAATGCCTGTTGCTCGGCTTTTTGCGCCGGCAACGCGTAGCGCTTGGCAAACTGCATACCTTCTTCGGTCAGTCGCACAACCTTGTTCTTACGACTGCCCTCGGCAAACTCCAACGTCGCAAGCCCTCGCGCCCTAAGCGTCTTGATCGCCGAATTGATGGTCTGTTTGCTGTAGAACTATTCACTTGTCAGCCGACTCACGGCAACGCTTCCGCCCGCTGCACTCGTGTCGACGAGCATCCAGTAGGCGCAGTCCGAAAGACCGCAGGTGCGCGCGAACTCCGAATAGATACGGTCAAGCCCGTTGAGCATCCGGTCAAAATCGACCAACGTAACCGCACTATTCATCTATCCCACCATTCGATTGTCCGAGTTTTGACCAATTTACATCTCTACATTAGTCCGAGTTTTGACTATCGTCAATAAGCTCGTTATATATGGTCAGCTCTACATAGGCATGTCGACAAAAAAGACCGCCGGCGCGGGGGCGGCGCCGGCGGTTGCGAGAGAATATCGATTGTTGGCCGTTACGCAGCGACGGCCTCGTAGACCGTGGCGCCCGAGAAGCTGTCGTGCAGGCTCTTGCCACAGATCCACGGCAGTTCGACGACCTCGCAGACCGTGTTGACCAGCTCGGAGCAGTCAGTAAAGTGGCCCTTATCGTTGAGGGCCTCGCAATCCTGAACACGCCAATAGCCATCGGTGTGCGTGATGTAGTACTCGTGATCGTTGATCGACACGAAAGCGCGCGTCTTGGAACGCAGCAGCTTCAGAAATCCTTCGAAGTCGGTCTCGACGACATCTCCAGCCTGGAACATGATGTTACCTCCTGGCCCGGCGCCACCATGGCGCGCTGATAAACGTTGGTACTCCTTTAGTAAAACCTTTATCAGAGCTTATGCGCGCATCATTTAGGCAAGTGGTAAAAAACCGCAGGGTAGACGGGATAAAACGTTTAACCATCCCATTGGTTTGTCACATTCTGAAGGCACTTTTATGCAAACCTACTTTCCCAATTGGAATCTATCCTTTTGGCCGGGCAATTGACCGTCTATCGTTTGAGCCCGACGGGTATGAACGTGGCATCTGCAACGCCACCACAAGGAGACACCATGGAGACCATCGAAGCGCTCATTCACCGCCGCAGCTGCCGCAAATACAGCGATCGTCCCGTCGAGGCCGAAAAGCTTGCACGTATTATCGAAGCCGGCCAATATGCACCGAGCGGCATGGGCCGCCAGCCGGTGACGTTTGTCGCCGTCACCGACCCCACGACCGTCAAGCGTCTCTCGCAGCTCAACGCCCAGGTCATGGGCAGCAACGGCGACCCCTTCTATGGCGCCAAGACCGTTGTGGTGGTGCTGGTTGACCGCAGCGTGCCCACACATCTGGAAGACGGCTCGCTCGCCATGGGCAACTTGCTCAACGCCGCCTATGCACTGGGTGTCGATTCGTGCTGGATTCACCGCGCACATGAGGTCTTCGACTCGCCCGAAGGCTTGGAACTGCTGGCAAGCTGGGGCCTGCCCGCCGACGGCAGCCTGCGCGGTGTCGGTCACTGCATTCTGGGCTATGCCGAGGACACGCTACCCGAGCCCAAACCCCGCCGCGACAACGTGGTGTATGTAAAGTAATTAGTTCCGCCGTTCTAACGAACGGCGGACCCGCTCGCAACTTATCTTGCCGGTGGAGTTGTCGTCGTTTCGTTCGTTTGAGTCGTTTCGGCGCCGTCGCCCTGTTCGTCCTCGTCCTTTTGCGCATCGGCGATAGTGGAAGCTGCCGCAACGATTCCGCGCTGGGGCGCGACGCCCGTCTGGACCTGTGCGCCCTCGACAACTTCTATGCCTGCATGTGCGAGCTCGGGCGATTTAAACATTGCGTCCAAGTTGGCGCCGCCGCCGGCGTAGCCAAGCGCAGCGAGTGCGATGATGATTGCTGCAACGACAGCCACGATCGGCACGTAGCGATGCCAGCCGGCGGGATTGAGCCCGCTGCGACGAGCCGCCCCGCGGCTGATGTAACCGAGCGTTCCGTCGTGCTTGAGCTTTGAGCCCACCACGCGCTTGCGGCCCCACAACGAGGACTCTGCCTGCATGGCCAAGCGAGCGCTTGCCGAAGGATAGCCATATTTAGTGCGCTTGAACGAGCCATCAAACCCCGAGGCGTGTTTGCCCCACGTCACCGATGTCGTGCGTCGGTTAACCGGCGCGGCACTCCGCCTTCTGCGGCTCGGTTTTGAAGTCTCAGCCATATGCCCTCGCACGCCGTAACCAAATCGAAACAATAACGCTTTGGACTGTAGCACACGCGTCGCGCGCGGTCACGGGCGCCTCGCTCAACGGTCATCGTCCTTCAGCAAGCGCCACAGCGTTGTACGGCTTATGCCCAGCACCTCCGCCGCACGGGTTCGGTTGCCGTGTAGATGATCTACAACCAGATGCGCGATATCTCGCTCGGTATCGGCCAGCGGTCGCAGGATATACAGGTCACTTTCGAGTGTCGGGGCGCCAAAGGTTGCGGTCTTAATCACGTCCTCTTGGGCGAGCACTTCCTCCGCCACAGCGCGGTCCACCGCGCCCGCCCCCACCAATATATACAGTCGTTCCGAGACCTCGCGGAGCTGCAGATAATTGCGCGGCCAGCGGTAAGCATCGAGCGTCTTCGTCGCCGCGGTAGACAGCGTGGGCGCTGCTGTCCCAAATGCATCAGCGAGATATTCCAAATAGCACGCGACCTTCGTCGACGCGGCTCCCTGCTCGGCGATTGCCGGCGCCACGCTCACCGCACAGGCGAAGCGCTCGGTCACAAAAGCAGCCTGATCGCTTTCGCTGCCGCCCGGCATGTCATTCGCCGTCAGCACCACATGGCAGCGCGTCGCCAACGCGGTGTCAGCCATCGTGGAGACCAGCTCGCGGAGGCGCTGGGGGACAACCGCGTTCCAGCCCTCAATGCAAAGGGTCAGCCCCGTTTGGAACAACGGCGATTCGGCGCTTTTGAGCACGTGGCGCCAACCGCGCTCGGTGAGCTCATCGAGCGCGACGGAAACAAAGGGTTGATCGGCAAAAGGGCCATCCAGATAGAGGCGCATGGCAATCTCGACCTGGCCCGCGCCCAACTCGCCCTCGAGCATAAGGGGCACCCCGCGCGCATAGCTCTCGGCAACCGGTGCGGCTACCGCAGCGGCACCTTCAACGATGCCGTACGCGCTCGATTCGTAGCGGGCCTCAACTTCGTCGGCGTTGAGCCACTCGATGCCCGCATGCGCCGCGGCGCCGCGCACCTCGCGGACCACGACGACCCAAAGCCTCCCGCCCTCTTTGTCGGTGGGGCGAACGGTCAGGCTCAGGCGCGTACCCGCACGTCCCATAACCAGACGCGCGCCGTCTCCTATACGGTCGAGGCGCTCAGCGACAAAAGCCGCCACATCCCGCTCAAGCGCCGCGTCATTCATGGTCGAAATCGCGACGTCCCCACGCACATCGATTGCCAATGCCGAGGCCCCGGCAGCAGCCAGGGCCTCGGTCAAGATGTTCAGCTTGGCATCGCTATCCATAATTTGCCCCTGTCCGCGGCGACGTGCAGCCGCCGACGGTCGCACGACCGAGTGTTTCAAAATTGAACGATATTGCTCACCAAACACTATAGGGCAGAAAGCGCCGTCCTGCGAGTATAGGTGTTGCCCCGCATCGCCATCCTGGCGGGGCGATAAGAGCTCTTCGGGACTTATAAACCTGCGGACAAGCCATACCCGCAAGAGCTCCTATCGCTCCACCGTAAGTATGCGCTCACCAGCAGCCAACACGCAAACTGGCTACTTCTCTACCAGATTCCCAGCACGTGTTGCATTCCCAAACTCATGCACGCAATGCCAATCCAGCAGCAAAAGCCCAGCGCGATGGGCTTGCCGCCCTTTTTGACCAGCTCGACGATATCGGTATTAAAACCAATAGCCGCCATGGCCATCACAATAAAGAACTTCGAAAGCTCCTTGATGGGCGCCGTAATGGACGCGGGAAGCTGAAGCACCGTGGTGATTACGCTCGCCAGCACAAAGAACAGCACGAACATGGGAAACGCGCGTTTAAGCGAGAACGTGCTTTTGGCGTCGCCGCCGGCCTTGCGCGCCAGATGCATCTGCCAGCATGCGAGAACCAACGTAATGGGAATAATGGCCAGCGTCCTGGTGAGCTTGACCACCGTGGCGCTCTCGAGCACATTGGCGCCGGGATGCATGCTGTCCCAGGCGCTCGCCGCAGCCGTTACGGACGAAGTGTCGTTGATGGCGGTGCCGGCAAACAGACCAAAGCCCTCGTTGGTCAGCCCGAGCATGCCGCCGAGCGTCGGAAACACGAGCGCCGCGATAACGTTAAACAGGAAGATGACCGAAATAGCCTGGGCAATCTCGCGATCGTCGGCATCGATGACGGGCGCGGTCGCGGCGATGGCAGAACCGCCGCAAATCGACGAACCCACACCCACAAGCGTCGCGATCTTGCTCGGCACGTTCATGACGCGGCAGAGCACAAAGGCGATGACAAGCGAGGTCGAGATTGTCGCCACGATAATCGGTAGCGACTGGGCGCCCTTGGACAGGATCTGCGAGAGGTTCATGCCAAAGCCAAGCAGGATAACCGCGTACTGCAAGACTTTTTTAGACGTATAGGTGACACCGGCGGCGAGCTGTTCGCGGCGATTCTTGGGAAAGACGAGCGCCAGGACCATGCCAAAGAGGATGGCAAATACCGGCCCGCCAACCACCTCGATTTGTTTGCCGAGCAACGTCGCGGGGATAGCGATGACCAGGCAGAACAAGACGCCCTTCCAGCGCTCGCGTACGATATTCGCCAGTTGCATATGGGATTCCTTCTTTCTATTTCACGTTTGCGACGGCTTATGATACGGCAACATTGAGCACAGCCGTGTGCAAACACAGACTAAGGCGCCGCAATAGTTCTTGGGCAACAGCCGAATTACCCACCGCGGAGAGCTGATTCGCGGCATAATTAACAGCTGACATATCAGTGTGATGGAACGGTTGCGAGGCACTATGGAAGAATCGATGCACGTCGGCGAGCAGGAAACGAGCCTACAGGACCAGTCCTACCACACCATTCGACGCAAAATCGTCTACCTGGACTACAAGCCGGGCGAAAAGCTGGGCGTAAAGCAGCTTTGCGACGACCTGGATATGGGGCGAACCCCTGTGCGCGAGGCGCTGGTGCGTCTGGCGCAAGAGGGCCTGGTGCGTACCGTGCCCCAAAGCGGCACCTATGTCTCGCCCATCAACCTCACTCTTGCCGAGAGCGCCTGCTACATTCGCGAGCACCTGGAAAAGCAGGTAATTGTGGAGTGCTGCGCCCGTGCCACCTCGGCAGGCATCGAGCAGCTCGACCGCGCCATCGCGCTGCAGGAAAAGGCCATGGCCGAAGAGGATCGCATCGGTTTCTTTTTGAGCGACAACCTCATGCATCACATGATTTTTAGCATCGCATGCCGCAGCACCGTGTGGTCGTGGCTCGAGGAGACCAATGCCGACCTGGAGCGCTTCCGCTGGCTGCGCGCCGCCACGCAGGTTCTCGACAATCAGGACATCGTGAACGAGCACAAGCAGATTCGCCGCGCTATCGCCGGTCGCGACCCCATCGAAGCGAGCTTTTTGGTCAGCAAGCACCTGCATATGATGTTCCGCAACCAGACCGAGGTCCTGGACCAATATCCCAAGTACTTCGAGACCAGCAAGCTCCGCTAACCTGCCAAAACCACCACAAAGGGGACAGACACCTTTGTGGTGGTTTCTCCGTACAAAAAGGCCCGGCTCTGTCTGATGACGCGGAGCCGGGCCTTGGTCGTTATAACGGCGGAACCAACTACTCGACTGTGACACTCTTTGCCAGGTTACGGGGCTGATCGACGTCGCAGCCGCGCAGGATGGCCACCTCGCGAGCAAGCAACTGCAGCGGGACGCTCGCCGTGATGGGACTGAACACGTCGCGGACGGCCGGCACGCGAATGATGCAGTCGGCGATCTTGTTGATTTCCTCGTCGCCCTCGGTAGCAACGACGATGACCTTGGCGCCGCGTGCCTTGCACTCCATGAGGTTCGACACGGTCTTGTCGTACGTTGCGCTCTTGGTGGCCACGGCGATGACAGGGAAGCCCGGGTCGATCAGGGCAATGGGGCCGTGCTTCATCTCGCCGGCAGCATACGCCTCGGCGTGCAGGTAGCTGACCTCCTTGAGTTTGAGCGCGCCCTCGTAGGAAATGGCGGCGCCCATGCCACGACCCACGAACAGCGCGGACTGCGCGTCCCTGCACACAAGTGCGGCCTCGTGCACGGCCTCGGTCTGCGTATCCAGAATCCACTGGATCTGCTCGGCCGTATCGGAAAGCTCGCGAAACATCATGCGTGCCTGTTTGGTGGTCAGGCGGTACTTGACCTGCGCCAGCAGCAGGGCCAAAAGCGTGAGGCTAACGACCTGACCGATGAAGCTCTTGGTCGAGGCAACCGCAATCTCCTTGTTGGCCTTGGTATAGATGACGCCATCGCTTTCGCGCGCCACCGGGCTGCCCACCACGTTAGTGATGCCAAAGACCTTGGCGCCCTTGATGCGCGCATCGCGAATGGCGGCAAGGGTGTCGGCCGTCTCGCCCGACTGGGACACGGCCACGACGAGCGTCGTCGGCGTGATGATGGGGTTGCGGTAGCGGAACTCGCTTGCCGCCTCGACCTCGGTAGGAATACGAGCCCAGCCCTCAATAAGGTTCTTAGCGATGAGTCCGGCATGGTAGCTGGTGCCGCAGGCAATCACATACACGCGGTCGATATCGTTGAGCTCCTCGAGCGAAAGGCCCAGCTCGTCGATATCGAGCTCACCAGCAGGGGTCATGCGACCCACCAGCGTGTCGCGCACGACGCGAGGCTGCTCGTGAATCTCCTTGAGCATAAAGTCGGGATAACCACCCTTTTCGGCCATGTCCAGGTCCCAGTCGATATGGGTGATCTTGGGCTCGATCACGTTGCCGGCCTCGTCGGTATACTCGACGCCCGCGGGCGTGAGTTTGGCAAACTGACCGTCTTCGAGCACCACGACATCGCGGGTGGCATCGATAAGCGCGATCACATCGGAGGCGACGTAGGAGCCGGTCTCGCCCACGCCGACCACAATCGGTGAGTCCTTGCGGGCAACGGCAATCACGCCAGGCTCGTCGGCGCACACGGCGGCCAAGCCATAGGCGCCCACCACGTGGGTGCAAGCCTCGCGCACGGAAGCCATCAGGTCGTGCGTCTCGGCATAGGCCTCTTCGATCAAGTGCGCGAAGACTTCGGTATCGGTCTCGCTCTTAAAGTGATGGCCGCGGCCCTCCAGCTCCTCGCGCAGCTCGGCGAAGTTCTCGATGATGCCATTGTGGACGATGGCGATGCGACCGTCGCAGCTGGTGTGGGGGTGAGCGTTAACGACGGAGGGCTTGCCGTGGGTAGCCCAGCGAGTGTGACCGATACCGCAGGTTGCGCCGCTATCGATATTGGAAAGCTCGCTCTCCAGGCCCGCAACCTTGCCCACGCGGCGGATGACGTCGAGGTGCGCCGCGGCGCCCTCGCCCACCTCGAGCGCGACGCCCGAGGAGTCATAGCCGCGATATTCCATACGCTTAAGGCCCGTGACCAGTATGTTCTTTGCAATATCAGAGCCGGTGTAGCCGACAATTCCGCACATAGGATAAATCCCTTCGTCCGCGTGACTGCAAAACGCCCACGCACAAGGGGCGCTGAGACGTATAACGTTCGAGTATTGTACTCACGCAAGCGCAAGCTGATATACCAGAAGTGGTATCTCAACTTAGATACCACCCGATGCACACATGCCCAGCCGGTCCAAACCACCACAATGGGGACAGGCACCTTTGTGGTGGTTTGGACCGGCGCGGCGGCCTATCCCGGCGAAAGATCTCAATCTGTAACATCTGGGCCGCAATAAGCCGGCTTAGTGTTACAGATCGAGACATTACGGTTCGGCCCCAGCACTATGTCTCGATCTGTAACAGGTGGAGGCGGTTTTGCCGTCCAGATGTTACAGATCGAGACAATTGAAGGCCCGGGCGTCTCAAACCACCACAAAGGTGCCTGTCCCCTTCGTGGTGGTCGCGCTGGCAACGGCGTTTCCGCAGATAAAACCTACCAAAATAAACCTGTCCCTAATTGGCAGGTTTTGACACCCCAGGGGCGGGCGATGCTACAATCTGGCTTGTACTTGAAACGCATCAAAGGGGCCGCTATGGCAAAGGTAAAAATCAGCGACGTCGCGCGCGAGGCAGGGGTCTCGCTGGGCACGGTATCCAACGCGCTCAACCACCCCGAAAAGCTGCGCCCCGAGACCCTCAAGCTCATCAACGAGACCATCAATCGCCTTGGCTACCTGCCCAACCAAAGCGCCCGTCAGCTCGCGGGCGGCACCACCAAGTCCTTTGGCCTGGTCCTCCCCCGTCTCGACCACGGCTTTTCGCTCCAAATTGCCAGCGGTGCCCACAACGAGGCACGCAAGCACGGCTATGACTTGCTCATCGCCAATGCCGATAACGACGACATTCTCGAGGATCATTACCTGCGCTATTTTATGGGCACGCAGATGTCCGGCGTCATGGTTCAGCCCATGGCGTCCCTCGACTGGCACCCCGCCATGGCCAAGATGCCCGTGCCGATCGTCCATCTGGACATCCGCTGTTCCGAGCCCGGCTACTACGTGGCTGCCGATAACGAAGCCCAAGGTCGCATCATCGCCGAGCTCGCCATCGCCCGCGGCGCACGCCATATTGTCGTTGTAGGTCGAGCAGCATTTATGCAGCTCACCCTACGCGTGCTTGGCATTCACAAGGCCCTTGCCCTGCACCCCGATATCAAGATCGAAGTCATCGACGCCGGCGAATGGAATACCGCTGCCGACGGCTACGGCATCGGTGCCCAGATCGCCGAGCGCCCTGCTGACGAGCGCCCCGACTTCGTGGTCGGCCTGACCGACGTATTGGCCTCGGGCGTTATCTCGGCGCTGACCGACAAAGGCATCTCCGTCCCCGAGCAGGTTCGCGTGGCCGGATGCGACGGCAACCCACTCGCTTGGAGCGGGGCGGTCCCGCTCACCACGGTAGCACCCCCAGGCTACGAGATTGGCCGCAAGGGCGTTCAATTGCTCATGGAACAAATCGAGGATAAACCTGCCGCCAAGACCAAACGAGTCCGCATCGGCTCCGCCGCGCGCACCGTCACCACGGTCACGGCCACTGAGGACATTAACCGTCAGGAGCTCGTGCGCCCCTTCTTGCTCGAGCGTGTGAGCACCCAAAAGGCCGAGCGGCAACCGACGGGCCCATCCGCGGCCCCAATAACCGACATCAACCTGGGCGCCTACTTGTAACAAAAAACGCCGCAACGGAAACAGGCCCGCTGCGGCGTTTTTGCTGACCCCACGGGCCTTCCCCGTTTAGCCGAACCTGCGGCTACGGATTTTTATGGAATGTAATCCATTTTTCATTAGCTTTTTTGCAAAAATGGATTCAATTCCATTTTTTAGAACAGTGCCTCCGCGCGGTCACCGTTAGCGGCAAACGACCTCGACAGGCACTTTCAAAATCTTGGCGACCTTAAGGATCGTGTCGGCCTTGCTGCCTAGGCAGGCAGCCATATGGTGAGGCGGGCCGTCAACGTTCTCGCCCTCGACAACCACAGACTTAAAGTTGCCGTCACCGTCCCGTGGGATCGGGCGCGGGGCATGGCGACTCGCGGCAAACGCTAGCGCACAGCCTTGACCGCGGCCGTCAGATCGAACAGCGTATCGAGCACAGCCTCGCAGCCGTCCACCACGTCCTGCGGCAGCGGCACGATGTCGGGAACGGCAAACACATGGCAACCGGCCGTGATGCCCGAGACGCAACCGTTGCGTGAGTCCTCGACCACGGCGCACTCCTCGGGGGCAAAGCCCGCGCGCTCGCAGGCGAGCAGGTACATCTCGGGGTCGGGCTTGCCGTGCACGACGTCCTCGCCGCAGGTCACCGTCTCAAACTTGTCAAAGAGGCCGACCGTCTTAAGGTTGCGCTCGGCGGTAACGTGGCGCGACGACGTCGCAAGGCCCACGTGATAGCCCGCAGCCAGCAGCTCGTCGAGGCACTCGGCAGCGCCGGCCTTAAGCTCCAGTTCGGTTTTGACCATCTCGTCGCGAATCTCCCTATGGCGACGATAGATTGCCTCAGCGGTTTCGCAGCTGCCGTAATGCTCATCAAGGATCTCCATGACATCGGGCAGCGTGCGACCGATAAACTGATGGATCAGCGCATCATCAATCGCGAATCCCAGCTCGGCCGCGCCCGCCTTCCACGCCTTGATACCCAAACGCTCGGTATCGACCAGCGTTCCGTCCATGTCAAAAATAACGGTCTTGATCATATCGGTCCCCCATCGCTTCGCGCTGCTGTACTCCCGCAACTTTACCGCACCTGTAAACTTGTATATAACGTATATAGCATATTGCACTTTCGTTACATAGATAGAAGTCTTATGACAAGCAGTCCAGTAGGATTATAGTTTTCGACCGAGTACATATTGGTAAGGATCAATTCATGCTTTCAGACACCACCGCACCCGCAGAGGGGCTTCAGGACAAACTCGCAGCGCTCGAGCAGCTGCTTTTAGCATACGGACGCGTCGCCATCGGCTTTTCCGGTGGCGTCGACAGCAGCTTTTTGGCCGCGGTCTGCGCCCGCATCATGCCCGCCAGCACGCTTCTCGTTCACCTCACCACGCCGCTCATCGGCACGCCCGAGCAGGCTTCGTTTGAGCGGGCGGTTGACGGGCAGGCCGATGAGGGGCCGCATTTTAAGCTCCCCGTGCTCAACCTCTCGGTCGATCAGCTGCAGCTCCCCCAGGTAGCCCGCAACGACGCCAACCGCTGCTACCACTGCAAGCGCGCCGGCTTTACCGCCATCGTCAACCACGCCAAGTCGCTGGGCTTTCCCACCGTCATCGACGGCAGCAACGCAAGCGACCGCGGCGACTACCGCCCCGGCATGCGCGCCGCCCAGGAGCTCGGCGTGCGCTCGCCGCTTATGGAGGTCGGCTTTACCAAGGACGAGGAGCGCGAGCTGCTACGCGCCTGGGGCTATCCCGTCTGGAACCTGCCGGCAGGAGCCTGCCTGGCCACGCGAGTCCCCACGGGCGAGGAGCTCACGCGCGAGAAGGTCGATGTAATCCGCACCTGTGAGGACTACCTGCACGACCTTGGCCTGGGCCAGGTCCGCGCACGCCTCGTCGGCGGCTGCATGCATATCGAGGCCGAGCCGGCAGACGTCGCCAAGATCGCCGCCCTCAGCGGTGCCGCCGTCGACGCCGAAGGCAAGACCCCGCTGCCCGCCGCCATCGAGTCCACGCTGCGCGAGCTGGGCTGCGGCCATATCTCCCCCGAGGTCACCCCCTACATCCACGGCAACATGAACCTTTAAGTTACGCCGTTTAACCTACCAAAAAGGGACAGGTTTATTTTGACAGGTTTTATCTGGGAAAATATCGCGGGGCAACCGTCTCTCTAGCATCCATCTATCTTTGAGAGACACTAGAGAGGCGACTCAGCCACATCTACCTCTTCCGATAGCGGCGGTTGCGGCTCGTCGATGAACCCATTACTTCAATGAGTCCTTTATCCGCCATTTTTGGCAGATGGTAACGGACGGACGAAATCTTGACCCCCGATGCAACCGCTATTTCTCGCGCCGTCATATCCATTCCGGCGCTGAGAGCCTCCAGGATCCTATCCGCCGTCGAAGCTGACAATTCTCTGCTCATATCGATAATTTCAAACGTGTCTTTGCCACATTTTGACAGGACATGTTTATTGACAAGGCCCCCGCAGATCAGGCGAATGTCATCCGAATCCCACTTCAAAGCCTCTCGTATTTTTTGAACATCGCATACGCACCCATGCTCCCGCATAAACATGAGCAATGTTTCCTCGCGATGCGTCAGTTCGGTGTCCACATGGCCCTGAATCCACATGCGGTTTTCAGCAAGCTCCGCCCCGTGCCGGGAAAGCAGCACCGTAAACGAATCGGCCTTAACGATAAATTTCGGCCTGCCAAGCGAACGAGACTCCATCTCGCGAATCATAGCCGGGATGCCAGATCCCTGACTTTCCGCAACAGCCCCCTCAGCATGCTCTAACGGCGTCGCCCCCATCAGACTCATGAGCTTTGGGTTTCGGCAGCGCGATTCCCCGTCCGCAAGATTGTCCACCGTCTTTCCGCCCCAAAGCCCGCCGGGGTTTTTGATCTCTATTCTGTCTGGGTAGATATCGACGCTCACGGCCTGCCCCACAAACATGGGCGAATACTCTCGATGGATGCAGGCATTCGCCAAGGCCTCGCGCAAAACCTCCTGGGGTACTTCCCAATCTTCCCTTCTACCAGCGCCTCGCACTATCGCCGCTTTGCGCAAGTTTCGTCCGATCGCAGCGAGGGCATCTTCGATGCAAGCCGGAATCGGGCCATCGCACAACTGGCGGTCAATAAACCGGGGTTGCCCAGGAGCAGATTTTTCCACATCGGAATGAACGGCGACATCGATCATCAGCTTGGGATAGAACTGCTGGGGGTAAATTCCCGCCGACAGCAGCCCCGCGAGCTTCACAGCTCCATCCTTTGTAGTGATATTGAGTCTGGCCAGCTGCTTTTCCAGCGTATCGGCCCCGCGCAAAACGCGCGGGGTCTGCAGCCGGCGATTTGCGATAATGGACCGCACGACATCTGGATCCAAATCCTCGACTGTTGCCTCCGAAACCACCGTACCGTCTGCATCACTCGGAAGCAACGCACTCTGTAGCTCATATAGCTCAGCGGGCGACATCTTGATATCTTTATCATCCACGCGCTTGTAGCTACCGTTCTGCACGCCGCGCGCGCCGATATAGCATGGCTTCGCTTTGAGCTCAAGTTCAAAGATGCGCACCAGAAGTACCTGGAGCCCGTCAACCTCGCCTCGATCAAGCTCATACCGTGGCGCATGGGTCACCACCGCCGCTGAGCCTCCGTCTCCGATACCCGAAACAAACTGGTCGCGTACCCTGTCGATAGCAAAGTTGGCAGAAGGAACAAATCCTTTGGCTTCGTTCAGGCCCAAAATAATGAGCCCGCCCGCAGTGTTCGCAAAAGCACTCACTGTCTCCCATACGTCTGCACTCAATTTAGTCGTGCAGGCTTTAACTTCTACCGATGCGTCATCGGTCCCCCGCCTGCGAAGGCGCTCAACGATAAGGCCAAGAGGTTCATCCAACAGCATTGACATTCCGTCTCTCTAAAACAATAGATTTATCTCTCTAAAGCTTAGTATATCTCTCTAACTTTAGAGAGATGAGCACCTTCTTTTAGAGAGAAATTTAGAGAGATGTATCGAATTCACTGCTAGATTACCTAAGGCCATCTCTCTAACCGACGTTCTCTTTAGAGAGACGTTTAGAGAGACGAGCGCATCTCTCTAACCATGGGCTCCGCTCTTTAAAGCATACACATCCCAACCGTGCCATAAGTTGCGGCGGGCATTACCCCGCCAACCCGCCAAAAGAGGGCAGGTTTATTTTGGCAGGTTTTATCTGGGGAAACGCAGACAGGGCCGCGACGCCTATAGCGTCGCGGCCCTTTTCCTTGGAGAAGGATCGATTAATGGAACGGAGAGCCCGTTCTAGCCCTCGAGCCCGGCGTTGATGAGCTCGGCAATCTCGACAGGATCGGTGCTTTCGCGCACCCTGTCACGGAAGCCAGCATCCATCAGCATCACGGCAGCCTTGGAGAGCAGACGCAGGTGCGTGGTTCCCGCTTCGCCGGCGGGCACGTACAGCGCGAGCGCCACATCGACGGGCACGCCATCAAAGCTCGGCCACTCAACAGGCTCGGACAGCTTGAGCACGGCCACGCCCGGCGTATGAATCGCGTCGCTTTTGGCATGCGGAACGGCAAAACCGGCGACGAGGCCAGTCTCGGCCTCGTTTTCGCGAGCAATAAAAGCCGCCTCTACAGCAGATGCGTCATCGGCAAAACCAAGCTCAACAGCCTGCTCGGACAGATAATGCAGCGCGTCCTCGCGCGAGGCGGCGGCGTAGCCAATCGTCACTTGGTTGGCAGATACAAACCCCATGGAAAACCTTCCTTACAACACGGACCTGACCGCGGCTTCGATGCCGTCGGCGTCCAAACCGTACTTGTGCAGCAAATCGACCGCAGGGCCGGACTCGCCATATACATCGCGCACGCCGACGCGTCGCATCGGCACCGGATGCTGTTCCGCGAGCACCGAGGCCACGGCCTCGCCAAGACCGCCGATAATCGAATGCTCCTCGGCGGTGACCACGCGACCAGTCTTCTTGGCGCTGGCAACCACCAGGCGCTCATCGAGCGGTTTGATCGTATGCATGTTGATGACCTCGGCGTCGATACCATCGGCAGCGAGCGCCTCGGCAGCCTCAAGCGCCTCGGCGACCATGAGGCCACAAGCGACGATGGTCACATCGGACCCCTCGCGCACGACCACGCCGCGACCAATCTTGAACTCATAGTCCTCGCGGTCGTTGATAACCGGTGTTGCCAGGCGGCCGAAGCGCATGTAGACCGGTCCCTCAAACTCATAGGCGGCGCGCACGCAAGCGCGAGCCTCGATGTCATCGGCGGGGACGATCACCGTCATACCCGGAATCGTGCGCATGAGCGCGATATCCTCGCAGCACTGATGCGTAGCGCCGTCTTCACCGACCGAGATGCCCGCATGCGTAGCGCCAATTTTGACGTTGAGGTGCGGATAGCCGATGGAGTTACGCACTTGCTCATACGCACGACCGGCGGCGAACATGGCAAAGGTGCTCGCAAAGGCGACGCGACCCGTGGTCGCAATGCCGGCGGCAAGCCCCATCAAGTTGCTCTCGGCAATGCCGGCATCGTAGAAGCGCTCAGGGTGCGCAGCCTTAAACTTACCGGTCTGCGTGGCGGCGGCCAGGTCGGCATCGAGAACCACAAAGTCATCGTGCTCATTGCCCAGCTCGACAAGTGCCTCGCCATAGCTAACGCGCGTGGCGACTTTCTTGACGTCTGCCATTAGAGCTCCTCCCCTGCTGCTGCGAGCTCGGCCATGGCCTGCTCAAACTGTTCATCGTTGGGTGCCTTGCCGTGCCAGCCCACCTGGTTTTCCATAAAGGAGACGCCCTTGCCCTTCACCGTCTCGGCGATGATAGCGACGGGCGCGCCGGTCACCTCGCGAGCCTCGGCGAAAGCCGCCTCAATCTGCGCCATGTCATTGCCATCGGCTAGCTCGATCACATGCCACTTAAAGGCGCGGAACTTGTCGGCAAGCGGCATAGCCGAGTTAACTTCGTCGATACTGCCGTCAATTTGCAGGCCATTGTGATCGACGATAGCGACAAGGTTATCCAGGTCGTGGTTGCCGGCGAACATTGCCGCCTCCCACACCTGGCCTTCCTCGCACTCACCGTCGCCCAACAGCGTGTAGACGCGGTAGCTGTCACCCCAGTGCTTTGCGGCGAGTGCCATTCCAACCGCGGCGGAGATACCCTGACCGAGCGATCCGGTGGACATATCAACACCCGGGGTGTCGTTCATGTTGGGATGGCCCTGCAGTCGGCTGCCAATATGGCGGAGCGTCTCGAGCTCTTCGACGGGAAAATAGCCGCGATTTGCCAACACCGAATACAGGCCCGGCGCCGCGTGACCCTTGGAGAGCACAAAGCGGTCTCGATCGGCCTTGTGAGGGTCGGCAGGATCGATATTCATTTCCTCAAAGTACAGATACGTCATGATGTCGGCAGCACCGAGCGATCCACCCGGATGTCCCGACTTGGCCGCGTGCACCGCAGTCACGACACCCTTCCTGACCTCATTGGCGACCTTCGCCAGCTCCTGGTTGGTCATACGAATTCCTCTCTTGAGAACAACCCCGGCACCGGATGACGCGATGCCGGGGCAATCCACTCGTTAAGCCTGAGCGACGACCTTCTGCCAGTCAGCCTCAAAAGAGGCGAGGCCCTGGTCGGTCAGCGGGTGATGCAGGCACTTCTTGAGAGCGACCATGGGGACGGTCGCGATATCGGCACCGAGCAGCGCCGCCTGGGTCACGTGATTGGGCGTGCGGACAGATGCGGTGATGATCTCGACGGTGTCGTCGACGTTCTTGCCAGTCCAGTCATAGTTCTTGATGCAGGTCACAACGTTGTCGAGCTGCGAGATACCGTCCTCGGCGATGTCGTCGAAGCGTCCCACAAACGGGCTGATGTAGCGGGCACCGGCGTTGGCGGCCATGAGGGCCTGCGTCGGCGAGAAGACAAGCGTCATGTTGACGCGCACGCCTGCATCGGCCAACGCGCGGCAGGCGGCGAGGCCGGCCTCGCACACGGGAAGCTTAACCACGATGTTGGGAGCCAGAGCGGCAAGGCGCTTGCCCTCCTCGATCATGCCCTCGGCCGTGGTGGCGGTAGACTCGGCAGACACGGGCAGACCCTCGCAGAGCTCGGCAATCTTGAGCATATGGGGCTCAAAGTCGGCGAGCTTACCGCCGGTCTTGGCATACAGGGACGGATTGGTGGTAACACCGGCCAGGCAGCCCCAGCTCTTGGCCTCGGCGATCTCGTCAAGGTTGGCGGTATCGATAAAGAACTTCATGGTGCAAACTCCTTCTAAGGAATCCAAAACTCAAAAAATAGGACAAAGGGGATGTCCCTTTGTCCTATGTGCCGGGCCCGCAGCTGGGACATGCCCCGGACCCGGCGTCGTGTAGGAAAAGCTACTTAGAGAGCCTTCTCGATGCGGCTCGTGACGCCCTTGAGGTTAAGACCGACGACGTACTGCTTGATCGGGCGCTTGATGTGCTCGATCACAAAGCGCTTGCCGTCGATGTCCTGGGCAGCGAGGTTGCGATAGAGTTTCTCGACCTGCTCCTTGACCTCGGGATCGTTAAAGGCGTAGTGGCCGGAGACATCCAGAATCTTCAGGCTGAGTTCGTCGTCAGCCAGGATGTCGTCAACCTGCAGGTTGACGTCGTCGCCAGTCATCCACTTGCGCCA
This sequence comes from uncultured Collinsella sp., assembly GCA_902466735.1. GTDB lineage: Bacteria > Actinomycetota > Coriobacteriia > Coriobacteriales > Coriobacteriaceae > Collinsella. The sequence goes on from CABQSB010000016.1 coordinate 35,901, forward strand.
ACGCTCGGTCTTGATAGCCTTGACCAGCAGCGTGTGATACAGGTCGGAGGGATCGTCGCACAGGCCGTTGTCGACCAGAATCTGCTCGGTAGCGCAGAGTTTGAGGTAAGCGCGGGTCTCCTCGGTGCCATACTGCGGAGCAACGTTGGAGGCGGTCACGTGTGCCGGGATATGCTCGAGCAGCGTCGCGTCATCCAGGTAGTCGGCGTTGTGCTCCTTCAGACCCACGCCGTAGCGCTTGGCCATATCGGCAAGCTCGCGAGCGTTCTTGAAGTTGTAGTGACCGACCTGCTCCGTCCAGCGGGTAAGGGTGCCGGTCTGGCCGACGATAAAGGTGGGCATGGGGCAGCCGCGCTTCTCGAGCTCGGGCTGCAGCTGAGAAATGAACTCCTCGTACTTATCGGTAGAGGTCAAGCCGCCATTGGTCTCCTCGGTACCGACCTCATAGGCAACCTCGGGCAGGTTATGCTCGCGACGGTATTGCTCAAGGTAGTCGATAAGATCGATCGTACGGCGAAGCACCACGTCGAGCGGAATAACCTTGCCGATCTGATAGGGGTCCTTGGTGGGATCGACCATCAGCAGGTCAAAGCCCGCCTCCATGTCGGCGACAAAGGACTTGCGGGCGAGCTCCATGGCCTCGTCCTCGGGCAGGTGGGCGTTACGCTCCTCGTCGCGCTGCCACGGACCGCCGTGATCGCGGCACAGGTAGTACGGACCGGTGTAACCCACCTCGTCGGCAACCTTCTTGATGTCGGCGGCAAAGCGCGTCTGGTCCCAACCGTTGACGTAGCCGGCGCCCATCTCGTCCATATCGACCTGGTTGCGGCTAGCGATAAACATGGGCGGGAAATCCTCGTCCTTGGCAAGCTCGAACACGGCCTGAATCAGGTTGGGGCTCATGGGGCCAATGCCGACCATGGTTGCGTGATCGCCGCTATCCTGCAGCTTGAGCATGCCCTGAACGGCCTGGCGGATGGTAAGGTTGGACATTTTGTTCTCCTTCTCCAGAGGATTTTTGACAAAAGTTCCCTGGGACCCAGATGCGGGCCCTATCAGTACGGATGGATTTTGTTGTGTAGGGGCGGTTGTGCGGAGTCAAATCCATCCCTCCGCACAACCGGAGTCCTTAAAGGTTTACTTGGCCTGCTTATCGAGCGTGGGCTTCATGGCAATCAGGATTGCAGCGGCGACCACGGAGCCAATCACGATGTCCAGGCAGAACAGCGCGACGTTGTTGGTGGCAAGGGCGACGATAAAGCCACCGTGCGGGACGTAGCAGTCGATACCCTGGAAGGCGGCGAGCGCCGCACCCACGGCAGAGCCGATGCAGATGCCGGGAAGGGTGTGACCGAGGTCCTTGACCGCGAAGGGGATAGCGCCCTCGGTAATACCGATGCAGCCCATGAACAGTGCGGAGATGCCCATCTGACGGTCGGCGTCATCGAACTTGTTCTTGGCGATGAGCGCAGCAAGGCCGCAAGCAATCGGGGGAATGGCGACGGCGACGCGGAACATACCGTTGGGGCCGTAGATGCCGGAGGCCATGATGGCCATGGTAAAGGTCGAAGCGGTCTTGTTGATGGGGCCACCCATATCGAAGGCGGTCATAACACCAATGACCAGGCCCAGGACGACGGCGGAGCCGCCCTGCAGGCTACCGAGCACGCTGGTGAGCCAATCCATCACAAAGCCAAGCGGCGTGGCCAGGATGTAAATGTATGCCATGCCAAGGACGAGCGAGGTCAGAATCGGGATGATCAGGATCGGCATGATGGTCTGGATGGTGTTGTTGACCTTCCAGGTCTTCATCCAGCGGACAAAGTAACCGCAGATGACAGCCATGATCATGGCACCCAAGAAACCAGTCGAAACACTGTTGCCGCTCGGGGTGACGACGGCGTTGTTGACCAAGTAGCCCAGGACGAAGCCAGGGGCAAGTGCGGGCTTGCCGGCCATCGAGTAAGCGATGTATGCCGCAAGCACCGGAATCATCATAGAGATGCCGGCCATGCCGATGGTGTTAAGGCTCACCATCAACGGGTTGGTGACCTCCATGCCGCTAGCACCGGCAGTACCGGATGCCAACGAGAAGGCGAGGAACACGCCACCGATAACGACGATGGGGATAAAATAGGAAACGCCGGTATTGAATGCATTGAGCAGCGTCTTGCCAGGATCGGCAAAGATGGACTGCTTGGACGCCGGTGTCGGGGCCTGCGGGGCAGCGGAGACGGCCTTCTTCTCTGCCTTGGCCTCGGCCTTGGGCGCGTCAACGGCGCCACCCGTCGCCTTGATGATCTCAACGGCCTGGTCAATGATCTTCACCGGATCGGCGATTACATCCGAGGTACCGACCTTGAGGAACTTGCCCTCGGCCATCTTCTGCTCAAAACGGTCCTCATTCTCGACACCCACGTCGACGGACTCGAGCACCAGGTCGGCGGAATCCACGTCTTCCTGCGTCAGCTCGTTCTCGATGCCCAGACCACCCTGAGCCTCGACTTTGCACTCGATGCCACGGGCGGCGCATTCATCTTGAATCGCCTTCTGGGCCATATACGTGTGGGCAATACCCACGGTACAGGCGGCAACGCCTACGATCTTCATTGCTTCCCTCTTTTCATAGAGTTGCGTGCGCAAGACACCGTTTGCGGAGGCCTCCGGAGCATCCCCTGCCGTTTGGACTTGCTGTCTTTTCGACAAGACCAATATAGGTGCTCGTTTTTCTTAATGCCAGCTTATTTCGGTAAACGCGCAGGTCAGAGCGTTGGTTATGCGATTTAGTTATGCGTTTAACCAAAAATGAATCCTGCGATTTTACCCTCGATTTCAAAAGTCAAGAAGTATTTGATTTTCTCGGTAGACGGCAGATGCGCATGCCGGTCACAAATTTCGACCCCACCCGTATACCGCATTTGTTGCATACTCATATGAAAGGAAAAAGTCGCTCACCGAAGCGTATCCCTCACCAAGACTCAAAGTCATCATGTTGGAAAATGCTCATCTGTCGGAAGGAGTCGCTGTGGCAAAACAGCGCGTTACGATCGCAGACGTCGCTCGAGAGGCGGGAACCTCGACGGCAAGCGTCTCGTATTACCTCAACGACAAACGAGAAAAGCTTAGCGAGAAGACGCAGGCAAAGATTGCGCGCGTCATCAAGGAACTCGGATACGTTCCCAACGCCCAAGCGCAAACGCTCACCGGCAAACAGACCCACGTCATTGCCATCATCATTTTGGATAACACCAACAAGTGGGCGGGCCTCGTCCTCAACGGCATGGAGCAGGTCATGCTCCCCGCGGGCTACCAGACGGTCGTTTGCACGAGCAACTTTAACCCCGAGACCGAGCTCATGTACGTCGACAAGATGCTCTCGCTGGGCGTCGATGGCTTTATCATCCAGCCCACGGCAAACTTCAAAGCCGTGCACGACCGCATTAGACGCGCCGGCAAGCCCGTCGTCTTTTTTGACGCGGCCATCTACAGCCCAGGCACCAGCTGGATCAAAACCAACCTCTACGACGGCGTGTACAACGCCACGCAGGCGCTTCTCGATGCCGGCTACGAGGACTTTTTCTCCATTGCCGCCAATATGACCGAAATGCGCACCCGCATGGAACGTTTTCAGGGATATGCCGAGGCATTAGCCGCGAATGGGCAGCTCTACAAAGCCATCCCCATCGATCACAACAAGCCGTCAATCAACGAGCTCACCGAATACTTTAAATACAAGTTCAACCCCGCCAAGCGTACGCTCATCTTTGTCCAAAACCAATGGGCGCTCCCCCGCGTCTACAAGGCACTTCAGCCCATGGCCCATCTGCTTCCGCAGCAAATCGGCCTTTTGGGACTCAACTGCGAAGACTGGACTAATCTCACCACACCGACCGTCTCCACCATCATCGAGCCCGTCGACCAGGAAGGTCGCGAAGCAGCCGAGATGCTGCTCGCCCTACTTGACGGCAGCAGCGAACCCGGCGAGCAGCGCATTCTCGAGTGCAAGCTCAACTGGCTCGACTCCACCTCGATCTAGACCGCGGGACAAATAAATCAGGAGTGTTTGTCCCAAATCTTAAGTATTTGTTCGGCAGAACGGCCCCTGCCGGCTCCTGCTAGACTGGTAGATTCCGAACCGTCCATCCAGGAGCCTCAATGCCGCGCAAATCCGCCTACAAGCAAGTACTTTCCATCGGCACCGCCGTGGTGCTGGGGTTTGCGCTGTTTACGGGATCGCTCGACGGGGCGCCCAAGCTGCTCTCGCCGCAAAGCGACGAGCAGGCGGCGGCTCTGGCCGAGAAGCAAAGCGAGAGCCCCAACCGCACCGACGACGAGGCAGACCTGGTCGCCCGGCTCGAATCGGGAACAGCGAGTTCCTCGGACTCTCAAAATAGCCAAGACTCTGGCGATGACTCCGACTCCGCCGCGACCGATACCGATGACGACGCTTCCGCGGACAGCGCCGCCACCCCCATCGACGAGGTCGAAAACCCCGATCTCAACCGCGCCCGCGGCGTATATCTCAGCAGCATTCCCGACTACGCCGGCAACCCCTACGTTGCCCTTCGCGCCAACAGCACGCACCCGCTCGGCACGCCGTCATTCACACTCGATGAATACGATCGCGCCACCGAAGAGGGCTGCTTTAAGAAATTCTCCAAGCTCGACAGCCTGGGCCGCACTCGCAAAGCGCTCGCCTGCGTAGGCCCCGAGTCGCTCGGACAGGGAAAGCGCGGCGATATCTCGCGCATCCACCCCGCCGGATGGCACCAGCAGCGCTACGACTTTATCCCCGGCCAGAGCCTCTATAACCGCTGCCACCTTATAGCCTGGTCGCTCTGCGGCGAAAACGCCAACCGCAAAAATCTCCTCACCGGTACGCGCTATCTCAACGAGACGGGTATGCTGCCTTTCGAGGAGCAGATTCTCGGCTACATCCACGACACGGGCAACCACGTGCTCTACCGTGTCACGCCCATGTACAACGAAGAGGAACTCGTCTGTCGTGGCGTTCGCCTGGAAGCACAATCAATCGAGGACCACGGCAAGACCCTGTGCTTTCACGTGTACTGCTATAACCTACAGCCGCATGTGCAGATCGACTACGCCACCGGCCGCAATCAGGCCTCGGGAGACTAGGGCTGACCAAGCTGTCCCAAAACCTAAAATGATCCGTTCTCCTCCGTCCCCCGGGGATCAAAAAGGGCCGCTCTGGATTGCCCAGAGCGGCCCTTGCACCGGCATGTATGTTGCAGGCAACGCCATACGCTACTTAGCGCGGCCCTCCTCATAGCGCTCGACCAGCTTGGCCTGAACGTCATAAGGCACCTGCTCGTAGCCAGCGGGCTTCATGGTAAAGTCGCCCGTGCCGCGCGTGATAGAGCGCAGGCGCGTCGAGTAATCCGTCAGCTCGGCCAGCGGCGCCTGGGCAATGACCACGGTGTCGCCGCGCTCATCGGTCTCCATACCCGTCACGCGACCGCGCGAGGCCGAGATGTCGCCCATCACGGCGCCGGCGTAGCTCTCGGGAATAGTCACCGTGATTTCCTCGATGGGCTCCAGCACCACCGGATCGGCATCAGCGCATGCCTTGCGCAGGCCAATACGAGCCGCCGCGCGGAACGCCATCTCGTTGGAGTCGACGCTGTGATACGAGCCGTCGTACACAGCCACGCGAATGCCCGTGAGCGGGTAGCCGGCGATGATGCCGTCCTTCATAGTCTCCTGAACGCCCTTGTCCACGGCGGGGATCAGCGAGCGCGGAATGCGGCCGCCCACGACCTCGTCCACAAACTCATAGCCGTCGCTCGTACCGTCGGCGGCAATCATCGGCTCCACACGCAGCCAGCAGTCACCATACTGACCGGCACCACCGGTCTGCTTCTTATGACGACCCTGGGCACTTGCCGTGCGGCGGATGGTCTCGCGATACGGAATACGGATCGGCACGCTTTTGGCCACGACTTTGGTGCGGTCCTCCAGACGATTGAGCAGGACCGAAACCTGCGCCTCGCCCACCGCCGAGATGATGGTCTGGCCGGTCTCCTCGTCGCGGTCGATGCTCATGGTCGGATCGGCCTTGCAAGCCTTCTCGATAAACGTGTAGAGCTTCTCTTCGTCGCCGCGATTCTCGGCCTCGATGGCAATGCGGTACTGCGAGTTGGGGAACTTAAACGCCGCAGCCTCGACCTTGCCGGTAATCGAGAGCGTGTCTCCCGTCTCGGCAGCCAGCTTGGGCGCCACGATGATATCGCCGGCATACGCGTGCCCGACCTCGGTCATGTCGCGGCCGCACATCACATACAGGTGAGCCAGACGCTCGCCCTTGCGCGTGCGCGCGTTGACCAGCTCAAGGCCCGGCTCAAGCGTACCCGTCAGCACCTTGATAAAGCTGATGCGACCCTGCTGCGGATCGGCTAGGGTCTTAAACACAAACGCCACCGGGCGGTCATCGTCACTCGAAATCTTGAGCGAATCGCCGTCGATGAGCGGCATCTCGCCGTAGTCCGTCGGCGCCGGGAAGTACGTAGCGATGTCGTCCATCAGCGAGTTGACGCCCTGCTCCTTAATGCAATCGCCCGCAAAGACCGGCACAAAGATGCGCTCGGCGATCGCCTTCGACAGCAGGCCCTCGAGCTCCTCCTGCGTCAGCGTCTCCTCGCCTTCCAGGTATTTCATCATCAGTTCGTCGTCGGCCTCGGCCACTAACTCGCACAGATGGTCATGGGCCTCCTCGGCCTGGGCACGATACTCCTCGGGAATCTCCGACTCAACGGCTTCGGCGCCGTTGCAATGGCGCGCCTTCATGCGCACCAGGTCGATGATGCCGTCAAAGTCCTCGCCCTCGCCCCAGGGAAGGGTCACGGCGCCCAGGCGCGTACCAAAGCGCTCCTGCAACAGGTCCATCGTGGTCGCAAAGCTGGCCTCGGAGCGCGACAGGCGGTTTACGAACACCGCACGCGCCAGACGCAGGTCTTCGGCGGCATACCAGAGCTTAACCGTCGTAGGCTGCGGGCCGGCCTCGGCGTCGACCACAAACAGAGCCGTCTCGCAGACGCTCATCGCGGCAAAGGCGTCGCCGATAAAATCGGGGTAGCACGGGGCATCGAGCACGTTGATGCGGGCGCCCTTCCAGTCGATCGGTGCAATGGTCGTCGAGATGGAAAACGCACGCTTGACCTCTTCGGGGTCATAGTCGAGCGTGGGCTTGGTGCCGTCGTGGCCGCCCAGGCGGGCGGTCTTGCCGGAAAGGTGGAGCATGGCCTCGGCGAGTGAAGTCTTGCCCACCCCGCCTTGGCCTACGAGCACCACGTTCCTTACGTTACCGGTCTTGGGAGCACCCATGATGACCTCCTTGCAGGGCCGCGCGCAATGCGCGACGCCAACGGGGAGAGTTCGCGGTCGGTGCCATCCCGGGAGCAGCATGGTCGGCAGCCGAGCCGACTCACCCTCCAAATGTCCTATGCCACCACCCTACCCTCACGGGCGGCTGTCCATGCATACCTTTCGGCGCACGTATGAATACAGGCGGCGAGAGGAAGAGACAAGCTTGCAAGGCGATTATTGAACCCCGTAGACGCAAACAAAAAGCCGCCACAGACCGTAAGACCCGCGGCGGCTTCGCCTCAATTAATAGTTGAGTAAATACCTGAGCCTACCCCTCGATACGGCTCATGAACTCACGGGTACGCTGCTCGCGCGGATGGTCGATGACCTGATCGGCAGGCCCCTCCTCGACAATGCGGCCGCCGTCCATAAAGACCACGCGGTCGGCGACATCGCGCGCAAACTGCATTGCGTGGGTCACAATCACCATCGTCATGTTTTGCGCAGCGAGGTCCTTAATGACGCGCAGCACCTCGGCTGTCAGCTCTGGATCGAGCGCCGAGGTCGGCTCATCAAAGAACAGGATCTCCGGGTCGAGCGCTAGGGCGCGGGCAATACTCACGCGTTGCTGCTGACCGCCCGAAAGCTCGCAGGGCACCTTGTTCTCGTTACCCGTAAGCCCCATCTGTGCAATAAGCTCGTGCGCGCGGGCTTCCGCCTGCTCGCGCGGACGCTTAAGCACGCGAATCGGCGCATCGGTGATGTTTTTCATCACGGTATAATGCGGGAACAGATTGTAGTTCTGGAACACCAGACCAAAACGCGAACGCGCTTGCTTGGGAACATCGCCCTTTGCGTACACCGCGCCCGAACCCGCATCCGTCGCGACGGCAAGGTCGCCAAACGAAAGCGAGCCGCCGTCGAGCGTCTCAAGCAGCGTGGCGCAGCGCAGCAGCGTAGACTTACCGCCACCCGAAGGCCCGATAATCGCCACGACCTCGCCGCGCTTAACCTCGAGCGAGATATCCTTGAGCACCTCATTGCCGCCAAACGCCTTGCGCGCGTTCGATATATTCATTACCGAATTAATCATGGTAGTAATCCAATTTTTTCTCGGCGGCGCCCAGCAGCATCTCGACCACAAAGTTAAAGACCCAGTAGATCAGCGCCGCGATCGCAAACGGCACCATGCTCACTTGCGAGGCGACCAGTGCCTTGGCCGTCGAGAACATCTCGCCCACGCCGATGGCGAACGCCAGCGACGTGTCCTTGACCAGCGTGATGATCTCGTTGCCCATCGCCGGCAAAATGCGCTTGGCGACCTGCGGCATCACGATATACAGAAACGTCTGCAGGCGCGAATAGCCCAGCACCTCGGCTGCCTCGTATTGACCGCGCGGAATGGACTGCAAGCCCGAGCGATAGATCTCGGCAAAGTAGCCGGCGTAGTTGATGATGAACGCCACGACGCATGCCGTCCATTTGGAATCGGGCGTGAGCGAGATGCCGAACACGTAGTACGGGGCAAAGTAGATGGCAAACATCTGTAGCATGAGCGGCGTACCGCGCATCACCGAAATATAGATGCGCGCGATCCAGCGAAGCGGCGCAATTTTGCTCATGCGCATGAATGCCACGGGGATTCCCAGCGGAATCGACCCGAGTAGCGTCAGCACAAACAGCTGCAAGCTGACCAAGAATCCCTGGCCAAGCATCTGCATCATGACCTGAATAGACATTATTTCAAAACCCAGTTGTCGAAGGAAAGACCGTAATCTGCATATTTATCGCAGAGGTCCTTGACCGTACCGTCCTCATAGAGCGCCTTGAGCGACTCGGTCACGGCGTCGGCCGACTTGGTGTCGCCCTTCTTAAAGCCGACGGCATAGTGCTCGCTAGACAGCGGCTTATCAAGCTGCGTATAAGCATCGGGCTTGGCGGCAAGCTGATACTGGGCAATCGAAAGGTCGCATGCCACGGCATCGACCGCGCCGCTCTCGAGCTGCATAAAGGCTGTGTTGTACTCACCGATGGTATCGAGCGTGGCAAACGTCGCGGTCAGATCCTTCTGGTCGCCCTCGAGCACATCCTGTGCGGCGGAATCGGTCTGGGTAATCACGGTCTTGCCGGCAAGATCGTCCCAGCTCTTGATACCCGCGTCCTTCTTGACCACGAGCACCTGCTCGTTGAGCATGTACGGCTCGGAGAACGTGTAGTCGCCCTCGCGACCCTCCATGGTAAAGCCGTTCCAGATGCAGTTGATGGCACCCGAGTTGAGCAGCGTATCCTTGGCATCCCAATCGATGGCCTCGTATTTGACCTCCCAGCCCTGCTTATCGGCAACGGCCTTGGCCAGATCAAGGTCAAAGCCCGTATATTCGCCGTCATCGCCCACAAAGCCGTACGGAGGATAGGACTTGTCAAAGCCCACCACGAGCTTTTTGGACTCCGCGGCACCCTTCGTATCCTTGGCCGCGGCAGAGCCGGCAGCAGAGCCCTTAGCGGCACCGCCGCCACAACCGACAAGACCAAGGCCGAGCACCGTGGCGAGCGAGCCGGCTAGACCAACAAACTGACGACGAGACATATCGGTATTCATGGTATTCCCCCTTGGTTGCACTTTAGTTAAGTAAAGTGAGTCATGTAACGTTCAGAATCATACACTTTACCTTGATAGAGTACAAGGGATAGGTTGCCCGCCGGGCACCGGGGCAGGGGTTAAGTTTGCTGCTCTACAGTCCTGCTCACGACGGAGGCCACATTAAGTGGCCTCCTGTTCGTGCGGAACTCGCGACAAACTTAACCCCTGCCCCGGTGCCCGGCGGGCAAACGTCGTTGGGCTTATCGCTGACAGGAAATGACCGCTTGCATATCGCCCGCTGGCTTGGCACGGTACAATGCTTGCAGCTTTTAATTCATGAATTAGTGGAGTTATTGATGGCAGAATCTCGTGCGGAGCGTAGGGCTCGTCGTGCTTTGGTGGAAGCGGCTGAGGGGTCAAAAGAGGAGAAATCCTCTACGAAATCCAAGTCTTCTAAAGCTGCAAAAAGCAAGTCGGCTAAGGGCAAGACTAAGGCCAAGCGTCCCGGCTCTCGTCGGAGCGAGGACAAGGCATCTCAGACTCGCTCCGAGCGCTCGCATAATGATCCGGTTTCGTCTGCACATAAGGCTGCGGACCCCAAGTCTCCCTGTTCGATCATGAAAGCTTGCGGTGGGTGCACGGCGCTCAATCGTCCTTATAAGAAGCAGTTGGCAGCCAAGCAGGCTGCCATGGAGGAGCTTTTTGCCTCGCTTTGCGAGCGTGAGGGCATTGCTGTCGATCCTATTCGTGGTATGGGAGTCACCCTGGGAGACCCGGGCAAATATCCTGCGCCTCGTGGTTTTCGTCATAAGGCTGCCACTCCGTTTGCTCCCGGCAAAGAGGGCGCTGTCCGCTGCGGCTTTTTTGAACGTGGGACACACAGAATCGTTGCTGTTCCTGAATGCCCTGTCGAGGCGCCGGGGGCCCGTCAGATTCTCAACGGCATCGCGCATGAGGCCGAGCGTCTGCACATTCCCGCCTTTAACGAGGATAAGCACCTGGGTCTGCTTCGCTATGCCGTCGTTCGCTGCGGTTGGCGAACCGACCAGATCATGGTCACCCTCGTGACTGCCCAGCGCGATCTGCCGCATGCGCAGGAGTTTTTCGAGGCCGTCGCCGCACTCGATCCGCATATCGTCACCGTCGCTCAGAACATCAACGGTCGCCCCGGCAATGCCATCTTGGGTGAGGAGACTCGTATCGTCTATGGCGCCGAATGCATGCGCGACCAGCTGCTCGGCTGCGAGTTCGATATCTCCCCCACCGCGTTCTATCAGACCAATCCGCAGCAAACCGAGCTGCTCTATCGACTTGCCATTGACGGCATGGACCTGCAGCAGGGTGATATTCTTATGGACGCTTACTGCGGCAGCGGAACCATCGGCCTGTGCGCCGCGAAGGATGCCCAGGACAAGGGCATCGGCATTATGCTGCTCGGCGTGGAGCGCAACCCGGCGGGCATTGCCGACGCACGTCGCAATGCCGAGCTCAACGGCCTCACCCGCAGCGCTTGGTTTATGGCCGACGACGCCACCGATTACATCCTGGACGCCGCCGACAACAACGAGCGGATCGATGTCCTTTCCATCGACCCGCCGCGCGCCGGCTCCACCCCCGAGTTCCTCGAAGCCGCCTGCGCACTCAAGCCGCGCCGCATCACCTATATCAGCTGCAACCCTGTGACCCAAGAGCGCGACCTGCACCAGCTCCTCGACGGAGGCTATCGCCTGCTCAAGATCACGCCCGTCGACATGTTCCCCCATACCGACCACACCGAGACCGTAGCGGTCCTCGAGCGCCGCTAATCCACCCCGGTAGATTTTCGAGACAAGAAAGGGGGCGGCCCGTCTGGACCGCCCCCTTCGCTTGGTTTATGAACTCCGCTACATCCCCTTGCGCAGGTCACATACGCCGGCTGCCGCCATCTCGCGCAGCAGCGTCTCGCGGTCGCGCGTCACGATCAAATCCAGCGGGAAGTGAATCTCGTCGAGCATCTTGCGCGCGTGATCGAGCTTGCCAATGGCCATGCCAATGTGGGCATCGGTCGACACGCCAATACCCACGCCCAGCTCGGCGCAGCGCTCGGCGATCTTGCGGCATACGGCCCAATGCTCAGTGTCGACACCGTGTTCAAGACTATGGTTATTGATCTCGATAATCTTGTGCTTGGCCTTGGCCGCCAGCAGCACCTCATCGATATCGAACGGCACGCCCGAACGACCCGCATGCCCCAGCATGAACACCTTGGGGTGCTCCAGGGCATTGATGTACATCTGGGTCGTTTGGGCGAGCGTCGCGCCTTCGGCAAACTGCGGGTTATGCACGCTTGCCACCAAATAATCCAAATTACGCGTCACCAAATCGAACAGCGAATGCTCACGACTATACGAATCGCCGGCGATATCGAGCGAAACGGGAATGTCTTCGCCAAACAAGCTGCCGTCCAGCGAAACGATATCAGCCTCGGCACCACGCAGCACCAGCACGCCGCTCCAAATGCGCGGCCAGATATCCTGGTTAATAAAGAATTGGAAACTGCGCAGGTCATTGGGACAAGGCGTAACCATCGAGCTTAAATGATCGGCGGAACCGAGCACCTGAAGGCCGCGCTCCGCCGCCCAATAGATGTTCTCCTCGATGGTTGAGTACGCATGCGCAGAGAACATCGTATGAGTATGAATATCACAAGAAAGAAGGTAGGGCATCGGGTCTCCTTGTCCAGTATGGCCGTCGCGTATATTCATTGTACGCATAGCTTTCGGCAGTCGTAAAACTGCTTCATCCCAATCACACAACGGCATAGACAACGGGGTCTGGCTTAAAACCAAACCCCGTTTCACGTAAAACATTGTAAGCAGAGCGCTTTACTTTCGACGATATTCGTCGGCCAGTTGCTTCCAGGCAGGCAACGAATTGACGATGGTCTCGTAGCTCACACAGTAGCCAAGGCGGAACCAACCCGGCATGCCAAAACTGTCCGAGGGAACCGCAAGCAGCTCATACTTCTTGGCGCGCTCGCAAAACGCATTCGCATCGGGCTCGAGCGCCTTCACCCACAGGTAGAAAGCACCATCCGGCTCAACATAGGTATAGCCGTAGTCCGCCAAGGCGTCGGTGAGCGCCGTGCGGTTGCGAGCATAGGCCTCGACATCGCTCGGCTCATCGATACAATCGATAATCACGCGCTGGAAGAGTGCCGGTGCACATACAAAACCCAGCGTACGGGCAGCACCCGCAACAGCCGGCATCAGACGCGCAGCCTGCGGATTGGTGTTGGGAACCAGGATCCAGCCAACGCGCTCACCAGGCAGCGACAGTGACTTAGAATACGAGTAGCACACCACGGTGTTCTCGTAGATCGAGGGGACCCAAGGCACCTCGGCACCGTATACAATCTCGCGATACGGTTCATCCGAGATAAGCATAATCGGGTTCTGGGGATCGCGCTTAGCGTTGACCTCGCGCAAAACATTGACCAGACGCGTCAGCGTGTCGCGCGTATACACGGCACCGGTCGGATTGTTTGGCGAGTCGATAATGACAGCGGCCGTCTTATCAGTGATCGCCTTGAGCACATTACCCACGCTCAGCTGGAACGTGTCTTCGTCGGCAAGCGCCTCGACACACGTGCAGCCGGCCTTCTCAATCCATACGCGATACTCCGGGAAGTACGGGGCGATAACAATGACCTCGTCGCCCGGGTTCGTAACGGCGTTGAGCGTGCAGGTGAGCGAAGCCGCGGCGCCCACCGTCATAAAGACGTCTTTGCCCTCATAGCTCGTGCCAAAGCGACGGTTGAGCGAGTCGGCGACGGCCGCTCGACATTGCGGCAGACCCGGCGCAGGCGTGTATCCATGCAGCTGGTCGCTCGGCAGCTCCAATGCCTTCTTAATGGACTCAGCAACAGCAGCGGGCGCCGGAACACTCGGGTTGCCCAGCGAAAAATCGAATACGTTCTCCGCACCGATCTGTGCCTTGCGCTCAAGGCCATAGCTAAAAATCTCACGGATGATGGAGCTTTCCGCACCGCGAGCATACATAGTTTCGTTGATCATCTGTTCCCCTTTCGCATAGGCGCTATTGTACGCTTTAGCCAACTAGAGCGCCACAATGTTGATTGGGGACAGACTTAAATGCGTGAAAACGCTCATTTAAGTCTGTCCCCAATCAACATATCGCTCAAAAGAAAAAGCCTCCGCAGGTTTCCCCGCGGAGGCTTTCGCCACAAAGACTATTTGTCGTCGTCGGTGTCAGCGCCGGCATTGACGGCACAGTCATCGCCGGCATCATCGGATGCGGTCTCTGCATCTTCCTGCATAGCCGCCTGCGCAAATGCCGCGGCGTCCGCCGCAAGCTCCTCCTCGCTCATACGAGGCGCACGCTTCTTGGTCGGCATGCCGGCCGCCTTGGCATTGCGCTCCTCCTTGGCCGCCAGGATATCGCCCTCGCGCTCAAGATAGGCATCCCACTCGTTGTCGAGCAGGGCGTTCACGGCGTCGCCTTCGACGGTCTCGCGCTCAAGCAGCACCTTCGCCATCAGATCGAGCTGATCGCGACGGGCGTCCAGGATCTCGACCGCACGACGATGGGCCTCACGCATGATGCGCTGAACCTCGATATCGATGCGGCGTGCCGTCTCCTCGGAGTAATCCTGGTGATCGGCGTAATCGCGACCAAGGAACACCTGATGCTGCGCCTCGCCAAACACTTGTGTACCCAGCTCCTCGCTCATGCCCAGACGCGTAACCATCTCGCGCGCCATCTTGGTCGCACGCTCCAGGTCGTTGCTCGCGCCCGACGTGATGTCATCGCACATGAGCTCCTCGGCAACGCGACCGCCCAAGAACACGGCGAGCTCGTCGAGCATCTCGTTCTTAGTCTTGAGGAAGTGGTCCTCCTGCGGAAGCTGCAGCGTGTAGCCCAGAGCCTGACCGCGGCTGACGATCGAGATCTTGTGGACCGGATCGGAGTGCTCCAGGATGTGGCCCACCAGGGCGTGACCGCTCTCGTGGTAGGCAATCGTGGTGCGCTCGGCCTCGGTCATCACGCGACCCTTGCGTTGCGGTCCGGCAATCACGCGCTCCATCGATTCCTCAACCTCGTCCATCGAGATCACAGAACGATGACGGCGGGCAGCCAACAGTGCAGACTCATTGAGCAAGTTCGCCAGATCGGCGCCGGTGAAGCCAACGGTCATCTGGGCGAGCTTCTCAAACTTCACGTCCTCGTCCATCGGCTTGTTCTCGGCATGCACGCGCAAGATCTGCTCGCGGCCCTTCACATCCGGACGGTCGACCGTAACCTGACGGTCAAAACGGCCGGGACGCAGCAGCGCCGGATCCAGAATGTCGGGGCGGTTGGCGGCGGCGATCAGGATGACCGACTCGCTCTCCTCAAAACCGTCCATCTCGACCAGCAGCTGGTTGAGCGTCTGCTCGCGCTCATCGTGACCGCCGCCCAAGCCGGCTCCGCGCTGACGTCCTACGGCATCGATCTCATCGATGAAGATGATCGACGGGGCCTGGGACTTGGCCTCCTTAAAGAGGTCACGCACGCGGCTGGCGCCGACGCCCACGAACATCTCGACAAAGTCGGAACCCGAGATGCTAAAGAACGGCACGCCCGCCTCGCCGGCAACGGCCTTGGCCAGCAGCGTTTTACCGGTACCCGGAGGGCCCACCAGCAACACGCCACGCGGGATCTTGGCGCCCAGCTTGCGATAGCGGTCCGGATCGCTCAAAAAGTCGCGGATCTCCTCGAGCTCCTCGACTGCCTCGTCCACGCCGGCAACGTCTTCAAACTTGACCTTGGGGCGCGTGGCCTCGTTGGTCTTGGCGTTGGTCTTGCCAAACTGCATGTTCCTGTTGTTGGCGCCCATCATCTGGCGCATAAAGTAGAACATGATGGCAATCAGGGCGATCGTCGGAAGCACGCTCATCGCCAGGTCGCCCCAAAAATCGGGGTCATTGGTGTTGACGATGTACTTGGTATCGGGGTGCTCCGCCATAAGCTCGGCAAGCGAGTCGGAGCCGACATAGGTCGAGGAGAAGCTCTTGAGCTCACTCGTATCGCCCTTGTCCTTTTTTGTCTTCCAGTAATGACCCGCCACGCTTCCGTCTTGAACCGTATAGGTCAAATCTTCGACGCGGTCCTGCTTAATGGCGTTGACCATCTCGCTCGTCGCGAGCTTAACGGTATTGCTGGAATTGGCAAAGCCGGAGCCCATGTTAAAGAAGGCGTAGCCCAGAAGCGCGCAAGCCAAAATAAAATACAGCCAGCCCGTACGCGTGGGCTTCTTGCCTCCGGGCATCCCCGGGATCTTAGGCTCCCGGGGAGTCTGGGAATTGTTATCGTTACGGTCGTCGGGCATCTTACGAATAAACCTCCGGTTTCAAAATGCCCAGATACGGAAGGTTACGATAGCGCTCGGCATAGTCGAGGCCGTAGCCCACCACAAAGGCATCGGGGCAATGGGTTCCAACATACTTGGGCGTGACGGCCGAGGTACGGTCCTCAACGTCCTTCCACAGGAAGGCGGCGACCTCCAGAGAAGCGGGCTTGCGGCTCTCGAGGTTCTTCATCAGGTACTTGAGCGTCAGACCCGAGTCCAGAATGTCCTCGACGATCAGCACGTCGCGACCGCGGATGTCGATATCCAGGTCCTTAATGATACGCACGATGCCGGAAGACTTCACGCCGTCGCCGTAGCTCGAAACAGCCATGAAATCGATGTTGGTCGGCAGCTCGATCTTGCGCATCAGGTCGCCCATAAAGACCACGGCGCCGCGTAGGACCGCAATCAGCACCAGATCCTTACCCGCGTAGTCGCGAGTAATCTGCTCGCCTAGGCGAGAGACGATACCGTCGATATCCTCCTGCGTAAACAGAACCTTCTCGATATCCGGATGTTGAGAAGCCATGACAACCCTTTCTTGTGCTTATCGCCCACACACCGCCGTATGGACGCGAACTACACATTCTAGCAGCGCACGGGGTATATTTACCAGCCCGTGCGCCATCAGCGCGGGAATACCGTCAACGTCGCACAGAATAGCTGGCGTGGGACGCTATTCCGCATCGACCACACGAAGCAGATACGCCACGCGCGTTGCGGCCGTGCATTTAAAACGCTCGTCCGTGCGAACGCCTGCAACCCACACCACAGCACCTCCCGGAGCCGTTCTCACCACAGGAACGCCTGCGCGCTCGGAAACGGGAATACGAGCCTCGTTGAGCAGGTCGGACACCTTCTTACTTCGTCCACTCATGCCCAACGGACACATCACATCCCCCGGCGCGGGACCGTCTACCCACAGACGCGCCAAACGCGCCTCGGCGGGAATCCCCCCGCGCGAGCCGGCGAGCATCCGTTCGCTGTCGCGATCGGCAAAGCCCAGCGTCGCGGCATCCACTATAGCGGTCACCCCTCCGGCACCCGCGAGTTCGCGGGCACGGCGCACAATATCACACCCCGGCTCGACGGCCATCGGCTCTGCCACCAGAATGCGGCCCGCCCCCAGCGGCAATCGACCGGGAATGGTGACCCAATCGGCAACTAATCCCTCGCGCGCCGCCGGAGCCTTGAATGACAGCATGCCAAACTCCACGCGCGCATCGATTCCCGCCGGCAGCGTGACCGAACCCGAGCCTTCGGCGACACAGGCGAGCACGCGCTCCACATGCCGCATCTCCGGGCGAGCGTCGGGGTCGATACGCTTAATTGCCAGCCGCACCATGCGCCGAGCAATCACCACCTCGGCCGCGGCCAGTCGGCAAGCGTCAAGAACCAGTGCACCCGCCGCCTCCTTACGCAGGCAGCTTCGAAACGCCTGTGCGGAAAGCTGGGAAAGAAAGGCGTCCTCATCGCCCAAGATCTCGCAGGCAGCGCCAATCGTCTTACAGACGCTCGCGTTGCGCTGCGCCACCACCGGCATCACCCGATGGCGCACATAGTTACGCAAGTATGACACGTCCTCGTTGCTCTCGTCCTCTCGCCACGGCTGACCATGCACCTGCAAATAGCCCACGAGCTCATCATGAGTCAGGTCAAGCAGGGGACGCACCACGATATTCCTCCGGCGAGGAATGCTCGATAGGCCAGCGGGCCCCGAACCCTTAATCGCGTTCATCAAAAACGTTTCCGCGCGATCCGAAGACGTGTGCGCAGTGCAGATACGAGCCGCCGTTCGCGGTGCCCCCGTCTGGACGCAGAGCTCGCGAACATACCTCCGCGCCGCGGCATAGCGCACCTCGCGGGCGGCCGCCTCGATATTGCCCGATTCATTATCAAAATAGGCATGCTCAACACACAGCGGCAAGCCATATTGTGCGCATAGGCCGCGCACGAAGGCCTCGTCGCCATCGGATGCCTCGCCGCGCAGGTGATGGTTCACATGCAGCACGTGTAGTCGCTCGCGCGCGATGGGGGCTACACCACGCCCATCCAGAATATCCAACTTTGATGTGCATGCCATAAGGAGCAAAGCCGTCGAGTCCGCACCACCTGATACCATGAGCACCACGGGGGCAGCCGTCTGCCGCGTTGCCAGGGCCCTATCATCGGCCCACGATGCAGCATGGTGTCCATAATGCTGAGATACCGTTGGCATTTGCTTCCTCCTCTATTCGTTCGCACCCATTGTATCCTTTGGAATCTTATGTCTCGCCTGCACCTTCATATCCTCGGCAGCGGCTCAAAAGGCAACTGCGCACTCGTCGAGGGGCCTCAGGGGCTCATCATGATCGACAACGGCCTGTCCCGCCGCGAGACACTTAAACGCATGGCGGAGCTTGGCCTCTCGGCAGACGACGTCGCCGCTCTTGTAATCACCCATGAGCATGGTGACCATATCAAGGGGCTCGATGTATGGTGCAAGCACTGGCATGGTCCCCTCTTTACCAGCAGGGACACCCTTTCATGCAAAGAAAACCTTGCGCACCTGCCCGTAGAGGAATTTGACCCCGGCGACACGCTCCCCATTGCCGGCATCCAGGTACAAACCTACTCAACATCGCACGATGTCATCAATCCTGTCGGCTATCGATTCAATGCTCTCGATGATTCTATCGGCTTTGCCACCGACACCGGAGAGCTATCGAGCCAAGCCATGAACACCCTCAAAGATTGTCGAGTCCTCGCGCTCGAAAGCAACCACGATGTGACCATGCTGCGCGAGGGAGAATATCCCCGCTTTCTTCAGGAGCGCATCCTGTCTGCAAGGGGGCACCTCTCCAACGACCAAGCCGCCGAAGCCGCGCGCGAACTCGTTACCGATCGCACCGAACAGCTCATTGCCATGCATATCAGCCAAGATAATAATCGCCCGAGCCTTACCGTCAAAAGCTATGCCAAAGCTCTAGCCGCAACCTTGGATGACGAGGTCGGCAGCTCCGCCACCCTTCTCCAAGGATCGCGAAAACTCTCGATACGCCCCGCAAGCCAGTATCAACCGACAACCATTCAATAGCCCCTCAAGACAACAAAGGGGGGCTGGGAATCACTTCCCAGCCCCCTTAACTCATACTCTCGATTGAAGCAGAGCCATCGTTAGTCGATGGAAATCTTCGTAACGTTCTTCTTCTCGACAATCTTGGGAACCGTAACGGTAAGGATGCCGTCAGCGTACTTTGCAGAAAGGCCCTCGCTCGAAGCGTCCTTTAGATACACGCCACGCGTCGCGCTGTACGAGCTGAACTCCTTCTGCAGGAAGTTCTTGCCCTCGTTCTCGTCGCCTTCCTCAACATTCACGCTAATGGAAAGACGACCCTCATTGAGCTCAACGTCGATGTCGTCCTTCGCGACGCCAGTCAAATAAGCCTTGACCTCGTAACCGTCGCCCTTGTCCTCAACATCGACGGGAAACGCCTTGGAGGCAATCGAGTTGTTTGCAAGGTCGGTCATATCATCAAACAGATCGAACAGCGAGCTAGCAGAAGGACGAACGCCAAAAACCGAACGATAAGGAACCATGCTTGCCATGTTTACCACTCCTTTTAAGGACTGCCGAGCCATCTTCTAGGTGACTGGGACTTCTTTTGACGCTCTTATATATGCCCACCCAGTGCCCATATATACATCGACTATAAAGTTTTTTGAGTCCAGTACTATAAGCATATCTAAGTGTGTATGACTCAGGTTTTAGTAAGGTTAAGGTTCTTTGAACCAGAGCTTAAATAACAAGTATGTTAGCAGCTACAAATAACAAGGGGCTTACAATGAGCGCGTACACGTTGTTGGTAACGAGCTAAAGGGCATCATGGACGACCAAAACCAGAACAATATGTTTATGCCGACGCAGGGCGAAGATACTTCTACGCAGCCGCCACGGTTCCATCGCCCCCACATCTCGCAAGAGCCCATCAATGACCCAGAGCCCAAATATGTGACAAGAAACCGATATCAAACACTCGAAGAAGCGCAAACGGGGCGCAAACATATGGGCGTCGCCTCGGGAGACCCTGTATATCTGAAAGACGCACCATTATCTAAAAACAGCGCAGCTAGTGATGAGCCGATGAAAGCATCCGCCGCTCATCAACAAAGAGGGCCTCGACCCAAGCAAACCTTGACGCATTCGGCTCGCTATCTCGAAACGCCAAAACAGGGAAAGTCAATCTTCGTTTCGTCAAGTAAACGACGCAAGCAGCATCAGCTGACAATCCTGCTTATGATCATTGCGGCCATAGCAGTTGCCCTTGTTATACGATTTATTTTCTTTAAATAAAGGCTCAATACCGAAAACAACAAGATCGTCTGGTGTAATTGAGTCATTTACACCCCGTAAACGCAAAAAAGGGGGAGGCCGCGAGGCCTCCCCCTTCTTCAAGTCTTGCGACGGCTCGGTGCCGTCCACCGGTCAGCGGCGCCCTGGCCTCCCACGGGCTGGCCCCGCAGTACTCTCGGCGCGATGGGGCTTAGCTTCCGGGTTCGGAACGGGACCGGGCGTGCCCCCCATGCTCTGGCCGCTGACCGGTGGGCGGCGCCCACCGTTACGGTGTCCGGTATCGCATACACGTGCCCTGGGGGCCGCATGGCGCATAGGGGAGACGACTCGGGGGCATCCTCGTGCCCGGACCGCGCGCATGAGCGCTGGGTCCCGCGGGCCGCGAGGTGCGGTTCCGGAAGAGCTCGGGCGATTAGTGCGGCTCGGCTGAGGCTGTCGCCAGCCTTGCACCTGCCGTCTATCGACCAGGTAGTCTACCTGGGCCCTTACCGGAAGGAGAACTAATCCCTGGAACGGCTTCCCGCTTAGATGCCTTCAGCGGTTATCCGCGCCGCACGCGGCTACCCGGCCGTGCCGTTGGTCGACAACCGGTTCACCGGAGGTGCGTCCACCCCGGTCCTCTCGTACTGGGGGCAGCCTCCATCGATTCTCCTGCGCCCACGGAGGATAGGGACCGAACTGTCTCACGACGTTCTGAACCCAGCTCGCGTACCGCTTTAAACGGCGAACAGCCGTACCCTTGGGACCTGCTCCAGCCCCAGGATGCGATGAGCCGACATCGAGGTGCCAAACCTTGCCGTCGATGTGGACTCTTGGGCAAGATCAGCCTGTTATCCCCGGAGTACCTTTTATCCGTTGAGCGACGGCCCACCCACTCGGGGCCGCCGGATCACTAGAGCCTGCTTTCGCACCTGCTCGGCTTGTGGGCCTCGCAGTCAAGCCCGCTTGTACTCTTGCATTCAAAAGGACGGTTGCCGACCGTCCCGAGCGGACCTTCGCGCGCCTCCGTTACCCTTTAGGAGGCGACCGCCCCAGTCAAACTGCCCGCCTGGCACGGTCCCCGAGCCGGTCGACGGCCTCGGGTTAGGACGCCGGTCGCGCGAGGGCAGTATTCCAAGGGCGGCTCCCCGGGGGCTGGCGCCTCCGGATCTGTGCCTCCTGCCTATCCTCTACACGCGGGACCAGCGGCCAATGCCAAGCTGCAGTGAAGGTTCACGGGGTCTTTCCGTCCTTCCGCGGGTAAGTCGCATCTTCACGACCAGTGCAATTTCACCGGGTCCATGGTCGAGACAGCGCCCAAGTCGTTGCGCCTTTCGTGCAGGTCGGAACTTACCCGACAAGGAATTTCGCTACCTTAGGACCGTTATAGTTACGGCCGCCGTTTACCGGGGCTTGGCTTCGGGGCTTCGCCTTGCGGCTAACTCCTCCGCGTGACCTTCCGGCACCGGGCAGGCGTCAGACCCTATACGTCGCCTTGCGGCTTCTGCAGAGTCCTGTGTTTTTGGTAAACAGTCGCTTGGGCCTCTCCACTGCGGCCCGCCTCCGCTCCCGGAGCAAGTCCGTTCACGTACGCGCGGGCACCCCTTCTCCCGAAGTTACGGGGCCATTGTGCCGAGTTCCTTGACCATGGTTGACCCGATCGCCTCGGTATGTTCTACCCACCCACCTGTGTCGGTTTGCGGTACGGGCGCGCACGCGCCTGCCTAGGGGTTTTTCTAGGGACCTCGGGCTCACTCGCTTCGCTTGATCGCTTCGTCCGGAGCCTCGCCCTCGTGCGGACCGGATTTCCCTGGTCCGCGGGCCGCGCTCCATCACGGGGACGTCCAGAACCCCGCCGAGCCACCCCCATCCGTCGCCCCGTCGGTCGTAGCGCCGCGTGCGCGGTGCAGGAATGTCTGCCTGCTGCGCGTCGGCTACGCCTCCCGGCCTCGCCTTAGCCCCCGACTGACCCTGGGAGGATTAGCCTTGCCCAGGAAACCTCGGGTTCACGGCGGACGAGTTACTCTCTCGTCTCTCGCTACTCATGCCAGCATTCTCACTCCCATGCGCTCCACCGCCGGTCGCCCGGCGGCTTCCCCGCCCATGGGAAGCTCCCCTACCGATTCTATGAAATAAAATCCCGCCGCTTCGGTGTCCAGCTTAGCCCCGTGTATTGTCGGCGCATGTCCACTCGACCAGTGAGCTGTTACGCACTCTTTGAATGCATGGCTGCTTCTAAGCCAACATCCTGGTTGTCTGGGCGGACGCACATCCTTTGCCACTCGGCTGGAACTTGGGGACCTTAGCGGGCGGTCCGGGCTGTTTCCCTCTCGAGCACACAGCTTAGCCCACATGCTCTGACTGCCGCGCTCTGGGCCGCCGGCATTCGGAGTTCGGTTGGATTCGGTAGGCGGCGAAGCCCCCTCGTCCATCCGGTGCTCTACCTCCGGCGGTGAACGCGCGACGCTAGCCCTAAAGCTATTTCGGGGAGAACGAGATATCTCCGGGTTTGATTGGCCTTTCACCCCTATCCGCAGGTCATCGCCGCCGTTTTCAACCGACGTGCGTTCGGCCCTCCACGGGGTCTTACCCCCGCTTCAGCCTGCCCACGGATAGCTCACCCGGCTTCGCGTCCGCGGCGCGGGACTCAAGTCGCCCTGTTAAGGCTCGCTTTCGCTACGGCTCCCTTTCGGTTAACCTCGCCCCGCGCCAGCGACTCGCTGGCTCATTCTACAAAAGGCACGCCGTCACACCACAAGGGTGCTCCGACTGCTCGTGGGCGCACGGTTTCAGGTACTGTTTCACTCCCCTCCCGGGGTGCTTTTCACCTTTCCCTCACGGTACTGGTGCGCTATCGGTCACAGGGTAGTACTCAGGCTTGGATGGTGGTCCACCCAGGTTCGGACCGGGTTTCACGTGCCCGGCCCTACTCAGGGACCGCGTCGCGCCGTCCGGTCTGGGTTCGCGTACGGGGCTGTCACCCGCTGCGGCCGGCCCTCCCATGCCGTTCCGCTCCCCAGCCGGACCTGCGCCCGGGGGCGGCAGCCCCCGGATGCGCGGCCCTGCAACCCCGTCGGCGGAACCCCTGCCGGGTACGCCCGCTCGACGGTTTGGCCATCGGTCCCCTTTCGCTCGCCGCTACTCGGGGAGTCTCGAGATTGATTTCCTCTCCTCCGGGTACTTAGATGTTTCAGTTCCCCGGGTTGTCCTCCCGGCCCCTATGTGTTCAGGATCGGGATATCCACACTGCTGTGGATGGGTTCGCCCATTCGGAGACCCCCGGGTCGAAGGATGTGTGCTCCTCGCCGGGGATTATCGCAGCTTGCCGCGTCCTTCATCGGCTCCCTGTGCCAAGGCATCCGCCGTGCGCCCGTGGTATCTTGCGGGACCGCATCGGGCCCGCGGGATATCCACGTGTCGCTAATTAAGTTAAATTAATCGATATCATGAATAGCGCTCGTATGTCGCAATTCGGGTATCTCATACCGCGGCACAGTCTTGACTGTGCTCGCGATCAGATGCTCCTCACTCATATATAAGTGAATTCTTCTTGTTTGGATCGGATGAATGATTGCTATCATTCTTACGTTTAATCGCAGAAAAGAATCGAGTCTGGAAGAAACAAGTCTTCCATCTCTCTCCTATCGCTATGCGGCTCTCAAGGTACGCGGGTGCGACCCCGGGGACCGGGTGCTGCGGGGACTTATCCTGGCCAGACATCAACCGGACGGGCTCCTGCCCTCCATTCGAGTTAAAGTTTGTCTCTCTAAGAACTTATCTCCCTAGAAAGGAGGTGATCCAGCCGCACCTTCCGGTACGGCTACCTTGTTAC